>CAZIFB010000076.1:0-18910 GCA_964538915.1 uncultured candidatus Brocadiaceae bacterium | reverse complement strand
CGCCGCTGCGCGAACGGCCGGGCGACATCCCGGCACTGGCCGAGCACTTCCTGCGCCGTTTCGCGGCGATCCACGGCCGCTCCGAGATGCAGTTCGAGCCAGCCGCCCTAGCCGCGCTGCTCGCGGCACCGTGGCCGGGCAACGTGCGCCAGCTCGAGAACGTGATCGAGCGCGCGGTGGTGCTCGGCAAGGGTCCGAGCATCGGCCAGGACGATCTGCCGACGCTGCTGCCGACACGCATCGGCGCTGCGACGGCCCCGCTGCCGCGAGACGGCCTCGTGCCCGCCGACGGCCCGCTCGCGCCGCTTCGGGACGCGCTGGCCCACGCCGAACGGCGGATCATCGAACGCGCGCTCGTCCACTGCGGCGGGAACCGTGAGAAGGCCGCCAAGCTGCTCGCGATCAACCGCAGCACTCTGTTCCACAAACTCCGTCGTCACTCGATCCACTGACCGTCGCGGAACGCGCTCGCCGGCCGCCCTCGGGCAGCTATAACGGCGCGCGACCGAAACCGATGTTCCAGAAGAGCGTGCAGATCCTGTTCGCCGCGGCGCTCGTCGCCCTCGCGGGGACCGTCGGCTACGCGCTGCTCCATCCGAACGGCGCGGAGGACCTGCTCGCGAAGGCTCGCGCCCTGATCGCCGCGAAACGCCCCGCCCAGGCGGTCCGTGAGCTCGAGATGTACGAGAACGCCGCCAGCGTGCAGCACGACCGCAACCTGCGGCGGGAGCTCTGGCGGCTCCGCCTGCAGGCGAACTCCGACCTCGACAACCCGGATGCCGCACTGATCGACGTCGAGAACCTGCTGGGCGACGGCCTCGACGACGACGAGTCCCTGCAGCTCGAACGAGTCCGCCTCCTCGTCGACTCGCACCAGGGCGATCGCGCCCTGCAGCTCGCGCGTACGTTCCTCGCGGCTCACGACGGTCACGCCCGCGGGCTCGAACTCGCCGGCGAAGCGTGCCGGGAGGCCGCGGCGCCGTTGCTGGCGACAATCCGCCGCAGCCTCGAACGCGACCTGGGCGGCGACCACGCGCGCGCATTCGAGGCACTGGAGCGCGCCGTGTACTGCGCCGACGGCGACCCCGAAGCGACGCGCAACCTCGATGTTCTCGCCGGACTCTACGCCGCCGACGCCCGGCTCTCGGTCACTTGGCCTGCCACGCTGCGCGACGTCCGCGCCATCCGGGAGCGCATCCAGGAGGGTCTCGGGTACTCGCTCGACAGCCTCGCTCGCCGCGATCACCCCACCCGCGCGCAGCGCACGGTGACGGCAGCCTGGGCGGCCGCCGGTCGCCACGACGACCTCGCGATGCAGAGCGAGATCTACCGGCGCCTCGAATCGAACGAGCAGTGCGCCGAGGTGGGTGCCACCGCTGCCTGGGTCCTCGCGCGGAAGCGGGCCTACGGCGCCGTGCTCGCACTGGCCGATCGCTGGCTTCCGTCCGCCGCGCTGGCGCGGCAGATCGAGAGCAAGACGGTCGGCACGGGAACACCCGACCTCTTGCTTGCACGTGTGCACGCAGCGTGGCGCCTCGACGATCGCGCGAACATCCAACGCGTCTGGCCGGATCTGGTCGCGCTGCAGAAGGGCGGCTTCGAGGCATCCGTTCCGCAGTTCCTCGTCGCCGGGTTGTCGCACGGCTTCCGCAAGGAATACCGCCCGTCCGACGCGGTCTTCCGGCACGTGATGAACCTGCTTCGCATCACTCCGCAGCCGCCGGAACAGGTCGACCTGCTGCCCGACCTCTACGCGTGGCGCATCGAGATGCTGCGTGGGCTCGGCAACTCCGAGGACGGAGAGCTCGGGCTCCGCAACGACTGGATCAAGGCGCGGCCGGACGACGTGCGCCCGCGCATCGATCTCGCGAACTATCTGTTCGCGAGCGGCAAGCTGCCTCCCGCGCAAGCGGTGCTCGCCGAAGCGGCGGAGCTCGCACCCGACGACGGCTCGATCTTCCTCCTGCAACTCGCGATCACCACCGCGCTGGACCAGCAGGCCGGCCAGGGTGGCGAGGCCCTGCTCAAGCAGTGCTTCCAGCGGCGCGTAGTGGTTCCCGACGTCGCGAACCCGATGGGCTACCTGCAGTGCGCCCAGGCGGCGATGGGGTTCCCGCAGTACGACATCGCGCGAGAGTGCGCTCGCCTCGCGGTCGCGGCCTTCCCGAAACAACGGCTGCCGCGCCTGCTCGAGATCGAGGCCTGCCTGAAGACGAACCGCGCGACCCAGGCGGCCGAACTGGCTCGCCGTCTCGCGGAGCGCGTTGCTCCCGACGCCGTCACCGCGTGGAAGGTCCTCGAGGCCCACCTCGCCGCCGGCGAACCGATCGCACCGGTACTCGGACGGGCTCTGACCCTCTGCGCACCGTTCCCCGAGCTCACGGCAGAGGTCCTGCGATCCGCACTCGCGAACACGAAGTCGCAGGCGATCTTCTTCGCGCGCCCGGTGCTGTCCAACCCCGACGCACCGCCCGGCCTGCGGCTGCTCGCCGCGCGCGCAGCGGCACTGGCGGGCAACAGCGAGCTGTGTGCCCGCGTGCTGGAGTCGATCGCGCCCAGCGCCGTCGTCGACGGACGCACCAGCGACGACGCCCTGCTTGCCGCGGCCGCGTTCGTCACTGCCGCAGCGCGCACGACCCCGGACGCAGAACTCCGGCAGCGCACCGAGAGCCTGCTCGATCGATTCGAGGTGCGCGGCACCGCCGGCCCGACGGCCCTGCTGCAGTGCGCAGCCGAGGCCGAAGAAACACACCCGCAGACCGCCTACCTCGTCTGTTCTCGTGCGCTGCTCGCGGCGGACCCGGAGTCCCGGAACGGCGGCGCACACGCCCTGGCCGGCCGCCTCGCGGCCCGCAACGGAAACCTGGTGCGCGCGGAGGAACACTGGCTCGCAGCGCTCGCCTTCCCCGACGGCCGAGGAGCGGCGCCCGATCTCGCGCGGGCCTGGCTCGCGAGCGATCGACACGATCGCGCTCTCGCGGCGCTCCGCCTCGCCGAGGGACCGATCGACGCCGCCCTCGCCGCGATCGGTGGCCACGCCGCCGCGGCCGAAGCCCTCGCCACGATCGCGCTCGCCGCGGACGAATCCGATCTGCTCGCGAACGCGACCCTCGCGCTCCTCGGCAAGCCGAGCAAGGTCGAATGGGCGAACGTGCCCGATCCGCAGCGGGACCTGCGCCTCGAACTGCTCACGATGCTCGCGAGCCACGGGTTCGGCGTTCCGGCGGTCGAACGCGCGAAGGAGGTCGTCGCGGCGGATCCAGATTCGCCGACCGCGCATCTGCTGCTGGCTCGCGCCTACCTCGAAGCCGGTCGGTTCGCGGAAGCTGCCGCCGCCCACAGGGAACTCGCGGTGTCGAGGCCTGCCTTGCTCTGGCGCGAGCTCGCGATCGCGCTCCGCACGCCCGGCTACGTGCTGGCGCCGGAGTGTCACGACGCACTGCTCCATGCGCTCGCCACCGGTGCGTGCGCCGGATCCACGATCGCGACCGTCGCGGCCCTCGAGCGCATCACGAACGCCGTCGCCGCCGGGACCGATCGAACCGCCACGGACCGGTCGCGCGCGCTGCTGTGGCAGCAGTACCCGGGCACCGCCTTCCGTCCCGAAGTCGACCTGGCCGCACTCGAAGCGATGCCCGACGACCGCGTCGTCTGGTCCGTACTCGACGCCGTGCTCGACGGCCCGGCGACCACGATCCGCCCCGATCTACGCTCCCGGATGCGTCGGCTCGCGTTCGCACGCCTCTCGAAACTGGTCGACCGCGGCGAGATGCAGGTCCCCGAGGCGTGCGTCGCGGCCGTTCGCCACGTGCTGAAGGACGGGCCGTACGGCTGCGCGCTGCACTTCCTGCTCGCTCACACCGACGTCGCCGGCGCCCTCGCGACGGACGACTCCGCGCGTCTCGCGATGCTGTTCGGGCACCTGGACCTCGTGGCTTCGGGCCGCGACGACGACAGCCACCTCGAGAACACCGTCGAGCAGCTGATCGCGGGCAAGGGCACGAAGGCGACGCTGGCCGCGATCGATGCGACCCTGCAGCGCCAGCCGACATCGGTGCCCATGTGGCGCGCTCGAGCGATCGTGCTCGCGCGCATGGGACTCGCTGCCGCGGGCATCGCCGACCTGCGCGGTGTCCTCGCGCACATCCACCACCCGAACGAAACTCTCGCGTTCACGACGCTCGCTGCGCTCACGGGCCCCCTCGAACCGGGCGATCAGCAGAAGCTGGACGGACTGCCGAAGGAGTTCGTCGGCAGCCCCGAAGGCCTGTTCGCACGCGGAGTCGCGCACTTGCGCGCGGGCAAGCCGGACGACGCGGTATCGCTGCTGAGCAAGGCGGGAGCACGCGCCGACGGTGGGCACCTCTACTTCCTGGCCCTCGCGTGCCTCCAGAGCCGCGACAGCAAGGGCGCCGCCCAGGCCCACACGCACCTCGAACGACTCGCTCGCGACTACCTGAGGAGCTCGTTCGCGCGGAACGCGGGCAACTTCGCGAGCCAGCTCGCGCCGCGCTGAGCGAGCGCGTCGGACAGCGACGTGAACGCGAACTGCTGCAGCAGCCGGTCGAGCTTGCCGGCGGTCCGCCGCAGGTTCACGTAGTGCCGGAACCCGCGCAGCCCTCCGATCCGCTGCCGCGGCTGGTCCGGATCGACCTCCCACGGGTGCAGGTAGAGGCAGCCCGGAACGCCGAGCCGCTGTTTCTGGCGCAGCCCTGCCCGCAGCAGCGCGAGCGGGAACAGACGGAGGTAGCCGCCGCCGCCGACGGGCACGTGGCGGCCGAACACGTCCCACGTGAGCGGCGGGAACTCGACCAGTTCGCCGCGTTCGGCGACGAGCCGGTACGGCGTCGTCGGAGCACCGGGCACACCGTAGT
The DNA here is from genome assembly GCA_964538915.1 of uncultured candidatus Brocadiaceae bacterium. GTDB lineage: Bacteria > Planctomycetota > UBA1135 > UBA1135 > UBA2386 > JAEUHQ01. The sequence goes on along the minus strand of CAZIFB010000076.1, from coordinate 14,036 downwards.
CCGGATGCCGCACCGGCTGGATCGAACTGTCCAGCGTGATGCCGGCGCGCAGCAACTCCTCGACCGCCCACGGAGTGCGCCTGCCGATCGACCACGTGCAGGCGCGGAACGCGCGCGGTCGGCGGCCGCCGGTGCGCTCGAGCACGGCGGCCGTGCGTTCGAGGTCCGCGGCGAAGCCCTCGCGGCCGAGGTCGGGCAGGACCCGGTGGTCGTAGCCGTGGCTGCCGATCTCGTGGCCCGCGCTCGCGACCTCCCGCACGAGGTCCGGCAGTCGTTCGGCGATCCAGCCGAGGAAGAAGAACGTCGCGCGCTGGTTCCGCTGCGCGAAGAGATCGAGCAGCCGCTTCGTCGCGTCGCCGCAACGAAGCTGCAACCGGTCCCACGTCGAGCGATCGATCACGTGCGCCATGTTGAGGACCTGGAACCAGTCCTCCACGTCGACGGACAGGGCATGGCTCGTCGTCATCGCACCATCTCCATCGCCGCCGGCACGATCAGCCCGAGGAACTCGGCGCACCGAGCCTCCGCGGCGTCGTCCGATTCACCGGCTTCGATCGGCGACTCGACGCGCAGCAGGTAGCCCGACTCACTGCGGCGCAGCAACGCCCGCGGCAGGTGGTGCCAGAAGAACTCGGCGTAGCTGCCCGAGGTCCACGCGCTCGTTCCGAACACGCTGAGCGTGACGAAGCGCTGCCCCTTCGTGCGGCTGCGCGCGACGATGCGACTCGCCGTCGCGCCGGGCCCGAGCCCGGGCGCCGCCACGAGGTCGTCGCGCTCGATGTCCATGTTGCTTCCCTCGATGCAGATCCGCGGCGGGTGCACACTCTTCCAGTTCGTGTCGTGGAACAATCCGACGAGCTGCACCGAGTGGCGGTCCGTCGAGCGGTAGTGTCGCCACACGAAGTCGCGGGTTCCGAGCAGGTCCCACCACTGCGGCAGGTTCCGCTGGAATCGGGCCTCCGCCGACGCCGAGCGCGGCACGACCGCCCACGCGCCGACGACGGCGGGCAGCCCTTCGGCGCGGCCGTGACCGTCGGTGAACGGCCGATGGATCCCGAGCCAGAACAGCGGGCCGGCTAGCACCCACACGACCACGGCGACGCGGCGCAGGTCCTGGGCCGCGGGTATCCGCGGCAACGCCGGGGCCGCTGCGGCGGGAGCAACGCCGCGCCGGAGGCGGCTGTCGAGCGCCACCAGCACCGCGAGGTCCGCGATCCACTCCGCGACGTTCGCCAGCGAGTGGCCCGTGCCCTCGGCGAACGGAACGCCGAACCACCGCGCGAACAGGCAGAGCAGCGCGATGCGCACGACGTTCGCCGCGATCGCGACGGGCGCGGCGGCCAGCAGGAGCACCGCACGGCGGACGGCGCCCGCCGGCCCCGTGAAGAACGCGATGCACCACGCGAGCATCAGCATCGACAACAGCGACCGCAGCCCGCTGCACGCATCCGCGACGTAGAGCCCCGACGAGGCGCCGTTCGGCCGCAGGCTGTCGGACGTTCGCACGACGTCGGCTCCGAGCAGGTTCGCGAGGGACGCGCCGCCGTTCACGGCGATCTCCTTCAGCACGAACGCCATGCGCCCCTCGACGAAGATCGGCAACGGCACGAAGAAGAACACGAGGCCGACGACCGGCCACAAGCCGCGCATCCGGGCTCCGCCGAACACGAGGAGGCACACGCCCGGCACCGCCAGAACGAGGCTCGCCGCCGACCACGAGTCCACCATCAGCAGCAACCCGAATGCGTGCAGTGCGAGGGCCGGGCCGAGCAACCACCAGCCGCGGGAGTCGGGCGACGCCGCCGCCGTACGCCACACCCGCCGGCGCGACCACACCACCGCGGCTGCGACGACCGGAACGAGCCACCCGTGGGCGAAGTACTGCGTGGGCGCGTTCCAGCGTTCGACACACCACCACAGCGCGGTGGCGTAGGCGATCGCCAGCGGCAGGAAGACGGCGAGGACCGCGTTCACTCGCGCCTCCGCGGCAGCGAGGCGTACACGCGCGCGATGCGCTCCGCATTGCCTGCCCACGTCCAACGGTTCTCGTCGAGCGCCCGGCGACCGGCTGCCCCGATCCGGGCCGCGAAGGAACGATCCTGCACGAATCGGAGCAGGCGCGCGGACAGTGCGGCCGCGTCGCCGGGCGGGAACAGCAGCGCCGTCTCGCCGTCGCGAACGTTCTCGCGCAGGTTCGGCTGGTCGGGCGCGAGCACCGGCACCGCCGCTGCCAGCGCGTCGAACAGCTTCAGCGGCGACGCGTAGTCGTTGATCGCAGGGATGAGCGCCGCGTCGCACGCGATCTGGTGCGCGGGCAGCAGCTCCGGTGGCACGTCGCCGAGTGCCAGCACGCGATCGCCTACGCCGCGGGCGACCGCCAGGTCCCGCAGCGGACCGAGCGCGGGGCCTCGCCCCATCAGCACGAGCACGACCGAACGGAGCGCCGGCGCCGCCATCGCCTCGACCACGAGATCCAGACGGTGCCACGGGCGCATGTAGCCGACGAAGCCGAGCACGAACGCGTCCGCGGGCAACCTCCACCTGGCGCGTACGGCCGCGGCCGCCGCACGTGCCTCGCCGCCGTAGCGCTCGGCATCGGCGCCGTTGCCGATCACGTGCACACGGTCCCGCGGCGCACCGGCCTCCACGAGCATGTCGGCGAGCACCTGCGTGACGGCGAGCACTGCGTCCGCACCGCCCAGCACGGCACGCTCGGTCCGACGCGCCCGCCGACCGAAGCGCAGGCTGCCGAGCTTCTCCATCTCGAGGACCATCGGCGAATTCACTTCGAGCAGCAAGGGCACGCCGAACTCGCGCGCGACGTCGAGCCCGCTGCGGCAGTGCAGCGCGTGCCGTTCGTACACGAAGTGCGGAGCGAACGTGCGCGCGCGCTCCCGCAGCATCGTGCGCCCGCGGCGATCGTACAGGATCTCGAGCACCTCGACGGCGGTCCGCGGCAACGACAGCCGTTGCCAGAACGACGGCCGACGCTCCGCCGGCGTCGCGGAGGCCGCTGCGACCGCCGCCGCCTTCGGCACGAGCGCGCACTCCTCCACCGCGTGTCCCGCGCGGCGCAGCGCGCCGATCACTTCGCGGACGTGCACCGCCTGGCCGTCGTCGGCGCGGATGCGATGGTGGTAGAGCACGCGGTACGGGCCGTTCACGGCGCGTCGCCTCCGAGCGCGCGGCGGAAGGTCGCCGCCAGGAAGCGAACCGGCTCGTCCCAGCCGTACCGTTCGGCGAACGCCCGCACCGCGCCGGGCTCCGCAGGCCGCTCCAGCGCCGCGACGACCGCTTTCGCGAATGCATCGCCGTCCCGCGCCGGCACGAGCGATCCAAGGCGCGGATCCGGTTCGGTGCCCGGCGATGCAGCACCGAGGATCTCGGGGATCCCGCCGACGCGCGTCGCGACGACGCGAAGCCCCGACGCGAGGGCCTCGGTGACGACGTTCGGCCAGCCCTCGCGTTCGCTCGGCAGCACGAACAGGTCTGCGCCACGGTACGCGTCGGCGACCCGATCGGGCGGCAACGCGCCGAGGAAGCGCACACGATCCCCGGCGATCTCGGCGATCGACGCACGTTCCGGTCCGTCGCCGACGAGAACGAGGGACACGTCCGCCGGCAGCGATCCCAGCGCCTTCGCTGCGACGTCGAATCCCTTGCCGGGAACCAGACGTCCGACGCCCAGCAGGAACCGCCCGGTCGCCGGGAGGCCGAGCCGGCGGCGCGCCTCCGCACAATCTCCCGGGCGGAAGCGTTCGAGATCCACGCCGTTGCGAACGTCGGCGATGCGCTCGCGCGGCAGCTTCGCGACCGCGGCGAAGCGGTCGCCGAGCGCGCGGCTCACGGCGCAGCACGCAACGGCACGCGGCGCGGTCGAGGCGATGCGCTGCGCCACGAACGGGTCGTTCGCGATCACGTTCAGGTCCGAGCCGCGCGCGGTGAGGACGAACGGCACACGGAGGTTGGCCGCGAGTTCGGCCGCCGCGACGCCGTCGGGCCACAGGTAGTGCGCGTCGAGGACGATCGGCCCGTCGGCGGCGAGGCGCTCCACCACCGCACGCGCGCCGATCGCCATCGCGCCGGACTGGCGACGCAGCGACAGGCCCGGCCAGTGGCGGTAACGCGGATGGTGCACGCGGACGCCGTCGAAGGTCTCCTCGCGCGGCACCTGCGCCCATCGCCGGAAGACCCCGCCGCGCACGAACCACGCCACCTCCGGCACCGGTGCCACGACCTCCCACGCGAACCCGGTGGCCACAGCGACTCGCCGCATGCGATCGAGAACGAACAGTCCGTGCGTCGGCATCACCGACGACGGGAAGAGGTTCGTGAACGTGACGATGCGCTTCATGCGCACCACCTCTGCAGGAAGCGCGACAGCACGAACACCGCCCACAGCATCTCGCCGTGATCGCCGGTGCCCGCGCGGTGCCGTGCGAGGAGGCGCCGAACGACTTCGGGGTCGATCCACTCTCCGAGGCGGCGTTCGCCGAGCACCGCCTCGACCGCGTCGCCGACCTGCTGCCTGCACCACGTCCGCAGCGGCACCGAGAACCCCTTCTTCTTGCGCGCGAGTGCGCTCGGGAGGAGCCGCCGGCGAAGGCAGCGGCGCAGGAACGCCTTCGTGCGACCGCTCTCCGTCTGCCACGCAGCAGGGATGCGCGCGGCGTGTTCGAGCAGCACGTGGTCGAGGAACGGCGCCCGCACTTCGAGGCCGACCGCCATCGACGCCCGATCCGCCTTCACGAGCAGGTCGCCCGCGAGCCATGTCTCGAGGTCGGCGGCGACGGCGCGGTGCAGCGGCGACACGACGCCCGCCTTGGCAGCCGCTTCGTACGCCGCGATCACGGGAGCGTGCGGGTCGCCGACCGCGGCATGGTGCTCGGGGCGCAGCACCGCGAAGACTTCCTCCGGCACGTGTGCACTGACCGAGCGTGCGTAGGCGACCGCCGGAGAAGAGCCAAGGTTCTGGAACGTGCGCCGCGCGCGCATCCAGCGCGGCAGCCAGTCCGCCTTCGGATAGACCGCCCCGAGCGCGCGCCACGCCGCACGCGGCAGCCAGCGCCGCACCGCGTTCTCGCGGACGTCGAAGACGTACCGGCGGTAGCCCGCGAACGCCTCGTCGCCGCCGTCGCCAGCGAGTGCCACCGTGACGTGGCGCCTCGCGAGCCGACTCACGTGGTGCGTCGGCACGGCGCTGCTGTCGCTGAACGGCTCGTCGAACGTGTCCGCGAACCAGTCGAGGTCCAGCAGCGCGGCGGGCTCGAGCACTTCCTCGACCAGCGATGCGCCGCACGCCGCCGCGGACTCGCGCGCCTCGGCGCGTTCGTCGAACGCCGGGTCCGGGAATCCGATCGTGCACGCCTGCACCGACCGACCGAGCGTGCGGGTCATCGAGTCGACGATCGCGTAGCTGTCGATGCCCCCGGACAGGAACGGGGCCAGCGGCACTTCCCCCATCAGGCGGATCCGCACCGCTTCGTCGAGCAGCGACAGCACACGTTCCTCGTGTCCTTCGCGCGACTGCTCCTGCGGCGCGAACTCGAGCCGCCAGTAGCGCTGCGTCGTCACACGGCCGCCGCGCACGAGGCACCAGTGTGCGGGCGGCAGCTTGTGCACACCGGCGAACACCGTGTCCGGGTCGGGCACGTAGCGCAGCGCGAGGAACCGGCCGATCGCCGAGGGCACGATCGTGCGGTCGATCCCGAACTCGTGCAGCGCCTTCAGCTCGCTCGCGAAACCGAAGAGCCCGTCCCGCTGCGACCAGTAGAACGGCTTCTTGCCGAGCCGATCGCGCGCCGCATACATCTCGTGCCGGCCTTCGTCGACGATGGCGAACGCGAACATGCCGCGCAGCCGCGCCGCGAGGCCGGTACCCCACGCGCGGTAGCCGTGCAGCAGCACCTCGGTGTCGCTGCGGGTGCGGAACACGGCACCACGCGCTTCGAGCTCGGTGCGCAGATCCTCGTGGTTGTAGATCTCGCCGTTGAACGTGACCCACACCGACGCGTCGGCGAGCCCCATCGGCTGCTGTCCCGTCGCGACGTCGACGATCGCGAGCCGCCGATGGCCGAACACGTAGCCGGGCCCCGCACGGAGACCCTCGCCGTCGGGACCGCGGTGCGCGATGCGCCGCGTCATCCGGCGCACCATCTCCTCGTCGATCGTCCGTTGCGCCTCGTCGGCGAAGACTCCGGCGATCCCGCACATCAGCGCCACCGCCCCGGTCGCCGCCAGCCCGCCGCGATCGCCGATCCGGCGGTCGGCGACCGCCACCGCACGGCGATCGCACGCCGCCCCGCCTTCGCCGCCGCGACCGCGGGCGCCTTCGCGTAGATCGACCAGGCCACGGCCGCGAGCGCGGTGACGAGCGACAGCCAGTGGTAGACGAGATCGAAGTGGCCGCGATTCAGGAAGAACGCGCCCACGAGGAAGCCGATCGTCGTCGCCTCCATCATCCGCGCGTAGTCGGCGATCCACGCGAGATCGGGTCGACTCCTGCCGATGCGGTACACGCGCCGGCAGACGACGAACACCGAGAACAGCAGCGCGAGGTAGACGATGAACGCGAGCGTGCCGCTCTCCGCCCAGATCTGCAGATAGCTGTTGTGCGCGACGTACGACGAGTTGGCGCGAATGCTCTGCACGTCGGCGTAGTCCGGGTAGCGCGTCTTGAAGTTGCGCATGCCGACGCCCAGCACCGGGTTGTCCTGGATCATGCGCCACGCCGTCGCCCACGCGGTGAAGCGCGCGTTGGCCGACGACTCCTTCGTGTTGCCGATCGTCGACAGTCGATCGAGCACGTCCTGCGGCGCAACCAACGGGAAGATCGCACCGAGCAGCAGCAGCACGCCCATCGCGCGGATCAGTTTTCCCGAGCGCCACGCGATCCAGAGACCGGTCATGCAGAGCGCGAGGAAGCCGCCGCGGCTCTGCGTCAGCACGATCGCGATCACCGTGAGGAACGCGGCCGCCTGGGTGCCGCGAAGCACGAAGCGCTTGGTCTTCTCGGACACACCGAGGTACCAGAGCAGCGGCACGTTCATCACCAGGGCGAGCGCGAAGTCGTTGTTGTCCTCGAGCATCCCGCCGGGGCCGCGCATGATCTTCGCACCGCCCGTGAGCAGGCCGAACAGGCCGCCCTTGATGCCGAAGAACCCGAGCGACAGCGCGATGGTCCAGAGGATCGCCCGCAACCGCTGCCGCGAATCGATCTGGCCCGAAGTGAACAGTGCGATCGCGAGGATCTTCAGGTACTCGAAGAAGTACGAGTTGGTGTACTCGTCGTGCGTGGTCGCGAAGGCGTAGCTGACCGCGACCAGCACACCGAGGGTGAGCATCGCGTGGCTGCGGAAGTCCCACCTCGCGAACGGCCGCTGACCGCGTTCGTTCGCCCACCAGCCGACCACCATCGCGAGGCCCACGACGAACGACAGTCGCATCGTGCGCGCCATGCCCCAGCACAGGTCCTGCGGCCGCATGTAGGCGAGCCAGCTGAACACGAGGAGCCCGATGAACGGCCGCCGGAAGCTCGACGGCAGCGTGAGCAGCACGACCAGGATGACGGCGATGTCGCGGTAGCTCACGGCGCGACTCTCACGTCCTGCCGAGCAGCAGCGCGAGCAGGTCGCGCACGAACGGCGGCAACCGCGTCGCGTCGACGTAGAAGATCGTGACCACCGCGACGCACAAGAAGAGGAACGCGGCGGCGGCGAGCGACACGCGGCGGCGCTTCCGGGCCACGGTCTCGCGCTCGAAATCCGTCTCCAGGTGGCTCATGCCGCCGAGCACCGGCACCGGGAGACCGCGCTCGACCTCGTCGATCGTCTTGAACGTGCCCTGCACGACGTCGAGCAGCAGGATCATGCCCACGGCGAATCCGAGCCCGAGAACGCAGCCCAGCAGCGAGACCAGGAGGATGCTCGGATCGGTCGGACGCGGCGGCGCGTTCGCCTCGTACGACTGGCGCACCGGCTTCTCCTTGCCGAGGCTCGTCAGCATGGCCTCCGCGCTCCGCAGTTCGGCCTGTGCCGCGCCATAGTCCTTCTCGATCTCGGCGAGGTCGAGGCGCGTCGTTTGGTACTTCGCGTAGCCCTCGGACAGCGTGACGACGCGCCGCTCTTCGGCCGCGACCTGCCCGTTCATGATCTCGAGTTCGGCCTTCTTCGCGGCGACCAGCTCGGCGGCGACCACGATCGCCTTGCCCAGGGCCTCCTTCGCGGGGTTCGGAATGAATCCCTCGGCGTCGACGTCGCGATCCGCGATCAGGGCCCGCAACCTGGCCTCGGTCGCGGCGAGGTTTCGCTGCGCCTCCGCATACGGCCCGGTCCCGGGCTGGAAGTTCGCGAGCTGGTTCTGGAAGTAGATCAGCTGGGCAGCGAGCCGCGGGCCGTCGGGCTTCTTGGCGACCAGTTCGATCAGCACGGCCGGGTCCTCTTTCACGCGAAGCGGCATGCCATCGTGCTTCTCGCGGTCGGACGCGAGCGCCAGTTCCATCACCGCCACGGCACGCTCGGTGTCGTCGCGTCGCCGACGCAGTTCCGCCTGCGCATCCGCTTCTTCCTTCAGCCGCGTGTAGAGGAAGTTCTCGGGGATGGTCGGGTCGATCCCGAACTGGCGCTCGATCAGCTGCTTCTCGACGGTCAGCTCGTCGAGGCTGCGGCGCAGCGCCCGCACCCGCTCCGCAGCGGCGGCGCGGTCGTCTTCGGCGGGCTGGCGCAGCTCGTCGATCCGCTTCTGGATCCACACCTTGACCAGCATGTTGAGGAACGCCGCGGACCGCGGGCCATCGCGGTCCTTGAAGGTGATGCGGATCTGCGCGTAGTCGCGGCGGTTCGGCTGTCCCTGGTTGATGTCGTAGATGCCGAGTCGCGAACGGACCGCACGCTCGTTCTCCTGCAGTTCGTAGCCCGTCGCCTTCGCTTCGGGCCACTTCAACTCCTCCATCGCCTTCGTCACCGCGAGCGGAATGGTCCAGTACGCACTCTCGACGATCGAGTGGAACGGATCGTCGGCGTTCGCCATCATCTTTCCGGGCACGGCCTGGTGCTGGATCAGCGTCTCGGCGACGTAGTAGCGCGGGATGAAGAACGCGACGATGCCGCCGATCAGGAGCCCGAGCAGCGACACGGGGATCACCTGCCACCGCCGCCGCTTCAACAGCTCGACGTAGCGCTGCAGCGAGATCTGCGGGACGTCCAGCGTGGTCATGCACCGACCTGCCCGCGGCGGGGCGCCGTGCCGATCCGGGATCCGCGGCTCGTCGTCATCAGAAGCGGAAGTACACGTTGTTGTCGTTGCCCGTCGCGAACTCGTACGCGGTGCGGATCTGCGCAACGCCGATGACCGTGACCACCGCGACGCGCACCGGCTCGAGGACACGCGCCAAGAGGCGCGCGATCAGGCCGAGGAACGTCGGCGGCACGTAGAGCACGTCGCGTTCGCGCACCGCGAAGTTCGACTGGGTCAGGCCGCTGACGACCATCTCGCGGAAGTTCACGTCCATGACCAGCGGGTGCTCCGCATCGGGCCGGATCAGGTAGACGCGGCCGATGTTCGCGAGGGGCGTCCAGTTCACGACGAACATCGCGTCCCACAGCGTCATGTCCGTCTCGAGCGGGATGCGCCCCCGAAGCCCCACCTCGCCGACCGCGTAGAAGTACTTCGCGGCCGGGTTGAACAGGATGCGCGCCTGCACGTCGACCGGAAACGTCAGCACGGACCGCAGCTGCGTCGAAACGAGTGTCGACAACTCGGCCTCGGTCTTGCCCAGCACGTAGACCGGCCCGACGTACGGGATGAAGACCGTGCCGTCGATGCCGACCGGCTGCACTGCCGTCAGTTCCGCCAGGCGCTCGGCGCCGTCCTGTGCCAGGGCCGTGGGCGGCACCAGGAACTGGATCTGGTCGCGGCCACTGACGTAGTTCTCGTGCCGCGCGTCGCCGGCGGCGCGCGTGCCGAAGCCCTTCTCGACCATCAGCTCACGGATGCGCTTGTCCTCGAAGCTCCCGCACGCGACCAGGAGGACGGGCAGGAGGAGACCGAGGGTGGCGCGCAGCGCGGACAGGAAGGGTCGTCGGGTCGTCACCAGGGTTTGCCTCGCAAAGCGGGTCGGCGCCGCATCGTAGGAGGAGCATGCGCGAGGGCAATGCACCGGTCCCCGTTCCCCCACATCATCGGCACTTCCGCGTCGTCGACCTGACCCACGATCGAAGACCGCGACCGCGCGACCGCTTCGCAACGGACCCGTCGATCCCGTAGAACTGGACTTCCGAGACGAACCATGCACCGGCTCCCGATCGTGCTGCTGTTGCTCGGACTGATCGGGGCCCTGGTTGCCGGTGTCCTGCTGCTGCGCGGCGACGATCCAGTCGCTCCACCGCCGTCCGCGAGCGAGGATCCCGCACCGCTCGGCGAGACCGCGGATCCGGCCACGGCGGATGCGCTCGACGCGACTGCGCCGGACGCTGTCGCATCCCACGACGAAACCGCGGCCCCCGACGAAGAAGCCGACGCGGAACGTACCGTCGTCGCCGGCGATGTCGCGCCGGACGACGGCCCCCTCGTGCGGGTCGTGCGCGGCCCGCTCAACGAACCGGTCGCGGACGCCGACGTCTTCTTCCTGACGCATCGCGACGGCGAGACCAGGAACCGCGGCGGCAGCGCACCGCGAACGACGTGGCCCGAGACCTGGGGCAAGCGGGTACGCACCGCGGCGGACGGTAAGGTGGCGCTCCCGCCGTCGCGGGAAGGCTGGCTGGTGTCCGCCCGCTCGGGCGACGAGTTCGCCTTCGCGACGAGCCGCGGCAAACGCCCGGTCGTCCTCGCGCTGCTGCCCGACGAGACGCTCCGGATCGCCACACGCACGAAGGACGATCGGCCGGCGCCCGGCGTGCCGTTCGCGCTGCATCAGGGGTTCCTCGGCGAGGACGCGCGCCGCATCTGGGACGGTCGAACCGACACCGACGGTGCTGCGACCGTGCCGCACTTCCAGCTCGTCCGGCAGGGACTGCCGGCGCCCGCGAACGGCGAGACCAAGGTCGAGGCGTTCGTCGCGATCGCCCTGGTCGCCAGCGCCGAACCGGCGATGGCGGCGTTCGACGGCCGTCCGGCCGCGCGCGACCCAGTCGTTCTCTTCGTGCCCGCTCTCGGCAGCCTCCAGGTGCAGCTGACCGACCACGCCGGCACGCCCCTGCTGTCGCCCGCGACGATCACCGCGGTGCCGGACCCGCAGCCGCGCATCGACCAGCCTCTGCGAATCGCGAGCGGCGTGCTCAGCCAGTCGGTGCAGAAGCCCGTCGGCCCCGAGGCGGTCGAGATCGGTCGGATCGCGTTCGCGCCGCAGGTACGCTTGTCCGCGAAGTTCGACTACGACCGGCGCGCGGCGTTGGCTGTCGTCGCGGGGCCCGGAACCCCGGGCACGGACTCGCGCCGCCTGCTCGCCCCGGCGCCGCACCAGGTCGTCGTCGCCGGTCGCGTGCTGTTCACCGACGGTTCGCCCGTCGGCGCAGCCCCCATCCGCGCCGCACTCATGCGCGGCGAGAACGACGGCCAGCGTGTCGTGCTGCACACGATCGCCGACGGGCGCTTCGACCTCGTGCTCGCCGGCCGTCCGGGCACGAGCGACTTCGCGTTCGACATCCGGCACACCGGCCCCGCCGGCAGCGACCAGCCGACGCGCGAACTCGGGGCACGCATCCGCATCCCGGACCTCGACCCGGGGCACCGCGTCGAACTCGGCGACATCGTGCTGACCGAACTGCCGGTGCTCGCTCAGGGCATCGTCGTCGACGACCGCGGCGAACCCGTCGCGAACGCCGACGTACGTGTGCAGCGCCTCACGCCGCAGGCACCCGGCGCGCCTCCGAACGCGCCGCCGCCGTGGCGCGACGTGCCGCACCAGGTCACACGGAGCGGCGCCGACGGCTCGTTCACGTTCTTCGGCCAGATGCCACCGCTCACGCTGCGGGTGCGTGCCGACTCCGACCTGCACTTCGCCGACAGTGTGCCGTTGCAGACCGCGGGCCAGCGCCTCCGGATCTGCATCCTGCGCTGCGGCATCGTGCGCGGGCGCGCGATCCTGCCGGACTGGATCCCGGACGGCGCTGCGTCGCTCGTGCTGCAGCCGTTCGACGAGACGCTGCGCGAACGTGAAACACGCCGCACCGACCTCGGCCGGCGCGGCGGCGGCCGGTTCCGCGTCGAACCCTTGCGCCCGGGTCGCTACGACGCGCTCGTGATGCTGCGCAACGTCACGAAGCCGCTGGTCACGATCCCCGACGTGTTCGTCGTCCCGGGCGAAACCGAGGACCGCCGGCTCGACGAGATCGACCTGCGCGACGCGATCCAGCGCTACCGGCTGCGCGCCGTCGATCCGCGTGGCATCCCGATCGCGGTCGACGGCCCGATCCTCTTGCGCACGGCGAACACCGACGGACAGCCCGTCGAAGCGGCGTTCCGCTGGCGCTCCGGCCGCGCCGAGATCCTGTCCCCGTCCGCGATCGCGGAGGTCACGTTCTTCGGCCGCGGCATCGCGCCGCAACGCACCACGCTCGGACCCGGCGACCACGACGTCGTGCTGCAGGTGCTGCGGCCGGCGATCGTCGACGTGCCGGGCGCCCGCGCGCTGTGCGGCCCGACGCGGCGCGTCCGGATCTCCGTGATCCTCACGGAAGCGACGGGCATGCCCGAGTCGCTGCAGGGCACCGACCAGCGCTCGGGCGAACGCTTCGGCTTCGCGCGATGGGACCTCGGCAAGAGCAGCGGCGCATGGCTCGGCGCGAGCGACACCGTCGAGGTACCGATCATGAAGAGCGGCAAGTACGAGATCGTGCTCCGCGCGCACGCGACGGCGAGCGAACGCACCGCGCAGGCTTCGCTGACGCTCGGCACGTTCGACCTGGAGGCCGACAGCGCCGCGCCCCGCACCGTCACGGTGCCGATCGATTCGCAGGCGCTCGTGCAGATGCTGGCGGACCTCGACGCGCGGCACGCCGAGCAACAGAAGAGCGAACAGGAACGGCGGCGGTAGCGGCGGCGGTCAGGCGTCGTGCGCCGTTTCGCCGCGCTTCTCCCCGAAGCAGCGCGTCACGAGCGCGGTCCATCCCGTCTGGTGCGACGCACCGCAGCCGCGCCCGGTGTCGCCGTGGAAGTACTCGTGGAAGAGCACGAGGTCGCGCCAGTGCGGATCGTCGGCGAACCGCCGGTCGCCGCCGGCGAACGGGCGGTTGCCGTCCTCGCCGCGGCGGAAGATGCGCGTGAGCCGCTGCGACAGCTCGTCGGCGACCTGCTGCAGCGTGCACATCCGGCCGGACCCGGTCGGACACTCGACCTTCAGCTCGTCGCCGTAGAAGCGGCCGTAGCGTTCGATCGCCTCGATGAGCAGGTAGTTGAGAGGCAGCCAGATCGGACCGCGCCAGTTGCTGTTGCCGCCGAACATCGCGGTCGTGCTCTCGCCCGGCGTGTAGTCGACGCGGTACTGCTGGTGGTCGACGGTGAACACGAAGGGCTTCTCGCGGTGCACCGCGGACAGGGACCGCACGCCGTACGGCGACAGGAACTCGCGTTCGTCGAGCAGGTGCTTCAGCACGCGCTCGAGCTGGTCGCGCGACGGGATCGCGAGCAGCGCCGACGTCTCGTCGCCGGACCCGCCGAAACTCACGTGCTGAGCGAGATCGCGTTCGTTCGCCAGGAACCACCGGAGGCGTTTCTCGAAGCCGTGCAGGCGGCGGATCGTCGCGAGCGGCAGCACTTCGACCGCGCACAGCGGGATCAGGCCGACGAGGGAACGGATGCGCAGCCGTTCGCTGCGGTCGCCGCCGAGGTGGATCTGGTCGTAGTAGAAGCCGTCCTGCGTGTCCCACAGTCCGCTGCCGCCGAGCGTGTTCATCGCGTGCGTGATCGCGACGAAGTGCTCGAAGAACTTCGACGCGACGTCTTCGTACGCCGGATCGTGGCACGCGAGTTCGATCGCGATGCTCAGCATCGTCGCGCAGTAGAACGCCATCCACGCGGTGCCGTCCGCCTGCTCGAGG
>CAZIFB010000075.1:0-19231 GCA_964538915.1 uncultured candidatus Brocadiaceae bacterium | reverse complement strand
GGGGGCGTAGCTCAGCCGGTAGAGCAGCGGCCTTTTAAGCCGTAGGTCGCAGGTTCGATCCCTGCCGCCCTCACCAGACTCGCTCCCTCCCGTTCGAGTCGCAGCGTCGCCGCACCAAGCCAGCCATGATCGACAAAGGCTTCCTCGCCATGCTCGTCTGCCCGAGTTCGCGGCAACCGTTGCGCGAAGCGACCGCGGCCGAAGTGGCCCAGGTCAACGCCGCCGTCCAGGCGGGTCGCGCGAAGAATCGCTCCGGTGCTGCGGTGCCTTCCGCGATCGCGGGCGGGCTCGTAACGGCCGATGGCAGCGTGCTGTATCCGATTCTCGACGGCATCCCGATCCTTCTCACGGCCGAGGCCATTCCGCTTCGCTGATCCCCGGCCAACGAATCCGGGGGGCGAACGCATGCGGTCGTCGTCCTGGACAGTAAGCTCCGACCCTTCCGCCCATGGCGACGAACCCAGTGCAACCTGCAGTCCCCCAAAAGCCGACCGACCCGCACGGCGACGAGTACAGCGGCGTCTACGGCTTCTTCCGCCGCCACCAGAAGAAGCTCCTGTACACGGCCGGCCTGTTCACGCTCCTCACGTTCTCCATCACGGGGCAGATGCTGTCGGTCGTGGGCGAGTTGTTCCATGCGACCGTGCCGATGCCGACCATCGCGGTGGGCGGCAGTCGCGTCGAACTCACCCCGGACGACTACCGCTACGGCGACATCCTGGCGCGCAACATGGGCAACTCGGGCTCCGCGCTCACGACCGTGCTGCCGATGCTGAGCCCTGGCGAAGGCGGTTCGAGCGCCCTCGGAAGCAACCTCGCGATCCTGCGGCGCGCCGCGATCGCCGAAGGCATCGACGTCTCGTTCGAGGAGGTCGATCGCGCGATCGACTCGATGCGCAGCCAGCTCAAGATCGAGTCGGCGGTTCAATTCGCCGTGCTGAAGGGCTTCCCGTCCCTTGCGCAGTGCCGCGATGTGATGCGCGAAGGCATGCGGATCGGCAACTACGTGCGGCTGCAGACGCTGGCCCTGGACGACTCCGACAGCCTCGTGATCGAGCGGCTCCTCGCCGATCGCGAGAAGATCACGCTGCGCGTCGCGTCGTTCGACGAGAAGGTCGCGGAGCAGGCGTTCAAGGCCGCAGGCGGCGTCAGTGAAGACGACCTCCGGAAGTGGCTCGACGGCAAGTCCGAGGCCGAGAAGCGTCGCATGCAGGCCTACGACCCGAACCGGGTGGAGCTGCTCTTCGGCGCCGTGTTGCTCGCCGACGGCCAGTTCGATCCCGCCCAGTGGGCCGATGTCCTGAAGGACTTTGCGCCGCCGGAGGACGAGATCCTCGCCAACTACGATCGCGAGAAGGCGACGCGCTGGAAGATCGACGGCAAGGACGAGTTCAAGCCACTCGCGGACGTGAAGCCCGAGGTCCTGCGAATCCTGCAGGCCGAGCAGGTGATGAACCACGTCCTGAAGCAGGTCAACGAGCGCCTGACGGAAGCGATGAAGGCGCCGAACGAAGCGCTGCAGGCCGAACAGAAGGCGCTCGGCGAAGCCGAACGCGCCGTCAAGGAGGCGATGGCGAAGTTGTCGGCGAAGCCCGACGACGCGGATCTGAAGGAAGCCCTGCGCAAGGCCGAAGAGGATGTCGCGCCGCGGCGTACCGCCGCCGAGGCCGCGACGAAGGCCGTGCAGGAAGCGCGTTCCGCGTTCGACTTCGGCGCTGCGTTCCGCGACGTCACGAAGGACAAGGCCGGCTTCGTCGTGAAGCCCCACACGGGCCTTCGCAGCCCCGACGACTTGAAGGACCTCGACGCCGCCGATCTCGGACTCGGGCAGTGGGCGCAGTCGGCCCAGGCAGCCGGCCTGCGCAACAAGGGCGACATGTCCTTCATGCCGATCCGCACGACGAAGGCCGTCGCTCTCTACCAGGCGACGAACGTGGATCCGCTCCCGTTGAAGCCGTGGGACAAGCTGAAGCCGCTGGCCGAGGACGCCTACTACGCCGAGAAGGCGAAGGCGGAAGGCGAGGCGAAGAAGAAGGTCTTCGAAGAGGCGCTGCTGCGTCTGGCGAAGGCGAAGATGCCCGACAAGGTGAACGAGATCGAGGGCAAGAAGACCGAGCGCATCGACGGCAAGCTCGCCGAGTGGGAACGGACGACGCAGGCCGCGATCGCGGAAGCCGAGAAGACGCTCGCCGAACGCGAGCCCGGCACCCTCGCGTACTCGGCCTGGCAGAGGAAGCTCGAAGCGCTTCGCGCCGAACTGCAGGGCAAGGACGGCAAGCGCGCCGAGTTCGAAGCGCAGGTCGGCAAGGCCATCGAGACGGAGGTCGCCGACGAGGCGAAGAAGTTCTATCGCGAGGTGATGGATGCGGCGGCTGCCGACGCCGGCTTCACCGTCGCCGACTTCGGCCCGTTCCCGCGCGATCTGTCCAAGCGACCGCGCTTCGACAAGGCGTACGACCCGACCGTCGTCTTCCTGTTCCGGCTGCACTCGGAGCTGAAGGAGAACGAGGTCACGCCGGTGCTGCAGGACCCGACGAATCGTCGGTGGTGCTTCGCCGCGTGCACGAAGGTCGAGCCGCTCGGCGTCGTGGACCTGACGCGGCGTGAGTTCGCCGCTGCGCGATCGCTCGCCGGTCTCTACAACGTCTCGACGCAGCAGGCCTACGCTTGCTTCGACCAGGCGTTCACGCAGGAAGCGCTCGAGAAGCGCTACGACTTCAAGGCCGCCGTCGGCTCGCAGGTCGTGGACAAGAATCCCAAGCCGCCGAAGTGACCGTCGGCCAGCCGGCGCCGCTGCTCACTTTGGTTCCGATACGACGATGATCTCGTCGTGCGGGTTGACGTAGAGGCTGACGCCTTTCAGCAGCGCGAGCGGCTTCGCCAGGAGCGCCGCGATCGCGCCGAAGCGACCTGCGCGTTCCGCCAGGAAGGCGAACGACACGTACTTGCCCGCGTAGGCGGAGCCGAGCGTCAGCACGCGGAAGCCGCACTCGTCGAGCAGGCGGCGCACCGTCCCCGGTGCGAAGTGGTAGAGGTGCTCGTCGTGTTTGTAGTGGTGCCAGCGCCGGCCGAGCAGGCGCGCCCATCGCGACTCCACGTTCTGCGTCTCGAGGAGGAAGCGGCCCCCAGGGCGGAGCAGTTCGCGAACGCGTCGCAGCACGCTCTGCGGATCCGGGATGTGCTCGACGACGTCCCACATCGTGATCGCGTCGAACGACCCGGGCTGCCATCCGCGCGCGGCGATCGCCTCGTCCAGCGTGCCGACGAACACCCGATCGGCGCCGAGCGCGGTCACGGCCTCGTGCGCGATCGCCGGCGAGAGTTCGACACCGTGTACGTCGTGCCCGTGCTGCTGCGCGACGCGCAGGAAGTAGCCCGCCGCGCAGCCGACGTCGAGCACGCGCCCGCGCGGCAGCCACTTCGCGACGAGGCGCATGCGCTTGCCGTACGTCTTCAGATAGAGGGCGCTCTCCCGGGCGTAGTCGGCGTAACCGCGCACCTTCGGGTCGTCGCTCTTCCAGTACCCGGCGCCGTAGACGTCGACGAGTGCCTGGCCGTGCAGCCGCGGCGTGACGTAGACGAGCGAGCACGAAGTACACGAGACGACTTCCCAGGGCCCGTCGCGGAACATCGTCCTGCGCTCACCGCTGCCGCAGAGCTGGCAACGGGTGACGTCTTCGCGCTGTGCCGGCGTCGCGTCGGCCGTTGGCTTCGTGTCGCCCGAGGTCATGGCGTCACTGCGCGCGGTTTCGCGTCACGGGAGCACTGCGCTCGAGGAAGCGCTTGCGGCAGATGGTCTTGAACATCTTCCACGCGGTCTTCGCCTGCCGGAGGAACGTGTCGCTGTGCTTCGATTCGCCGCCGATCCGCTTGGCGTAGGTGACCGGAATCTCGATCACGCGGCAGCGCTCCTGCAGCGCCGCGCACATCATCTCCGGCGAGAAATTGGGGCCGGCGGCGGAGAGGCGCGGCCGGATCCTGTCGAACGTCGCGCGGGACAGGGCCCGGTACGTGCAGCCGACATCGGTGAAGCGAGGCTCGGCCGGGCGCAGCCAGCAGAGCTGGAGGAACTTCGCCATGAAGACGTTTCCCCAGCGCAGGAGGAAGCGCATGTTCGCCCCCTGCTCGAGCATCTGTCGGGTAGTGCGTGTCCCCATCACCATGTCGGCGTCGTCGAGATACACGAGCAGCTTCTCGACGTCGCGGGCGCGGAAACTGCCGTCCGCTTCCACCAGCACCAGCAGATCGCCCTTCGCTGCGGTCATGCCCGCCATCAGCGCCGACCCGTAGCCGGGCTTCGACTCCGCCACCACACGCGCGCCGGCGGCCGTCGCGAGCTCGGCCGTGCGGTCCTTGCAGTTGTTGTCGACGACGACGATTTCGTCGAGGTGCGGTTCGCCGCGGAATTCCTCGACCACCTGCCGGATCGTCTCCTCCTCGTTGTAGGCGGGGATCACGAGCGAGACCGTCCGGTTGCGGAACATGCGAGGGGCAGAAGGATACCGCCGCGGGGGCGACGCGCTATCACGCGGATCCGGGTGCGAAGAACGTGATGCGGTTGCCGTCCTGATCCGTCGCGGTTGCGTCCTTGCCACCGCCGATCCGGTCGCCGTCCGGGGTGCTCTCGTCCAGCGCGTGGTCTTCGCGCGCTCGCACGATCATCGACGACGGGTCGTCGCACGGGATTCGCACGCCGTTCTTCACGAAGTCCAGGCCGCGCGCTTGCAGCGTGATCCGCGCTGCGCCGATCCCGAGGAAGGCGAAGGTGTCCGAGCGTGCGAGCAGTTCTGCGGCGAACACCGACTCGTAGAAGCGGAGGGCGGCCTGGAGATCGCGCACGGGGAGTGTCGGCGCGCCGCGCGCCGGGTCGCGTTCGTGCGCGAGCAACACCAGGTCGTCGAAGACCCGGACGGTGCGCGCCCAAGGACCGCGGCGCGCCGGTCGGCCGGCGGCGAGGTCGAGGATCGCGTCGCGATCGGGGGCGGCGAGGAGCCACGGCTCGCCGCGCTGGTCGAGGGCCTCGACCGGGTCGTGCGCAGCCGCCTGCAAGCACGCGACGACATCGGCCTCGGTCGTGTCCGGCGCGTCGGGAACGCGCACCGCGACCGGAGCATGGCCGCGATCGAGCAACGTGGTCAGGGCGCGGAGCATCGCGGCACGATCCGGCCGCGCGGTGCCGGGCTCGTCCCACACACACGGCGTGACGCCCGGCCCGGCGAAGTAGCGCAGCATCGGCATCGCGTCGGCCGGCCGGCCGAACAGCTGGACGGCCACACCGGGCAGTTCCGCCACCAGCACCTTCATCCACGCCGTCGCGAGGGCCGCGGCCTCTGCCGCGGTCAGGGAGGGAACCAGCCCGGTGAGCACGAGGCCGGGGCGGGGCGCGGTCGCCAGGATGCCGAGTGCTGCGCCGCTCGCGGGAGCGTTCGAACCGGACGTCCCGGATACCGTTGCTTGCGGCATCGCACCGGTTCTAACCTCCCGGGCTCTCGCATGAACAGACTCCTTCCGGGCCTCGTCGGCATCCTCGTGTTCTCGTGCTGCGCCGTCGCGCAGGCGCCCGCGCGCACGAAGGGCGCGATCTTCAAGGATGACGTCGACAAGCTCGTCGGGCTCGTCCGTGACACCGCACGGCACGAGGGCCTGCCCTCGCTCGGCGGCGACTCGGTGCTCGCGACCGCGAAGCTGCTCGTTGCGATGGGACACTGCCATCGCCGCTACCACGTGAGCGATGGTCCGGTCGTGCGCCCTTCGCTCGACTTCCTGATCAAGAACCGGAAGGCGGACGGGTCGTTCGGCGATGCAGCGGTCACGGCCTGGGTGGCCGAGGCCCTCGCCGTGATGGACCCCGACGGCTTCGCGGAGGAAATCCGCGTGGGGCAGAAGGTCGGCGGGGCGACGTCCTCGACCGCCCTGTTCGACGCGGCCGTGTCGCAGGTGCTCTCGCGAGTGCGCGTCGACGTCTTCCCGCAACAGCTGGGCGCACCCAGTCGCGCCGTGCTGGCGGGGTGGATCGAGAAGCCCGCGGCCCTCGATCGCACCAAGGCGGCGGACGTGCTGCTCGACCTGGTGGCGTGCCAGGTGGCGAACAAGAGTCTCGACGCCCAGAAGCAACCTGCGTCGGCCGGCGCGGTCGCCGTGTTCTCCCCGGCCCAGCAGAAGGCGTTCCAGTGGTTGTGGTCGAAGCAGAAGGACGGCGTGTTCGGCAAGGCCGGCGAGGCGTCGATCACGGCGATGACGGCGTTCGGTCTCGCCGCGCTGCAGTCGAAGCCCAAGGCTTCACTCACCTCGGACGAGAGCGCGGCGATCGAGAAGGGGCTCCGCTGGCTGCTCGAGCAGCAGGGCGAGGACGGCACCTTCGGCCAGCAGTTGCCGAACTACACGACCTGCGTCGCGGTCGCCGCTCTGTCGCGGTGGGACGATCCCGCTGCAAAGGCGGCTCTCGTCCGGGCGCAGCGCGCGATCCTGACCTTCCAGAACGTCGAGAGCAACGGCTACCAGCGCGGCGATCGCGACTACGGCTCGATCGGCTACGGCAACAGCCAGCGCGGTGACCTCAGCAACCTGCACTTCGCGCTCGGAGCCTTGAACGCGACCGGGCTTCCCGCCGACCACGAGGCGTTCGCCAAGGCCGTCGTCTTCCTGCAGCGCACCCAGAACCTGAAGTCGGTGAACGACTTCTCGGGCAAGGTCCCGGACACGGACAACCCGGGGGTGATCCTCGATTCGACGTCAGGGGACGACGGCGGAGCCGGCTACTACCCCGGCAACAGCGCGGCGGGTTACGTCGTGCAGCCGGACGGCAAGTCGGCGCCGCGCAGCTACGGGTCGATGACCTACTCGCTGCTGAAGGCCTACACGCTCGCCGGCGTGAAGGGCGACGATCCGCGGGTGCAGGCGGCCGTGCAGTGGATCCGGAACAACTGGACCCTCGTGGTCAACCCGGGCAGCGATCCCGCGCTGCCCGAGAAGGCGAAGTACCAGGGCCTCTACTACTACTACATGGTGCTGGCACAGGCTCTGAGCGGCGCGGGTGTCGGGGCGCTCGAGGTGACGGACGCGGAAGGCAAGCAGCGCACCGTCGACTGGCGCAAGGAACTGCGGACGCATCTCGAGGGAGCACAGCAGCCCGATGGCAGCTGGCTCAACGCGAAGAACGGCCGCTGGATGGAAGACTCGGCGTTCCTCTGCACGTGCTACGCGATGACCGCGCTCGAGCTGTGCCAGTGATGCCCACCGAGACTCGCGGCCTGCCGGCCGTTCCCGCGTGGTTCCGGTTCGCGAACGGCGCAGCGGCGCACCTCGGCGCCGTCGATCCGCGCGGCCCTTCGTGGTTCGACCTCGGCCCGATCGACGTGCACGCGGTGCTCGAACGCGGCGGACTGCGCGCTGCGGACCTCGCTGCGCGGATGGCGAACGGTGCACCGATGGCCGCACCGACGCGGTTCCTCGTGCCCGTGCCGCGGCCGGGGAAGATCCTGTGTCTCGCGAAGAACTACGTGGCGCACGCTCGCGAGTTCGGCGCGGAGGCGCCGGCCGAGCCGATCTTCTTCGCGAAGCTGCCGGACACGCTCGTTCCGCACGGCGCCGACGTCGTGATCCCGCACTGGCTCGACACGCGCGTCGACCACGAGGCGGAACTCGGGCTGGTCCTCGGTTTCGACGACCCGTCCGGCCGTGGCGCGAAGTACGTCGACGCGGCATCGGCTCGGCGCCTCGTCGCCGGCTACACGCTGCTGAACGACGTCACGGCGCGCAAGCTGCAGGGCACGGACCGCGACCAGAAGTACCCGTGGCTGCGCAGCAAGTCGCTCGACACGTTCTGCCCGACGGGACCGTTCGTGGTTCCTGCCGACGCGCTCGACGCGTCCGACCTCCGCATCACGATGCGTGTGAACGGTGCCGTGAAGCAGGACGCACGGACGAAGGACATGGTGTTCCCCGTCGACGCCGCACTCGTGGCGATCGCGCGTTGCACGACGCTGCGCCCCGGCGATCTGATCGCGATGGGCACACCCGAAGGGGTGGGGCCGATCGCGGCCGGTGACACGATGGAAGTGGAGATCGAAAAGCTCGGCGTGCTGCGGAACGGCGTGGTTCGCGAGTCCGCGCCGCGATGAACGAACCGGCGCCGCATCGCACGCCGGGCCGGTGGATCGCGGTCGCTGTCGCCGCCGCCCTCGTGTGGCGGATCGTGCTCGCGTTGCGCACTCCGGTCCCGAGCGGGGACGGTTGTTCGTACCTGTGGATCGCGCGCCAGTTCGCGGAAGGTCGCGCGGCGCTCGGCTTGTCGGAGGTCTTTCCTCCCGGTTTCCCGCTGCTCTGCGCGCCGTTGCTCGCTCTCGGCGGCGACGACTGGACCGTCGGGGCGTGCGTGTGCATCGCCGCCGCCGCGCTGACGGTGTGGCCGCTCGTGCGGATCGCCGATCTGCTGCGGCCAGGCGCCGGAGTTCCGGCCGCGATCCTCTGGGCTGCGTCGTCGCTGCTCGCGCGCAACGCCGCGGAGGTCTTCAGCGAACCGACGTACCTGCTCGCGATGGCGATCGGCACGCTTTGCGGGCTGCGTGCGCAGTGGTGGCGCGTCGGCATCTGGTCGGGTATCGCATTCTGGATCCGGCCCGAAGGCCTCGTGCTCGCCGCGGCGTTCGTGCTCCTCGAACGACGGCGCGCGTTCGTTTCGCTCGTGCCGGCGGCGGTCGCGATCGCGGGACTCGCCGCGTTCCGATGGTGGCACGGGCACGGCGTCGACCCGCTGCCGATCCTCGCGTTCCACACGAACGAACGCGACGACCTGCCCGAGCGCGGCGCCGTGTTCGCGAACCTCGTGCAAGTGCCGTTGCGCTGGTTCGAGGCGTTCGGCGGCGTCGGCCTCTTGCCGCTGCTCCTGTTCGTGCCGGCGCTCCGTGGTGCGCGTGGCGCCGGGGCGCTCGTCTGGCAGGTCGTGATGCAGGTCGGCGCGATCTGCACGTTCGTCACGCGCCGTCGCTTCCTGCTGTCGGCAGCGGTGCCCGTGATCGCGCTCGCCGGCGCCGCTGCAGCGGCGCTGCGTCCGCGCACGCGCGGCATCGTGCTCGTGCTGCTCGTCGTGTTCGAGGCCGTCACGGCGTGGCGCGGCGTCACCGACGCCGACCGTGTCGCGGAACGGCAAGTGGGTGAGTACCTCGGTGAGGAACTGCGACCGGGCGAGCGGATCGTCACCGACCTGACGCGCATCCTCTGGTTCGCCGGGCAGCGCCCGCTGTGGCCGCGCCACTTCCGGGTCGAAGAACTGGTCGCGCTCGCGGCGGCCCCGGAATCGCGCTTCGTCGCGCTGCGCGAGAAGCACGAGACCTTCCCCGACATCGAGAAGGGCATCGCGTCCGGATGGGTGCGCGCGCAGCTACCGGAGAGCCTCGAGCGGTCGGTGCGCGAGCGCGGCATCGCGGTCTTCGTGCGCCGCTGACCACGCGCGGCAGAGCGTCCACCCGAAGAGCACGACGTCCCACGCGGTGACGAGGTAGATGCTGTTGAGCCATTCGCCTGCGGCGTCACCGACGATGTCGCCCCCGGGCAGGACGCAGATCGCCCAGCCGCCGAGCAGGACGCGCGCGCCCCTGTCGTGGCGGAGGCGAAGCACCAGCAGGAAGAGGACCGGAAGCAGGGCCACGTGGTGCGCCTTCCAGCTGAGCGGACTCAGGAGTACGGACAACAACAGGGCGCCGGCGAACACGTAGGGCCGCGCGGAGCGGTGGCGCCGCACGGTCCACGCGACGTAGCCGAGCGCCGCGAAGGCGAGTCCGCTCACGATGCGCGTGATCGCGGCCACGGTCGCGACGTCGAGACCGGCGCCGGGCGGCATGCCCGTTTCCACGAGCGCAGCGTACTCCGGGGGCACGTCGCCGAGCCAGCGCGCCAAGGCGCACCGCAGCGACTGGTTCATCCATTCGAACTCCGGGAACTCGAAGGCCGGTACCGCGAACGCGTTCGGCTGCGTCGAGAAGCGCCACGTGCCTTCGATCCACTCGAACCATGTCGACGTGTCGAAGCGCTGGAGGGCCAGCGTCGCGAGCACCGCCGCAGCCCCGGTCGCGATCGTCCAGGCGACGGCGCGGCCGCGGCCGAGGAGCAGGAAGATCGGCAGGAGCCAGAGCTGCGTCGGTTTCGTCGCGAGCGAGAAGCCGAGCATCAGGCCCGCGCGCGCCGGACGGCCGCGCTCCGCGGCGTCGTACGCAGAGAGGCACAGCGCGAGGTTCACGAGGTTGCCGCCGCCGCCGTGCGTGTCGCGGAGCACGAAGCGGAGCCCGACCAGGAACGTCGCGAGCCAGATCCACTGCCACGCGCCTTCGCGCGCGGATGCGTCGGCGCGGTCCTCGGGCGGGGTCATCGCGCGCCGCAGCGCGAACGCGATCGCGACGAGGCAGCCGACCTGCATGAGAGCCCAAGCGAAGCGGGCGGTGAGCTGCCCCGCAGCCTGCGCGACCAGGGCGAACGGCGCGACGAGCAGGCCGAACGACGGCGGATAGGGTGGGTGCAGCGTCGTGAGCCGTGGGGCAGTCGCTCCCTCCCGGGACTTCGTGTTGTCCCGATCGGAGCGCCACGGTCCGCGCACGTTCTCGCCATGCACCAGGCGACGGCCGAACTCGAGGTGATCGATGATCACTCCGCGCGATTCGCGCCGGCTGCCAGCGCGCGCGACGAGCGCCGCGGCGCACACGAGCCAGAAGACGAGCCAGCGTGCCGCAGGAGACGGGAGCCGGAGCGGCACGCGGGGCGGATCAGAAGCGGAGCGTTTCGATCGTGTTGACGGTCGTGCTGGCGCCCTGGCCGCCGAACAGCACGAGGAGCCCGTCCGGCGTGAGTGCCGCGCCGTGGCCGCCGCGCGGGCCGGTGAGTGCGGGAGCGCTGGCCCAGCCGTTCGTCGCCGGGTTGAACACTTCGACGCCCGCGATCGCGGTCGGCGTGGTGAGCGTGCCTTGTGCACCGCCGGCCACGACGACGCGGCCGTCCGGCAGGCGCGTCGCCGAGTGGAACGCCCGCGAGGCGGCCATCGTCGTCGCGGTCCAGGTGTTGGTGACCGGGTTGTAGATGTCGGCGTTCGCGACCGGCGGAGCGGTCTGCACCGCGAGCAGGTTGTCGACGTCCATGCCGCCGGTCATGAGCACGCGGCCATCCGCGAGCGTGACCTGGTTGTAGTGGTGGAGGGCGCGTTCCTTCGGCATCGCGGCGCCGGCACTCCAGGTTCCCGTCGCCGGGTTCCAGCGCTGCGTTGCCGTCGTGCTGGCGGCCGAGATCGGCACGCCGAGGAAGTAGCCGACCTGCACACCGCCGGAAACCATCACCTGGTTGTTCGAGAGCAGGGTCAGTGCCGGTCCGATGCGCGTGCCGCCGATGGCGTTCGCCGGGGTCCAGTTGCCGGTGGCGGGATCCCAGATCTCGACGGACGACAGCGCCGTGACCGACAGGTTGACGAGGTCGAGCGCCGATGCACCGCCCGCGACCATCACGCGGCCGTCCGCGAGCTTGCACGCGGCGTGCAGCATGCGCGGCGTGCCCATGCTGTTCGTCGGCGAGAACGAGTTCGTCGCGGGGTCGTAGACTTCGCACGACGAGAGGATCGCGCCGGCCGAGTCGACGCCGCCGATCACCAGCACGCGGTTGTCGTTGAGGGTGACCGCGATGTGCAGCGACCGCGCCGTTCCCATGGTGGGGCCCGCCGTGCAGGTCATGTGGCGGAAGTCCCACAGGTCGGAACTGGCGAGACCCGTCCCACCGGTCAGGGTGCCCGCACCGCCGCCGCACACGAGCACGTCGCCGGCGCCCGCGTTGTTGTTGCGGTCGAAGAACGTCGCGCCGAACGCGCGCGCGGCGGTCATCGTCGCCGGAGCCAGGAGGCCGGTGTCCGCCGGGCCGGTCTGCGACACGATGTCGTTGCTGATCTGGCCGAAGAACGTCGGGCTGCCCGGCCAGATCGCGGTCTGCCAGTGCAGGACGAGGTTGTTCCACGTCGGGTCGTCGACGACGTTGAGCGTGTACGAAGCAGTGCCGCTCGGGCTCGTGATGCCGATCGACAGCAGGTCCAGCAGGTCGCCGCCGACGGACAGGAACCGCGTGTCGATGCCGTCGAGGAGCACGAGCGGGATCGGCCCGGCGTTGAACGACACGATGAAGAAGAGGAACTGGTTCGGCGGGGCGTTGCTCACCTGCAGGACGAGCGGGCTGCCCATGCGGCCGGAGGTCGTCTTGTCGTAGTTGAAGTCGTTCTGGGCTGCGGCAACGGAAGCGGCGGCGAGGACGGCGAGTGCGGTTCGGAGCATGGAGCCTCGAGGATGAGAGTGGGTGCGGCCCGCGCGGGCGGCCGGCAGGCTGGTCGGGAAGCGTAGCGAAACCGCTGCATCCTCGCCCAGCGGGGGCTCAAGTGTCGCCGGACCCGTCCGAGAATGAGAAGGGAGGCCCGATGACCGACGAGATCCGCACCACGAGCCCGGTGGCAGCGGCCGGTGGATTCGCCGGTCGGGCGCCCGCACAGCCGAACCCGCGCGGCGCCGGCAAGGACGAGGCGGCTCCCGAGCGTGCGTCGGACCGTGTGAGCTTCGACCGCGACGTCGAGCACGCGATGCGGTTGCTGCGCGAGCGCGTGCTGGCGCGCACCCGCGCCTTGCTGGGCGTTCCCGAGGGCATGAGCACTCCCGAGTTCGCGGAGGTCGTCGAGGGGGAGCCGATCGAGACGTTCCTCGGCAGGCTGCTGTCGGCGCAGAACCAGCTGACGGCGCGCCGAACGGGCGTCTGGACGCCGGAGGGAGTGCGGCGCGCCTGCCACAGGGCCCTCGAACAGGGCGTCGCGGAGACGCTCGAACTGCTCACCGCGGACGGGCGTTCGGCGCACCAGGGCATCGGCGCGGTCGGCGAAGTCCTGATCGCCTACGGCCGCCGCCTGCACCAGGCGGCGCTCGCCGGCGAGCCCGGCCACGACGTCGAATCGGACTGACCGCCAACGCTCCGTTCAGCCGCCGTCGACTTCGGCCGGGTCGTCGATGCAGAGGTCCTCGTCGCGGGCGTCGAGGAAGCCGGGCGGCAACGACACGACCTGGGTGCTGCCGTCCTTGCAGCGCCGCGCGCGCAGCGCGACTTCGGGATACGCCACGTCGCGCGGCAGGTCCGCGAGAAGGGCGTGCAGTTCGGCGAGGGTGTTCACCTTGTGCAGTGGCGGGAGGAGCCGCTTCGTACCGGGGAAGCCCTTCAGGTACCAGCCGGTGAACTTGCGGATCTGCAGCATGCCGCCGCGTTCGCCGAAGAAATCGACGAGCAGCGCCGCGTGTTCCTTCATCGTGTCGACGACGCCGCCGAGGTCGGGCGGCGGCGGCGGGGACTCGCCGGTCAGCACCGCGCACAGTTCGCCGAAGAGCCACGGGCGCCCGAGGCAGCCGCGGCCGACGACCACGCCGTCGCAGCCGGTTGCGCGCAGCATGCGCAGCGCGTCCCAGCACTCGAAGACGTCGCCGTTGCCGAGCACCGGGATCGTGGTCACGCGCTGCTTCAGCGTCGCGATCGCGTTCCAGTCCGCCTCCCCGGAGTAGAGCTGCGCCGCGGTACGGGCGTGCAGGGCCACCGCGCGCGCCCCTTCGCTCTCGCCGATGTGGCCGGCGTCGAGGTAGGTGAGCAGCGACTCGTCGATGCCCTTCCGGAACTTGATCGTGACCGGCACGGCGCCCGCACTCTTCACGACGCTGGCGACGATCCGCTGCAGGAGCCGCGGCCGCACCGGGATCGCCGCGCCGCCGCCCGACGCCGTGACCTTGCGCACCGGGCAGCCGAAGTTCATGTCGATGTGGTGCACGCCCCATTCCTCGACCAGGATCTTCGTCGCCTGCGCGAGTGTGTCGGGGTTCGTGCCGTAGAGCTGGATGCTCTTCTTGGTCGCTTCGTCCTTGCCGAACGACGCCAGCTTCAGCGTCCGCGCGTGGCCCTCGACGAACGCCCGAGCGGTGATCATCTCGCTGACGTAGAGGCAGCGGTCGGAGGAGAACCGGCGGCACAACGTGCGGAACGGCGCGTTCGTGATCCCGGCCATCGGTGCCAGCACGATGGGCGGGTCCACGACGATGGGGCCGATGCGCAGCGGGCGCACTTCGCCGGGGCTCGCCACGGCCACGTCGCGGTTCTGCGGGCTGCGCGTCATGCCCACCTTCGCGTCGTCATGCAAAGCTTCGCGCGCGGCCGGGGCTCGGGGCGGGACGTGCTCCGAAGGAGCGGATACCCCTGAAAAGCTGGTGCCCAGGAGAGGACTTGAACCTCCATGGGATGTTACTCCCGCTAGGACCTGAACCTAGTGCGTCTGCCAATTCCGCCACCTGGGCTCAGATGGGGGACGAGGAAGCTAGCCACGCCCCTTCGTGATGCAAGCGGGTTCTCCCACTTTCATCCGCACCGACCGCGCGCAGCTTGCGCGCACCGCAGCGATCTCGTAGCGAAGGAACGCGATGCAGAAGCAGGGCGGCACGAACGAGCGAAGCACCGATGTGCTCGTCGGCGAGAACCGGAAGGCCCGCTTCCATTACGAGATCCTCGACACCTTCGAAGCGGGGCTCGTGCTGCGCGGCACCGAGGTCAAGGTCCTGCGCCAGGGCCAGGTGAGCCTCGACGAGTCGTACGCCCGCATCGAGGACGGCGAGTTGTGGCTGATCGGTGCGAACATCCCGGTCTACAGCCACGGCAACCTGCAGAACCACGAGCCGCAGCGCAAGCGCAAGTGCCTGCTGCACGCCCGCGAGCTGCGCAAGCTGCGCGAGAAGTCGCAGGTGAAGGGGCTCACCCTGGTGCCGCTGCGCGTCTACTTCGGCTCGCGCGGTTTCGCGAAGGTCACGATCGGCGTCGGCCGCGGGCGCAAGCTGCACGACAAGCGCCAGCACCTGAAGGACAAGGAAGCCAAGCGCGAGATCCGGCAGGCGTGACCGGGCGTCGCGGGGGCTCGGATCCGGGAGGCCCGTGGCCGGCAGACTTCCTCGCTGCGTTACGATCGATGTTTCGCCGTCTAGGCGTGCCTTCATGAAGCCAGCCGCCCTTCCCGCGTCGGTTCTCGCACTCGCCGTGTTCTTCGTCTCGTGCGACCCGCAGCGCGGGAACGGCGGCGGCGATCCTCCCGCCCCGGTTCTCGCCCAGCTGCTGGTCACCACCAGTACGAACGTGGTCGAACCGTCCAACCAGGCTGCGCCGGCGGGCCTGGATGCGGGGCGGCTCGGTGGCACGCGCTTCGCCGCGACCTACCGCCTCACGACCCCCGCGGACGAGCCGTTCTCGTTCGACCTCGTGTCGTGGCGCGAAGGGGCCGCTGGCGCGGCCTCGATCGAGGTCGCGCACGTCCGCGACGGCGAGCGGAGTCCCGCGACGGGCGACTCCCTGATCGAGGCAGGGATCCAGCTCCAGGGCCCCGGGCTCGTCGCGGTCGAAGGCGGTGTCGTGGCGAACGGCGACGGCTTCGCGCGCGTCACGCTGCAGGGCCGGATCAAGGCCGACCAGGTGATCGCCGTCGACGTGGGCGATGCCGTGACGATCGTCGTGGTCCAGATCGGACCCCGCAGCGGAATCAACCGGCCCGACTCGGAGGAGGGCTCCGAAGCGAGTGTCGTCGACCGCCGCGTGATCTACTCGAGCGACTCGCCGATGTTCGGCCTGCCGACCGTGGCGGTGTCCGGCGATCGCACGAGCGTGGTCTGCTACGAAGGCGGCGGCGGCATCGGCAACGTGTCGCGGTACGAACTGCGCCTGCAGCACGACGCGGCGACCAACGCCGTGACCGGCGGTGGTTCGGTGGAGTTGTCCCCGGACACCGGCGGCTGGCGCGATCACGAAATCGCCGCGCTGTTCAACGTGCTCGCCGTCGTTCGCGCCGAGACGAGCGGCGTCTCCGTCCGTCTCAGCTTCGACCGCGGAGCCACCTTCGCCCAGGAAGTGCAGCTCCCGACGGGAACCGTGCAGTCGCGGCTCGTGCAGTGCGCGATGGCCGCCGACTACTCGCTCGCCGTGGCGTACTGGCAAGCGTCGGCGTCCGGCGAGTCGCTCGACATGTGCCTCGTCGAGGGTGCGCCCGTGGCGTTCGACACGACAGGGTCCCCGACCTGGTTCGCCTTCGGCGCGCCGACGGTCGTCCGGTCGATGCCGTCGAACAGCACGCCCCTGACCACGGGCATCGCGTGGTCGGACGGCGGCGACCTGGTCGTCGGCTACGGTGCGACGTGGTTCGAGCCGGGCAGTGGCTGGACCTGGGAGAACCAGACCGAGTTCCGTTGTGCCGTCCGTCGCTACGGGGAGCCGATGGAGGACACGCTCGTCGACCAGCAGCGCATCATCGCGATGGATCCGACCGTCGCAGTGCTCGGTCACGGTGCGACGATGCAGGTGTTCTACGCCTACGAAGTCCAGGGAGGCGTTCGCCTCGCGGTCAGCTCCGACGGCGGCCGCACGTTCGCGCCGGGTGCGCATTGGGGCCAGATGGGCGACCACCTGCCCACGGTGTTCGCCCGCAAGATCGGCGGACAGACGCGCGTCGACGTGCTGTTTCTCGCTCCGCGTTCGGAAGGCTGCGAACTGCACCGTGCGCGCTGGCTCGACTGGCCGACCTCGGCGCGCGAAGACGAGGAACTGACCAAGGCACGCTTCGAGTCCGTCGATCCGGGCAGCGGGATCTGGGCGGGCGCGCCGGGTGCGGGTCTGCGGTCCACCCAAGTGGGCTGGCTCGGGTACGACGCGACCCTCGACGGCGACCAGATCGTCGTCGCCTACGACGAGGTCACGCAGGAGTCGATCTTCTGGTGGCCGGTGTTCATGGGCGGCGGCTGGGTGTCGACCACCGCGACCTTCGGTGCGGCGGCGCCGCCGCCCCTCGCGCCGGGCATGACGGAGCCCGTGCGGCCGGTCTCTGCCGACGACAGCCACCAGTTGTTCCTGCTGCGGCTCAACTGACGGGTGGCGGCCCGCGGCAGCGCGCGGACAATGGCGGGATGAGCCACTCCGTGCTGTTGCTCGTCGGGGACGACTACGAAGACCTCGAGCTGCACTACCCGAGACTGCGGCTCCGCGAGGCCGGTCATTGGCCGGTCGTGGCGGGTGTCGCGGCGGGGGCGACGTACCGTGGCAAGCACGGCTATCCGTGCGTCAGCGACCGTGCGCTGCAGGACGTCGACGCCGCGGCCTTCGCCGGCATCGTGCTACCCGGGGGATGGATGCCGGACAAGCTGCGCCGGGACGGCCGTGTGCTCGACCTCGTTCGCACGATCGATGCACGCGGCGGACTCGTTGCCAGCATCTGCCACGGTGGTTGGATCGCGATTTCGGCCGGCGTCGTGCGCGGCCGCAACTACACCGGGTCGCTCGGCATCAAGGACGACCTCGTGAACGCCGGTGCCCTGTTCACCGACGAAGCGGTCGTCGTCGACGGCGCGCACGTGAGCTCGCGCAAGCCCGAGGACCTGCCGCAGTTCGCCACCGCGATCCTGCAGGTGCTTGCGAAGCGATCCTGACGGGTCAGGTCCGCGACGACGGTTTCTGGCCGCCCTGTTTGCCCTTCGTTGCGGGGCCGTTGTTCCGCAGCTTGCGCGCGACGAGCACGAGGTTGGCACTGAACGTCGCCAGCTTGCGCGGACTGAAGGACGCGACGTGGGTGACCAGATGGCTCGGGTCGGGCACGGCCGCGCGCAGCTGCGTCATTTCCTTCTTCTCGCCGAAACGCCGTGCGACGTCACCGAGGTGCGGCCAAACCACGCGTAACGCGCGCACCAGGAGAGGGCGCTGGAGGTCTGCACGCATCGAGACCTTCCGCGCCAACAGGATGCGAGTGGCTTCGGCGAATGCCTCGCCGGGGTCTTCCGTTCCCATGGCGGCCATGATGCGCGATCGGCCGACGCGATGGAAGGGATCAGGATCCGAGAGTTGGGCACGCACGCAGTGCGCTCTCGGCGAACAACCGCCCTGGCGCTGCCGATCAGAGCAACAGCTGGAGTTCCGCCTTCACCAGGCGAACAGGCTGACGAGATTGGTCGTCTCCCATGTCGCGCCCAACCGAACGCCCTGGATCCAGACGCCGAGCGGCCGCACCGCCGCCGGAAGGGGCAGCGCGTAGGGTACGAAGAGCACGATCTGCGGATCGGGGAGCAAGAGGCACGAACCCGTCGACGACGGCAGCGCAATCGGCTGGATTGTCGTACCGAGAACGGCGACATGGAGGGCGCTGTCGTCCAGCGGGGAGTAGCTGAACCAGATGCCTTGGCCGTGGAAGGCCGGGTCCACTGCCAAGACCTCGTTGCCACAGCCGAACCCGGGGCTGCTGGCGATCAACAGGTCGTTGGCGGGCACGGCGCGGACGGTGCGCTGGATCCGCGTCAGGCCTGGGCCCACTTGCGCAGCATGCATTCGAACGAGAACCGTGAGCGGCGACGTGTCCACGGTGAACGGACCGAACGTCGCGACTCCCGGCGTCTCTGCGGTCTCGAACGAACCGTCGTTGTTGATGTCGACTCGATGGAGGGGAACCGAGGAGCCGGCGCCGGTCACGATGGTCGCCTCCAGTTCGAGGTTCACGGTGACGGGCCCTGTCGCCTGAAGGGTGACGAGTACGTCGATCGGCGTCGTGTCGGCGAACGACGTACTGGTGCCCTGGGCCGCGCCCGTCCAGTCGATCCAGGCTTCGGCTCTGGTCGGCGACGTGTAGGTCCACCAGGCGATCCGCGAGTAGGCGGTAGCGGTGAATTGCGGTGTGGTCTGCGTCACCGAGATTTGTCCCGCCCCGAGCAAGGACTGCGCGAGCATGGGGCCCGCAGGCAGAACCTGGGACTGCGACAGGCCGGCGGCGGAGCACTGGATCGTCGCGGGGTTCACGGCGGAGAGGGAGATCGACACCGCTTGCGCGGGAATCGACACCGCGAGCGCCGACAGGGTGCAGACACGGCAGACATTGTTCACGGGTTCTCCTTCGTGGGTTCTTTCCGGTGGGCGGGCGGGCCCTCTAGCCATGCGACCGTCCTTGGTAACTACCGAAAGTGTCAGGCAGCCATTGCGTCGAAGTTGCCGGAACGGGTCAGGGAACGCGCGACGTGCTCGACTCTCCGTCCCTTCGGGTCCCCCGCGCCTGCGTGTTGCTCCCCGCTGCCCCCTGCATTCCCGTGCATGGGTGACGGGGGGCGGCGTGGAATCGCTGCTTTCGCGTCGCGGTGCTTTGCAGCGCGCCGCGGAACGCCCGATGCGCGGCGCCTCCTGCATTCCC
>CAZIFB010000074.1:0-19428 GCA_964538915.1 uncultured candidatus Brocadiaceae bacterium | reverse complement strand
GGAGTTCGCAGCGGTTACAGCGATTCCGAAGCAGATCCACTCAAGGCATCAGTTCCGGGAGTGGGCCGCGAGTTGGCTCCAGAAGGCGCTCTCCCAGAACGACTCCAACGCCTGCAGCTTCTCCTCGTCGTCGCCTTCGCGTTTCGCGACGCCAAGTTGGTATGCCATGCGAGTCGCCACCGGCACGAAGCCGAGCGCGCGCTTCGCGGCGGCAGCTGCTTCGCGTGCGAGTTGTCGAGCGAGGTCGAGCTGTGCCGACAGGGCTTTCCGGTTCGTCAGCACGAGATCGCCAGCCTGATCGCGCTGACCGCCGAGCGAGTAGTACTTGTTGACGAGCGACGCGCCCTTCAAGAAGGCCATCGAGCCGGCGGCGAGCCGCAGCATGTTCGTTTCGCCCCGGCTGGCGAGGCCTTCGGCGATACGCACGGCGTTCGAGGCGACGAGGTAGTCGGTGTCGTTGGCGGCGAGCCGATTCTGCGCGGTCGCCTTGTCGATGCCCGCTTCGCGTGCTGCATCGTCGAGTGCGAGAGATTCCAGATACTGGAGAACGGCACCGGCCGCCGACCCGTACGCCGATGCGACGCGGCCGATGGTTCCGGCAGGAATGGGGTTCGAGGTGCCCTCTTCACTGCCGAAGTCTCTCTGGTCCTCGGCGACGTCGAGCATGGTCTTCGCGATGCTGTAGTACGTGATCGAGTTGAAGAGGACCTCGGGCAGCACCTTCTCTTGTTCGGGCTTCAGCTTGCCCTCCTTCTGCAGGTCGAGCAGCTTCTGCGCGGCTTCTGCCGAGTTGTCCGCCATCGCGAGGAAGGAGTTCGCGATCACCGCCGCCTGGTAGGCGCGGAGCGTGTTGATCTGGCCGCCGACCGTCTTGCGTTTCGACTGCAGCTCCGCTTCGCCGAGCATCGCGCTCAGCTGCCCCTTCACCGTCGCGGCAGCCTGGATCTGCGCGACGACATCCGGCATGTCGTTCTTCGTGTACGCCTTCAGGAAGCGAGTCGCCTCCTTCGTCATGCCCGCATACACGGCCGCCTGTACGTGGCTCTCGAATGCCGACGTGAGGAAGTCGCTCCGCTCGAAGTCCTGGGCCCGCTTGTAGGCGGCGTTCGCGAGGTTCGCGAGCGGCTGGATGCGTTGGCCGAGGTCGCCGAGGTCACGGGTCAGCGACCCGAGATTCGCGATGTCGGACTTGAGGCGGGCCGTCCACTTCTCGTTCTTCGTGCGGAGACGCGCCGACGTCTCGCTGTCGAGCTCCATGTCCGACTCGGGGACGGGCGCCGTTCGCGCGAGCTTGTCGTCGGTCAAGAACTCGTAGGCCTCGAACACGTCGTGGATCTCACGGACCTCGAGCCCGAACTCCTTGCCCGCGTCGAACAGGTCGACGCTGCGACCCGTGCGCATGTCCTGGTGGTTGCGCGCGCCCATGGGGAAGCCGAACCGCTTGATGCCGTCCTTCGACGCGCCGTCCATCTTCTGGACGATGCCGCCCACGGGGCCCGCCGAGCCGTCGGGGTTGATGGTGCCGGTCATCGTGGTGTCGGGGCGCGGCGTCTTGCCGCGCAGTACTGCGATCATCGTCGCGGTCATCAGCATGCCCGCGGACGGCCCGTCGATGTGGCCGCCGGTGCGGACCAGGAACTCGTTGTCGGTGAGGTTGCGGCCGGTCAGCTGGCTTGCGCTGAAAGCCGCGAGCCAGGTTGCCGTGCGCCACTGGTTGCCGGCGCCGCCCGCGAACTCCTCGAGTACGCCGACGCTGGCGCCGTCCTTGGTGTTCGGTGCGATGCGCACCGTGCTGGGGGACGTGCCGCCGCTCGCTTGGGGGCCGGCAGGACCGCGGAACCACACGGCCTTGACGGTCACTTCGCGCGTGCCGGCAAGCTTGCCGCTCGAGCCGCTGCCGCTGCTGCCACCGCATCGCGACGCGAACACGATCGCGATCAACACGAGGGCGCCGGCGGCGCCGAAGATCGCCTTTCGCTGTCGGGCCGCATCGCCGGACGCAGTGGAGGAGGCGCCGGGGACGGCGATCGGGGCCGGCGTGTTCGCCGGCTTCGACACGGCGGCGCGCGTCTGCACTTCGGTGCCGGGGTTCGGGGCGCGCGGCGGCGCCATCACGAGTGTTCCGACCGGTTCGAGTCCTTCGATCCGTACAAGGGTCAGCGTGCAGGAACCGAGTGTCACCTTCGTTCCGGGCTGGAGCACTTCGTCGTTCACGCGCCGAGTCCCGATCCAGCTGCCGTTCGTGCTGCCGAGGTCGTGGAAGCGCACGACGCCGTCCTCGAACGTGATCTCCGCGTGCTTCCCGGACGTCGCGGGGTCGGCGAGCACGATGTCGCCGCTCTCGCGGCCGAGGGTGATCCTGGGCTTGTCGAAGGGGAGTTCGTTCGCGGGATGCTTGTCGCGCTCGAGGCGGAGGACGTAGGTGGGCTTGCTCATCTTGGGAGTGCAGTGGTGGCCGGACGCGGTGTGGTCTGGCGCAGATGTGGCTGGGCGCGGCTTTCGGAGCGGCGCGTGGAGTCTGGGATCAGCGCGGCGACTGCGCGAGTTGCAGGTCGATGGCGATCGTGGCCGGGCCCTGTTGCTGGCGCGACGACGTTGCGACGAGCATGCCGCTCTGCAGGTCGTAGGTGTAGCTCTGTTGGTCGAGCGGTCCCTGTTCCGCGACCGTCGCGTGGCGGCCGTCGCTGCCGACGAACGTGATCTGCCACCCGGTCGTGGGGTCGCGGTCGAGCACGGTGCCCTGCTTCAGGTTCTGCACCTTCGTCGGATCGAGCCACAGGCCGCCGACGCTGCCCGGGCCGTAGACGCGCATGCTCTCGATCGGGCTCTGGGCGCCCGCGCCGAAGTCGATCGACGACGCGAGGTGGGCGACCACCGCAGGACCGAAGCGCTTCTGCAGCGTCACGGTTAGCTCGCTGCGCCACGGCGGCAGGCCCTCGGCGAGGCTGTTCCGCATGGTGCCCGAGTAGACGAACTTCTGCCCGTCCTGCAGCCACTGCGGCGCCCGCTGGTCGGCCCACGGCACCTGCACCTGCCGCAGATCGCGCATCATCACGGTCGTGATCGTGGTGGCTCCGGCGCCGGTCGTGGCTCGATCGCCGTCCGGGGTCAGCACCTTGGCTCCGGTCGAACTCGCGGAGAACACGAGCATCAGCCCCGTGTCGAGATCGTACGTGTAGCGCTGGTAGCCGCTGTCGGCCTTGCTCTGCACGACGATCGCGTCGAACGTCCGCCCGAGCAGCGGGTACTTCACCCGGCGAACGCGCTGCCCCGGCGACTCTTCCTCGGTCATTGCGCGCAGCTTCGCGGGCGGCACCCACAGATCGACGAAGCCGTTCGCATCGCCGGCCATCGCCGTGACCGACGCGCGTGTCACCTGTTGCAGCCCGGCGTCCGCGTACACGAGGGACGTCATGTTCGCGGCCACGCAGTCCGCCGCGACGTGTACGAAGTCGTACTGGTTGAGACCGCCGCCGCCGGTGCTGGGCACCGAGTCCTCGCGGTAGCGGTTGCCGCGGCCGTCGACCCAGCCGCCGTCGTCCGCGGGCACGAGCTGGGTCGACACGCCCGGGAGCGTCGCGGTGCCCGCGAAATACGTCACACGCGCGCCGATCCGCAGCCAGGCCGGGAAGTCGCCGATCGCGGCGGGCGGCTGCCCGACAGCATCGCCCGGCCGGTTCCCCGCGGGCGCGCCCGCGAGAGCGGCGCGCTGCACGACGACGTCGAGCACTTCGCGCTCGGTCTCGAGCGTGAGCACGACCGTGGAGCCGATCGGGCCGCCGATGCGTTCGCGCAGTTGTTCGAGCGACAGGCCGTCGATCGTCTGCCGATCGACCGCGCGCAGGATCGCGCCGATCGGGACGTTCGCCTTCTGCGCCGGGCCGCCGGGTGCGAGCTCCGCGACCACGAGACGCCCCTTCTCGTCGGGCCGGAACTGGATGCCGACACCGCCCCGAGCGGCTGCTTCCGGTGGCGCGTCCCCCGGACGCGCAGGAGGCGGTGCAGGCTCGGCGCCGGTGCCCGGCGCGTTCCGGCTGATCGGCCCTGGCCCGAGCGGGTTCTTCGGGAGCGGCGGGACGAACTGTGCGGTCAGCGTCGCGAACGGCCCCGCCGCGAGGGCGAGCAGGAGGTGCTTCAGCGTCATTTGTGGACGGCGCGGACAACGACGCCGATCGGGCGATGTGGCAGCTTCCGCGGCGCCCCAGGGCCTGGGAGACGCCACGAGCGCCGAAGCATACGGTCGTCGCCGTCGGCCGTCCTCCGACTTCGGGCCACCGGTCGCCGTCGTCTAGGCGTCGTCCGGAGCGGGCTTCTTGCCTCGCGCCGAAGCGGTGCGAGCCTCGTCGGGGGTGAGTTCGCGCAGGATCGAGCGGGCTTCCGCGCAGACGAGGTCGGAGAGGTCGATCAGCTGCTGGCCTTCGTCGACGAGATCCGGGCTCACTTCGCTCTCGACGACTTCGACGATCGGACGCAGGCGATCGCGGCTCGCCGCCCGGACGACCGCGACCTCGCCCGTGTCGAGCTCGACCAGCTGGCCGACGGGGTAGATGCCGTTCACCTCGATGAACTTGCGCAGCAGCCTGCGGTCGAGTTTGTCGCCCATCGCGAGCATCACGCGGTAGGCGCGAATCGGCGACATCGGCTGCTTGTAGGGCCGCGCGGCAGTCAGGGCCTCGAACACGTCGCAGATCTTCACGATGCTCGTCACCATCGCGACGTCGTGGCAGTGGGTCGTGCGCGGGTAGCCGCTGCCGTCCGGCGAACGGTGATGACCGAAAGCGGACGCGATCGACAGCGGGTCGGAGTCGTCGTGGTCGAGCAGGCACTCGGCGCCGAGTTCCGCGTGCCGATTCATCTGCTGCCGCTCGTCGGGCGTCAGCACCTTCGTCGAGTGGAGGATCTCGAACGGGATCAGCGACTTTCCGACGTCGTGCAGGAGCGCTGCGGTGCCGATGCGGATGAGCAGTTCCCGGTCGGTGGTCAGGGCGCGGGCGAAGTTCATCGCGAGGATCGCGACGCGCAGCGAGTGCCCGAACGTGAACGCGTCGTACTGGTCCTGCCGCGCCAGGCTGAGGAGCGGTTCGTCCTTGCTCTCCAGGTGCTTCAGCAGCGCCTCGGCCTGCGACTGCACCGGCGCGAAGTCGATGCGACCGCCGCGGCAGACGGAGACGGTCACGTTCTGCAGCAGGTCGACGACCGTCTGGTAGGAGCGCAGGCCGACCTCGATCTTCGGCGCCCTCGCCGGCAACGCAGTGGGGGCGGCGCCGGCGGGCCGCCCGGATCCCTCGATGTACGGTGGCAACAGGCGAACGCGACGGCATTGGCGCGTCGAGAGCAGTTCGTTCAGGTGCGAGTAGTTCTCGCCGGGTGCAGGGCGGCCGGCGATCGCGACGAACATCTCCTCCAGTTCGTTGCGCGCGACGTCGGAAGCGAACTCGATTCCGCCCGCGCCCCACTGGCCGACGAGGGCCAGCAGGCGTGCCGCGCCGATGCTCGCCCCGAGCAGGGGTTGCTGCTGGAACACGATGAGTCCGTCGGTGCAGGCGATGCGCACGGTGTCCTGTCGCGACGCTTCGGCGATCCCGGAGATCGCCGCCTGGACCTTCGCGACCGAATCGAGCACGCGCGGGTGCGTGGCGGCGTAGATGCGCGCGTTCACCAGCGCGGCGACGATCCCGTCGACGAGCAGGGTCGCTTCGGTGATGACGTCGATGGGTGCGTCGATCGCGGTCATGGTGCCGCCAGGTTGTCGAGAGTGCTCAACGCGGCGCGCGCCGTCTTCCGCACGGCGCGCACCCTCGCGGAGAAGGACGGCAACAGGCGATCGCCCGCGAGCCGTTGGAGGAGCCGACGCGTTTCCGCGTCCGGCGCGTGGATCAGGTTCGAGATCGCCGCGAGCCTGGCCTCGTGCGAGAGTGCGTCCGGCGGCAGCTGGACTCGGCGACGCAGCAGTTCGCCGCTCGCGGCGTGCAGTGCGGCTTCGAACCTGCGGTTGCCGAGCGCGCTCAGCAGCTGCACCAGGTAGTCGCGCGGCAACAGCTCGGCCTGGTCGTACGAGTGGACGACGGCGGCTTCGGCGGGCGGCAAGGGCAGTGTCCGCAGGTGGTCGCGCAACACCTGGCGCATCGCGGGCAGCGCCTTCGCTGCGGCTTGCACGAGCAACGCCCAGGCGCCGGGGCCGCCGGTCTGGAAGAGAGCGCGTACCACCGTCGGTTCGGCGAGTACGCCCGAGCCCTCGATCGCGGACCCGCCGCCAGCGTCGATCATCGGAGCAATCAGCGCGAGAGCCTCGCGCAGTACACCCCGCCCGGCTTCGTCGTTGCCGAGGACCTTCGCGGCGAGCGGCAGGGAGTCCGGGAACGTGCCCGACACGAAGGCGGCGTCGACGAAGCCGCGACTGCGGACGAACTCGACATGCCCAGCCTCGACGAGGGTCGCGATCGCCAGGGTGCGCACGGCCGAGGAGATGCCGACGGAGTCGGCGGCAGGGCCCGCGTACACGTTGATCAGGTCGGCGACCTCCGCGAGCACGTTCGGGCGCGCGGCCTTCAGCCGCTCGCGGAGGCGGTTGACCGCGGCGGTCGAACCCGAGGTCGCGGCGCCGTGCAGGCAGACGCCGAGTATTTCGCGCGCGACGAGATGCTTCGCGGTCGCCATCTCCGACGCGTCGGGCAACCGCAGGCCGGCCGTGTCGGGCAGCGCCTCGATCTCCTGCAGGAGGAGATCGAGGTTCGCGGTGATCTTGTCGTCCTCGGGCCTGCCGCTGGGCAGGCCGATCGGAGCAGGCTGGCTCGGCGTGGAGGTCTGGAAGTACTTGCGCGCGACACCCAGAGCCTTGCGCAGCAGGTCGGCGCCCTTCACCTTGGCCTTCCGGCGCACGAGTTCGCTCATCGACTCGTCGACGCGACCGAGGACCTTGTGGATCACGTCCTCGATCAGAGCCGGGTTGCCGGCGACGTCCGCGGGCAGCAGCTCGCGGATGAACTCGAACAGGTCGAGCTCCTTCTTCTCGCCGGCGTCCGTGCCCCGGGAGTGCGCCTCGATGGAACGAAGGCGTTCCTGCACCTCCGCCGTCTGCGCCATCCTGGCGATCAGGGCACGCAGACTCGTGTCGGCCGGGCCGTTCGACGCCGGGGTCGTCGTCGCGCCGGGCTCGTCACTTGGTTCACCCGCAGCGTCCAGCGCAGGAGCGTTCGGGTCGTGGTGGCCGCGGTAGACGAGCGGCAGCGGCACCAGACGCGAGTTCGGCTGGTTCCGGAGTGCGGTGAACTTCGTGCCGCTGCGAGAACGCGCCTGGTTCAGCGCCGTCGCGAACGCGAGTACGTCGTCGTGGGTGCACTCGTGCTCGAGTTCGATGCCGCGCAACCCCGCGTCGCGGAGGCGCTGCACGAGCCACGCCGCACCGGCGTCGTCGTCACCGACGCGGCACTCGTCCAGCAGCAGCCCGTCGCCACGTGCGACGAGGCGGCACGACTTTCGATCGCCGCAGTGGTGGCGCAGGTGCTCGACGAACTCGCGTGCCGCCGTCGCGACGCGCGGATGAGCCGCCGGGTAGATGGCGATGTTCTTCAGGGCGGTGACGAGCGACGCGGCGAGTCCTCGAGCGGCGTCGGGCGCCCCCGGAGCCGGCGGTTCGTTCCTTCCCTCGCGTCCCACGCACCGCCTATCGGCACGGCAGGGGTTCGATCTTGCCGTGGTCCTGGGCGTGCGGGTTTACCCTCGGTCCGGAACGGAAACGGCCGTTGGCACCGTGGTCTCGTGAGGCGTCAGGATGCGCCGACGGCGCGCCGCAGCGCGGCGACGACACGCGACACGTCGTCGTCGTCGAGGCGCGGTGACAACGGCAGCGACAGCGTGTTCTGCCCGATCCTCGCCGCTGCAGGGTAGTCCTCGACGCGCCAGCCGAAGCGCTCGCGATACGCCGTCATGTTCGGGATGGCCCGGTAGTGCACACCGGTCCCGATCTTCTGTTCGTGCATGAGGCGCATCACGGTGTCGCGGTCGCGACCACATCTTGCCCGGTCGATCTGGACGGTGAACAAGTGCAGCGCGTGTCGTTCGTCGGTCGCGAACGGAGCAGGCAACCCGATCGGCAGGTCCGAGAACTCACGCATGTAGCGGTCCCAGATGACGAGGCGGCGCTGCCAGTACCGTTCGACGCGCAGGATCTGGTGCATCCCGATCGCCGCCTGCAGGTCCATCATGTTGTACTTGAAGCCGATTTCCTCGACGTCGTACTGCTTGTAGCCGTCGTCGGAGAAGCGCTTCCACGCGTCGTGCGACATGCCGTGCAGTCCGAGCGTCTTGGTGCGACGCGCGAGATCGGCGTCCTTCGTCAGCACGATGCCGCCCTCGCCGCAGACGATGTTCTTCGTCGAGTAGAAGCTGAGGACGCCCAGGTCGCCGATCGTGCCGGCCTTCTGTCCGCGGTATTCCGTCTCGATCGCGTGGGCGCAGTCTTCGATCACGCGAAGGTCGTGCTGCCGCGCGATCGTCATCAATTCGTCCATCGGCGCCGCCCGACCCGCGAAGTGCACCGGGAGCAGCGCACGCGTCCGCCGCGTGATGCGCCGCCGGACCTGTTCCGGATCGATGTTCATCGTCACGGGATCGACGTCGGCGAGCACGGGAGTCGCGCCGGCGTGGACGATCGCGTTGATCGTCGCGCAGAACGTCATCGGCGTCGTGATGACCTCGTCGCCGGGCTGCAGGCCGAGGACGAGGCACGACAGGTGCAGGCCCGCGGTGCAGGAATTGAGCGCGACGGCGTGGGGGACGCCCTTGTAGGCCGCGATGCGCCGTTCGAACTCGGCGGCCTTCGGTCCCGTCCCGAGCCATCCGGTGCGCAGCGAACCGAGCACTTCCTCGATCTCGGGCGCCTCCAGAAGAGGCTGCCCGAAGACGAGGTAGCCGCGTTTCGCTCCGGTCGAAGTCGAGGTCACGTACCGCATATCGGCAGTTCGCGCGCGGCCACTAGTTCTGGCGCGAGCGACGACTACCGATCCCGGCCAGCAATCCCGCCGCTCCCCAGGAGAGCACGCCGGCGGCGAAGCGGCGGTCGAGTCCGTCGATCCATCGGTCCGCATACGAGCCCGCGATGGCAAGGGTGCCACCGGCGACGATCGAACCGAATGCCCACGCCGGCGCGACGTCGCCCCGGCAGAGACGCACGATCAGCAGCGGACCGAATGCCGAGCCGAGGGCCGCCCACGCGAACAGCACGTTGTCGAACACGTTCTTCGGCAGGAGCAACGCGGCGACGGTCGCCCCGACCCCGATCACCAGCACGGTTGCCCGGGCTCGCGCGAGAAGGCCCTTCTCGTCTCGGCTCGACGCGCGCAGATCGTGCGTCACGCAGCTCGCGCACACGAGCAGCTGGCTGTCGACGGTGGACATGATCGCCGCGAGGATCGACGCGAGCACGACTCCGTCGAGGAGCGGGGGGAAGAGCCTGGCGCTCGCGACGTAGAGCGCGTCCTCGTTCTGGCCGGTGGGCAGTTGCCACGCTGCGCGGGCTGCCCAGCCGAGAACGATCATCCCGCAGTAGAGCAGCACGGCCCAGCCGATGCCGACGGTCCGCGCGACGCGCATCGAGGCGCCCGGCGCCATCCCCATGAACTTGTTCACGGCGTGCGGTTGGCCCGGGTAGCCGAGCCCGATGCCGCACAGGCCCATCGCGAAGCCGACCGCGACGAACCCCTCGCGTCGACCGACGACGGACAGGTAGTCCGGACCGGCCGTGCGTTCGAGCGCCGTGAACAGCTCCCCGAAGCCGCCGAGATGCACGACCGCTGCCGTGGGCACGACGACTGCGACGGCGGCCATCAGGAGGCCCTGCAACGTGTCGGTGATGCTCGCGGCGAGGTACCCGCCGAGCAGCGTGTAGGCGACGGTGACCACTGCGCCGAGCACGACGCCGAGCCAGG
Organism: uncultured candidatus Brocadiaceae bacterium; assembly: GCA_964538915.1. Taxonomy (GTDB): domain Bacteria; phylum Planctomycetota; class UBA1135; order UBA1135; family UBA2386; genus JAEUHQ01. The sequence goes on along the minus strand of CAZIFB010000074.1, from coordinate 9,502 downwards.
CCGAGAGCGGGAACGCGTGCGCGAACGCGGCGCCCGCGGCCTGCATCTGCGCGGCGACGTAGACGAGGAGCGAGCCGAGCGTGAGGAGCGACGAGACCCACACGATCGGGGCACGCCATGGCGTTCCCGGCGGCCCCGCGAGGAATTCGGTCAGTGTGACCGCATCACCCGTCGCCGACCGCAGTCGCGGCGCAACGACCATCCAGTTCAGCACGAAGCCACCGACGCAGCCCGGCAGGAGCCACAGTGCGGGGAGGCCGTGCAAGTACGCGAAGCCGCTCGTGCCGACGAGACTCCACGCGGAAGACGAACTCGCGTTCGCCGCGAGCGCCGCGACCCAGGGACCGAGCGTCCTGCCGCCGAGATAGAAGCCCGCGGAGTCGCGGGTCTTCGTGCGCGCGACGGCTCCGAGCGCGAGCAACCCCGTGAAGTACGCGCTCAGCGCGATCAGGATCGCCGTGGAGCGTTCCATGGGGCGAGACTACCATCGATCGACGGAAGCTCTCCATGCCGAACCAAAGCCAAGCCGATCGTTTCGCCCGCTATGTCCGGTTCCGCAGCGTGCTCGAGGATCCGTTCGTCGAGCTCGATCTCGGGCACGGTGGCCTCGCGGAGAGGGACGTGGAGTCCCTTCGTGCACCACTCGGGCGCGCACTCGACGCGATGAGGAAGCTCGAAGGCGGCGCGATTGCGAACGCGGACGAGAAGCGCATGGTCGGCCACTTCTGGTTGCGTGCGCCGGGCCTCGCGCCTTCGCCGGACCTCGAAGAGGAGATCGTGCGCACCATCGCGAGCATCGATTCGTTCGCGCAGGCGGTGCACAGCGGACGACTCGCTCCGCCGGAGGGAGGCGCGTTCACGAAGGTCGTGCTGTGCGGCATCGGCGGCAGCGCCCTCGGGCCCATGCTGCTCGACGGCGCGTTCTCCCGGATCGACTCGCCGCTGTCGTTGTGCGTGCTCGACAACACCGACCCCGACGGTATCGACCTCGCGCTCGAACGCCTCGGGTCGCTGCAGGACGCGCTGGTGATCGTCATCAGCAAGTCGGGCGGTACGCCGGAGACGCGCAACGGGATGCTCGAGGTCGAACGGGCGTGTCGCGGCCAGGGACTCGCGTTCGCTCCGCGCGCGGTCGCCGTCACCACGCCCGGCTCGGCGCTGCACCAGCGTGCGACCAAGGAAGGGTGGCTGTCCACGTTTCCCATGTGGGACTGGGTCGGGGGGCGTACGTCGATCACGTCGGCGGTGGGCCTTCTGCCCGGCGCCCTGATCGGCATGGACGTCCGGGCGTTCCTGGCCGGCGCGGCGGCGATGGACGACGCGACGCGGCGATCGGATCCGTGGCTCAATCCCGCGGCCATGCTCGCCGCGTTCTGGCACCACGAAGGCAAGGCGCGCGGCGAGCGTGCGATGGTCGTGCTGCCGTACAAGGACCGGCTGGTGCTGCTCTCGCGCTACCTGCAGCAGCTCGTGATGGAATCGCTCGGCAAGGAGCACGACCGCAAGGGCAACGTCGTGAACCAGGGCATCGCCGTCTACGGGAACAAGGGGTCGACCGACCAGCACGCGTACGTGCAGCAGCTGCGCGACGGCCGCCACGACTTCTTCGCTGTCTTCGTTCGCGTTCTCCAGGACCGCGCCGAGGGTGTGTTCGAAGTCGAGTCCGGAGCGACGTCGGGCGATTTCCTCGACGGCTTCTGGCAGGGCACCCGCGCCGCCCTGTTCGACAAGGGGCGCGCGTCGGCGACGCTGTGTGTCGACCGGATCGACGAGCGCGTCCTCGGTGCCCTGGTCGCGTTGTTCGAGCGGACCGTCGCCATCTACGCCGAACTCGTCGACGTCAACGCGTACCACCAGCCCGGCGTGGAGGCCGGCAAGAAGGCCGCAGCGCGCGTGCTCGACCTGCAGCACAAGTTGCTCGCCGCTCTCGGCGCGTCGCCGGTCGACGTACGCGCCGTCGCCGCCGCGGTGGGGGCCGATCCGGCGGACTGCTGGCCGATCCTGCAGCACCTCGCCGCGAACCGGCCCGAGGTCGCGGTCACATACGGACACGATCCGATCGCCGCGCGGTTCCATCGCCGCTGACTCCGCGGACGGCGGGGGCCATGCGCGGATGAAGCGTGTCGCGTTACGCTTCGCGCCTTCGCCATGACCACCGCACGCTTCGCCCTCGTCGTCGTCCTTGCGACCGCTGCAGCCTGCCATTCCAGTCGCCGCTCGACGGTGTTCGGCCACCTCTCCGGCGGCGTCGACTCCGAACGAACGGAGACGACTGCGCTCGACATCGCCACCGGCGAATTGCTCGAGGTCGCGGTCACGCACGGCGACATCCGGGTCCGCGCGAGCCGCGACTCCTCGCCGAGCGTCGTCGCGACGATCCGCGCGGGCGGCCGCAGCGAGGAGGAGGCCGCCCGCGTCGCCGCCGCCTACTCGGTCGCCGTCGAGCGCGCCGGTCGCGGTGTTCGCGTGAGTGTCGCCGGTGGGCCGACGCGGGTTCGCGATGCGGACGCGCGCCTCTCGCTGGGCGCCTCCGTCGATCTCGTGATCACCGTTCCCGAAGGCGTCGAACTGCACATCGACACCCGCAGCGGCGACATCGTCGCAGCGGGCCCGTTCGGCCCGTGCCGCGTCGAGACTCGCTACGGCGGTGTGTCGCTCGAGCACGTGGCCGGAAGCGTGACGGCGCGATCGGATTCGGGCGATGTCCTCGTGCGTCATGCGACCGACGGCGAGGTCGCCGCGGAGAGCGGCTACGGTTCCGTTCGTCTCGAGGACGTCGCGGCCTCGGCTCTGCGCGCCGCGAGCAAGTCGGGCGACGTCGTGCTCGTCGGCGCGCGGGCCGGGACGATGGAACTCGACACGCACTACGGCGCGGTTTCGGTGTCCGGCGCCGACGGCGACCTTCGCGCCGCGACGCGCAGCGGCGACATCGACGTCATCGGGATGCGCGGCGCAGTGAAGGCGCGGAGCCAGTACGGGCAGGTCGTCGTCGAGGGAGTGCTCACCGGCCTCGCGGCGAAGTCGTCGTCCGGCCGCGTGACGGCGCGCGCCCTCGAGGGCAGCACGAACCTCGTCGACTGGGAGTTGTCGTCCGGCTACGGCGACGTCGTCCTGCACGTGCCGCCCGGTTTCGGGTGCGAACTGGAGGCGTCGACCCGGCACGGCGAGATCGGGTGCGAGCTGCCCATCAACCTGCCCGCCGGGCGCCGGCGCAGTGGCGCCCTCCGGGGCACGGTCGGCAACGGCGGTCGCACCGTGTCGCTGCAGTCGAGCAGCGGCAACCTGGCGCTGCGTTCGATCGCTGCCACCGAGATGTGACTTCGCCGGTGGCGGACCGTCGGGCCCGCCGCTAGGCTCCCAACGCTTTCCCGCCACTTCCGGAGAAAGCAGCTTGGCAGAGTTCCTCGGCGAAGGCCTCACCTACGACGACGTCCTCCTGGTGCCGCAGATGGCATCGGCTCTGCCGCGCGACGTCGACACGCGCACGATGTTCTGCCGCGGCGTGCCGCTGCAGGTTCCGGTCGCGAGCGCTGCGATGGACACCGTCACCGAGTGGCGCATGGCCGTCGCGCTGGCGCAGCAGGGCGGCATCGGCATCGTGCACAAGAACCTGACCGTCGATCGCCAGGTGGGCGAAGTCGACAAGGTGAAGCGTTCCGCGAACGGCGTCATCCAGGATCCCGTCGCCCTGTCGCCCGACGACACCGTCGGCAAGGCGAAGGACCTCATGCAGACGCACAAGATCAGCGGTCTGCCGGTCGTCGACGGCCGCCGCGTGGTCGTCGGCATCCTCACGCATCGCGACCTCCGCTTCGTCGACGCCCGCGACACGAAGGTCGGCACCGTGATGACGGCGCAGAACCTCGTGAAGGCCGCGCCGAACACGACGCTCGACCAGGCGCGTCAGATCCTGCGCCGCAACAAGGTCGAGAAACTGATCCTCGTGCAGCCCGACGGCACGCTGGCGGGCCTCATCACGATGCGCGACATCCGCGGCACCGAGGAGTTCCCGCACGCGGCGCGCGACGCACGCGGCCGACTGCTCGTCGGTGCGGCGGTGGGAGTGCACGACCTCGATCGTGTCGGCAAGCTGCTCGAAGCCGGCTGCGACGTCGTGGTCGTCGACACCGCGCACGGACACAGCAAGAACGTGATCGACACGGTGCGTGCCATCAAGAAGGCGTGCCCGATCGCCGTGGTCGCCGGCAACGTGGGCACCTACGACGGGGCGAAGGCGCTCGTCGACGCGGGCGCCGACGGCGTGAAGGTCGGCATCGGGCCGGGTTCGATCTGCACGACGCGCATCGTCACCGGCTGCGGCGTGCCGCAGCTCACCGCGGTGCTCGACTCCGTTCGTGCGTGCAGTCCGGCCCAGGTGCCCGTGATCGCCGACGGCGGCGTCCGCCAGTCCGGCGACATCGTGAAGGCTCTCGCCGCCGGCGCGTCGAGCGTGATGCTCGGTTCCCTGCTCGCCGGAACGGACGAGTCGCCGGGCGAGACGATTCTCTACCGTGGACGCTCGTTCAAGTCGGTGCGCGGCATGGGATCGCTCGGCGCGATGGAGCAGGGCTCCGCCGACCGCTACGCGCAAGGCGAAGTGAAGGAGCGGATGAAGTTCGTGCCCGAGGGCGTCGAGGGCATGGTCCCGTACAAGGGGCCGGTCGCGGACTTCGTCTACCAGCTCGCGGGCGGTCTGCGGTCGGGTATGGGCTACAACGGCGCCCGCACGCTCGCCGAACTGGCCGCGAAGGCCAAGTTCCTCCGCGTCACTTCCGCGGGCCTGCGCGAGTCCCACCCGCACGACATCCAGATCACGAAGGAAGCGCCGAACTACAGCGGCGAAGCATGAGCGAACCGAACGCGAGCGAGGGTCCGAAGGGCGGTGTCCTGATCGTCGACTTCGGGGCCCAGTACTGTCAGTTGATCGCGCGCCGTGTGCGCGAACTCGGCGTCTACTCACGCATCACGGTGCCCGAGCGCGCGATGTTCACGTTCGCGCACATGCGGCCGACGGCCGTGATCCTGAGCGGCGGTCCGCGGTCCGTCTACGAGCACGACGCACCCGCGCTCGATCCGAAGATCCTCGAGCAGGGAGTGCCGGTGCTCGGCATCTGCTACGGGCTCCAGTGGATGGCGCAGCACACCGGCGGCGAAGTCACGCCGGCGAAGGAAGGCGCCGAGTACGGCCGCACGGAGCTCCACGTCCAGGACGGCAGGGACCTGCTGGCCGGTGTGCGGCAGGACGGCACCGTCTGGATGTCGCACGGCGACAAGGTCGCGCGCCTCGGGCCGGGGTTCGCCGTGCTCGCGAAGAGCCAGCCGTGTCCGTTCGCCGTGGTGGGGGATCGCCAGCGTCGCTTCTTCGGATTGCAGTTCCACCCCGAGGTCGCGCACACCGAGGACGGCGGCACGATCCTGAAGAACTTCGTGCTCGACATCGCGAAGTGCCGCGCCGACTGGAACCCGGGCAACCTCGCCGAATCGAAAGTGCGCGCGGTGCGCGAGCTCGTCGGCGAACGCGGCGAGGTGGTGTTGGGGCTGTCGGGCGGCGTCGACAGTTCGGTCGCGGCGGTGCTGATCCACCGGGCGATCGGGGCCCGCCTGCACTGTGTGTTCGTCGACAACGGCCTCTTGCGCTCCGGGGAGCGCGAAGGTGTCGAAGCGCTCTTCCGCGATCAGTACCGCATGGACCTCGAAGTGGTCGACGCGAGCGAACGGTTCCTCGGCGAACTGAGAGGGGTCTCGGACCCGGAGCAGAAGCGGAAGATCATCGGCCGCGTGTTCGTGGACGTGTTCCGCGAGAAGGCGAAGCACAAGCGCGACGCGAAGTTCCTCGGCCAGGGCACGCTGTATCCCGACGTGATCGAGTCGGTCGCCGCGCACGGCGGCGCCACGTCGACGATCAAGAGCCATCACAACGTCGGCGGTCTGCCGAAGGACCTCGACATGACCCTCGTCGAGCCGCTGCGCGACCTGTTCAAGGACGAAGTGCGCGCGCTCGGCCGCGAACTCGGTCTGCCGAGTTCGCTCGTCGACCGTCAGCCGTTCCCCGGGCCCGGCCTCGCGGTGCGCTGCCTCGGCGAGGTCACGCGCGAGAAGCTCGAGCCGCTCCGCTTCGCCGATCGCATCGTGCGCGAAGAGGTCGAGCAGCGCGGACTGCACACGAAGCTGTGGCAGTGGTTCGCGGTCTACCTGCCGCAGAAGTCCGTCGGCGTGAAGGGCGACGCCCGCGTCTACGAGGACGTCTGCGTGCTGCGCATCGTCAGCAGCCAGGACGCGATGACAGCGGACTGGGAGATGCTGCCGGTCGACGTGCTGAAGCGCATCGGCAACCGGATCCTGAACGAAGTGAAGGGCTTCTCGCGCGTGTGTCTCGACATCTCCAGCAAGCCGCCCGCCACGATCGAGTGGGAGTGAGCTGCACAGGAAGCAACGAAAACAGGTAGAAGAAGGGCGTGAACTTCGAACAACTGCACAAGAGCTGGGAGCAGCTCGGCGCGACGGATCCGCGGTGGGCCATCCTCTCGGAACCGAGCCGCAAGGGCGGCGGCGGCGACGATGCTTCGTTCTGGCAAAGTGGAGTCGGGTTCGTCGGCTGGTTGGCGCAGCACATCGAGGGGCTCGGCGTGGTCCAGCAGCGGCGTCGGGCCCTTGACTTCGGTTGTGGGCACGGCCGCCTGACGCAGGCGCTGGCTCCTTACTTCGAGGCCGTGGTCGGCGTCGACATCGCCGAGTCGATGCTCGCCGCTGCGCGTCTGGCCAACAAGCACGGTGAGAAGGTCACCTATCTGCACAACCCGCGGGCGGACCTGTCCCTGCTCGACACCGCGTCGTTCGACTTCGTGCTCACGATGCTCGTGTTGCAGCACATGCGCCCGGACTACGCGAAGACCTATGTTCGCGAGTTCCTGCGGCTGCTACGGCCGGGCGGCATCGCGTTCTTCCAGTTGCCCGTCGAGTCGCTGACGCCGAAGCCGGAGGCGGCGAACGTGTCGACGCCGGCAACGACCGTGACGTCGCCGACGGCCTTGTGCGCGAGCAGCGCGATCGTGCCGACGCGCATCAACTTCGTCGGTGACGAACCCTTGTGGTTGCGCGTCGATCTGCACAACCACGGTCCCAACGTCTGGCGCGCGGGCGCCGGGCCGGGACGGATCGAACTCGGCGTGCGGTTCCAGCGCCTAGACCTTTCGTCGCTGTCTCCGCCGGCGTGGTTCGAGTTGCCGCACGACGTGCCGCCGGGGAAGAGGGTCGAGGTCGTGGTGGCCGTTCATGCTCCCGCCGTGGTCGGCCACTTCGTGTTGTCGGCATTGCCCGCCGTCGGGCGCGAGTGGTGTGAGCACCCCGCGAACGTCGCCGCGAACACGACCGTCCGCATCGTCGCGGTGCGCACACAGAAGCCACCTCCGCCACCCCGCCCGCCGTTCCAACGACCCGACAAGCAGCACGGCGGCCTCATCGAGGTTCACGGCACGACTCTGTCCGAGGTCGACGCGGTCGTTCGCGAAGGCGGCGGGAGGTTCCTGGACGTGGGCCTCGACGGCTGGGCCGGGCACGAGTGGGTCAGCGCTCACTTCACCGTGCAGAAGCGGTGATCGCGCCGGCCGCGGTGCCGCGAGCCTTCGGGGCCATGGATCAACGGTGCTCGTCGTCGCGCGGACCGAGTTCCGGGTCCTCGTTGCGCAGTTCCAGCGCGAACGGTGCGCGGCCTGCGAGGGCGCGATCGATCTTCGTCGACCACGTGCGGTGGTCGCGTTCGATCGACGCGAACAGCACGAGTGGCCGGTTCGCCGGCAGGCCGGTGAACACGAACGAGCCGTCGTCGCCGCTCACGACGGCGCGCTGCGAGGGGCGCAGTACGCCCGCCGCGTCGCGCAGCGTGACGACCGCACCGGCGACGGGGGCCCCGTCCGGCCAGTGCGCAGTGCCGCGCACTTCGTGCCCCGGTTCGACGCGCACGGACAACGCGCCGACGGGAACCGTGTCGAGGTCGAAGCTCGCGTTCGCGTAGCGCTCGTCGCACACACGCAGCACGCCGGGTCCGATCACGGGGCCGAGCCGGGCGATGCCGCGGCCGTCGGTGTGCCCGGCGACGGCTGCCGGCGCCATGCCGACCGGTTCGTACTCGAGTGCGACATCGACGCACGGGTCGCCGTTGTCGTCGCGCACTTCGACGCGGAAGGGAACCCCGGCGGCCGAGTCCGGCTGCACACGCGGCGCTCCGGTCCACGGGATGGCACGCGGCGCCCGGTCGTCGGCCACGAACAGGAGCCACGTGTCTCCCGGCGGTGGCGCGGCCATCGCGAAGGTCGCGGAGTCGGCATCGGTCGGCGCGACGGGGACCGCACCGAACACGCGGAAGCCGTTGTCGGTGCGACGGACGCCGAACACCGTCGTGCGACCGTTCGCACCGGTCGCCGAGACGGCGACCATCGCCGGCTGTTCCCCGCGGGGCCAGGTCGAGGGCGAACTCGCGGCAGGTGGGATCACCCATGGCCCGGACACGACGCCGTGGCGCAGCGCGACGAGCGGCGCAGACGCTGCATCGCCCCACAACACGGATTCGGCGCCGAAGACGACGTCCGCGCGGCCGTCCGGTCGCAGCATCGCGGTGTCGGGAGCCGCGATCACCCGGTGCGGTTTGCCCGCGAACGTCACTTCGAGACGCTGGCCCGGTGCGATCGCGCGGCGCAGCCACACCCACTCGTCGTCACGGCGGACCCAGAGTTCCCATGCGCCGGCGGGGAGCCGGACTTCGTGGCCCCGGTCGAGCGTCGGCATGACGGTGCGCCCGCTCGGCAGCACCGCACGCGCGAACACTTCGAGTTCTTCCGAGCCCGTCGACGTCGTGACGCTCGCCATCGGCTGCAGCACCAGCCTCTGCGGTCGCGAAGGCTGCAGGTCCGAGACGAGTGCACCGAGGCCGGCTTCGTTCCAGACGAGACCGGACCCGGCGCCGGGTGCCTCGTCGATCGTGCGGGGGGCGAAGCGCATCGTGCCGCGCTCGTCACTCGTGGCGACGAGCGTGCGCGCAGCGACCGTGTCCGTCGGACGCGCGAGACCGTGGAACTCGGCGAGCGCCGGATACGAGAACGCTGGGCGCTGCACGATCCGGCCGTGGGCCCCGACCACTGCGTTCATGTTCTGGTCGCGCAAGACGACCGTCAGTTCGCTCCCCGGCTGCTGACCGGCAGCGGCGGCGGCGGCGCTGAGGAATGTCAGGAGCGCACCGGCGCGGCACATACCGCCATCAAACGACGACGCGCGGCAGGGGTTCAAGCCCCGGCCGCGCGTTCGCGGTGCGGCGACGTCGCCGGTCACTCCGGCAGTTCGTCGCGCTTCTTCACGACCTTGCCGACGAGGCCGTACTCCAGCGCCTGGCCGGCATCGAGCCAGAAGTCGCGGCGGGCGGCTTCCAGCACCTGTTCGGGTGTCTTGTTGCACTGCTCCGCGATGATGCGGTTGTAGCGGTCGCGCAGCTTCAGGATCTCCTTCGCCGTGA
>CAZIFB010000073.1:0-19571 GCA_964538915.1 uncultured candidatus Brocadiaceae bacterium | reverse complement strand
CGGGCTTGGCGATGCACAAGGTGCCGGCGGTGAAGAACGGCGAGATCCGCGTCACGTTCGGCGATCCGGGCGTCGTGGTCGTCGCGATCCAGACCCGCGACGACGACGACGCGGCGGATTGGATCGAGAAGGGCAAGGAGCTGGTCGCCGCGGCGACCGAGGAATGGAAGGCGCTCCCGGCCGATCTCACCGACCTGCCGGCAGGCAAGGCGGTATCCGCCGCTCTCGCGAACTGCGCGTTCTCGGTCAAGGACTCGACCGCGTTCGCCGTGTTCACGTGCTCCGGCGTCACGAAGGAGATGGTCGTGTCGTTCGCGCGAACCGCGGCCGAGCGGCTGTAGCGGCTGCCCCGCGCGTCAGTCGCCGCGCAGCAACGGATCGAGCGCCTGGCGGTGGATCGCGAAGAACGCGCGGAACGCCTCGATCGCGGCGCGGGTCTTCGCACGCTGTGCGTCGTCCGGCGCCGTCGTCGCACGCACCGCGGCGAGCATGACGTTCTTCGGCGTGTGTTCGCTGCCGACGAACTCGATCGCCTTCGTCGCGTAGCCGCGGTGCTCGAGCACGAGTGTGCGAAGGCCGTCGGTCGCCCATTCGGCCATGCGTTCGGCGAACAGGCCGTGCCGCAGCACCGGTGCGAGCGGTTCGGGGCGACCGAGCTGCGGCCGCACCTCCTGGTGGCAGCACGGTGCCACGACGACGAGACGCGCGCCGGCCTCGACGCCGCGGCGGATCGCGTGATCCGTCGCCGTGTTGCAGGCGTGCAGCGCGACGAGGACGTCGACGCCGTCGAGCGGCACCCGGTCGATGTCGCCGTGCACGAAGCGCAGGTCGTCCGCGCCGAGCGATCGTGCGACGGCGTTCGCTTCGTCGACGAGATCCTGGCGCGCCTCGACGCCCGTCACCTGCACGCGTCGGCCGAGCACCGTGCGGCCGAGATGCCACGCGGCGAACGTCAGGTGGCCCTTGCCGCAGCCGACGTCGACGATGCGCAGCGGGCGATCGCCGTCTGCCGACGCGAGCCCCGCATCGCGGGCGAGGTGCGCGAGGATCTCGACGTAGCGATCGATCTGCGTGTGTTTGTCGGCGAGCTTGCGCCGCGGCCGCCCCGCGTTGTCGACGAGACCGAGCGCGGACAGCCAGCCCTGCGCGGCTTCGCCGAGCAGCGTCGGCTTCTTCTCGTCGTGGGCTCTCGCTGGCGCTGCACTGTGCGTCGCGCGGTGCCGGATGAGGCGGCCCTCGCCGCCGTCGCCGGCCTGCAGCTGCCAGTCCGCCGCCGTCGTCGCCAGTGTCGCGCCGCGGAACTCCGTGCGGAGGCGCCGCTCGACCTCGGCGAACGCTTCCGTCAGCGGCAGGTTGTGCGTCGTGTCGCGCCGTTCTTCGCGGAACGTGAACGACAGGTGCGGCGCACCGGCGAGCGCGATCAGGCGCACGATGACGCGCTGCACGGCGGCTTCGGCGTTTCGCGGCGACGACAGGGTGAGGCGCACGAACGAGTCGTCGGCGCAGCTCTCGCGGAGTCGGGAGATCAGTTCTTCGCGGGCGGACACGATGCTTCCTGTCAGTGGCGCCGTTCGAGGATGCGCCACGAGGCGCCGTTCGCGGCGACCGCGTAGCCCGCTTCGAGTCGCGACTCGAGCTCGGGGAACGTGCGGTCCGTGTCCACACCCGAGGGCCACGGCTTGTTCTCGTCGAACCAGTCGATCACGAAGCGCGGGCGCGCCGCGTCGAAGTCGGCGAGGAAGCGGCGGCGCAGCTCCTGGATGAACGGCTCGGAGACGTGGTGGTGGAAGTGGTAGTCGTACATGAAGCGCGTCGCGAGCCGCGCGCGCGCGATCAGCATGGCGTGCACCGCGCCGGCCGTCCAATCGAGCGGCTGCACCGTGTCGCCGGGCCGCAGCCGTTCGTGCAGGAACGCGGCGATCGTGTCGACCTGGCCGCCGTTCACCTGCTGCGTGCGGAACAACCACTTCGTCGACGACACGAAGTTCGGGTTCACGAGCAGCGCGAAAGCCAGCGTCGTCATCGGCAGCCATCGCGCGAGCCGGCTCGGGTTCGTGCACGGCAGGAGGCAGAGCCCCGCGAGCGTGCAGAGGAAGTAGAGGAACGGCATGTAGTGGTAGCCCCAGAACTGGCCCGAGAACGCGGGGTAGAGCGCGAACCCGACGGTGAGCGCCAGCAGGACGCGCAGCACGCGCGCGCGCGGATCGGCCGGAGCCGTGATCGCCGCGGTGTGGAACGTGCCGACGGCGGCGGCGGCGAACCACGACCAGTGGCCGCCGAGTTCGCGCAGGTGGCGGAACCGATCGATCCACCGGGCGGCGCCGACCATCGTCTCGTGATCGCGGTTCATCTGCAGGTAGAGCGGCAGGTACCGCGTCGACATCTCCTGCCACGCGGAGAAGCCGTCGGCGGCGACGAGCCACACGAACACCACGCCGCAGGGGATCGCGAGACCGAGGGCGTACGCGGCGACGGCGCGCACCACGGCCGCCGCTCCCGTTCGGGCCCGGACGGCGGCCCCGATGTCGGCGCCGGCCAGCACGAGCAACGCGATGCCGGCGTGCGGCTTCACGGCGACGGCGAGACCGACGGCGAGGCCGATGAGGAAGCGGCGCACGTGCGGCCGCATGCGGCCGTGGCAGTGCAGCGCCGCGGCGGTCACGACGGGGACGAGCAGGAAGTAGTCCCGTTGCAGCATCATCTCCGGCCCGTGCAGGAGGAACGCGAGCGCGAACAGCGCCGCCGTGCCGAGGCCGACCGTCCTGCCGAAGGGTCGCAGCAGCCACATCGTCGCTCCGCCGATCGCGACGAGGCACAGCAGGTTCGCGAGCATCGAACCGAAGTCGCCGTAGCCGAACACCGCCGCGATCGCGAGGTGCGCGAGCAGGGTGCCGGGGAAGCTGATCTCGAAGAGGTCGGCGTACGGCCGGGTGCCGTGCTCCGCGTACGAAAACGCCGAGTAGATCGCGAGCGGCACGTCGTGCACGGGCCGCCACAGCAATGAACTCACGGCGTAGGTGGCGGCCAGCAGGAGCACGGTTGCGACGACCGCGCGGCGCAGCCACCGTTCCATCCCGGCCTCGGGCGCCGGGGCGGGCGCTCGGAGTTCGTCGTCGGGCTGGGTCGGAGCCGGCATGGGTGCGGGAGCGTAGCGAGTTCGTCGGTCAGTCGACGCCGCGCAGTCCGGCGAACGTGACGATGAGCACGACCCGGTCGTCGTCGGCGAGGTTCCAGGCGTCGTGTTCCACCGTGTCGTCGAAGACGAGGCACTTGCCGGGCTGCCAGCGACGTGTTTCGCCGCCGAGGCGCAGCGCGACGTCGCCGCGCGGCACCAGCAGCGGCAGGTGGCATCGCAGCACACCCTGCATCTCGCCACGGTGGGGGAACAGCTTCGTCCCTGGCGCGAACGACGAGAACCCGGCGTTCTCCATTCCCGGCACGCCCATGCACGCCCGCGCGCTGCGCGGACAGCGCGCGCGGTTGTCCTGCAGGTCGCCGCTGCCGAACAGGCCGAACCAGCGCCAGCCGCGTTCGTCGCAGCCGTCCGCGACCGTCGTCAGCGAGTCGGGGCTCGGCACGAAGTCGCCCGCGGGCAGTCGGCGCAGTTCCTCGAGGATCGCCGGGAACGCGGCTTCGAGCGCGGGCACGAACACGAAGTCTTCGGGGTCGAGGAAGGCCGACACGCAGCGTCATCATGGCGAAGCGCCGCGGCGATGCACGGCCGCGTACGCGCGGCACGATCCCCGGCGAGGCGGTTGCGGGGCGTCCGCGCGGCGGCGAAGGTGCGCACCCGATGTCCGGTCCCGGTCCAGCGAACACGCGTTCGTCGTCGCTCCTGTCGTGCGCTCTCGTCGTCGCTGCCGGGCTGTTCGCGTGGTGGGGCGTGTGGCGCGGCAAGTTCCTGTTCGACGACCTGCCTGCGATCGTCGACAACGTCGCTCTGCAGAACGGGGACTGGTGGAACGCCGCGTTCGCGCCGCGGCACCAGCCGCTCGCGAACCGGCCGTTCTCGTGCTTCACGCTCGTCGTCGATCTCGCGATCTGGGGCCGCGGACCGTTCGGCCCGCACCTCGGCAACCTGCTGCTGCATCTCGCCAACGGCGTGCTGCTCTTCTTCGTCGTCCGCCGCACCCTGCTCGTCGGCAACCTCGCTGGCCGCTTCACGCCGGCCGCAGCGCAGGGTCTCGCCACGACCGTCGCGGCGCTGTGGGTGACGCACCCGCTCGGCGGCGATGCGGTCGCGTACGCCACGCAGCGCTCCACCGTCCTCGCGGGCGGATGTTTCCTGGTGGCGCTCCTCGCGATGCTGCGGGCGCACGGATCGGAGAAGCAGGGACCGTGGCGGCTGCTCGTGCTCGTCGCGACGTCGCTCGGGATGGCGAGCAAGGAGGACTTCGTCGTCGCACCGCTGCTGCTCGTGCTGTTCGAGCGGGCGTTCCTGCAGCCGAACTGGGCCGCGATGCGCGCGGGGATTCTGCGTCACGCGGCGCTCCTGCTGACCTGGATCGTGCTGGCGGCGATCCTCGCGACCGGGCCGTCGAACGAGACCGTCGGCTGGAGCACCGGGTCCGGCATCACGGCGTGGCAATGGCTCATGACGCAGGCGCCCGTCGTCGTGATGTACGCCCGGCTCGCAGCGTGGCCGTATCCGTTGCGCGGCGCGTACGACTCGGGCATCGAGACGAACTTGCTCAGCGCGCTCGTGCCGGGCCTCGTCGTGCTCGCCGGCGTCGTCGTCACGTGCGTGCTGTGGCGTCGTCGGCCGCGGCAGGGCTGGCTCGGCGCGTTGTTCTTCCTCTGGCTCGCGCCGACGTCGACGATCCTCCCGATCGAGACGGAGATCGTCGCGGAACGCCGCGCCTACCTGCCGATGCTCGCCGTGATCGTGCCCGTCGTGTTCGGCGTGCGTCGCCTCCTCGCGGGCCGTGCGCCGCGATCGGCAGGCCTCGTCGTCGCGGGCGCGGCCGTGTGTGGACTCGCCTTCGCCGCGCGAGAACGTGTCGCCGTGCACGCGGACGGTCCGTCCTTCTTCGGCGACGCCTTCGCGAAGCGCGATCCGAAGGGCCGCTCGTTCCTCGCCGGGAGCCTGATGGTGAGCCAGGCGATGATGCTGAGCCAGAGCGGCCGCTTTGCCGAAGCCGACGCGCTCCTGGACCAGGCGATCGAGTGCGAGCGCCTGACGGCGCATTCCCTCGCGCAACACGCCGTGTCGCTGCAGCGCCGCGGCAGGCACGCGGAAGCGATCGCGTCGTTGCGCAGCATCGTGAAGGACCGCCCGGAGGTCGCCGACGTCTACGGAACGCTCGGCACGTGCCTCGGCGACTGGTGGCAGGCGGATCGCGGCCGTCCCGACGATCCGCGCATCGCCGAAGCGGAGGCCGCCCTGCGTCACGCACTGACGGTGTTCCCGCTGCGCCCCGCGTACTGGAACTCGCTGTCGAACATGCTCAGCGTGCAGGGCCGCTTCGCCGAAGCCGAGGAGGCGATGCGCCACGCGACGGAGCTGCAGACCGAACGCGTGGAGCCGTTCCTGCGCCGTGCGGACCTGCTGAACCGCCTCGGACGGAAGGACGAGATCGGGCCGATGTTCGACCGCCTGTTCGCGGCACGGCCGAACGACGCGGCCCTGCGCGAACGTGTCGCGCGCGAGCTGAAGGCGCTCGGCATCCAGAAGTGACGCGGAGTCAGCGCAGCGCGGCCGCGAGATCCGCGAGCGTGCTGCGCAGCGGCTCGGCGCGGCTCGGTCGGGCCAGCAGTGCGGCGAGGGCGGGCGGCACGTCGATCGTGCGGCCGATCAGTGGCTCGACGACGCTGTCGAACTTCGCGGGGTGCGCGGTCGCAACGACGAGGTGCGGCCGGCGATCGCCGCGGTCGCGGCGGCGGCGAAGGACGGCGAGACCGCAGGCCGTGTGCGGGCACACGACGACCCCCGTCGCGCGGAGCACGTCGCGGATCGTGGCCCGGATGGTCTCGTCGTCGACGGCGTCCGCGGTGACGACGCGCGCGGGGTCCGGGTACCGGTGGCGCAGACGCTCGAGGTTGCTCGGGGCGCCGACGTCCATCGCGTTCGCCAGCGTCGGCACGCTGGCGCGCGGCTCGTAGCGACCGGTCGCGAGGAAGTCCGGCAGCACGCGGTTTCCGTTCGTCGCGAGCACGACGTCGCCGATCGGCGCACCGGCGTCGCGCGCGAGCAGGCACGCGAACGCGTTGCCCAGATTGCCGGTCGGCACGACGACGTGCACGGGTTCCGCCGCCTTCGCGCGCGCTTCGAGGGCGCCGTGCACGAAGTAGGCGGACTGCGGCAGGAGCCGGCCCAGGCTGATGCTGTTCGCGGACACGAGTCCGTGGCGCGCGGCGAGTTCGCGGTCCGCGAACGCCTCCTTCACGAGCCGCTGGCAGTCGTCGAACGTGCCCGCGACGCGGAACGTCGCGACGTTGTCGCCGAACGCGCCCAGTTGATGCGCCTGGCGCGGCGACACTCGGCCGTCGGGATACAGCACGACGACGCGCATGCCGGCGCGGCGGTGGAAGGCGGCGGCGACAGCGGCGCCGGTGTCGCCCGACGTGGCGACGAGCACGGTCGTCGGTCGGCCCGGCTCGCGCAGCCGCACGAGGCACGCCGCGAGGAAGCGCGCGCCGTAGTCCTTGAACGCGGCGGTGGGGCCGTGGAACAGCTCGAGCAGACCCGTGCGATCGTCGAGCCGGCGCACGGGCGCGTCGAACGTGAAGCTCTCCGCGACGCACGCCGGCAGTTCGGGCTCGAGCCGGTCGCCGGCGAAGTGCGGCCGCAGCACGGTGAGCGCACGCTCGGCGAGCGACGCGCCGAACGGACCCTCGTGCCGCGGCACGCTCGCAGGCACGAAGAGGCCGCCGTCGGGCGCCTGTCCCGCGGCGATCGCGTCCGCGAGCGGGATCGGTGCGCCGCCGCGCGAACTCACGACGTTCACGGCAGCACCGCCGCGGCCGGACCGTTCACGGGACTGACGACCGCGGTCGACGGGAGCCCCGCGTCCGCGAACGCGGCGCTCATCGCGGCGGTGGCGGCGTGCGCTGCTTCGGCCGATTCGAACCAGCCGAACGTGCTCGGGCCCGCGCCCGCGATGCTGGCGCCGAGTGCGCCGTGGTCGAGCGCGGCCTGCTTCACGCGGGGGAAGTTCGGGATCAGGTGCGCGCGGCGCGGCTCGACGAGCACGTCGCGGAGGCCGCGGCGGATCAGCGACGCGTCGCCGCGGAAGCAGCCCGCGAGCACGAGCGCCAGGCCTTCGCTCTGTTCGACGAACTCGCGCAGCTCGTACGGCGCGGTGAGAGCCTTCCGGGCCACGCGCGTCTCGAGGGCGAAGTGCGGTCGCACGAGCCCGATGTGCAGCCAGTCCGGCACGGACACTCGGACGGGCGCGCCGCGCGAACTCGCGATCGCGAGGCCGCCGAGGAGCGCCGGCGCGACGTTGTCGCCGTGCGCGCTGCCGCTCGCTACTCGTTCGCCGGCGATGGCGGCCTCGTACAGGGCCTGCAGGCCCTTGGGCTCGGGCAGCAGCGCGTTGACGGCGACAGCGGCGGCCACGGCCGAAGCCGCCGACCCGCCCATGCCGGATCCGAGCGCGATGCCCTTCGTGATCGCGAGGTCGAAGCCGGTTCCCGCGGGTGCAGAGGGCAGCAGCGCCAGCGCCGCGGCGCCGACGGTGTTCGCGGCCGCATCGACCGGCAGCGGCGCGTCGATGCCGGTGATCGCGACGATGCGCACCGTGCCGGTCTGCGTCCGCGTCGCCGTCACCGTGTCGCCGTGCCCGGCGAGCGCGTGGCCGAGCACGTCGAATCCGACCGCGCAGTTGGCCACGGTCGCGGGAGCGAACGCCCGCGCAGTGTCGGCGGCCGCACTCACAGGCGCGCTCCGAGCGACGTCGCGACGCGCAGAAGATCGGCGAACACGCCCATCGCGGTGACGTCGGGTCCGGCGCCCGGCCCCTGCACGATGAGCGGGTTGTCGCGGTAGCGCTTCGTCGTGAACTGCACCACGTTGTCAGTCGGCCGGATGCGAACGAGCGCGTGGTCGGCGGGCAGCGGCACGAGACCGACGGTCGCACTGCCGTTCGCGCCGAGCGTCGCCACGTAGCGCAGGGCACGGCCGGCGCCCGCGGAGCGCAGTCGCTCGGCCATCGGTGCGTCGAGTTCGTTCAGGCGCGCGAGGAAGTCGGCGAGAGGCACCGTGCGCAGCGCCGTCGGCACGAGCGACTCGAGGTGCACCTGTTCGAGGTCGATGCGCCAGCCGTTCTCGCGGGCGAGGATCACGAGTTTGCGCGCCACGTCCGTCCCGGACAGGTCGTCGCGGGGGTCCGGCTCGGTGTAGCCGCGTTCCATCGCCGCGCGCACGAGTCCGGAGAACGGCTTGCTCCCGTCGAAGTGGTGCAGCAGGTACGCGAGTGTGCCCGAGAGGATGCCCTCGATCGCCAGCACCTCGTCGCCCGTGTCGAGCAGGTCCCGCAGCGTCGTGAGGATCGGCAGGCCCGCACCGACGGTCGCTTCGTAGCGGAACTGACCCGGCTGGCGCCGAAGCGGCTCGTACCGTTGCCATGGTCCCGAGCCCGCCTGCTTGTTGGGCGTGATCACGTGGATGCCGCGTGCGAGCCAGCCTTCGTAGAGGTCCGCGACCGCGCTGCTCGCGCTGCAGTCGACGACGACCGCGTGCGGCAGGTGCTCGGCCTGCACGTGGTCGGCGAACGCGGCCATGTCGAGATCGCGGTCGAGTGCCGGCACGGCCGCGTCGGGGACGAAGGGCTCCGCCAGCGTCATTCGCTTCGAGCCCGCGACCGCGCGGATGCGCAGGTCGAGGTTGTTCGTCCGCAGCAATCGTTCGCGCGCGCGCTGGAGCTGCGCGAAGAACGCCTTGCCGACGTGGCCGGGACCGATCAGGCCGATCGAGATGGTCTGTGCCGACAGGTAGAACGCCGCGTGCACCGCACGCAGCGCGCGGCGGGCCTGCGCGGCATCGATCGCGACGGAGATGTTCCGTTCGGACGCGCCCTGCGCGATGAGGCGGACGTTGACGTTCGCTCGCGCGAGCGCCCCGAACAGCTGCGACGCCACGCCGGGGCGGCCGGCCATGCCGTCGCCGACGATCGCCAGCGCCGCTATGCCGCGAGTCACCGAGATGTCCGTGACCTGGCGGCTCGTGAGTTCGCGCGCGAACTCCTCGCGCACGGCGTGGCGCGCCGCGTCGGCGTCGTTCTCGCGGATCACGCAGCAGATCGAGTGCTCCGACGAGCCCTGCGAGATCATCACGACCGACACATGCGCCACCTTCAGCGCGGCGAACACACGCTCCGCGGTGCCGGGCACGCCGATCATGCCCGCCCCTTCGAGGTCGAGGATCGCGAGGCCGGTGAACGTGGTCACGCCCTTCACGGGCTGCGCGAGGTCGATCTCGGCCGAGATGCGGGTCCCCGGGTGCTCCGGCCGGAACGTGTTGCGCGCGACGATCGGTATGCCGCGTTCGATCGCCGGCGCCATGGTCTGCGGGTGCAGCACCTTCGCGCCGAAGTAGGCGAGTTCGCACGCCTCGCTGTAGGAGAGCTGCGGGATGCGCACTGCTTCGGGCACGAGGCGCGGGTCGGCGGACAGCACGCCGTCGACGTCGCTCCAGACGTGCAGCTCCTTCGCGGCGAAGAGGGCCGCGAAGATCGCCCCGCTGTAGTCGCTACCGTTGCGGCCGAGGGTCGTGATGCGGCCGTCGGCCGTGCGCGCGACGAAGCCGGTGACGATCGTGCGCGGCGGCATCGCGGCGAGATGGTCGGCGACGCGCCGCTGCGAGGCGTCCCAGTGCACGATCGCGCCGAGGTCGGTCTTGTCCACGGCGAGCACTTCGCGGGCGTCGAGCCAGACGCTCGGCGCGCCGCGCGCGCGAAGGGCCGCGTCGACCATGGTCGACGACCAGACTTCGCCGAGGCCCGAGACGAGGTCGAGCAGGTCCGTGGAGATCGCGCCGACGAGCGATTGCGCGTGCAGGAGGTCGCGCAGCGACGCGAACTCGCGCGCCAGCATCTCGACGATCGGTTCGGCCTTCGTGCCGAGCAGTTGCTGCGCCGTCGTCACGTGGCGGGCGTGCAGCGTGTCGAGGGCCCCGTGCCAGCGGTCGTCCTTCGCCGCCGCGAACTTGACGAGTTCGATCAGTGCGTCGGTGACGCCGGACATCGCGGAGACGACGACGACCTGGCGCTCGGTGCGCGAGAGGAGGATGTCGACGACCCTGGCGATGCGTTCTGCATTGGCGACGCTGCTACCACCGAACTTGTGCGCGATCACGGGGCGCACTCTATCGGCGCGAGAGGGCGTTCTCGTTCATCGCATGGCGCCGCGTCCGGCGGCACCGGGACCCAGCAGGCCCTGAACGGCGCGCAGATTGGCCGCTGCCGCGGCGTGGCCGGGATCGAGGGCCAGCGCGCGCGTGAGAGAGGTCGCGGCAGCCTGCAGGTCCACCTCGCTCGCCGCGTCGCCGGCGCGCCGGCGGGCGATGCCGCGTTCGGCCAGTTCGGCGCCGAGGCGGGCGTGGTGAAAGGCGCTGCCGGGCTCGGCAGCGACGACTTCGGTCAGCAGCCGGATGGCATCGTTGCGACGCCCGACGAGCGTGCACGTGCGCGCCGCGGCCTTCTGCATCGCGAGCCGTTCGGTCGCGTTTGCGTCGTGTCGCCGTGCCCACGCGTCGCCGTCGAACTCCGCTGCCGCGGTCGGCGCGATCGTGCGGCGCGCGAAGACCACGAAGCGCGGTTCGAGGTCGGCGACGACCCATTCCGTGCGGTGTGCGAGGTCCTGGATCAGTCGATCGGACGTGCCGGTCGTGGCGAGCACGACGACGTCGAAGCCGGCGAGTTCGGGGAACGGCGCGCCGGCCGAGCGGTCGAGCACGGCGCGCATGACGTCCGGCGGGAACGCCCACGTGTTGGTGAGCAGCGGCACGCGCGGATGGGTGTCCGAGAGGCCGTGCGCGTTCGAAGAGCAGTCGAAATCGGTCCACACGCGCTGCACCGCAGGATGCGCGTCGAGCCAAGCGACGGCGCCGAGCGGCATGTGCAGCGGCGAGAAGCCGAGGCCGGCCATCGCCTCGATGCCCAGTGCACCGCGGACGGTCGACGGCAGGAACGTCGCGAACGTCGCGAGCCCGGCGAAGAGGAGCCACGCCGCGCGCCGCACGAACGGGCGCCCGTTCGTCCACCGCGGCGCGAGCAAGGTCACGGCGAGGGGCAGCAGCACGATCGCCGCGGCGGGTGTGTTGCGACGCATCGACGTCGCGACGAACACGAACAGCAGCAGTGCTCCCGCGGCGCCGAAGGTCCGACGGCGGATCGCGACCAGCGCTGCGAAGAGGGCGAGGACGAGCATGCCCCACAGCAGCAGGATCGCCGGCTCGAGGTGGCCGCCGCTCCACGGCAGCGGCGGCGCGTGGAACTCGGAGATCGCGGACCACGGGTGGCGCGGCTCGTGCTCGGGATCCGCGACGTGGTTTGCCGCGAGGAAGACAACGGTCTGCAGCGGCAGCAGCGCGAGGCGCCAGGTCCACGGGTTCACGAAGCACGCGGCGCCCATCGCGCCCAGCAGCGCCGCGGTCCGGCCGAAGAGGCGTCGCCGCAGCGCCGCCTCGAGCGCGAACGCGGCGGTGAGCATCGGTGCCGTGAGGAAGTAGCCGTGCAGGTTCACGATCGCGACCTGCAGCAGCACGAGCGCAGCGGCCGTCGCCTTCGTCGGCGCGCGATCGCGCGCGAGCGTCGCGAGGAGCAGGTGGACCTGCACGGATGCGACGAGCATGCCGAAGAGTTCGGGCCGCGGTTCGATGCGCCACTGGAGCATCAGCGCGATCGCTCCCGCTGCCGCCGTCGTGCCGCCGGTCGAAAGGCCGGCGCGGCGCAGCCCGACGAAGTGCGTCGCGGTGATCGCGCCGATCAGCAGCAGCACGATCACGCCGAGACCGGTGTCACCGCCGGCCGCGAACGCGGTTCGGAGGACCGCCTGGCTGAGCCAGTTGGCGTTCGGGAAACGAAGTTGCCCCTCGGCGTCGTTCCAGCATCCGGGCGCGAGCGGCCCGTTCGCGGCCGAGCCGAACGGTTCGACCCCGGTCGTGTCGTCGACGATGTGGCCGGTCGCGAACAGCGTGCGGCCGTAGTCGAGGTGGTAGCCGATGTCGTTGGCCGCGATCCGGCGCCAGCCGAGGCTCGCGAACACGACCAGCAGCGAGAGCAGGGCGAGGGCGTCGGCGGCGCGGAGGCGGGTCGGTGCTTCGGGGGCTCGCATGGCGGTCGGCGCGCCGTCGCGGCCGACGAACGTCTTCACGCGTGTGAAGAAACGGCGTCGCGCCCGCCAAGAAACGGGCCGCGGTCAGCGCTGCAGGTCGAGCACGTGCCACGTCGTGATCGCCTTCGAGCCGGGATGCGCGTCGATGCGCCCGTCCCAGACCGCGAACGCCAGCAGCACCGGACCGGGCGCGGCGAGGTCGATCTCGTGCGGTGCGCGCGCGGCGAGCGAACGGCGGAACGTCGCGGTCCAGCGGCCGTCGCGCCAGTTCGTCTTCACGTCGAGCGCGAGGCCGGAGCCGGTGGCGACGGGCGCCGAGTCGACGCCGTGCAGTTGCAGCGATTCGCTGCGCGGCTGCGGCACGGCCGAACCGACCGGCACGTCGAGGCCGCCGTGCGGCGGCGCGGCGAGGTCGATCATGCCGGCCGTGGCCTTCGGGTCGAACGCGTGCCATCGCCACACGTTGACCGGCGCAGAGGCGCTGCCCATCGCGAACAGCGGCGGGTCGTCCGTGCGCGCGAACTGGATCGCCGCGCCGTCGCCCATCTTCGTGTCGGGGCGCGGTGTGTCGTTGCGCACGGGGTCGGCCCACTCGAGGCGGAGCGCGATGTCGTTGCCGTCGTGCACGACGCGCAGCCAGAGTTCGTCGACTGCATCCGGGCGCCACCACAGCGGGGCCAGCGGGAGCCGGACCGCGTCCACGCGTTGCCACGCCGCGTCGTCGGCGGCGGCCGGGAGCCGTTCGCTCCGCGTGACGCGGATGGTGCGACGCCACTGCGCGTGATGGTCGCCCGCCGCTTCGGGAATCAGGCTCTTCACGTGTGCGACGATCGCCTCGGTCTCCGCGGTCGACAGGCGCGCCGGCGGCATGTGCGCTCCGGGCATGCCGGCGCGGATGCGGAACGCGAGTTCGCGGTGGCTCGGTTCGCCGCGCAGGTAGCCCTGCGTGAAGTCGCGCGGCCAGAGCCACGTTCCGTCCGTCGGCCACTCCTGCGTCGCGGGCAGGCCGCGGCCGTCGTTGCCGTGGCAGCTCGCACAGTGCTGGCGGTAGAGGCGCTCGCCTTCGGCGGCGTTGCCCGGGGTGTCGGCCGCGCGTTCGCCGGCGTCGACCCCTTCGCCCGGCGCCAGCTGCCGAGCGGCGAGGTTCGCCGCGTCGGCGAGCGAGATCGGGCGCCCCGCGATCGCGGCGGTCCGATGGATCGACTCGGTGCGGCCGCGCAGCGCGATCGTGCGCACTTCCTGGGCGAGCGCCCGCAGATCGTCGTCGGGCATCCAGCCCCAGGCCATCATCGTCGAGCCGGGCATGCCGCGGCGCAGCGTGCGCACGAGGTCGTCGTCCGTCGGCATGCCGTTCGTCGTGCTGACGAGTTTGAACAGCCCTTCGCGGAACGGCGTCGGCCGCGGCAGCAGCAGGGACGCGACCGGCGTCTTCGCGTCGCCGTCCGCACCGTGGCAGACGGAGCAGTGGCGCTGGTAGAGCGCGGCGCCGCGCGTGGTGGGGGTGGAGGGGTTCGAGTTGTCGGTGGCCTGGTTGGCGGACGGGTGGGTGGTCGAGGGGCCGGACGCGCAGGTCGCGACCACGAATGCGATGGCGACGCCGGCAGCGGCGTCCAGCAGCTTGGGACGGGTCATCGCTGCAGTGTGCCGAGGTGGTCGCCGCCGCGCGGTGGGGCGATGTGCGGAGGCGCGGTCTGGCCCGGCGGGCGCAGAGGCCCGGCGTTCATGCGTTGGCGGGTGAATTCGTGGTGGGGGCAGGCGGTGTGATCGCCTGGCTGCGTGATCGCGCGGTCGGTTCGCGCCCGGGACCGCAGCTCTTTTCTCCCTTCCCCAGCCCAGGCGGCGGTTGCGTTGTCGCCCGGTGCGGATCGTGTTCTTTGCGGCTGCGTGTCAGCCTGGCCGAAGAGGAGAACGTGACTCCCCGATCCCGGTTGCACCGGAAGGCTCCTGGCAGTCGGCCAAGGACCGATGGTCCATCGCTACGCATTGCGGTTTGCAGTTGCCGGCTCGGTGGCGCTCGGCCTGGCGTTGCTGTGGATTCTCTCGAGTCGCTCCGAGGCCACATCGACCGTAGCGTTGCAAGGGCGGGCTCAGTCGGATGCAACCTTGCCTTCGACGGGGGAGATGGACCGTGCTCCAGCAGACACACCGGAGCGTTCGAGTGTTGTCGAGGCGCGAGAGGTCATCGGTCGGCTTGTCTGGAGCGATGGAGTGCCCGTATCGGGGGCTCGAATCGCTCTCGTCGAAGGAGCGGCCACTACGGTCTGCCGGGACGACGGTGTCTTTCGCCTCGCAATCGAAGCGAGTCACGCTTCAGCCATCACATTGGCCGTGCATCCTGGGTGCTGGCTTACGCCAGCCACGCTGGTACCGGCCCTGCAGCAGCAGACTGGCAGTCCGGACCGGGTGCACGAGTATGTCTTACCTGCCGAGATGGATGTGCGACTCAGTCTTTCTGTCGACGAGACATCCATGGCACTCCTTCACCGCGCCGGGTACGACGCCATCGAGGGTCGACTGGTCACTCGCGATCGGCCCCATTCCAGCGTTCGCAACGAGATCTCGGCGTTCTTCGAACCGCGGACGGTGCTCGCGTCGGTCGAGCTGCCGATCGGCCAACTCCCCGCTAGCAGAGTCGTGCGAGTCCCGATCGCAGAGGTGATCGAGGGTTCCTCTGTTGGCACGACGGAACGAAACACCAAGAGGTGCCCATCCTGGTGCCGGGTGCACGGGATGCTCCGATGTTCGAGATCGATGTTTCGCAGTTGGCGCCAGAACCCCGAGGGGTGCTGTTCGTCGAACACGTGCCGGACGGCCCGGCAGTTCGCATGCGACGCGTTCATCCGGAGCCGCCGACGGGCTTCCGTCCTCTGGGTTGCGGAGCCCTGAGGTCGAAGGACGGACCGCTCCTCGGCATTCCGGCCGGTACGTACGAGATCCGTGTCGGAACAAACCCCGCTGATCCACCAGTAGCTACGGCCCTCATGGAGCTGGTCGCTGGGGAGAACCGCCTCGCGTCGCCGACCTGTTGCGCGCACGGTGATCCACTGCGTGAGGCGACGCTCCTCGCGGATCGGCGACGAACGGCGAGCTTGCGCACAAAGTGCTTGCGCGGCCAGGCGGTCCCGCTTGCCCGGCCCTGGACAACTTTGGACAGTGGCGATTGCGGCAGCTGTTGTAAGCGATGCGCTCGTATCCGCAGGCATCGCACGCTTCGACGTGGCCACCGAAGCGTGCCGTACGGCAGGCGACCAGCGCACGCAGGACGCGCCTCGGCCGACGTCCGGCCCATGCACGCATCGAACGCCTCGACGAGTTCGGTGTTTTCGACATCGACGCGGTGGGCCGCTCCTCCTTGGAGGTCCCGCGGCGTTCATCCGCAGGACTCGCCTCGGCGATCAGCGGGGGCGCGAAGCGCCGTCGGCTGCGACGGGCTGATCGCCCGTCGTGCGCGCGGTGCGCCTGCGCGACACGAACACGGTGCCAGCGAGGATGGCGGCGCCCAGCAGCAGTTCCGTCCACAGCGCGGGGATGAAGCCGTCCCTCGACGTGATCACCACGCTGAACAGGCCCGCACCGAAGAACCACAGGCCGACGAAGCCGGCCACGACGGTCAGGAAGGTTCTCATGCTGGGGTTCGCGAAGGCTCGGACGCGCGCGGCTAGGCGGCGACTGCGTTTGCCCTGCGAGTGTAGCGAGGCGTCTCCGTTCGCGAGCGGCGCTACAACCGGAAGACGACCATTGGCTCGGCGATGCTGACGGCGACCGAGACCCGGTTGCCGAGGAACGACACGCGTAGTGCTTCGTCGAGGCCCAGGACCCGGCGCGGGGCGGATGCCAGGCCACGACCCAGCATCGCACGCATGAGAAGCGAGATCGGCCTCGCGCTCCTCCGGGAAGCTGACGACCAGATCGAGGTTCGGGAAGTCCCGCGGCAGCCTCGCGGTCCACATCTCCTTCAGGATCCGACCGAGGTAGAGGCTCTGCTCGCGCGTGGGCTCGTGCCCGTCTCGATCGAACCGAGACTCGAGGAACATGCGGGCACGTTTGGCAAAGTAGTTTCGAGGCTCGGCAACGACAACCTCCGGCCAACAGTCCCGCGCCGAGGCATCGAAGCAGCCTCGAGGCACGACTGCCGGGTTCGCAAGCATGTCACGGACGGCTCGACGGCTTGGTCGCCTGCCGACCCGGAGCGATCAGGCTCGTGGCCAGCGCGACGGTTCTCGAGTGCGATCTTCTCGACGTCTGCGTCGGGAGTGCGTACCGGAAGCCCGGCGTGCAGAGAGCGGGCCAGAGATGCCGCTCACGCGCCCGTGCTCCCGATGATGAGTCAGTCGATCCACCAGGACCACACAGAACCCGGATCGGCTCGAAGGAGCAGAAATGCCCCGACCCACAGTCCGAGTATGGCGACGATCCGCAAGCTCGAGCGCAGTCCGGGATTCTCGTGCGAGCAGAAGTGCATCGTGTTCAGCACTGCGGCGGCGCAGCTCGCGGGCACGAAGTTCACTAGCGCGAGGCCAGTGACGCTGCTCATCCAACTCGCACCGACGATGTCCTTGGGGTCGTCGATCGACGGCCTTGGTTGGTGTCCGAGCATCAGCCACGAGAGCAGCCACTGCCCGTAGATCGCCGCGAGCAGGAGCAGTGGGTACGCCGCCGTGACGTTGGCGGCTACCACCAGAGTGCGCGAAGGCAGGTGCTCGGCGCGCCATTTCGATCGGAGCGTTTGTGTCATGGATCCATTCGTCGAAATCGGAGGCGTCCGGGCCCACACCGCACCTGTCGAGTTCGGGGAGGGCTTGTCCAGCGTCTCTCACTCTAGCCGGCGGGTCGTGCGGGGTGTTGGAGTGCGTGGTTGCGTGATTCCACGGTCCGTCGGCTGCCGCGCGGGGGTGGACAGCCTACAACTCCCACGGCCGTGCTACGGGCGAGAAACGAGCTGAGCGAACCCACCCCTCCAGGTCGCGGAGCTGACTCTGCACTCCCGGCGATGCCTCTTCCGCACATGCCACGGTGAAGGAGGAGAAGAGTGCCGCGCGGTAGTAGCGGGGTTGGACGTGGTGCCCCAGTTCAAACCAATGGATCGAGATGGCCACGCCATCCTCCATGGACTCCTTGCGGTAGCGGCGAAACGCCACACCGCTTTCCAACATGGTCGGATGCGGCGTGTCCGGCGCATTGCGCAGAAGCTCGGTCGCCGTCGCGGCGGAGATCGACCCTTCGTGCTTCGCGGTGATCGTCGTGATTCTCAAAGTCCCCGACCCGCCCTGAGCGTCCCAGAGCACCCGGGTGCCATCTGCTTCGACTGCCTCGCTCCATGCGCTGGACACCCGACACGACAACAGACCGTCGCAGTGCAGCTCTCGGGTCGGCGTCTCACGGATCGCGTGCAGATCGGTGGATTGCGCAGCTTCTCGACCACGACACCCGAGCAGCGCGAGGATCGGGATCAACTTGCACACCTTCAACCGATTGATGGGGGCTTCCGAAGTTTCCTGGCCATCAGCGAGTGCCGAGTGTCGTCGCTTGCACGGGCTGGTCAGAGGGCTCTGCCGCGGCCATCGCACGGGGTCACATCGCTGATCCGAGCCTCTCTGCAGACCGCCTGCCAAGCTCGGGCAGGGTCGACAACGGAGTCGAACTGCACAACTATCCCAGCCGCAGATCTCGTCGCGGTGATCCCGTCCAGGATGTCGCCATCGTACCCCTCGGGCATGGTGCAGCTGATCAGGCGGAGCATCTCGATCCTGACAAGGTGGTGCTTCGTGAGGACGAAGTAGCCTGACGCGTCCACTTCGTCGGTCATCTCGAAGACGTGCACGACTACCCGGACATGGCCTTCAGCGCGGACGGCCGCCAGCAGACGAGCGTCGTGGAAACCAGGCCAGTGTCCCATCGCGTCGATGAGAGCCCGGCTGTTCGAGATGACTTCGGGGGTGCTGCGGTCCATCGAACGTTCCATGCCCGCTGAGCCGACGGCTCAGGCGGTGATGCCAACCTCGACATCGCGGTCCCTGAGGCCCGGCGGAATCGACTCATCACTCCACGAGTGGCACTCCAGGGTGAGTTGGCCGCCCTCCAGGAACAGGACGAACCCGCATTCCAGATCTCCGGCGCGCCCTCGCACGAGTGGCTCGCCGCATACCATGCGCTCGGAAGGGAGCGCCGAGTGCTCCACCGTGAGGAAGTAGCCGCAGCCTGTTTCCTCGAGCCCGACGAACGCCGCTCCGGCGATCACGCCGTCCAGGACATCCGGTGGCAAATGGCTGCCAGCGAGCAGCCTCACAACCTTGGCTTCGTGCGGGCGAAAGACGGTCACAGCGGCCTGGCTTCGATGCGATTCAGTTGCGAGCGGTCGTCTGCGCGCCCTCGCCCTTGGAATTCCTGCGCCTCTGGGGTTCCTCGCCCCGGCGTGTTGCTCCGTCAGCCGCGGTCGCGTTGGACGACATCATACCCCGCCCGCGTGGGCGCTCACCTGTGCGGGTTGTCGAACGGCCCGGGGGCGTCACACCGAAAGCGAACGCCGCAGTTGAGGCACCACCGGTTCCGATTGAACCTGAAGAGAAGCCAGCTGATCGGCGGCAGCACCCACCCCAGCAGGAACCAGAACGCGCTGGGCCAGTCCCGCGAGCACATGTTGGACTTGCAAGAGGGACAGGCGATCTCCTTCTCGTTCATGCCTTTCATCGCGCAATGTGTGGCCAGCGTCTCCATTCCCTCAGTCGCGGCGAGGAGCGCCGTCGCCTGCTGGAGCTCGTTGACCGGCCGACGATGGAAGCGGCACTGCCTCTGCCGGATTCAGCCGAATTCGCCTCGGTGGGGGATGGTCGAACATCCAGTGTTGCCCGCCCGCGTCGACGAATACCCAGCGAGGACGCCCGAGCAGGCTCCACCCATCATGAAGGTGGGCGAATCCATCAGCGTCCGTGAGCGCCGCCTCGCCGCCGACGGAGAGCCACATCGGACCGACGGATGCGTTTGGCACTGGCATGCCCGACTCGTCCACGACCTGGACCACCGTGCTGCAGCCTGTCCAGGTCAGCAGCGCTACGCAGAGCGCGAGCGCAACGGCGGTCGAGGATCTGCGGGGTCGCATGGAGGGGTCCGGTTTGGTCATCAGCTGCGAGCCGCGTCCGAGGGGCTTGGTGCTGAGGTCGGGTGGTCGCGGCTCGGCGCCGCCACCGTCGCACCGGCCGCAGCTCTCGCGGCTGCTTTGGTAGCGGCTCGTCGCCTGCATGGGCTGGATGCTGATAAGGCCCCCTGAGCACCTGCTCACCGTGAGCAGGCTCAGCTTC
>CAZIFB010000072.1:0-20035 GCA_964538915.1 uncultured candidatus Brocadiaceae bacterium | reverse complement strand
ACATCCTGTCGCTGGACGTCACGGTCCCGCTGTCGGGCACGGCGCCCACGGCCACCGTCACGCTGTCGATCCCGCAGCCGCTGTCGCCGGGACTCAGCTTCTACTCGCAGGTGATGTGCCTGTTCACGCCGAACAGCCTGCCGAACGGCCAGAACACCTTCGGCGCGATCCTGAGCAACGGCCTGCAGTCGTACTTCAACCTCTTCTGAGGTGACGAGAGATCGCGCTCGGCTCGGCTGTGCGCGTCTTCCCGAACGGGCCCGCGCCTCCTCGGAGTCGCGGGCCCGTGTTCGTTCCAGAAGGCGCCGAAACGCGTGCTTTTCGCCGGTTCCGCGAGTTGCTATGGTGCCGCCGAAGTTTGCCGAACGGTCGCAAAGGAACGGTCATGGTCTCTTCTTCGCACACCTCTCGCCCATCGCGGTCGCCGATCGCGCGGGCTTCGTTCGTCGCGGCGCTCACACTGCTCGCTGCGTGCGAGACCGTGCAGCCGGTGCTGGTCGACTCGACGCTGGCGACGACGGACGCGTTCGGCTCGCTCCGACGCGGCGACGTCGCCGTCCTGCCGGTCGAGGACGGGACGCCGGACGGTGCGGCGCAGCGCCATCTCGTGTTCCTCCGACAGGAGATCGCGCGACAGCTCGTCGATCGGCTGTTCTCGCCGATCGAGGCCGCGGTGGTCGATGCATCGCTCCGGGGTTCGCCGGACGTCGCGGTGCGCGAGTCCGTCCTGGCGCCGGCGTCGTGGCCGAAGCTGGTCGGCCGCAGTGACGAGGACGCCGTGTTCGCGTTGCGCGTTCAGCGCTGGGACGAATCGCGCCTGCCGACCGACAAGCGCGTCCGGTTCGAGTTCCAGGCCGCGATGGTCGCCCGCGACGGGACGCTGCTCTGGGGCGGCGCGATCCAGGGCGAGGTGAAGGCCGGTGGCCTCGACGCGGCGCCCCGCGATCGTGAGGGCATGGCCAAGAGCTGCGGCACCTTGGCGGTGGGGGCAATGCTGCAGCGCCTGCCGCGCCGCGCCCCGTAGTCCGGCCCCAAGGCCGGGAGTCGCCGAAGCCCAGCGGGTCCTGGCCGAACCACGGCTGGCCGCCGTGAATGTGCGCGGGAACGTTGCATCCGGGCCGCCGCGGTCGGTATCGTCCCCGCCCTTCCAACGACAACCCGCCCCATCGTGGGCCGACCGCGCTGCTGGAAGCCCTGTTCTGGCGCGCTGGTTCTGAAACTTACGAGGAATCCAGGGATGACGATCGCAGCGGACCAGAAGCAGAAGATCATCGCCGACAACAAGCGCCACCCGAAGGACAGCGGCTCGCCCGAAGTGCAGATCGCGGTCCTCACGGCGGAGATCAAGGATCTCACCGAACACATGCAGCGGCACCCGAAGGACTACCACAGTCGCCACGGGCTCCTGCTGAAGGTGAACCGGCGCAACAAGCTCGGCACCTACCTGCGCCGCGTGAACCAGGCCAAGTACGAGCAGCTCGCCGAGAAGCTCGGCTTGCGCAAGTGAAACGAGACGAAACGAATCGAACGAACGACTGAGATGGACAGAACCGCGATCGCCACGGCGATCGCCACGAAGACCTCGGCCTTTCTCCGAGGTCTCCGTTGCATGGTCGCCGCTCGTGCCGAGGAGCACGTCGGGGACCGTGTGGCGGGACCGGGCGGTCGCACGAACGCGACCTGGTCCGGTGGCGGAAATTGCCGCTACCGCACCTGCAGGCCACGGGCCCCACGTAGGGGCAGCCTCGGAGTGCGAAGTCGAGAGAGAGGACGGAACGAGAGAAGCAATGGCTAGCAAGAAGAAGGCAGACGATTCCACCCCGAAGACAAACAGGCCGCGCGCGCCGAAGGCCGCCGGCGGCCGCGATGGCGGCAAGGGCCGCGGGCCGGCGCGCAGCGACGACGATGGCCGCGCCGAGGTCGTGCGGCCCGTGACCTCCGCGCCGGTCGCGACCGGCAAGGTCGTGGTCGAGCGCGAAATCGGCGGGCGCACCCTGAGCCTCGAGACGGGGCGCATGGCGAAGCTGTCCGACGGCGCGTGCGTCGTGCGCTACGGCGACACGATGGTGCTCGCGACGGTGAACAGCGGGAAGGCGCCGGACAACATCGATTTCTTCCCGCTCACGGTCGACTACCGCGAGAAGACCTCGGCGGCCGGCGTTATCCCGGGCGGGTTCTTCAAGCGCGAAGGGCGCCCGACCACGAAGGAGATCCTTGCGTCGCGCCTGATCGACCGCTCGATCCGGCCGATGTTCCCGGACGGCTTCCGCCGCGAAGTGCAGGTGCTGTCGCAGGTCCTGTCGACCGATCGTGAGAACGATCCGGACGTCATCGCCGCGATCGCGTCGTTCGCCGCACTCGCGCTCAGTTCGCTGCCGCACGGCCAGTCGCTCGGCATGGTGCGCATCGGGCAGGTCGACGGGAAGCTCGTCGTCAACCCGCTGTGGAGCGTGATCCAGAGCGACGCCAACAAGCTGAACCTCACGCTCGCCGGTCACGCCGACGCGATCATGATGGTCGAAGCGGGCGCCGAGGAAGTCTCCGAGGAGACGATGATCGAAGGGCTCGAACTGGCGCACGGGGTCGTGCGCGAGATCGCTGGCATGATCGACGAGCTGTGCGCGAAGGCCGGCAAGCCGAAGATGGCGTTCACGCCGCCGGTGCGCGACGCGGCCCTCGTCGAGGCGATCGAGAGCGAATTCGGCGACGATCTGCGCAAGGCGCCGGTCTCGCCCGGCACGAAGCAGACGCGTTCTGCCGCGACCAAGGCCGTCAAGGAGCGAGCTGCCGCGAAGTTCCACGCGCCGACGAGCAGCACCGAGTCCGAGGCGAAGGCCTGGACCATGAAGGTCGGCGAGATCCTCACGGACATCGCCAAGGACGGTGAGCGTCAGTCGATCCTGCGCGGCCGCCGCGCCGACGGCCGGGACACGACGACGGTCCGGCCGATCACCATCGAGGTCGGTGTCCTTCCCCGGGTGCACGGCTCGTCGCTCTTCACGCGCGGCGAGACGCAGGCCCTCGGCGTCGTCACGCTCGGCGGCACGGACGACCAGCAGATCATCGACGGTCTCATGCCGGAGCCGCGGAAGCGCTTCCTCCTGCACTACAGCTTTCCGCCCTTCTCGGTCGGTGAAGTGAAGAGGGTGCTGGCGCCCGGTCGCCGCGAGATCGGTCACGGCGCGCTCGCCGAGCGCGGCCTCGAAGCCGTGCTGCCGTCGCGCGAGGACTTCCCCTACACGATCCGCATCACCAGCGAGATCCTGGAGTCGAACGGCAGTTCGTCGATGGCGACGGTCTGCGCCGGCACGCTCGCGATGATGGACGCCGGCGTCGCCATCAAGCAGCCGGTCGCGGGCATCGCGATGGGCCTCGTGATGGAAGGCAAGCGCTACGCGATCCTGTCCGACATCCTCGGCAGCGAAGACGCGTGCGGCGACATGGACTTCAAGGTCGTCGGCACGCAGCGCGGCATCACCGCGTTGCAGATGGACATCAAGTGCGATGGCCTCACGCGCGCGATCATGGCTGAGGCCCTCGAGCAGGCGCGCCAGGGTCGCCTGCACATCCTCGGTGAGATGCTGAAGACGCTGCGCTACCCGCGCAAGGAGCTCAGCCCGAACGCACCGCGCCTCGAGTCGGTCCAGGTGCCGAACGACAAGATCGGCCTCATCATCGGCCCGGGTGGCAAGAACATCCGCGCGATGCAGGAGCAGTTCGAGTGCAAGATCTCGATCGAGGACGGCGGCCTCTGCACGATCACCGGCGTCAACGCCGAGAAGGTCAAGGCGTGTCTCGACCACATCAAGGCGATGACCGCCGAGGTCGAACTCGGCACCGTCTACGAAGGTCGCGTCACCGCCATCAAGG
The DNA here is from genome assembly GCA_964538915.1 of uncultured candidatus Brocadiaceae bacterium. Taxonomy (GTDB): domain Bacteria; phylum Planctomycetota; class UBA1135; order UBA1135; family UBA2386; genus JAEUHQ01. The sequence continues at coordinate 16,165 of CAZIFB010000072.1, read as the reverse complement.
AGTTCGGCGCGTTCGTCGAGATCCTGCCGGGCCAGGAAGGCCTCGTACACGTGTCGGAGCTGTCGGACGGATTCATCCGCGCCGTGACCGATGTCGTGCGCATCGGTGACACGCTGAAGGTGAAGGTCATCGCGATCGACGACTTCGGCAAGGTGAAGCTGAGCCGCAAGGCGATCCTGCTCGCCGAGCGCGGCGGTGCCGCGGGTGAGCCCGCCCCTGCCGGCGCGGCGCCGCGCGGCGACCGTCCGGAGCGCCCCGAGCGCAGTGATCGTCCCGAACGCGCCGACCGCCCGGACCGCCCCGAACGCGGCGATCGTCCGGAGCGCCCGGACCGCCCTGAGCGCGCCGACCGCCCGGACCGCCCCGAACGTGGCGACCGCCCGGACCGCCCGGACCGCCCCGAACGCGGCGATCGTCCGGAGCGTGGTCCGCGGCCTGAGTTCCGGGAAAGGGGAGATCGCGGCGAACGCGAAGACCGCCCGGAACGGCCGGTGCGCAGCGATCGTCCCGATCGCGGGGATCGCCCCGAGCGTGGTGCGCGGCCCGAGTGGTCGGATGCGCCTCGTCCTCGCTCCGACCGCGGTGATCGGCCCGAACGCAGCGACCGGCCGGAGCGCCACGAGCGTGCCGAGCGCGGCGATCGTCCGGAGCGCATGGATCGGCCGGAGCGCGAGCCGCGCCACGAGGCGCCGCGTGCGCCGCGCGAAGACCGCGGTGACCGGCCGGAGCGGTTCGAGTCCCGCGACCGCGACGAACGTCGTCCGCGCCGGGATGCGCACCCGCACGCCGGTGACCGCGGTCCGCGCCAGCCTCGGTTCGAGGACGAGGGCGACGATCGCCCGCGTCGCCACGAATCGCGCCAGGATGCTCCGCGTCAGGAAGGCCCGCGCCACGAGGGTCCTCGGCAAGATGGTCCGCGCGCGCCCCGTCACGACGGCGGTGATCGCGGGGATCGTGGGGCTCGGCCGGAAGGCCGTGAACACGGCGCGCAGCGGCCGCGCCAAGAGCCCGCGGCCCCCGAACGGGAACGTCGCGAACCGGCGCGCGACGATCGATTCGCCCGCCGTGACGTGGCGCAGCCTGTTGGCGGCGAGCGACGCGAACGGCGGCCGGAGCCGCGCGATCGCGAAGGCGGCGACGATCGTGGTTCGCGCGAGTCGCGCCCGCGGGGTGATCGCCCCGAGCGCGCGGAGCGCAACGACCGCGGAGCCCGGCCCGCGCGCTCGTCGATGCCGATGAGCGAGTTCGGCGACGACGACGAGTTCGAACGGCCCGCTCCCAAGGCACCGTCCGCCGACGTCGGCCGCCTCGAGCCGATCGAGAATCTGCTCGGCGACGAGGGGTCGGACCGCGACGGTCGCCGTCGCGGTGGTCGCCGTCCCCGCCACTGAGCCGCCCCGCCCCGCCATGGGGCGCGGCTCAGCGGTTCGGAAAGCCGTCGCAGCGCGACGCGATTTTCGCGACGGCATTCTTGGCGCGCGCGCGCTGACGTGCCGCGCCTCTCGCGACGGGGTGGTTGTCGCATCGTCGATGGCCTGGCTACCATCGCCGGGCCATGCCCCGCGCGCAGATCGCCGATCCGGACCTCGAGTCGGGCCGCCCGTTCGTGGCGGTTCTCGGTCGGATCGCCGCGTGTGCCTTGCTGCTCGGCCTGCTGCCCGGTCAGGAACCCCGAGAATTGGTCATTCCGACCCGTTCGCCGGTGATCGATGGCGACTTGTCCGATTGGCCGCCCGACGCGGCTGCGCTGAAACTCGACCAGCAGGGACAGGTTGTCGACGGAAGGTCGTCCTGGAGCGGTGTTTCCGATGCGTCCGCCGAGCTGATGGTCGTGGCCGACACGAACCACCTCTACGTCGCGGGCCAGGTCCGTGATGACCAGATCCTGGCCGGTCCGAATTTGGCCAGGCTGGAGGCACTCGATCGCGTCGAGCTGTGGCTCGGCCCCGTGTCGGAGCCGAGTGCCACCGGGCCGGTCGAAGCGCCGCAGCTGTGGCTGATGCCGTTGCACGCGAATCGGCCCTGGAGTTGGGAGGAGGGTGGGCGGTCCGGACTGCGCCAGAGTGGCACGCAACTGGCCGGAGTGCGCGTCGTGGGTCGCCGCATCGACGCGACGACGTACCAGTTCGAGGCGGCCGTTCCGTTCCATCACGTGCCGACGCTTCGGCCCGGCACCGAGCGCCTCGCTTTCGACGTGTTGCTGCGGGACGCGGACGAAGGCGACGGCGGCCAGGTATCCGTGCTGGCCTGGAGCGGGCGGTCACCGGCCGCGGGCCAGCCCGCCGGTCGCATGCGTGTGGCGGCGCCCGGCCTCCTGGTTTCTTCGTACCGCGGTGAGCCATGGCTCCCGGAGGAGCTGGCCGCGGACCTGCCCTTCCTGCTCGTTCCCGTCGCGACGATCGTGGGGCTTCTCGTGCTCACGTGGACGTGGCGCCGGCTGCAGCGCCGCACGCGATCGCTGCGCATGGCGCTCGTTGCCGGCGGCATCGTGCTCTTGGCGATCGGTCTCTTCCTGCCGGGGCAACTCGCGGACTGGCGTGCGGCCGACCAGCGCGGCCGCCTCGACGATGCGCTCGCGTCGCTCGAGACGACGATCGGCAAGCTCGAACAGGGCACCCTTGCGAGCTACCGCGGGGCGAGTCGCGATCGTGCATTCGTCGATCTCCTGACGGGGAAGTCGATCGCGCGACAGCGCTACACGACGTACCGACCGCTGGCCCAGCTCGCGCCGGATCAGTTCGGGCCGGCGCCCCGCGACTTCGACGGATTGCCGATCCGGCCGTACTGGCTGCCGCTCGCTTCCGGCCGCGCCGAGACGTTCCAGTTCGATCCGCCGCTGCGCGGAACGAAGGTGCACCTCGTCGTCGGTCGTCCGTTCGTCCCGGCGTTCGCGGTCGGCGTCGGCGGCTCCGTGGTGCCGCGTCTCCATCTCGAACTCGACGACGGCGGCGAGCCGCGCGGTCCGGACGGGCGCGGCGCGGTGGCGCGTCGGTCGCTCGACGTGCAACTCGACGGGCCGTTCGCCGACGGCAGCCCGCTCGGCCGCGACTTCTGGCAGGCGAACGTCGTGCCCGTGACCTTCGATCGCGAACTGCGCTCGCTGACGGTCACCGCGGAGCGCGGAGCCGATCTCCGTCTCGTGGGCGTGTCGCTCGAGGGAGCGACGCTCGGTCGCGTCGAGCCGATCTCCCTCGGCGTGCCGTCGCTCGGTGGCGTGCTGACGGATCTGCGCGGCCCATACCCGACCGACGCCGGAATCGAACTCGCGCCCGGCGCCACGGCGAAGGTCGCGGTGCCTCGCCTCGACGAGTCGCCGCAGAAGCTCTGGATGTTCTATCGCGCCGTCTACCCCGGCATCCCGACGGCGAATCCCGGAGCGAAGGTTGCCGAGGTGCTGCTGCACTTCGACGGCGGCAAGCAGAAGCGAACGATCCTGCTCGAGCACCAGGTGAGCATGTTCTACGAGCTCGCGGTGCACAACACGCGCGATGCACCGCCGGAAGGCTCCCCGGCCGCGATCGCGTCGAGCTGGATCGACGACAGCCAGGAGAAGCACCAGAACCTCGTCTATCCGGTGCTGGACCTCCCGTCGGACGCCGTGCTCGACAGCATCGAGTTCCGCAATCTCTCCGGCTATCGGATCCGATTCCGATCCGTCGTGTTCGGCAACGAACGATCGGCGGCGCCACAGGACCCGGTCGATGCGCCACTGATTCGCGACGGCCATTCGCGCCGGTTGCGCGAGGACGTGTTGGCGCGCCTGCAGGGAATCGCGGTCACCGTCTATCGCGGCGGTCGCGCGAGCGAGACATCGGCCCCTTCCGAGCAGCGAAAGGACACTCTCGTCCTCCCGCGCACCGTGCAAGGCGCGCAGCGAACCGCCGCCGCGGAGGTGATGCGCGACGGCAGCCGGCGAGCGACCGTGTACGCACCGCTCGCCGGCGATGGCTGGGATGGAGCCGTGCTCGCGTTGAGTTCGCTCGACAGCGGCTGGGCGTCGGCGAGTCAGTGGGCGAGTCGCCTCGGATTCGTGCTGTGCCTGCTCGGAGCACCGTTCGTGCTCGTCCTCCTCAGCGAACTGCTCGTCGCGTCGACGAACCTGCGTTTCCGTCTGATGGCGGTCATGACGGTCGCTGCGCTCGCGCCGCTCGGGCTGTTGTCGTTCCTCCTCGTGCAGGTGCTGGAGAGCGGGCACGCGAAGGACTTGCGCGGGTCGATGCTCGCGAACGTCCGCAGCGCCACCGGTCAGCTCGCGGAACAGAAGGATCGCCTGAAGGCGTCCGCGCGGCAGTGGCTGCGCGACCTCGCTGCGATGGTCGATGCGCGCATCGAGAAGGCGGCGGACGGTGAACCGGCGAAGGCCGGCGGCGCCGGCGCCGCGGTCGCTGCCTGGCCGGACGTCACGAAGCTGCTGGCAGGACAGTTGCCCCCGGAGTGGGGTGGCGGGTTCCTTCGCGTCGAGTGGCAACCGGCGGGCAAGTCCGGCGAGCCACTGGTTGCGGTCGCGGGCGACGAGCGCGCGGCGAACACCGAGACGCCGGCCCGCCTCGAACCGGGCGTGGTCATGCAGTGGGGCATCCTGCTGCTCGGCGTCCGCGCCGAAGAGGCGAGCCGCGCGGGGATGCTGACGCTGACGGCTGGTCGCCCCATCGACGCGAACCTGCTGGGCGCACTCGCGCCGGGGCAGATGGCGATGCTCACCGATGTTCGTGGCTATCCCGTCGCCGTGAACGGTGGTCGCACGACGGGTGAGCGGTGGCTCGCGAGTGCGCTCGATCCGTCTGCGATGGCGCAGCGGGAGCGCGCCGTGGCAACGGGCAGCGAGCAGCGGGAGCCGGTCGTCGAGCGGGCGGATTCCGCGGCCGGGGCGCTCTTGTGCGGCAGCGATGTGCTGCGCGACGTGCAGGACACCCCGCGCGGGCTGCTCGTGCTGGCCCAGCCCGACCAACGCGCGACGCTCGACCTCGCCATCGGCCGCGTCCCGGTGCGTGCCTTCTTCCTGCTGATCGCCGGCTGCCTCGTCGTTCTCACCGCCTTTCTCTCGTTCGTGGTCAGCGGCCGCATCAGTCAGCCGATCGAGCGCCTCGAACGGGGCGCGCTCGCCCTGTCGCGCGGCGACCTGGACACCCGTGTGGCGGAGATGGAGGGCGGGCAGATCGGGCGCCTGACGCGCACGTTCAACCAGATGGCCGCGCTGCTGCAGGCGCGCCTGCTCGATCTCCAGGCGTTGAACCGCACGATGCGCGAACTCGCGGCGGAGACGGACGAAGGCACGACGATCGAAGTGCTGCGCCGCTTCTGCGCGACGCACACGGCGGCCGACGTGCTGCGGATCGTCTTCGCGGACCCGGCGGGTACGGGCCTGGTCGCGTTTCCCGGGGGTGCGCCGAGCCATGCGGATGCACTCCCCATGGAGCGGCTCGCCGGCGCGTTCTCGCTCGTGCCGGTTCCCGTCCCCGGAAACGAGCCGTGGGCTGCGCTGTTGCCCGAGTGCCGTTCGGCCACGGGAGTGCCCATCGTGTTCGGCGGTCGGGCGCGCGGCGCGGTGCTGCTGGGGTTCACGCGACGCGAGCCGCTGCCCGTCGATCTCGAACTCCTCAGCACGGTCGTCGCGCAGGCCGCGGTCGCCTTCGAGCGCTCGCGGCTCCATCGCTACGCCGTCCAGGACCCGGTGACCGGCGCGCTGACGTTCGACTACTTCCGCGGCCGCGTCGTCGACGAGGTCTCCCTGGCGCAGCAGCGCGGTGTGCCGCTCGCGATGGTCGCCATCGCGCTCGGCGACGGGGAGCGGCGGCCGCGCGGCCTGCGGCGGTTCGCGGGTGTCCTGCTCGATCGTGTGCCGGCCGCCGCGGTCGTCTGCCATGTCGGTGCGGGTCAGTTCCACGTCGCGATGCCGGGTGCCGGGCGTGCGAGTGCCGAGCACCTGATCGAGAACGTGCGCGCCGCATGGGGCGAGCTCGTTCGCCAGCTGCCGGAGAACGACGTCGAGGAGCAGGTCCCGACGGGGGTGGTCGTCGTGTTCCCCGAAGACGCGCCGTCCGCCGAGTTCCTGTTCGATGCGCTGCGGGCGCGGCTCAAAGCGCTCGCGACACCGGGTGCATCGGCCATGGAGTCGGACGAGAGCCTGCAGCGCGCCGGCGTCACCGCGGTGAGCCCGGCGATGCGCGCGGTCTATCAGGCGCTGCGTCGCGTCGCGCCGACCGACCTTCCGATCCTGCTCGAAGGCGAGACGGGCGTCGGCAAGGAAGTGCTCACGAACCTCGTGCACCGGTGGAGCCGTCGCGCCGGCGGTCCGCTGGTCAAGGTGCACTGTGCCGCGCTGACCGAGACACTGCTCGCGAGCGAACTGTTCGGCCACGAGAAGGGCGCGTTCACCGGCGCCGAGCGCCGCAAGATCGGTCGCTTCGAACAGGCCGACGGCGGCACGCTGTTCCTCGACGAGGTCGGCGACATCCCGCTCGACGTACAGGTCAAGTTGCTGCGCGTGCTGCAGGAAGGCGAGGTCGATCGTGTGGGCGGCACCGAGACCGTCAAGGTCGACGTTCGCGTCGTTGCCGCGACCAACCGTGACATCGGCGCGCTCGTCGCCGCCGGCCGTTTCCGCGAGGACCTCTACTACCGGCTGCAGGGCATGGTCGTGAAGGTCCCGCCGTTGCGCGAGCGCAAGCACGAGATCGCCGACCTGGTCGAGCACTTCCGCCGCGAGGTAGTCTCGACCGGGCAAGGGCGCGCCAGGTCCCTGTCGACCGACGCGATGGACGAGATCTACCGGCGCGAATGGCCGGGCAACGTGCGCGAGCTGCGCAACACGGTGTTCCGGGCGATGGTGCTGGCTGCCGGCGACGTGGTGTCTGCCCGGGACGTCGCGGCGGTGCTGGATGGGCGCACTCCGGTCGGCATGGGGGCCGGCGCCGGGGCACCCGATCCAACGCCACCCTCCGTGGCTGCCATGGTCGAGCAGGCCGCGCCGGGGAGTTCCCCCGACCGTGCCGGGAGCTCGCCACCTCCTCCAGCAGCCACCGCCGCGTCGCCGGAGCCGGAGTTCGTTCTCCCGCGTCGGGATCCCGAGGACGCCGCCAGCATCGACACCCAGGTCTTCACCCTCGAGACCTTGCCGCCGCGGTTGCGGGTCCTGCTCGACCTGGTCCGGAGCCGGGGGGCGTGTTCGACCCAGGACCACATGGCCGCTGCCGGGGTGTCTCACCGCACGAGCCTCCGCGACATGCAGGCGCTCGTCCGCGCCGGGCTGGTCGTCCGGATCGGCAGCCGTCGGGGCGCCTTTTATCAGCCATCCACGGGCGGTGGCCGATTCCCGGAGTCCGCGCCGCATGGCGATGTCGGCGCGTGACCGAATCTCGGCAGGGATGACCGTTTGTTTTTGAGACTTCTCAAGAGCTTGTCGAGAAGCCACCTAAAGAGGCCACTTCGCCCGTGGCCGATAGCGCGGACCGCCGGTTGCCAGAGGTGAATGGCTCACGCCAACCGGCTTCCAAGTCCTCTCACCGGGTGTCTCCATGCGGCTGTTTCGTTCTCTCGTCGGCTTGTCCTTGCTGATCGGCCTTGCTGGTTCTCTCGACGCGCAGGTCTCCGTCAAGAAAGGGGCGGTGGTGTACGTCGGGAGCGCGAGCAACACGTCGGCTCCGGCGACCATCAACGAGACCAAGGTCAAGGAAGCGACCAAGGAGTGGCAGAAGATCCAGTCGGAGGGCATCGACCCGGATTCTGCGCACGGCAAGCAGCTCATCACCCAGATGAACAACAGCATCCGGGACGCCGTCAAGGCGGTGGCATCGTCCGAGGGGCGTGACCTGGTCACCCGTTCCGGGGACATCACCGATCGCCAGGGGCGCGACGTGGTGGACCTCACCAGCAAGGTGATCGAGAAGCTGTGAGTGACAGCGCCGGCGATGCCGCCCCGAGAGGACGGCGGCATCGCTCCGGCTTCCCGATCCGCGTGCGGGGCGGTCGCACGGGTCCGCGGATCGATGCGCGTGTCGGTGGTCGTCGCTGGACCGGCGGGCCGCTTCCGGAGCGGGCGCTCCACCCACGCGAGGTGCTTCCTCCGCATCGGCCGGAAAAAGTCGTTCGCCACCCGATCGTCGCGCGCACAGAATCCCCCTCCGTGCCGAAGTCACCTCGTCGTTTTCGCGGCGTCGCATGGGTCGTTGCGTTCGCCGGTTGCGTGAGCACGGGGGAGCCACATCGCACGGACCCGCGCGCCGTCGAGGCTGCGGTGACGAACCCGCCGCCGGCCGGAGGCGCTGCGCGCGGTCCGCTGGCGTGGGGCCTCGACCCCGCCGGATCGCGCAGCAGCGTCGACGCGGCCGAGCCGCAGGATCCGCAGGAAACGCCCGAGCAGCGCGATGCACGGCTGCGCCTCCAGTTCGGCAGCAGCGTGCTGATCGGCGCCGACGGGCGTGTGACGAAGCAGTACTTCCTCGCCGGCGAACTCGGCCCGACCTTCCTGAAGCTGATCGCGGAGATCTCGCCCGATCGTCGCATCACGCCGATTCGCGCGCCGAAGCCCGAAGAACTGCCGCTGCCCGGGACCAAGGTCGGCGGTCTCACGAGCCACAGCGTGCTCGGGCGCATGCTCGGCATCCACGAGGTCGAGGTGACCTACGTGCCCGACTTCGAGGTCCTGAGCGGTGCCGCCATCGTCGATCCGCGCAACGTCAACGCCGATGGCGCCGTGCGCGGGGCCCCGCTCGACGCGAACGTCGCGTCGGCGCCGAGCGTCGCGCTGGCGCTCGTGACCGCGCAGCCCGCCGCGCTCGGCGCCTTCGAAGCGGCGCTCGACCTCTTCTACACGAGCATCCCGCAGGTCGAGATCACCGTCACCGTCGTCGAGTACCAGACGGCGGACGCGCTCGCGTTCGGTGTCGACACGATCGACGACACGACGCCGATCCTCGGCAACCTCAGCAGCCGCCAGCTCGTGCGCGCCTACACGTCCGCGTTCCCGCTGCGACCGCCGACCGTGGGCACGTCGCCGGTCACCGACGCCGGGTTGTTCACGCTCGGGGGCATCCACGACACCTGGCAGCTGAACCTCGTGCTTCAGGCTCTCGAGGCGAACAACCTCGCGGACATCCAGAGTTCGCCGAAGCTGGTCGTGCGCAACGGCGGCGTCGCGGCGGTCTCGACCCTGACGCAGGTGCCCTTCCCGAAGGCGAAGATCAACCAGCTCGGCACCGAGGTCGCGACGGACATCGAGTTCAAGCCGGTCGGCGTGAAGATGAACATCATCCCCGTGATCGCCGGGACCGACTCGGTGATCCTGCAGGTCTTCGCGGACGTCTCCGCGATCACCGGCTTCGTCGACACGGAGCCCGTGAGCACGCCGATCACGAGCACGCGCAGCGCCGTCACGACCGTCTACCTGAAGGACGGCCACACGCTCGTCATCGGGGGCCTGAAGTCGGAGACGAAGTTCGAGAGCGAGACGAAGGTGCCGCTGCTCGGCGACATCCCTCTCCTCGGCTTCCTGTTCCGCTCCACGTCGACGTCGCGCAACAAGACGACGGTCGAGTTCCACATCACGCCGCGCATCGTGACCGATCGCGGGTCGCCGCCGAGCAGCCGCTGACGTCGCCGCAGGGGTCGGCGCGGGGACGGTGCTTCGCCGGGGCGTGACAACCCGGCCACATTCGAGGGCGGTCCTGGCCGAAGAGCGGGCAGAATGGATTCGGCAGACGCCGGTCCCTCGCGGCCACGAGACGGCGAACTCGCCGCTGGCCCCCGATGCAACGCAACCGCTCGCTCGTCTTCGTCCTGATCCCCGCCGTCCTCGGGCTCGCGACCTGGATGGCCTGGCCCCGCGCCGACGTTTCGCCTGCACCGGCCACCGCGGAACCGGCGGTGGCGGGGGGCAACACGGCCCCCGAGGCGGCGGAACGAGGCCAGGCGTCGCCTGCCGCGCCCGACGCGGTCGAGCGTCAGCCTGCGCCGGTCGTGCCGGCCGTGGCGGCCGGCGCCCCGGCCGGCGGGGCCGCGAGCGTGCTCGTCGGCAAGGTCGTCGACGAGGGTGGGCGGCCGTTGGCGCGCGCATCCGTCGTGGCGATGCGGTCCGTTTCGCCCGACGAGCGGGGCCGCCGGCTGGTCGAGGAGCGCGCCGGACGGTCGGTGTCGAGCCGGACCGAGGAGCGACCGCACACCGAGACGGACGCCGACGGCGTGTTCCGCCTCGTCGCCGGCCCGGCGGGTGATTCGCTGTTCGTGCGCGTGCGGGCGAAGGGTTACCGCCTGTTCGACCGTTCGTTGGCGAAGACGGTCGCCGGCGACAACGACCTCGGTGCACTCACCCTGAAGATCGCCGCCGTCGTCAGCGGACGCGTGGTCGACGCCTCGGGGGCGCCGATCGCCGGCGCGCGCGTGACGCGAACCTTCGTTCGGCCGAAGAACAGCGAGGGCGCCGACAACGGCGGCTGGCCGATGGCCGACTTCGGCGACATCGAGTTCCCCGACTTCGAGCCGGACGACGTGCCGTTCGCCGAGGTGCAGGAGGGGCTCGACTTCCCGGGCTCGGAGTTCGTCCGCGACATGCTGGATCCCGGCAGCCGCACCGATGCCGAAGGCCGCTTCGAGCTCGCGCACTGCGACCCCGGTGAGTTCGCACTACGCGCCCGCCATCCCGAACATCCGTCGGCGCGCCGCGAAGGCCTCTCGGTCGCTGCCGGCGCCACGCTGCGCGACCTCGTGCTGACGATGGCGCCCGGAGCGACGATCGCCGGCCGCGTGGTCGGAGCGCCGGAGAACACGACGGGCCTGAAGGTGCTCGTCGCGACCGTTCGCAACGATGCCCCCGCGCTCGACGGCCCGCTCGGCGGACTCGGTCCCGACGTCACCGAGATGATGGGGGACTTCGGTGGGTTCGGCGAACGCGAGGGGGTGGTCGCCGGGGACGGCTCGTTCGCGGTCCGTGGTCTGCACGTGGGGCGCTCCTATCGCGTGTGGATCACGCAATCGGCCGGGCGCGGGCCGAGACTCGGCACGGTGTGCAGCCAGAAGGTCGAGCTGCGCGCACCCGCGGAGCGCATCGAACTGCGCTACGACCCCGGCGTCGTGGTGACGTTCCAGGTGGTCGACGGCGCTGGCGCGCCGATCGAGCGACTGTGGGTCCGCGATCGCCTGCGCGGCGGCGGCGGCATGTCGGATCTGATGGCGATGGTGCCGCGACCCGGCGGTGTGCGTTCGTACCCCGAGGGGCGCGTCACGTTGTCGAACCTGCGGCCGAAGAAGGGCCAGACGTTGTCGCTGACGATCGAGGCGGTGCGGTTCCGGTCGCACGAGCGCGCCGACATCGTGCTCCCGCTGGCCGGGTCGCTGGACCTCGGCGTCGTCCGCCTCGAGGCCGCGCCTGCCATCGACGTCGTCGTACGAGCGAAGGACACCGGCGAGCCGGTCGGCGGTGCGCGCGTGCGCGCACGTCCGGCGCGCGACGACGCACCCCGCGACGGCAACCCGTTCGAACGCATGGCGAACCGCGCCCAGTCGGAGAGCGGCCCTGGCAGCGCACGCACTGACGAGACCGGAGCGTGCACGCTGAATGCACCGGCCGGCGCGCAGGTCGTCGTCGAGGTGGCGACCCAGGATTTTGCGCCGTTCGCGAGCGAAGCGATCGCGACACCGGCCGTCGGGACGGTCGCGATCGACGTGAACCTCCTGCGCGGCGGTTCGGTCGAGGTCGTCGTCGTCGACTCCGCCGGCGCACCGTCGGCTGCGGCGCGGGTCCAGCACGCACCACCGGAGGGGGACCGGGTGTCGCGCAATGCCGAGCGGAACGGGCGCGTCGTGTTCGACCACCTGGCGCCGGGCGAGCACGCGTTCCGTCTGGCGGAGCGCAATGCCGGTCCGGACTTCGCGGAGGTCGCCGCCGAGATGCGCGGTGAGCGTGTGGCGCCGACCGAGCCGGGCTGGCAGAGGGTGACGGTCGTCGATGGCGCACGCACCGAAGTGCGACTCACGAAGGACCCGGCCGCGACGCTGCGCGGTTTCGTCCGCGAGAATGGCAAGCCGTTGGCGGGCGCACGCATCACGTTCCTCGTCGGCGCCGGCGACGACGTGCAGGCAGCCGAAGGCCTCGCGAGCATGATGGCCGAGATGGGCGGCGGGGACGGCGGCCGCGCCGGTCGCAGCGCCGACGACGGATCGTTCGAGCTGAAGAACCTGAAGGCCGGCGCGCATCGTGTGCGCGTCACCGCCAAGGGGCGCGCGATGCCGACGGTCGTGCCCGTCACGTTGCAGGCCGGCGAGAACGTGTTCGACCTGTTGCTCACGTCCGCGGTCGTGCGCGGTGTCGTGCGCGACCCGGCCGGCGCACCGGTCGAAGGAGCCTCGGTGTCGGTGGCCGTCGTGGCCCCGCGCAAAGCTGGCAAGGACCCCCTCGAGGACGCGATGGACCAGATCGCGCCCGGATTCGATCCGGCGGGCCTCGCCGGCGCAGCGCGCTCGGTGAAGACGGACGACCAGGGACGCTACGAGCTCCGCGGCGTGCAGCCGGGGACGCCGATCGTCGTGCGTGCGACGGCGAAGGCGTTCGCCGGTGCCCAGTCGGAGCCGTTCGAGGTGGCAGCCAGCGGCGAGCGCGACGGGGTCGACGTGCAGTTGCTGGCCGCGGGCAAGGTGCGCGTGACGATGAACGAGCCGAAGGCGTTCGCGTCGGCGCAGGCGCGGCTCCTCGACGCGAGCGGCGAGGTCGTGCGCGGCATGCCCCCGGTCGTGCAGATGCTCGGCAGCGGCTCGGGCACGTTGTCCGGCCTGCGGGCCGGGCGCTGGCGCATCGACCTGATCGTCCCGGCCGGCGGTTCTCGTCAGTCGCGAACGGTCGATGTCACGGCCGGAGAGACGGCCAGCGTGACGTTCTGAACGGACCGCCCGCTTCGCGCCGCTCCGCGCAGGACCTTGCCGTGCACCTGCGGCGCACCGCTCCGGCGCTGAAGGGCCGACACCGGGGGAAGGAGCGAGTAGCATCCCGCGTCGAACCGCGCCATGTCGATCGCCGACGTACTCGCCCCCTCCGCTCGCCGCCCCGCCGGGCGTGACCGTGAGTCCGGCGTGGCCCTGGTGCTCGCGCTGATCTTCGCGATCCTGCTGTACGTGCTCGTCGCGGAGCTGGTGGTGTCGGGGCGCATGGTGCGGGCGACGGGGGAGAACGACGCCCTGCTCGCGCGGATGCGCAACCAGATGCTCTACCAGCTCACGGACGCCGAGGAACAGCTGCTCGCCGACATGGCGGGACAGGCCGCGGCGGACGAAGGCGGCGGAGGCGGCGCCGGCGGACTCGCGAACGCGCTGGCGAACGGCGGCGGCGGCGCGGGCGGCGGCGGTGCCGCCGGTGAAGAGGAAGAAGAGGACCCGAGCACGAAGTGCGACAGCAGTCGCGACGCGTGGTTCCAGCCGGTGGCGCACGCCGACGACGACCTCACGACGTACGTCTGGGTCGAGGACGAGAACCGCAAGTTCAACCTGCTCGCCCTGTGGAGTCCCGACGAGAAGTTCGCCGAGACTTCGCGGAAGCGGCTCGTCCGCCTGATCGACACGCTGCGCGAGGACTCGGACTACGACGTCACGACGAGCGATGCCGAGCGCATCGTGCAGGAGCTGAAGGACTGGGTCGCGCGCGGCGGCACCGACCAGCTGCCGCGACCCGTCCTGAAGTCCGACGATCCGAAACGGCGTGAAGTGACGGCGCTGATGCACCTCGACGAGCTGCTGATGTTGCCTTCGGTCACGGAGGACCTGTTCTTCGACAAGGTCATCGACGGCAAGGTCTATCTCGGACTCGAGGCCGTGCTCACGATCTGGACGTCATTGCGCGTCGATCCGGGTGATCCCGAGAAGGTGGCGCGCCAGCGAGCCGCGGCGGAGGCGCGCGGCGAGAAGCCGGCCGCAGGGGCCGGAGCAGCGGGGCAGAACCCGGCGCAGCCCGGCGGCTCCACGCCGCAGGGGGGGGCGGGGCAGCAGCCGGGCGGCGAGCCCGATGCGCCGACGCAGCCGGACGGTCTCGGCATCCGCATCAACGTCAACACGGCCTCACGAGCGGTGCTGCGGGCCATCGCTTCGCCCGACGCGATTCCCGATCGTGTGATCGACGCGATCGTGAAGTACCGCAACGAGGTCGACGAGGAGGAGGCGGAGAAGGAAGCCGAGAAAGCGGCGGTGACCGATCCCTCCGAGTTCGGCGACCTGAAGCTCGCGGACGACAAGAAGCTGAAGTTCTTCGAGACCCTCGAGGACCTCGATCAGGTCGAAGAGTTCGCCAACCTGCAGGACTCCGGCGCGAAGGAGGACTTCAAGCGCGCGCTGACGACGCGATCGGAGGTGTTCACGATCCACCTCGCCACGCTCTACAAGCGCAACGAAGAGAACCGCGTCTACGTGCTGCGCCGCGCGCGGTCGATCGTCCTGCGCCTCGACGACGGCGAGGACGGGAAGATCATCCCGCTCATAGCCTTCGAGGACCGCACCGGTCTGCGGGTGCGGCCGGTCGATCTGCAGGACGAGTACGTCGACCGCACGGCGCTCTACTCGGAGATGGACCGCTTCGCACAGGAGGAGCAGGCGTGGAACCCGTTCCTCGTCGACTTCTACCTGCCGAAGCAGCGGCGCGAGGAGTTCTACCGGCCGCGCTGAGTGTGCGCGCAGCGCCGGTGCATCCACGGCATGGGGCGCCCCGCGGATCCAGACCTGCGTGATCGGCTCATCGCCGCGGCGACCGTCGAGTTCGCGGAGTCCGGCTACGCGGGTGCCACGCTGGACGCGATCGCCGCGCGGGCCGCCGTGACGAAGGGTGGCGTCTACTTCCACTTCGCCGGCAAGGAGGAACTCTTCTTCGCGGTGCTCGACCACTGGCGCGATCGCCGTCGTCGTGTGCTGCCGGCACCCGAGGGAAGTGGCGGCGCTGCGCGCGCGCTGCGCACGTTCGTCGCGGGCTACCTGGCGTTCCACTTCCGCGAGCCCGCGGCGACCCATCTGCTCCGGGTGCTGGCGACGGAACTGAGGGGGCGGTTCACGTCGCGCCTTCGCGAAGACCATCGGCAGGAGCATCGGTGGCTCCGAGCGAGCATCCGCGAACTCTTCGTACTCGGACTGCGCGACGGCACGCTGACTGTCGAGGATCCGGCGTCGTCCGCGTTCGCCCTGGCCTCCGGGGTCGTCGGTGCCCTCGAGCAGTGGCACACGGCTTCGGCCGACGTCGAGGCGTTGTGCCACGACGAACGTCTCGCGGCGGCGCTCGTGGCGCCGTTCACCACCGGGGGCGATGCGGGACGGGCGCCGCGTCGGGGCGATCCGGGCTTCGACGATCTGCCCCGGGCCTGATGCCCGGCCGCCCGGCGCGTTGTGCGCGCCGCGCGGATCGCGATACTGCGCCGACCGCGTGAGTCCTGACCCCGAGTCCTCGCCGCCGCGCCTCAGCGTCGTCGTGCCCGTCTACAACGAACGGGCGACGCTGCGCGAGATCGTCGCCGCGGTGCGCGCGGTGCCGATTCCGAAGGAGGTCATCCTGGTCGACGACGGGAGCTCGGACGGCAGCCGCGAGATCGTTGCCGAACTCTCGGCGCTGCCCGACGTGCGCGTGTTCGTGCACCCGCAGAACCTCGGCAAGGGTGCGGCGCTGCGGACGGGCTTCGAACATGCGCGCGGCGAACTCGTGATCGTGCAGGACGCCGACCTCGAGTACGACCCGGCGGACTATCCGCGGTTGATGGAACCGATCCTGCGCGGCGACGCCGACGTCGTTTACGGGTCGCGCTACCTCGTCGACGAACTGGATCCCTGGCGGCCGCGCGACGCGTTCGTGCACTACCTCGGCAACCGGTTCCTCACCTACGTCAGCAATCTGTTCACCGGTCTCAACCTGACGGATATGGAGACCTGCTACAAGTGCTTCCGCCGCTCGGTGCTCACGAACCTCGTGATCGAGAGCCGCCGTTTCACCGTCGAGCCGGAGTTCACGGCGAAGATCGCCAAGCTCCCGGTGCGCATCTTCGAGACGCCGATCCGCTACCGAGGGAGGAAGTTCAGCGAGGGGAAGAAGATCGGCTGGCGCGACGCCGTCGCGGCGCTGTGGGCGATCGTGAAGTACCGCTTCGCGAAGTGAGGCGAGCACGCCTTCCAAAGAACAGCCCCGATCACGCGGTTGCCGGGACGAGCTTGAAGCCGA
>CAZIFB010000071.1:0-20183 GCA_964538915.1 uncultured candidatus Brocadiaceae bacterium | reverse complement strand
TCGGCTTCAAGCTCGTCCCGGCAACCGCGTGATCGGGGCTGTTCTTTGGAAGGCGGAACGACCCTCCGGACGCAGCGGAGGGCGCGGCGATCACAGGGTCGCGATCGTGCCGCGGATGCCGTTGGTGGTGACGAGGCCGAACGCGTTGGTGGCCGGGTTGGTCGCGACGATGGTGGTCGCGTGCACGGGGACGCCGAGCAGCGTGACGTCGTCCGGCACGAACAGCGACCAGTCGTGCTGCGTGGCGCCCGGGCTCGGCAGGAATGCGCCCAGGATGTCGAGCGAAGCACGCAGGCCGCAGTTCGGCATGCCGATGACGGCGAGGTCGTCGACGCCCGGGTCGGAGAGACCGACCACCGTGATCCCGAACGCGGTGATCGACGGCAGGTTGCCGGTGCGCAGATGCCAGTTCGTGTTCGTGACCGGCGTCGACAGCGCGGTCAGCGACAGCGCCGCGGACTCGGGGCTCGCGGTCACGAGCGTCGTCGTGCCGAGGTTCACCGACCCCGGATCGGCCGATGCACCCGGTGCGCTGACGCCGATCAGGTGGCTTGCGAATACCGTGTTCTCGATGCCGACGAACACCATCGCGACGTCGCCCGTGGCGAGGTTCAGCTGGAACTGCATCGTGCTCAGAGCGATGGGGCCGGCAAATACGGATATCAGATCCGCGACGCCTTGCCACGTGACGAACAGCGTCTGGCCGGACTCGTGGGCGCACACGCGGCCTGAGGCGAGGACGTAGTCGTGCCACGCATAGATGCCGCCCGGGACGTGCTGCAGGAACTCCGCGGGCGTCGGGGTGTAGTCGCCCGGGGCGCTGCTCCCGAAGGCGAGGATGCCGTTGATGCTGGCTGCCAATGTGGACCTGGGGCCGTACGGGGTGGGCAGCGGTGTCGACGGAGTGATCGTGAGCCAGGAGTCGTCGCCGGTGGTCAGTTGCGTGCCCCCGGCGGGCGGAGTCGCGTAGAGCGCACTCGCGGTGCCGGCCGACCACGTGCCGGTGTAGCCGTGCGCCGTCGGGTGCAGGTGCAGCACGTTGCCGGTGAGCACCGGCGACGCGACGGCTCCGTTCGGGAAGGACTGGTAGAAGGAATCGAACACTGCGCCGCACCCGGCGCCGATCGTCTCGTTGGTGGCGACGCGGCAGTAGTCGACGCGGCCGCGCCACAGGAAGCCGTGGGTCGGCTGGCCCCAGGAGATGTCGAAGCCGCTGATCTTGGCGATGCCGCAGCGGATCTCGAGCGAGCCGTCGCCGGCGATCGTGGTGCCGAGCTGGTTCTGCCCCAGCATGCCGAGCTGGCCGTCGGCGACGTCCTGCGACGGCGACATCACGCAGAACGCCTGCACGGCACCGGGGGCGATCGTGACGCCGATCGGGATCGGCAGCGCGGTCATCACGAAGGCGCCGTGAGCGACCGAAGCGGTGCCGATCTGGGTCCAGCCGGTCGAGCTGTTCTCGAAGCCCTGCCACGCGCCGGCCCGGGTCCAGATCTCGACGGGGCTGGTGGCGGCCGACACGAACACCTGGTGGAGGTCGGTGACGCGCAGCGGTTGCGTCGACGTGTTGGCGACGTCGAACATCGCGCCGGGCACCCAGTTGCCGAAGATCGACGAAGGCGTCTCGACGGTCTGGCACTGCGCGGTGAGGCCGGTCGCGAACGCGATGGTCGCGGCGCCGGAGACGAGGATGCGGGGGAGCGAACGGAGCATCGGAAGGTCCTTTGGGTCGGGTTCACCCGCATCCACACGGACTCGCGCGCCGGGGGCCGACGGAATCCGAGAAAGCCGGCCGAGGGCAGGGCGCGATCCACGACCGTCGCGAAGGGCGCCGAAAATCCCTGCAGGTTGTGTCCCGACGGGGCCACGCTTTCACTGGACGCGCGGCATGACCGACCTGGCCCCCGAACCCGCTGCCACCTACGTGCAGGTGGCCCTGAACCTGCCGCTGCGGCGGGAGTTCACGTACGTGCTGCCGAACGGCGTCGCGGCGCGCCCGGGCAATCGCGTGCGCGTGAACTTCCACGGGCGGGGGCTCGGCGGCGTGGTCACCGCGGTCAGCGCCTCGACCGACCTGCCGCCCGCGAAGGTGAAGCCGATCGAGGCCGTGCTGGACGCCGACCTGCTGCTGCCGCCGTCGCTGCTCGAACTCGCGCGCCGCATGGCGGCGACGTACGGCTGTTCGCTCGGCGAGGCGCTCGACGCGACGTTGCCGGCGGTCGCGAAGCGCCGCGGCCAGCGCCGCATCCCGCACCTCGAAGTGAAGGCGCCGCACGACCTCGCGATGCAGGCGGTGTTCGAACTCGAGGAGAAACACCAGGCGCAGTCGCGCGTGCTGCGCACCGTGCTCGAGTTCGGTGGCCCGATGCCGGTGCTCGACGTTCGGCGACGCACGGCCACCAGCGACAGTCCGTGGCAGACGCTGGTGAAGCACGGCCTGCTGAAGCGCGTGATGATCGCGGAGGAACTCGAAGAGCTGGTGCCCGCGATCGAAGAGGCCGCTGTCCGCCACGAACTCAACGAGCATCAGCGAGCCGCGGTGGCGAAGGTCGACGAGTCGGTCGCTGCTGGCGCGCACCGCACGTTCCTGCTGCACGGCGTGACGGGCAGCGGCAAGACCGAGGTCTACCTGCGCATCCTCGAGGAAGTGCGCAAGCGGAACCGCAGTGCGATCGTGCTCGTGCCCGAGATCTCGCTGACGCCGCAGACCGTCGGCCGCTTCGCGTCGCGCTTCCCCGACGTCGCGGTGCTGCACAGCGGACTCACCGACGCGGAGCGCGGACGGCAGTGGCAGCGGCTCCTGCAGGGCCGGTCGAAGGTCGTCGTCGGCGCGCGTTCTGCGCTGTTCGCACCCGTGCAGGACCTCGGCCTGATCGTCGTCGACGAGGAGCACGAGACGTCGTTCAAGCAGGACAGCACGCCGCGTTACCACGCCCGCGAGATGGCGATCGTGCGCGGCGAGATCGAGAAGGCGGTCGTCGTGCTCGGCTCGGCGACACCGACGCTCGAGTCGATCGGCAAGGCGCGGCGCGGTGTCTACGAGCTGCTGACGTTGCCGCAGCGCGCCGGAGCCGGGCGTCTGCCGAAGATCCTCGTGCAGGACCTGCGCGGCGAACCGAAGGAAGTGCGGCGCGCCGGCGTCGTGCTGTCGCGCACGCTGCTCGTGCTCATGGAGGAGCGCCTCAAGGCACGCGACCAGGTGCTGCTCTTCCTGAACCGCCGCGGCTACTCGCCCGTGCTGCTCTGTCCCGGCTGCGGCGAAGCCGTGAAATGCGAGTCGTGCTCCGTGTCGATGACGTGGCACGTGCGCCGCGGCCGGCTCGTGTGCCACTGGTGCTGCCGCGAGAAGCGTCGGCCGGAGATCTGCCCGTCGTGCCAGCAGCCCGGCATGCACGAACTCGGCGTCGGCACCGAACGCCTCGAGCAGGCGGTGAAGGACCGCTTCCCCCAAGCGATCGTCGCGCGCATGGACGCCGACACGATGGCCGAGCGCGGTGCCCACGAGCGTGTGCTGTCCGCGTTCCGCAAGAAGCACATCGACGTGCTGATCGGCACGCAGATGATCGCGAAGGGCCTCGACTTCCCCGACGTGACGCTCGTGGGCGTCGTGTCGGCCGACACCGGCCTGTTCGTGCCCGACTACCGCGCCGCCGAGCGAACGTTCCAGCTGCTCCATCAGGTCGCCGGTCGCGCGGGGCGGGGCGAGAAGGCGGGCACGGTGGTGATCCAGACCTTCTGTCCCGACAACTACGCGGTCGAGGCCGCGGCGAAGAACGACTACGACTCGTTCGTGCAGCAGGAACTCGTGTTCCGCAAGTTGACCGGCTACCCGCCGTTCTCGCGTCTCCTGCGGGTGCTCGCCGAGGCACGCGCGGAGAGCGAAGCGCAGAAGCTGCTGCAGGAAGCAGTCGTGCCGCTGCGCGGGATGCCCGACGTCGAAGTGCTCGGCCCCGCGCCGGCGGTGATCGCGAAGGTGAAGGACCACTGGCGCTGGCACATGCTGGTGAAGTGCTTCCAGCCCGCGTCGTTCCAGAAGGCGATGGCGGCGATCGGTACGGTGGAGGACCTCGGCACGAGGACCTGCCGTGTGACCCTGGACGTCGACCCGAGCAGCCTGATGTGAGGGTTCAGCCCTCGGAACCCGGGGCCCGCGTGAAGCGGGCGAGCGTCTCGAACAGCCGTGCCCGATCGATCGGCTTCGTCAGCACGGCGTCGCAGCCGGCGGCGAGGCACTTCTGCTGGTCCGCGGCCATCGCGTTCGCGGTCAGCGCGATGATGGGCAGCTGGCAGCCGCGCTGGCGCAGCGCGGTCGTCGCGGTGATGCCGTCCATCGCCGGCATCTGGATGTCCATCAGGATCAGGTCGAGCGGCCGTCCATGGTCGGCCGTGCGCTCGAGACACTGCACGCCGTCGGCGGCGATCTCGACGTCGCAGCCGGCGCGCCGGAGGACGCGGTCGAGCAGTATCTGGTTGTCGGCGCCGTCTTCGACGACGAGCACCCGGATCCCGTCGAGCCGCGGCGTCGG
This sequence comes from uncultured candidatus Brocadiaceae bacterium, assembly GCA_964538915.1. Taxonomy (GTDB): domain Bacteria; phylum Planctomycetota; class UBA1135; order UBA1135; family UBA2386; genus JAEUHQ01. Next base: position 15,657 of record CAZIFB010000071.1, on the reverse strand, counting down.
TGTCACTGCCGGCAGCGCCGCCGCCGACATCTCCTTGCCGGGTTCCCTGGCGAACGGCACCCCGTCGATGGGGCCGGTCGCGATGGAGAGGCGGAAGCAGCTGCCTCGGCCGACTTCGCTCGTGACCGTGATGTCACCGCCGAGCAGCTTCGCGAGGTGGTGGGAGATCGCGAGCCCGAGACCGGTGCCGCCGAACTGCCGGGTCGTCGAGGCGTCGGCCTGTTCGAACGGACGGAACATGCGGCCCAGTGCTTCGGGCGCGATGCCCGCGCCGGAGTCGTGCACTTCGATCGCCAGCAGCGGCGGTGGTCCCGTGACGAAGCGGATCACGAGGCGGACGCCGCCGACCACCGTGAACTTGATCGCGTTGTCGACGAGGTTGACCAGGATCTGCCGCAGGCGCAGCGGGTCGGTGCCGACGCTCGTGGGTACCGGCGTCGCGTACTCGCGCGACAGCGTCAGGCCCTTCTGGGTCGCCTTCGTCCGCAGCAGGGTCAGCACTTCTTCGATCGTCAGCCGTGCGTCGGTGGTCACGGTCTCGGCGGTCAGCTTGCCCGCCTCGATCTTCGCCATGTCGAGCAGGTCGCCGATGATGACGACGAGGTTCTGCGCGTTCCGCCGGATCGTTTCGAGCGCGTGCTGTTCCGGCGACGACTGCGCGAGATGGCCCATGTGGACCTGCAGCTCCTCGGTGTAGCCGAGGATCGCCGTCATCGGGGTCCGCAGTTCGTGGCTGACGTTCGCGAGGAAGATCGTCTTCGAACGGTTCGCGGCTTCTGCAGCGTCGCGGGCCTGCACGAGACTCTGGTTGAGGCCAACCAGTTCGTCGCGGGCGCGTTCCAGATCGGCCGTGCGCTGGCGAACGAGGTCGCTGAGGCCGCTCAGCGCGCGGCGCGCCTGCTGCTGCAGGTTCCATTTGTGCGTCAGCGCACTGGCGACCTGGAGCACCTCGGCGTGGTCGAACGGCTTCTTCACGATCAGCAGGCGGTCGGTACGACCGAGGCGCCGAACGGTCTCCTCCCACGAGTAGTCGCTGAACGCCGTGCAGATCACGATCTCGATCTCGGGCACCGCGGCCCAGATCCTCTGGATGGTCTCGAGACCGTCCCAGCCCGGCGGCATGCGCATGTCGACGAACGCCATCGCGAACGGCTTGCCGTCGGCCGCGGCCTTCTTCACCAGCTCGAACCCTTCCTGCCCCTGACTCGCGGTGACGAGCTCGAAGCTGACGTGCTTGTCGGTCGTCTGAGGTGCTCCGAAGAGCTCTGCCTCGCTGGCGAGCAGGGCGTCGGACGCGATCGGTGTCGGCGTCAGGATCTTCCGGAAGTCGACGTGGATCGCCGGGTTGTCGTCGATCACGAGGATGCGGCGGTTCATCGCGTCGTCGGCATCGTGGCCTGTGGTCATTGGCTTGCTCCCACGGGGGCATGGATCGGCAGTTCGAGCACGAACCTCGCGCCCTTGCCCTCACCCTCGCTCTCCGCCCAGAGCCGACCGCCCATCTCTGCCGCGGCATTTGCACTGTGGTGGAGGCCGAAGCCGTGACCGTCCTTCTTGGTCGTGAAACCGTGCCCGAAGACCCTGGTGAGGTTCGCCGGCGGGATGCCGACGCCGTTGTCGGTCACGGTGATGCGGAAGCGGTCGTTGCCCGCGCCGACGACCGCGATCTCGCAGACGGCGCCGCCGCGGTCGTGTTCACAGAGCGAGTGCTTCGCGTTCGACAGCAGGTTCAACAGCACCTGCATGACGCGCGACCGGTCGAGGTCGCACTCGGGGTCGTGCTCAACGCGCTTCTGCACGCGGATGTCGTGCTTGCGGAACGAGGCCTCCTGGACGGCGATCACGTCGTCGACGATCTGGCTCGGGCGGTTGCGCGAGAGAGCCCCGGACACGCGGGCGTAGCTCTGCTGCCGGCTCACGATCTCCTTCATGTGATCGATCTGTGCGGACAGGTCCTTCGTCTCGCCGATGAGCGTGTTGCGTTCCGACATCAGGTGGTCCGCGAGCTGGTCGAGGTAGGTCGGTAGCTTCTGACCCTGCTTCGTCTGCAGCAGGAACGTGGCGAGGTCGGCCTGGTGCTCGTGAATCAGGTTCACCGCCTTGCGCAGGCCGTCCGCTTTCGACTTCTCGAGACGGTCGAGCAGCACGCTGGCCGAAACGTTCACGTTGTTGAGCACGTTGCCGACGTTGTGGAGGACACCGTTCGCGAGTTCGGCCATGCCGGCGCGGCGCGAAGCATCGACCAGTTGCCCGTGCAGCGCGCGGCTCTGCGCCTCTGCGCGGCCACGTTCCGTGATTTCGTTGCGCAGCTCGCCGACGGTCTTCGCGAGTTCGGCAGTGCGGTCGTCGACCACGTCTTCGAGTGCCGCCCAGGCCGTCTCGATCGGGATCACCAGCTGGCGCGAGAACCACAGGACGAACACCACCATCAGCGCGACGCCGCCCAGCGTGATCGCGAGTCCGGCTCGAACGGGCAGGTGGTGGACCGCCTGTTCGTTGCGCACCCCTTCCTCGGCGAGACCGCGGACGTGTACCTGCGACTGCAGCAGGGCCTGCTCGCACTCCTGCGTCGCGTCGCGGAAGAACGCGAGTGCTTCGACCCGACGCTCAGGGTCCTGTCCCTTCAGGCCCGCCTCGAGCGCGGCGAGCACCCCCTGCAGCGCGTCGGCCTTGGCACACGCCGCCGCGAACGGCGGATGGCGGTCCGCCGCGAACAGGTCGGTGAGGCGCCTGGCCTGGGTGCCGACCTCGTCCACGTAGACGCGGTAGACGTCGGGGTCGATCTTCGCCGACTCGGTCGCGTCGTTCGCAGCGCGCTCCTCGAGATCGCGGGTCGCGTCGAGCCCGGTATGGACCGCGATGTTGGCCGTCAGGGCATTGGCGACCTGCAGGGACGCGGTCTGGATCTTCGCAGCGAAGTAGCTGCTGATCAGCATCTGCGACACCTGCAGCACCGCCGCGAACAGGAAGCCGAGTCCCAGCTTCGTCGTCAGCGACAGTGTGTCGCGCTTCCTGGGCTCGGTCATTCCGCGTTTTGATCGGTTCGGTGACGAAGGGCTCGGGACCCGGGAAACCCCTCATCGGTGTGACAAGGGCCGCGAAGCGAGCCGGAGTGCACGGAACCGATCGGGCACCGCCGCGCGGCTAATGGGGCTGCGTCCCTGTTGCCGAAGGAAACGGCCCCGTGGCCGAAGGCGAACTCGGCTTCGCATCGGCCGCTCGGTTCAGAGGCCCACATGAAGCAGGCAAGGATCGTCGTCGCGCTCGCTGTCTCCGGTCTGTCCGGCGTCGCCCTCTGTCAGGATCCGGACTCGCTGCGGAGGCAACTCGACGACCTGGGCAAGCGCGTCGAAGAACTCGAGGAACACGCAGCGAAGACCGCGGAGCGCACCGGCGGGCGCGCGCTGCTCCAGGCGTTCACCGCGGACAGCCTCGACTTCGGCGGCCACGTGTCGTCGCAGTTCGCATACGTGCACGGCGAGAACGGCAGCGATGCGGGGCACTACGTCACGCTGTTCGAGTTGTTCCTGAAGGCGCAGGTGGCGGACTCGTGGTCGGTGTTCGCGGCGCCGGGCTTCTACATCTTCAACGGCGGCCTGCTCGACAATCCCGGCACCACGACCATCACGGGTGACCCGACGTCCATCGCGGACGAGACCTCCTTGTCGCGCATGTTCTTGTCGCGGGTCTACTCGCAATGGGTGGCGGGCGACTGGCTGCAGGTGCAGGGCGGCATCGTCGGCTCGCCCCACGGCACGACGAACCGCGAGTACTTCATCCCGGCGCGCAACATCGCGGACGGCAACCTGCACACGCGCTACTTCCTGGTGAACCAGCTGTATCCGCAGCAGTTGCTCGGCGTGCGGGTGTCGGGCAAGCAGGTGCTCGGCGACGGCAGCGACCGCCTCGAGTACGACGTGTACTGGGGCGGTGAGGACGACAGCCCGAACGACTCGATCACCGGCGCTCGACTGGCCTACGCCTTCGGTGACATCGGCCTCACGATCGCGGCGAACTACGGCCGCGGCACGCGCGAAGGGTTCCCGTCGCAGCCGCTCTCGTCACCGACTCCGTTGTTCACCGCGAACGTGCCCATCCTGCAGTCGCCGTTCACCGGGATGTTCAACCTCGCGCGCGACTACGAGTTCGCCGGCATCGACATCGACTGGCGCCGCGGCGACTTCGTCTCGAAGACCGAGCTGTACTACAGCGCGGAGGAAGACGTCGCCGACCAGAAGGCCTTGTCGACGGAATGGGCGTGGTTCTTCGCGCCGCAGTGGGCGTTCGCCTACCGCTTCGACTACTACGACGCGGGCGCCGACCTCGATTCACTCGGGCTCGCCGTGCAGCGCCTCGGCCATGCGACGGAGCACGTGGTCGGTCTGTCGTTCCTGCCCGACGACGCCGTGAAGATCCGCGTCGACGTGCACCACATGGAACTGCCGAACACCGCGGACACGGTCGACTTCGTCAACCTGAGCTGGTCGCTCAGCTTCTGATCCGAGGACCGCCATGCGCAAACTCGCCCTGCTCACGGCTGCTCTCTTCCTGTGCGCGCCGGTCGTGCCGGTTGCGGCCGAGGTCCAGGCTCCGCAGTCGCAACCCGTCGAGGTCTACGCGCTCGTCGTCAACGCGAGCAACCCGCTCAAGGAGACGGAAGCCGCGGCGAAGAAGATCGTGAAGGCGCTCTTCCTGAAGGATCTGACGCGATGGCCCGACGGCACCGAAGCGAAGCCGTACGACCGCGGCCCGAAGGCGGCCGAGCGCGCCGTGTTCGTCCAGGAGGTTCTCGGCATGAACGCCGCCGAACTCGCGCGGCACTGGCTCCGGGTGAAGAACATGAGCGGAGTCACGCCGCCGATGGAGGTGGACACCGACCGGCTCCTGCTGCGGCACGTCGAGCGCCACGACGGCGCCTTCGGTGTCGTCAAGCAGTCCGCCGCGAAGGTGCCCGGTGTGCGCGTGCTGTTCGAGTTCAAGGCCGCGCGCTGACGGAGTGTCGGTCAGCTCGCTGGACCGCCGGCCTGCTCTCCGTCCTCGCGCTCGGCGCGCAGAGCCTGCCGCGCCGCCACCTGCTTCGCCGTCGTCACCTTCTGCACCATGCCGAACGCGGTCGCGACACCGAGCAGCGCGAAGACGAGGTCGAGGGGGTGGAAGTCGTCCTTCAGGAAGTCGACGAACGAGGCTTCGCTGGCCGCAGTCGCGCGGATCTGGTCGCGCCATTCCACGAGGGACAACGGCTTCTCGGCGAACGCACGCAGCAGGGCGCCTTCGTCCTGCGCGAACGTGTTCAGGTCCACGCGCTGGTAGCCGTGGGAGCGGACGAACTCCTTGACCTGGTCGGCGGCGGGCGATGGCCCGAGTGCCACCCAGTCCGCCGCGTCCTGCTTGCGTTCGGCGAGCTGGTCCTCCCCGAGCTTCTCGACGATCTTCGTGAGGTTCTGGTCGAGAGCGAGACGGAAGGCCGTCTGCTTGCCGGCGACGATGGACAAGAGGGCCAGGGCGCCCGCGGTCACGGCCAGCAGCGTGCCGTGTCCACCGCTGCGCACCACCGCGGCGCCGATGAGGCCGCCGATGCCCCAGGCGAGAACCCCGAACTCGCTGTGCGAGTAGAAGGCGAGCAGACCCCAAGCGGTGGCACCGAGCGCCGCTGCGACGCCGGCGAACGCGAGGCATCGCGTCGTCGGCGGTGGGGGCAGCAGGTCGGCGGTGCGGACTGGGGGCGAGCGGCGGCCGGTGGCTTCTTCCATGGGGCCGGGAGCATGGCCGATCGACGGATGAAAGTCGTGCAGCCCCGGCGCGGGGCCGGTACGCCCCCGCACAGTTGCGGGACCGCGCATCGGTCCACTACAAGCACGGGTCGCCATGTCACGCAGCAACGAGCCGAGTCCCGTCGATCCGGACGACACGCCGACGCGCATCGGCAGCAACGCCGGCGGCGGTGCTCCGGGAGAGGACCCGACGGTGCCGTCGATGCAGAAGGGCGGAGGCCAGTCCCCCAAGGAGCCGGCGCCGAAGCAGCAGGCGAAGCCTGCCGGGCCGAAGGTCAACGATCCGCTGATCGGCAAGGAACTCGGCGGCTGCAAGATCACCGGTCTGCTCGGCCGTGGCGCGATGGGCGCTGTCTACAAGGCGCGCCAGCTCCGACTCGACCGCGACGTCGCGGTGAAGGTCATCCGCCCCGAGATGATGACGGATGCGCGGACGCTGAAGCGCTTCGAGGTCGAAGCGCGCACGGTCGGTCGCTTCAACAGCGCCCACGTGGTGATGGTGCACGACGTCGGCTTCGAGCAGAGCGTGCACTACCTCGTGATGGAGTTCGTGCAGGGCAAGAACCTGCGCGACCACGTGAAGATGCTGGCCGGAGGCCGCCTGCCCGCAGCGGAGGCGATCCCGCTGCTGCGTCAGGCGTGCAAGGGTCTCGAGGAGGCGCAGCGGCTCGGCGTCATCCATCGCGACATCAAGCCCGACAACCTGATGCTGACGGATCGCGGGATCTTGAAGATCGCCGACTTCGGCATCGCGAAGCCGATCCAGGAGGACTTCAGCATGACGCTGACGTCCGAGCTGATCGGGACGCCGCTCTACATGAGTCCCGAGCAGTGCCATGGCGCAGCAGACCTCGACTTCCGCAGCGACATGTACTCGCTCGGGGCGACGTTCTACTACCTGCTGACCGGCGAGCCGCCGGTGCGCGCGAGCTCGGTCTACGAGCTGATCCAGACGAAGACGAAGCTCGAGAACCTGTGCCTGTGGAAGGCGCTGCCGGAACTCGACCAGAACCACCCGTTGTCGCGCGTCATCGAGCGGATGACGGCGCTCGACCGCGACGACCGCTACGAGAGCTACGAGGCGCTGCTCAACGACATCGTGATCGTCGAGCAGGGCGGCACCGTGCAGCGCATCGCGCCGAAGCCGAAGAAGGAGCCGATGCCGACGCTGGAGGTCGGCGCGTCGAAGGCCAGGTCGAAGGGCGGGCTCGTGGCCGGCGTCGCGGTGATCGCCGTCGCTGCGGTCGGGGCGTGGTTCGCGTTCCGCGGCGACGATGGCAAGCAGCCGGGCGGGACGGGCGGCACGACGGTCGTGCCGTCGGGCAACGATGCGGTGGTGCGCGGGGCCCTGCGCGAGCTGTCGACGCGTCTGCAGGGGCTCGGACCGACCAAGGAGATGCGCGACGAGCTCACTGCGCTCGCGGCAACCGGGCCCGAAGCGGCGATGAAGACGACGCTGCTCACGGCCGTCGACCAGGGGCTCGGCATCAAGGATCGACTCGCGAAGGTGAAGGCGCCGGCGACGGTGCAGCCGCCGTTCGACGAGATCGGGAGGCACTTCGCGGACGTCGAGGCCGCGGTGAAGGTCGACGGTGCACTGTCGCCGCTGCTGCAGCAGTGGGTGGCGACGACGGCGAAGGGCGCGCGGCTCGAGGAGACGCTCGGCGCCAAGGCGCTGGCCTCGCTCTCCGGCGCGTGGAACACCTGGCGCGACGACCGCGCGAAGGTGCGCGGCGACAAGGACAAGATCGCGGCGCTCACCGAGCGTCTCGCGGTGATCGAGCGGGCCAGGCTGAAGCTCTACGACCTGTTGCCGGGCATGCGTGCCGACCTGGACGGTTCGTTGTCCGCGGCGGTCCTGAAGAAGGCGCGCGACGGTCTCGCCGACGATTCGACGGAGCCCGTCGAGATCGACGTCTCCGACGTGCTCGCCGAGGTGCGCGCTGCGTTCGCGGCCACCGGCCCGGACGAGTCGTTGACGAAGCGGGTCTCGGAGCAGCGCCCCACGAAGCCCGAGCAGGCGAAGGAGTGCCGCGAACTCATCGACGAACTCGCGAACGCGCGCTCGCGCCGGAGGAACGCCGAGGACCTGCGCACCGGCTTCCCGCGCGATCCGCAGGTGCCATTCGAGGACGTCGCGTCGTACTTCCAGCGGCTCGACCTCGCGCTCGAGCCGTTGCAGGATGCGGAGAAGAAGCTGCCGCCGTGGGCCGTGCAGCTGCGTGCGTCCTTGCGCGACGAGACGACCCTGCGCACCACGGTGATCGCGGCCTGCGGTGATGCGCTCGCGTCGTGGAAGCGAGCGAAGGCGGAGCCCGGCGCCGACCGCGAGCGGCTCACCCAGCGTCTCGCGGCGCTCGCCGCAGGCAAGGTGCGGGCGCTCGACTTGTTCCCCGATGCCGCGGCGGACCTCGATCGTGTCGTTCCGGCGGCGGACCTCGACGCCGGCAACGCCGAACTCGCGCAGGCCGCCGGCCGCCAGCGCTGGTTCGCCGCGTCGCGCGACCTGATCGCACGCATCGAAGCGCTGCGGACGATCGCCGACTGGCGCGCGGCCGGGGCGCAGCTTTCGGCGGATCTTGCCGCCAGTGACCAGGGCGCAGCGACGTTCGCCGCCGACGCCGAAGTGCAGCGGGAGCAGAAGCGGATCAGCGAGGCGCGCGGCCGGTGGGAGCAGGCGGACGCGAAGGTGAAGGACGTCGCCGCGAAGATCGCCGCGGGCGAACTCGGCGGCGCCGATGCCATCGTTCGCTCCGGCGGCTTCGGCAGCGAAGGCAAGGAGGAGATCCGCATCCTCGGCGAAGCGGCGACGCACTGCCGTACCGCATTCGACGCACTCGACCAGCGACTCGACGTCGCGGCCGCGGTGAAGTCCCTCGCCGACGCCAAGGCGGTCCTGGCACCGGTGGTGGTGCTGGCACCCGCGGTCGACCAGCGCATCGCGAACTGGTCGGCCCGCCTCGACGCGTTGCAGCAGGCCGCGGCCGGCATGGTCGTGATCCCTGCTGGACGCGTCCGCCAGGCGGCGGGGCGCGTCGATTCGTTCTTCCTGTCGCCGACCGAAGTGACCCACGGCGAGTTCGTGAAGTTCCTCGGCGAGTTGAAGGCGGCCGTGAAGGGCATCGACGATCCGGCGAAGAAGCTCGCCGCGGTCGAAGGGCGCTTGCCAGGCGTCGGCATGACGGTGGACGCACTCGAGGTCGTGCTCGGCATGGACCCGCGTCAGGTCAATCCGCGCATGCCCGCCGACCGCCTCACGTGGTACGCGGCGGCCGCGTTCGCAGCCTGGTACGGACGCGCGCTGCCGAAGGGCGAGGAGTGGGCGCTCGCGGCGTTCGGCGACGGCAACAGGCAGAAGTACCCGTTCGGCGCGCCGTGGGACTCGCCGCAGCGGGACATGGTGTTCGCCGCGAGGAGCCTCGCGCTCGTCGACGAGGCGGGTCTCTCGTGGCGCGCCGCGGAAGGGGCCGCGATCCATCACCTCGCCGGCAACGTCGCGGAGTGGCTCGCGGCGCCACCGGACGCCACCACAGCAGCCGTCGCGGGCGGCAAGTTCAACGATGCGGAGCCGAAGGCGCGCGACGCGGCGGAAGGTGCGCTCCTGCCCGCGGACAAGAGCGACGGGCGACTCGGTTTCGGGGCGCGCACGATGCTGCGCCCGCGCACGTTCCCCGGCCTCGACTGGCCCCGCTGATCGGCCGGCGCTCCCGAGCAAGGGCGCCCGTCAGGGCGCCGTTGCCATCGTTCAGCCGTTGACCGGCTTCTTCGGCAGGATGAACAGGACGCGCTTCGGATCGGTGATCTGCAGCGCGCGCACTTCGTCCATGAAGCCCGAGGAGTCGCGCGCTTCCTTGCGCGACTTCGGTTCGTTCGGCTGCCCGTTCTGCATCTTGAGCGGTGCAACGGTGATCGTCACTTCCGACGTCGGGAACGCGATCGGCAGCTTCAGGGTGTCGTCGTCGGCGACGTTGACGAACTGCTTGTTCGCGAAGGCTTCGGCCCACTTGTCGTTGACGACGATCAGGCAGGGACGCGGCTGCTCGTCGACGCTGATCGCGTCGAACTCGAACGTGCGGGTCGGGATGCTGCCGCAGGCGCCGAGTGCCAGCAGCGACGACAGCGAGAGGATGCGGAGGGCGGAGTTCATTGGCGCGTCTGCAGCACGATGGTCTTGTCCTTGCCCTGCGACATCATGTGGCGGATCTCCTTCTCGGTGACCCATTCCATCTCGGGCTTGTAGTCGGGATGCGTCGCCTGGATGCAGATGCGCGTGCAGTCCGAGAAGTCGAACTCGACCGGGCGGCTGCTGCCCTGCCCGACGCGGACGCCGTTGACGTAGACGCTCGCGTCGGGGGGATTGACGGCGAGCGTGTGCATGAGGGTGGAACTGCCGCACCCGGCGAGGCACAGCACGGGCGCCAGCAGGGCGAGGCGGGCGCGGACAGGGTTCTTCGATGCCATTTGGGAAGGGAGGATGCGAAGGGCAGAAGAGTAGGAACGAGGCCGGCAGAATCCAGGGTCCCCGACCCCGCCCGTATGCTGCGTTCGTGAGCGAGACGCCGCAGAAGAAGCACTTCGTGCCGTCGACGATGCCCGCGGAGGGGCTCGGCGTACTGTCGTTGTTCCACCTCGTCGAGGCCGCCGTACCGGCGTTCTTCCGGCCCGACCGGACGATCCACGTCGCGCGGGCTCCCGGCCGGCTCGACGTGCTCGGCGGGTTCGCCGACTACTCCGGTTCGCTAGTGCTCCAGCTGCCCACGGCGGAAGCGGCCTGCGCTGCCGTGCAGCTCCGCGACGACGACCTCGTCCGGCTCTGGTCGCCGAGCGAAGACGGTTCCCGCACGCAGCTCCTGTCGATGCGCCTGCGCGACCTCGGTCTGCCGGACGCACCGATCGATCCCGACGAGGCGCGGGCCTTCTTCCACGCCGACCCGCGCGATCGATGGGCGGGCTACCTGCTCGGTTGCTGTCTCGTTCTCGCGCGCACGCGCGGGATCCGCTTCACGAACGGCGCCGAGATCCTGCTGCACAGCGACGTGCCGGAGGGAATGGGCGTCGGTTCGTCGGCGGCGATCGAGGTCGCGACGATGCGGGCGCTCGCCGAGGCGTACGGCATCCCGGTGTCCCCGCGCGAGCTGGCGCTGCTCTGCCAGCAGGTCGAGAACGAGGTCCTCGGCACGCCGTGCGGCGTCATGGACCAGATGACCGCCGTCGTCGGCGAGGCGGACGAACTGCTCGCGCTGCGCTGCCAGCCGTGCGAGGTCGAGGGCGGCATCCCGGTGCCCGCCGAAGTCGAGTTCGTCGGTCTCACGAGCGGCGTGCGCCACACCGACGACCGCGCGCAGTATCGCGACGTACGGACCGGCGCGTTCCTCGGGGCGCGGATGCTCGCCGATCGGCCCGGGTGGCGCGGCTGGCTCGCCAACTGCGACATCGCGGAGTTCCGCGCACACCAGAGCACTCTCCTGCCCGTGACCATCGCGGGCGCCGACTTCCTGCAGCGGTACGGCGGTCACGCCGATCCGCACACCCGCATCGACCCGGCCCGCGACTACGCGGTGCTGGCGCCGTCGGCGCACCCCGTCGAGGAGAACGCCCGCGCGGAGCGTTTCCGCGAACTGCTGCAGCAGGGGCCGTCGGCCGAACGGCAGCGCGAACTCGGCGACATCCTGTTCGCCGCGCACGATGCGTACGGCGCCTGCGGCCTGGGCGAGCCCGTGACGGACTTCCTCGTCGCCACCGCGCGAGCGCGACGCGATGCCGGTGCGGCGCTCTACGGCGCTAAGGTGTCCGGCGGCGGCCGCGGCGGCACCGTGGTGCTCTTCGGCGAGCGCGGCAAGGTCTGGTACGAGGCATTGCGCATCAAGAAGGCGCTGCTGCAGGAGACCGGCTACTCCGGCCACATCTTCCGTTGGTCGTCACCGGGCGCGATGTCGTTCGGCACCGTGGAGATGAGGCCGAGCGGTGCCTGAGGCGCACGCACACGGAGTCCCCGGTCGATCGGCGCTGCTCGTCGCGGCGGCGGTGATCGGACTCGGTGTCGCCGTGTGGTCCGCGGTCGGTGCGGGCGCGGTCGGGCCGCCGCCGTCGCCTGCTTCGCATGCAGCGAACGCCGTTGCGGAGGTCGCCGCGGCCGTTGCACCCGCCGAAGCCTCGGCTCCCGCCGCGGAGCCGGGCGCGGATCGTTCGGCCGCGCCCACCGCACAGGGGGCGGTGCGAGGTGTGGTTCTCGATGGTGCGGGCGCGCCGCTGGCGGGCATGCACGTCCGCCTCCTACGCACCGGTTCGCGGATCGAAGGCCTCGCGGCGCTGGCCGACGGCCGCGCGCACCACGCCTCGGCCCGCAGCGATGCCGCCGGGGCCTTCGAGTTCAGGGGCCTGCCGCCCGACATCTACGAGGTGCTGGCGGACTGGGACGACGATGCCGTGCATGTCGAACTCGCCGCGAACGAGGAGCGCGAAGTCGAGCTTCGATGCCCCGCTTCCGGGGCCGTCGTCGAGGCGCACCTGCGTCGCCCCGGCGGTGTGCCGCGCCCGAGGCGGCTCTCCTTCACGCCCGAACGCGGCAGCAACCTGACCGCGACGTCGGACGATCAGGGCGTTGCAGTCCGGTTCCTGCCGCCCGGTCGGTTCCGGTTGCAGGTGCGCGACGTTCTGCGCGTCGGACAGGGTTCGGACCCTGTCGTGTACGAGCAGTCGATCGTGGTTCAGGCTGGCGTTCGCCGCCTGCGGGTCGACATCGACCTGCCTCTCACGCTGGTCCAGACGTACGTGGTCGGCGCGTCGGACGAAGCCGAGCCGGTGGTCGTGTTCACGGTCGATGGCGAGGACCGAACGGGCTCGTTCCACGTGTCGCTCGCGGAAGCGTGCAAGGGAGTCGAACTCTGGCCAGGTCGTTGGACCGTCGGACTGCACGGCAAGAACGTCGTCGACGCGGCGCCGCAGACGGTGGTCGCCGACGGCACCGTGCCCGCGGTCCGGGTCGATCTCGCGGCAATTCCCGCCGTCGACGTCCGGCTCGACCTGCGGCGTCCCGATCGGAGCCCGTTCCTGCTGCCGGTGCAGTCGGAAGCGATGATCGCCCTCCTGCCGCGCCTCGTGATCGACGGTCGCGTCGTCCGTTGCGCGCGGGTCGGCGAAGGCGGAGGTCTCGGCGGCTCGCCGCTCGGCTACCCGTGCGTGCCGTACGGCCGAGCCGTGCTCGAGAGCGGCGACCGCACGATCGACGGTGCCTTGTCCACGGTGCCGTTCGATCCGATCGACGAGGTCGAATTGAGGGTCGGTCCGGGCACGGAGCGTGTCGTCGTGCCCGTGACACCGCGCGCGTTCGTCGACATCGTCGCGTGCTCCTCGTCGGGGATGCAGGACACGCGCGCGCACATCCGGGTGCTGCGCGACGAGACCGTGATGCAACCCGCGTGTTCGCCGAACCAGTCGCGATGGCAGTCGTTCCTGCCGCCCGGAGAGTACCGCGTCCTGATCGAGCGGGAGTCCGGTGAAACGGAGAACCGGATCTTCGTGCAGCGCGACACGATTTCGCTGCGCCTGCGGCCGACCGGTTGACGGCGGATGGGGCCGAGCGGCTTCGGGGCGCTTGTTTCGCGCGCGCCGGGCGCGAACCTTGTGCGGATGAGCAAGAACGCACCCGACCACCACGACGCCGAACTCGTCCTGAGGGTCTACGACCTCCGCCGCGAACCCGTGATGCGCGAATCGCGCGACGTCCTGAACCGCGACTTCTGGCCGCGCAACGAGAAGGAGGCCGTGGCCGTCCTCGCGCCCGACCACCCGCTGAATCGCCAGTACCGCCAGGTCTCGACCTACTGGGAGATGGTGTACGGCATGGCCAAGTACGGCGTCGTCAACGCCGACTTCCTCCTCGAGAGCAACGGCGAAGGTCTGCTCTTGTTCGCTCGCGTCGAGCCCTACCTCGCTGCGATCCGGGCGGCCTCCAACGCGCGCGCCTTCAGCAAGGCCGAGTGGATCGCCAACTCGTGCGACGTCGCCAAGACGCTGATGGAGTACTTCCGCGACCGCGTGAAGAAGAAGATCGGCGCGAAGTGACCGCGGCCCGCGGTCACCTGCGGAACAGGTCGCGCAACGACCTCCCGCGCCACTGCAGGAGCGTGCCGAGAGACGTGCCCGAGCGCAGCGCGCCGAGCGCGAGCAGGCCCGCGGCGATGGCGACGAGCATGCAGGCCCGCAGCGCGCGCGACGGCCGTTCGCCGACGTTGCCCATGAGGGGTGTCTCCATCGCGAGGTTGCAGCAGACCGCGAGGAACGGCACGACGAACGATCCACGCGGCGCTGCTTCGGCCGGTTCTTCGCGTTCCGTGTGGATCCACGTCGCGAGGAACATCAGCAGGATCGAGTAGGTCCAGAGCCGTTCGAGATCCCAGGCGATCAGATGCAGTGCCTGGGGCAGCAGCACCACGCCGGCGATCGCGAGCGCTTCCAGCGACAGGATCGCCGGGCGGATCCGCGAGAGAAGCAGGAGCAGCAGCGCGACGGTCGTCGGCACCACGAGACCGACCGACGACGCCTTGGACAGGTTCCCGCCGAGATACGGCCGCATGAGGTCGAGCGCCTGCGAGAACGTGCCCGCGAGCATCGGGCCGCCGAGCGTGTCGATGCCCCCCTGGACGAACGCATGTTGCCGAAGGTGCGCGGTGAACGCCGCCTCGAAGCCTGCGGGCACGGTCGGCACCACGAAGTCGAGCACGACGGCGACGACGAGCGGCAAGAGGACCGGCGCGAGCGGCAGCGGATGCCGTGCCGCGACGCGAAGGCGGTCGCCGGCGCGCAGCAGGGCCGTGAGCACGAACACGGGGTAGATCACGAGGGCCGACGCTTCGTGCACGAAGAGCGCCGCGACCTGCAGGATCGACGCGGTCCACCAGCGGTCGCGCATCACGAGCCAGATCGACGCGATGCCGAGCGGCAGGAAGACGTGGTCGTGGTAGCCCATCACGTTGCCCGTGATCACGACGAACGGCGACGTGAGGAACGCGGCGCCAACCGCCACCGACTCGACGGACCACGACGAACGTCGCGCGATCCGGACCGTGAGCAGGAGCAGCAGCGCGGCGAAGAGCGCGCACAGGGTCCACGACACGGCGGCGATCAGTCCTTCGTCGACGGGTCGCCCGAGCGAGGCGGCGAGCCGTGCGAGCAGCTCTCCGGGCAGCCCGCGCTTCACGAAGCCGAAGCGGTAGTCGAGCAGCCAGTGCGCTTCGGCCCAGTCGTTCGGCGCCTGCCACGTGCGCGTCAGCGTGGCGACCAGCGCGGCGGCGAGCAGGAGGCACGAGGCGACCTTCGCACGAGAGGACATCGGCCGCATCCTACGGCGGCGTCCCGAGGATGGCATCGGTCGCGGCTCGAGGCGCTCCGGGTCCTCTCACCGCCGTTCCAGCAGCGTGATTGCTTCGACGTGCTCCGTGTGCGGGAACAGGTCGCACAGCCGCAGCTTCGCGACCCGGTAGGCACCGTGCAGCGCGGCGAGGTCGCGCGCCAGGGATTCGAGCGAGCACGAGACGAGCAGCACACGCGGTGGTTCTGCGGCGAGCACCGCGGCGGTGCCGACGGCCTGGAGGCCGGCGCGCGGCGGGTCGAGGACCATCAGGTCGCACGGCGGCAGCGGGGCGCTGCCGAACGCTTCTTCGCGCACCGCAGCGCGGTCGGCGAAACCGTTCGCCTGCACGTTCTCGCGGGCGTCGGCGCAGGAGCCGGGGGAACTTTCGACGAGCGTCGTGTGTGCGGCGCCGGCGCGGAGGAGTCGCAATGCGAACGTGCCGACGCCGCCGTAGCCGTCGACGATGCGAAGGCCCGCGACGTCGCCGAGCATCTCGAGCGCCGGCCGGAACAGGATCGCGTCGGCGTGGCGATG
>CAZIFB010000070.1:11177-20195 GCA_964538915.1 uncultured candidatus Brocadiaceae bacterium | reverse complement strand
CGGTCAAGATCCACTGCTCGGTGCTCGCCGAGGATGCGATCAAGGCCGCGATCGACGACTGGAAGAAGAAGCAGGCCACCACCAAGGCCGCGGAGGCGAAGGGATGAGCGCCGAGACCCCGACGACGCCGGGAACGCCGGCCGCGCCCGCTGGGGCGAAACCAGGTCGCGGCGTGCACCTGACGGAGCGCGCGGCGAAGGAGATACAGCGCGTGGTCGCCGAGCAGAACTTCCCCGCCACGACCTGGGTGCGCATCGGCGCGAAGGGCGGCGGCTGCTCCGGCTTCACCTACGTGCTCGACTTCGACCAGACCGGGCCGACCGAGTTCGACCTCACGTTCACGCAGCACGGCGTGAACATCGTCGTCGACAAGAAGAGCGAGTTCTTCATGGGCGGCACGACACTCGACTTCAACGACGGCCTGCTCGACCGCGGCTTCGTGTTCAAGAACCCGCAAGCCTCCGGCACCTGCGGCTGCGGCACCTCGTTCTCGGCGTGACCCAGGCTCCGGCACTCGACCCGTTCGCGGTCTTCGGCCTGCCGCGGTCGCTCGATCTCGACGAGAAGGCGCTCGAGCAGCGCTACCTGCGCCTTTCGCGCGAGTGCCATCCCGACCTGCACCGCGCGCGGGACACCGCGGACTGCATCGCGGTGCTGCAGCGCTCCGCGGAGATCAACGATGCGTGGAAGGTGCTGCGCGATCCGTGGCAGCGCGCCCGCGCTCTCGTCGAACTGCTGAGCCCCGGCGTGCTCGACCGCACGAAGAAGCTCGATCCCACCTTCCTCGCCGACGCCTTGGAACTCGCCGAACAGGTCGCCATGGCGAACGGCGACGCGGTTCCGCCGCTGCGCACCCGGATCGCCGCGGCACTCGACGCCGACTTCGCGGTCGTCCGGAGCGAACTGCACCGTGGCGCAGTCGAAGCCGCCGCGCGACGCTTGCACGCGTCCCACTACCACCGGAAGGCCCTGCAGGACCTGGACGCCAAGTCGTGAGCAGTTCCCCCACCCCGACGCCGCTCGTCGTCGGCATCGATCTCGGCACGACGAACAGCCTCGCCGCGGTGCGCGCCGGCACGGGCGCCCGCGTGTTGCGCGACCGCGACGGCGAACCGCTGATCCCCTCGGTGGTCTGCTTCCACCCGGACGGCCGCACGATCGTCGGCCGCGAAGCGAAGGCGTTGCGACTGTCGCACCCGGACCGCACGGTCTTCTCCGTGAAGCGCCTCATCGGGCGTTCGGTGCGGGACATCGAGGCGGAAGTCCGTTCGTTGCCGTACCGCGTCGTCGCCGGCGAACGCGACCTGCCCCGCGTCCAGATCGGGGACCGGGCGTTGTCGCCCGAGGCGATCTCGGCGCTCGTGCTGCAGAAGGTGAAGGCGACGGCCGAGCAGGCCCTCGGCGTTCCCGTGCAGAAGGCCGTCGTCACCGTGCCAGCGTGGTTCGACGACGCCCAACGGCAGGCCACGAAGGACGCCGCGGCGCTCGCCGGACTCGAGTGCCTGCGCATCCTGAACGAACCGACCGCCGCGGCGCTCGCCTACGGCATCGACGGCAGCAAGGACGGCACCGCGCTCGTCTACGACCTCGGCGGCGGCACGTTCGACGTGTCCGTGCTGCGCATCGACGACGGCGTGTTCCGCGTGCTTTCGACGGCGGGCGACACCCACCTCGGCGGTGACGACTTCGACAACCTGCTCGTCGAGCGCATTCTCGCATCGCTGGCGAAGGCCGGTTCGAGCGCACGCCCGAACGATCCCTTCGTGCTGCAGGCGGTGCGCGCCGCAGCGGAGAACCTGAAGATCCGCCTCGGCACGGAACCCTCCGCCACACTCGAACTCGACCTCGCGCGCGGATCGGAGGACGCCGGCGGCAAACTGTCGCTGACGGTCACACGTGCCGAGTTCGAAGCCGCGATCGCACCCCTCGTGCACCGCACGCTCGACTGTGTGCAGCGAGCCGTGAGAGACGCCGGTCTGCGCATCGACCAGATCGACGACGTCGTGCTCGTCGGCGGCAGCACGCGCGTGCCGCTCGTCCGTGCGCGACTCCAATCGCTCGTGGGCAAGGAGCCGCACACCGGCGTGGATCCCGATCTCGCCGTCGCACTTGGCGCCGCGATCCAGGCCGACGTGCTGGCCGGCAACGACCGTTCGCTGCTGCTGCTCGACGTCATTCCGCTGTCGCTCGGCATCGAGACGCTCGGAGGCGCGGTGCAGAAACTCGTCCTGCGCAACAGCACGATCCCGACCAGCCGCACCGAAGAGTTCTCGACCGGCGTCGACGGCCAGACTTCGGTCGATCTCGCCATCTACCAGGGCGAACGCGAACTCGCGCGGGACTGCCGGCAGCTCGGGCGGTTCAAGCTGCGAGGCATTCCGGCGATGCCCGCGGGCCTCCCGCGCATCGCGGTGACGTTCCTCGTCGACGCGGACGGCGTGCTGCGCGTCAACGCACGGGAAACGCGGACCGGCGTCGAAGCCGGCATCCAGGTCGTGCCGTCATACGGGCTCTCGCGCGACGAAGTGCGGCAGATGATGCTCGACTCGATCGAGAACGCGCAGGCCGACTACCTCGCGCGCGAAGCCATCGACGTGCGCAACAAGGCCGAGGCGATGGTCCGCGGCACTCAGAAGGCGCTCCAGATGGCCGAACTGCCGCCCGACCAGACGTACGCCGTGCAGAAGGCCGTGAAGGCTCTGCAGAAACTGCTGGCGGCGAATGCCGAGGCCGCCGCACTGAAGGCCGGCTGCGACGACCTGACCAAGGTCACCGCGACGATCGCCGACGACGTCATCAGCTCGGCGGTCACGAAGGCGCTGCGCGAGGAGGAGCAGCGATGACCGGCGCGCGCCTCTTCGTCCAAGGACGCCCCGAGCCGATCCCGCTCGCCGTCGGCGAATCCATCCTGCACGCGGCGATGGAGCACGGCGTTGCACTCGACCACGCGTGCGGCGGCGTCTGCGCGTGCTCGACCTGCCACGTGAAGATCACGAAGGGCCTCGAGTGCTTCTCGGAGGCAAGCGAGGACGAACTCGACCAGCTCGACGAAGCCCGCGACGTCGGTCTCGACTCGCGCCTCGGCTGCCAGGCGAAGCTGCGGCGCGTCCCCGCCGACGGGAAGGTAGAGATCGCGATCCCGACCTGGAACGTGAACGCCGTTCGCGAAGGCGGTCACTGACTCGGGCCGACGCGGTTCGGCGCGCCGCGCTTCATCCGCACTCGCTGCGCCGCTAGATTCCGGCGCCATGACGGTCGCCACCAAGGAGCTTCATCTCGTCGCCAACACGATCCGCGGACTCGCGATGGACGCGGTCCAGAAGGCCGACTCGGGCCACCCGGGAATGCCGATGGGCATGGCCGACGTCGCGGCGGTGTTGTGGACGCAGTTCCTGAAGTGGACGCCGCAGGACCCCAACTGGCCCGGCCGCGATCGCTTCGTTCTGTCCGGCGGCCACGGCTCGATGCTGCTCTACTCGCTGCTGCACCTCGGCGGCTTTCCCGTGTCGCTCGACGACCTGAAGCAGTTCCGCCAGCTCCACAGCCGCACGCCGGGCCATCCGGAGTACGGCGACACGGTCGGCGTCGAGACCACGACCGGCCCGCTCGGGCAGGGCTTCGGCAACGCGGTCGGCATGGCGATCGCCGCCGAGATGGAGGCCGCGCGGTTCCAGAACCCGAGCCTTCGCAATCGCGTGTTCGTCACCGTCGGCGACGGCGACCTGATGGAGGGCATCAGCTACGAAGCGGCATCGCTCGCCGGTCACCTGAAGCTCGCCAACCTGATCTGCCTCTTCGACGACAACGGCATCACGATCGAGGGCCATACCGATCTGGCGACGAGCGAGGACATCAAGGCGCGCTTCGCGAGCCAGGGCTGGGCCGTGCAGAGCATCGACGGACACGATCACGACCAGATCCACAAGGCGTTGCAGACCGCGATCGCGGCGACCGACAAGCCGCAGCTGATCTGCTGCCGCACGACGATCGGCAAGGGCAGCCCCAACAAGGCGAACACGCACGACGTGCACGGCGCGCCGCTCGGCAAGGACGAAGTCGCCGCGACGAAGAAGGCGCTCGGCATGCCGGCGGAGGACTTCTGGGTCGATCCGCAGGTACGGACGATCTTCCAGCAGGCCGCGGCGAAGAACGAACAGCTGCGGCTGCGCTGGCTCGGCGAGTTGCAGGCATGGGAAGCGAAGGCTCCCGAGCACGCGAAGTCGTGGCGCGCGTTCCGCGCCCGCACGGTACCCGGCGACCTGATCGACCAGCTCGTCGCCGCCGCCGGTGCCGAGCCCGCGGCGACGCGCGCGCTGTCCGGCAACGTGATCCAGAAGGCCGCGGAGCTGGTGCCCGGCTTCACGAGCGGCAGCGCCGACCTCGATCCGTCGACGAAGACGCGCATCAAGAAGGGCACGTCGTTCACCGCGAAGGACCGCACCGGCCGCACGCTCCACTTCGGCATCCGCGAGCACGCCATGGGCGCGATCCTGAACGGCATCACGCTGCACGGCGGGTTCCTGCCGGCGGGCAGCACGTTCCTGGTCTTCGCGGACTACATGCGCACGCCGATGCGCCTCGCGTCGCTGATGAAGATCCCGGCGACGTTCGTCTTCACGCACGACAGCCTGATGGTCGGCGAGGACGGGCCCACCCACCAGCCGGTCGAGCACCTCGCGACGCTGCGCGCGATCCCGAACCTGCACGTCTTCCGCCCCGCCGACGGCGCCGAGACCGCCGCGGCCTGGACCCACGCACTGTCGCGGCGCGACGGCCCGGTGACGATGGCGCTCACCCGCCAGAACCTGCCGAAGCTGCCGCACGCCGCCGGCTGGAACGCACGCGAAGCGCTGCGCGGCGGCTACGTGCTCGTCGAAGCGCCGGGCGCGAAGGCGACCATCGTCGCGACCGGCGCCGAGGTGTCCCTCGCCGTCGATGCGGCGGCCCAGCTCGCGCAGAAGGGCACGCCCGTGCGCGTCGTGTCGATGCCGTGCGTCGAGCTGTTCCTCCAGCAGCCGGAGAGCTACCGGAAGCAGGTGCTCGGCAGCGCCGCGGTGTTCTCCCTCGAGATGGGTCGCCCCGAGTGGTGGTGCCAGTTCACCGGGCGCCTCGACCGCTGCATCGGCCAGAGCACGTTCGGCGCGAGCGCCCCGGCGAAGGTCGTCGCCGAGCACTTCGGCTTCACCGCCGCGAAGGTCGCCGAGCGCGTGCTGAAGGGGCTGTGATCGCCCGCGCGGCGGAAGCGGACGCCGCAAGAAGCCCGGTCACCACGGACCGGCCGACGGCATGATCGACGCCGCCCTCTGGCGGCACGGCTCGCTCACAGCATGCCGACGACGTTGCCGTCCTTGTCGATGTCCATGCGAGCGCCGCCCGGCACCTTGCCGAGGCCGGGCATGGTCATGATCTCGCCGGCGAGCGGATAGACGAAGCCCGCTCCCACCGACACGCGCGCGTCGCGGACCTTGAAGCGGAAGCCCGTCGGGCGCCCCTTCAGGTTCGGGTCGTGGCTCAGCGAGTACTGCGTCTTCGCCATGCAGATCGGGAAGCGCCCGTAGCCGCGCTCCTCGAACATCGCGAGCTGCTTGTCGGCTTCGGGTTCGTAGTCGACGCCGTCGGCGCCGTAGACCTTGGTCGCGAGCGTTTCGATCTTCTCCTTCAGGCTCGCTTCGCTCGGGTACAGGAGCCGGAACGAACTCGGCTCCTCGCACGCCTTCACGAGGGCGTGCGCGAGGTCCTCACCGCCCTTGCCGCCATCGGCGAAGAGCGTCGACGTGTGCGCTGCCGAGGCGCCGGCTGCCAGCGCCGCCTGCTTCACGAACTCGATCTCCGCTTCGGTGTCCCCCGGGAACCGGTTCACCGCGACCACGACCGGGATGCCGTGCAGGCGCACGTTCTCGATCTGCTTCTCGAGGTTGCCGATTCCGGCCCGGAGCGCGTCGAGGTCCTCGCGCTGCAGCCCCTCGGGCAAGGGCTTGCCCGCGACGATCGCGAAGCGACCGCTGTGCATCTTCAGCGCGCGCACCGTCGCGACGAGCAGCGCCGCGTCGGGCCGCAGACCCGATGCGCGGCACTTGATGTTGAAGAACTTCTCCGCACCCATGTCGGCACCGAAGCCCGCTTCGGTGACGACGAAGTCGAGGCCGCGGAGCGCCAGGTAGTCGGCGACGATCGAGCTGTTCCCGTGCGCGATGTTCGCGAACGGCCCGGTGTGCACGAGCGCCGGCGTGCCTTCGAGCGTCTGCATCAGCGTCGGCTTCAGCGCGTCCTTCAGGATCGCGGTCATCGCACCCGCCGCCTTCAGGTCTTCGGCGGTGACCGGGCGTCCGTCGGTCGCATAGCCGACGACCATCGCGCCGAGGCGCTTGCGCAGGTCGTGGATGTCCTTGGACAAGCCGAGGATCGCCATGATCTCGCTCGCCGAGGTGATGTCGAAGCCCGTGCGCCGCGGCGCGCCGTTCTTCTGACCGCCGTGCGCGACTTCGATCTCGCGGAGCGCGCGATCGTTCATGTCGAGCACGCGCCGCCACGTGATCTGCTCGAGGTCGAGCCCGAGTTCGTTGCCGTGGAACAGGTGCGCGTCGAGGAACGCGGCGCACAGGTTGTGTGCGGCGGTGACCGCGTGGAAGTCACCGGTCAGGTGGAGGTTCAATTCCTCGGGCGGCACGACCTGCGAGTAGCCGCCGCCCGCCGCGCCGCCCTTGATGCCGAACACCGGCCCCATCGACGGCTGCCGGATCACGCAGCAGGCGCGCTGCCCGATGCGGTTCAGTGCCTGCGAGATCCCCACGGTGTGCACCGTCTTGCCTTCACCGAGCGGTGTTGGCGTGATCGCGGTGACCACCACGTACTTGCCCTGTTTCCGCACGGGAGGCTGTTGCAGCAGATCCAGCTTCACCTTCGCCTTGGTGTTGCCGTACGGCTCGAGGTCTTCGGACAAGAGCCCCATGACACGGGCCACCTCGGTCAAAGGACGGAGCGGAATCGAACGGGCGATTGCGAGATCGTTGAGTGACATCGGAGAGGGGCGGGACGATACTCTTCGCCCCTTCGACGAGCCACGGCGCGCCATGAACCTCTTGCCCGACCATCGATGCCAACGTGCACGAGTCCGCGCAGACGGTTCGCCCGCACCGGGCACGTCTCGTTGCGAGAACCATCGGGAAGGCGTGCGGACGAACTTCCGATAGAGGCCCGGGAGAAACCAATGCATCCTCGTCCTCTTTCTCTGTTGCTCCTCGCCGGCCTCGGAACCCTTTCTGCCTGCGGCTCGGGTGCCGCGGATCGTTCGGGCTCCTCGCTCGACACCATTCCTCCTCAAGCCGGAACGGTGAACGACGGCATCGGCGGTGATGCCGACACACAGACGTCCACCACGACGATCCGGGCCAACTGGACCGGGTTCTCGGACGACTCGGGCCCGATCGCGGAGTACCGCTGGGCGATCGGCACGACGCCGGGTGGCACGCAGCTGCAGGGTTATTCGTCCGTCGGAGCATCGACTCAGGCGACGAACGGCACGCTCGCGCTCAGCGTCGGCACCACGGTCTTCTGCTCGGTCCGGGCCTACGACACAGCGGGCAACGAGAGTGCGGTCGCGACCAGCGACGGCATCACCGTGACCGCGTCGACCGGTGGCGGCGGCGGTAGCCAGCCCGGCACCGCGTCGTCGGTGACCCAGTTCGGCGTCACGTGGACGTTCGCGCAGCCGCGCACCGTCGGCCAGTTCGCGAACGGCGACTGGTGGGTCCTGGGGCCGGTGTCGATCACGCAGATCACGCCGCAGTGCCAGAACGTCGGCGGCCGCATCATCAACGGCTCGATGATCAATCCTGGTTCTGCCGAGATCGCGGTGGGCCGCCATGGCTACGACAGCACGCTGTTCGGTGGGTTCTCCAACGACGGCACGGGGCAACCGCGGTACCGCCCGGAGCTCAACGTCGCACTCGGCATCAGCGGCAGCACGCCGCTGGTCCTGAACGGCGGCCAGTCGCTGCTCTCGGCGATCAGCTGGACGAGCACTTCGGCTCCTGCCAGCGGCTCGGTGTCGCAGTTGCGCACCGTCGCCATCCTGACGGTGCTGACCACGCAGCCGGCTGCCGGCGCGTTCCGCCCGCCCTACGCAGGCACCGACAAGTCGATCCGCCACATCGAGAGCGAACTCGACTACACGGCGCTCGCGAGCCTGGCGCCGGTTTCCGGCATGCCGACCGCGGCGGACCTCGCGACGCAGTTCGAACGCCCGTGGATCGACCACATGTCGGGCTGGACGAGTCGCTACATGCACCCGATCGAGAACATGCCGGACTACGGCCGTGACTTCACGGCCCTCTACGGCAGCGGCTGCCTCGTGCTGATGAGCAATGCGTCGAACGCCCAGAAGCGCGACCTGCTCGTGCGAATGGTGCAGATCGGCCTCGACTTCTGGGGCAACGTGCAGAACGGTGCGACCTGGGAGTCGGTCGGCGGCCAGTGCAGCGGCCGCAAGTTCCCGATCCTCCTCGCGGGCGCCCTGCTGAACGACGCGCAGATGCTCGCGATCGGCACCACGCATCCGTCGGGCTACTTCGGTCCGGGTAATCCGAACAACCGCGCCCAGTTCGGCGAAGACGCGTCCACGTTCTACGTCCAGCAGACTTCGGCGGGCGTCTACAACTGGGGCTTCGGCGGCTACGACGGTTCGTGGGTCGGCACGCCGGAATGGGGCAACGGCCACTCGCACGCGCCGCAGAACGACAACGTCAGCTGGACCGCCGACTCGTACCGTCGCTGCTGCACCGCGAACTGCTGGATCGGCCAGACCCTGACCGCGCGGATCATGGGGCTGCGCACGACGTGGAACCACCCGGCGTACTTCGACTACATGGACCGCTACATGGCCTTCGAACCCGCCGGCTGGACGCGCTCGTGGTTCGACTGGCACGCGGCGATGTGGGACCAGTACCGCAACCAGTTCTGATCTGCCCCGCCCGTTGGGCGGCGCAGATCAGGATTCTCGGGAGCTGCCGCAACGCGGGG
>CAZIFB010000070.1:0-11077 GCA_964538915.1 uncultured candidatus Brocadiaceae bacterium | reverse complement strand
CAACCAGCCCCGCTGCGGCATCTCGAGCTCGGCCACCCCGCCCGTTGGGCGGCGCAGATCAGGATTCTCGGGAGCTGCCGCAACGCGGGGACACGCTCCGCGCGAACGAACGCAACCAGCCCCGCTGCGGCATCTCGAGCTCGGCCACCCCGCCCGTTGGGCGGCGCGGATCACGCTCGAACGCGCGCAGCGGCGGTCGATTCGTACAGGCGGACGAAGCGTTCGAAGCAGGCGCCAGCCTCGTACCGTTGCTCGACGCGTGCGCGGTTCGCAGCGCCGAGGCGCCGCCGCAGCGCAGCGTCGGCCACCAGACGCTGCAGTGCTCCGGCGAGCGCCACCGGATCTGCCGCCGGCACGATGCAGTCGCTCGCTTCGATCGGCAGGATCGCACGAACGTCGCCGACGTCGGTCGCGACGACGGGCAGACCGCACGCCATCGCCTCGAGCATCGCGATCGGCATCTGCTCGGTGCGCGACGACAGCACGAACGCCGTGAACCGCGCGTAGTGCGACGTCGGATCCGCGACCGGCCCGACGAACTCGACACGCTCGCCGAGACCGAGTTCGCCGGCAAGACGCCGCAACTCGTCCGCGAGCGGCCCGCCGCCCACCAGCACGACCTGCACGGACGGATCGAGGCGCGCGACCGCGCGCAGCAGGTTCGCGTGGTCCTTCTCCGCCCGCAGGCCACCCACCGACCCGAGGACGGCGCCGAGCAGCGGCGGCGAATCCGGCCGGAAGCGGGCGAGGTCGACACCGTTCGGAAGATGGTGCACGTTCGCGGCGGCGAGCCCCCATTCGGTCGTCGCGATGCGCTGCAACACGGCCGACGGAACGAGGACCGGCACGCCGCGCAGCACGAAGCGGCGCAGCCACGAACGGCGGCGGAGCCGGCGCTGCACTTCTTCGGGCCCGAAACCGTCTTCGTGGTGCACGAGGGGCAGGCCGAGGCGCCGCGCCGCGACGGCCGATTCGATCGCGCCCCAGTTGTAGGTGAGCACGAGGTCCGGCTGCAGCGATGCCAGCCACCGCTTCGCCACGCGCACGTTGTGGAAGAAGCCCCCGCGCGGCAGCGGCGGAACGACCTCCACCGAGAGCCCGGCGGGCAACCGCGCCGCGGCCTCGGTCCGCCCGTCCATCGCCATCAGCACGTGGCGTTCGCCGCGCATCCGGCGCAGGAGTTCGACGGCCCGGATCTGCGGACCGCCCGCGCCGAACGTCGCGAACACGTGCACGAACCGGCGTTTCGTCACGAGCTCCGGCCCGGCGCGTCGAAGACCCGCTGGAGGAACCGTGCACGGTCCGACTCGGCGGCGAACCCGAGGTCGCGCTCGGCGTCGCGGCAGTCGAGTTCGGTGATGAAGCTGCGCGACTGCAGGTCGCGGAACGAAGGCCATTCGCGCGGGCGACGCGCGAGCGCCTTCACGACGTACTTGCCGACTTCCTGCAGCCACATCCAACGCAACGGGGTCGGGTGGAAGCGGTAGTCGCGGCCGGTGCGCGACGCCATCTCGTCGACGAACTCGCGCGCCGTGAGGCGTACGGCACCCGCGATGTTGTAGTCCTTGCCCGCCGCGGCGGGCGCGGTCAGTGCGGCCACGAGAGAGCGCGCGCAGTCGTCGGCGAGAACGAGCGGCAGTGCGTGCACACCGCGACCCCAGCCGACGCAGTGGTTGTCCTTGACCCAGAGGCCGAGACCGGAGTGCTCGAGCGATCCGTCGTTGCCGACCACGATCGCCGGGCGCACGATCGTGACGGCGAGGCCGCGCTGACGCAGTTCACGGAGCGCCTGTTCGGCCGCGATCTTGCCACGCGCGTACGGCCCACGCGCACGCGGGCGCGGGTCGGGCCCGGCACTGCCGTCGATCGCACCGCGCTCCCCGAGCCACAGAGCCGCGGTACTGCTCGCGTACACGAGCCTGTCGACCTTCGCGGCGAGCGCTGCCTCGCCCGCCGCGCGCACCGCTTGCGCCATCACCATCTCGACCTTCGCCGCGTCGTCGCCCGCCGCCGTGGCCAGGTGCAGCACACGCGACGCACCGGCGAACGCGCGCCCGAGCACCGTCGGATCCGTCGCGTCCCCCGTGAAGACACGCACGCTGTCGACGCACAGTTCGGGCGGCAGGAGGTGCGGCTTCCTCACGACGAGGGTCAGCGGATACCCCGCCGCGCGCAGCAGCCGGACACAGCGACGCCCGAGGAAGCCGGTGCCGCCGAGCACGACGACCTCACCCGGTCGTGCAGGCCCCGGCGCCGGGAGTTCGGCCGGTCGCGGCGGCGGCGCGGTGGAGACGTTCGCCGCCTGTGCAACGCGTTCGCACATCGTGAGCACCGCGCGCGCGCCGCCGCCCGTCGCGACGTCGGCGAGCGGGGACTTGCCCCGCACCGCCCCGTGGAAACCCTGGAGCGAGCCGCGCATCGACCGCAGGAACGGATCGTCGGGGAACGCGAGGCCGAACAACCCGAGCCCGTAGCCGGCGACGGCGCCGAACGCGCGGGCGCCGAGGTGCAGCGCGCCGCCGGCGAGATTGCGGCCATGGTCGAGGAACTCGAGCCAGCGCGTCTTGCGCCGCAGCCAGCACGTCCCGCGGCACAGGTCGAGCAGCGCGCTGCCGTCGGTGCCGATCGCCTGCACGGTGGTCTCGAGCCACGGTGCACCGAACGCCATGCGCACCGACGCGCCGCCGCGTTCGCATTCGAGCGCGACGATCCACTCGGTGACGAAGGCCACGCCGTTCGGCAGCTCCCGCACCCGACCGGTCATCACCTGCACGTCCCGGCACGCACCGAGCAGCGCGAACACCACGGAGAACAGGTGCACTCCCTGCTCCCACAGGATGTTCGCCTGCGTCTGGAACATGAAGTGGCTGGTGTCGCCGGTCTGCAGCTGCCGCAGCGGCACGTGGTGCTGCAGCGCCAGGTGGTCGAGGCGGCCGAGCCGCCCCGCCGCGATGTGGTTCTGCAGCCGCCGGATCGCGGGATGGAACGCCTGGTTGTGGTTCACGGCCAGGACGCGATCGCCCTGGCGTGCACGAACGTCGAGTTCGAGCGCTGCGTCCGAGGTCAACGCGAGCGGCTTCTCGACCAGCACGTGCAGCCCGGCGGCGAGGCACTTCTTCGCGATCTCCGCGTGCGCGGCCGGGGGCACGAGCACGTGCACCGCGTCGATCCCGCCGGCGCGCAGCATCTCGTCTAGGTCGCCGAACACGCCTGGGATGCCGTGGCGTTTCGCCAGACGCTCCGCGCGCGCGCGCTGCGTGTCGCAGATCGCCACCACACGCACGAACGGCATGGCGCGCAGCACCTGCAGATGCACGTCGGCGATGAAGCCGCCGCCGACGAGCGCCGTCTTCGTGGGACGGCCAGAGACCACGGCGTCGGGTGGCGTGGTGGCGCTGGCGCTCGTGCTCGTCACGATGGCCGCGGATACTGCGGCACGAGGCGTTGCGGTGCAACGGTGGCGTTCGTGCGAGCTGCTGCGGATGATGCGCACCGCATGCAGGTGTCGTCCGCCGCGTTCCAGTCGCTGCTCTTCGTCGCCGTCGCGCTCGCCGCCCGCGCGCAGGACCCGCCTGCTCCCCCGCCGCCGCCGAAGGAACGTCTCACGCTCGCGACCGTGCTCGCGCGCGGTGCGGCCCTCGCCGTACCGCTGCCGCGCGTCGTGTGGATGCCGAACGGTCACACCGCGACGCTCGTCGTGGCCAACGGCGCAGGGGAGGAGGCGCTGCATCGGTTCGCCGACGGCAAGGTCGGCGACGCAATCGTGGACGCGAAGACGCTGCTCACCTCGATCGACGCGCCGCCGAAGGGCCCCGCCCGTTTCCCGCCGCTGCGCTGGATCGACGACACGACGCTGCGTGTCGAGTCGGGTTCGCGTGTGTTCCACTGGCGCGTCGGGGCACCGGCAGCGGCGCCCGCACCCGACGACAAGAACCCGCCGCCGGACGGACGCACGCCGGTCCTGCAGTGGCCCGAGGTGGACACCGGTGACGACGCCGACGCGTCGCCGCTCCTCGCGGTGGCCCCAGACGATCGCCACGCCGCCGCGGTGCACACCCGCCAGCTCTGGCTGCACGGTCGCGACGGTCGGTCGCGGCAGCTCACGTTCGACGGCAGCGACGACGTTCGCTACGGCACGGCGGCGCACCGTGCCGAATTCGGCATCGACCGCGGCCTCTTCTGGAGCACGAACGGCCGGTTCCTCTGCTTCTCGCGCGAGGACCAGCGGCCGATCGCGGAGTACCCCTACCAGGACGAACGGACCGCGCCGCCGCACGCGGTGCACGGCCGCTATCCGATGGCGGGCTCGCCGCACGCCCGCGTCCGGCTCGGCGTCTGCGACACGGAGGACTACTCGGTGCAGTGGCTCGAGGGCGACGCCGATGCCGACGTGTACTGGACGAACGTCACGTTCCTCGACGACGGCACGCTCGCGGTGGCACTCGTGAACCGCGGCCAGGACCACATGGACCTCGTGCGCTTCGACTGCAGCACCGGCCGCCGTGTCGGCACGCTGCTGCAGGAGCACGACGCGGAATGGGTCGAGCCGGAGCACGGGCCGACCTTCCTGCCGGACGGCACCTTCTTGTGGTCGTCGCCGCGCAACGGCAACCATCACCTGTGGCGATTCGGCAAGGACGGCGCGGTGCTGGCGCAGGTGACGAAGGGCGCGTTCGACGTGCAGCGCGTGCGCGGCCTCACGCCGGACGGCAAGCACGTTTGGTTCGAGGCCTCGGGCGAGGATCCGCGGCAACTGCACCTGCTCGTCGCGGCGATCGACGGCTCCGAAGTGCGCCAGCTGACGCGCGAACGCGGCACGCATCGCGCGGACATCGCGCCGGACGGCACGTTCGCGGCGGTCGTGTGGTCGAACCTCGAGACGCCGCCCACCGCGCGCCTGCTCGATCTTGCGTCGGGCGCAGTGACGCCGCTGCCGCAGCCGGCCGATCCGCTCGCGAAGTTCGCGCTGCCGACCCAACGCCTCTTCCAGATCAAGGCGGAGGACGACACGGTCCTCTACGGACACGTCGCGCTGCCGCCGGACCTGGCCGATGGCCAGAAGTGCCCGGTGCTGCTGTACGTCTACGGCGGCCCCCACGAGCAACTCGTGACCGACCAGTGGCTCGCGGGCGCACCGCTGTGGCTGCAGACGTTCGCGGCGGAGGGCTACGCCGTCTGCCGCCTCGACAACCGCGGCACCCCGCACCGCGGGATCGCGTTCGAGCAGGCGGTCCATCGCCGCCTCGGCGTGCTCGAAGTGAACGACCAGCTCGGCGCGGTCGAATGGTTGAAGCAGCAACCGTGGGTCGACGCCGAGCGCATCGCGGTGCACGGCTGGTCGTTCGGCGGCTACATGACGCTGCGCCTCCTGCTCGCCGCGCCGACCACGTTCGCGTGCGGCGTGAGCGGCGCTCCGGTCACCGACTGGCGCCTCTACGAGACCGGATACACCGAGCGCTACATGGACATGCCGGCGGAGAACGACGCGGGCTACACCGTGTCGAGCTGCCTGCCGTTCGCCGAGCGCCTCGCGCGCCCGCTCCTGCTCGTGCACGGCACGGACGACCGCACCGTCGTGTGGGCGCATTCGCTCCAGTTCGTCGACCGCTGCGTCGCCGCGGGGAAGACGCTCGACTACTTCCCCTACCCGGGCCAGCGCCATCGCCTCGTCGGCAAGGCGCGACCGCACTTCCTCACGACGATGCACGACTGGCTCGGCCAGCGGCTCGGTGTCGCCGCGGTGAAGTGACGCGGCGAGCCGTCGCGGCGCTTCCCTTCCCCGCACCGCGTCGCTACCGTCGCGCGCCGTCGGGCCGTAGCGCAGTCTGGTAGCGCGACTGGTTTGGGACCAGTAGGTCGGAGGTTCGAATCCTCTCGGCCCGACCATCACGAATTCGTCGCACCCCGCCGGCGCCGTCATCCTTCGGCACGCTTCGAGCGGTTCGAACTCCGCTGCGACCCGGGCCGCGACAGGATGCCTCGCCGCGTCTTCGGGTGGAGCCCGAGCCAGCGCGCCGGGAACGATCACCCTCGCGACCCAGCGGCAAGGGTGTGTTTGTCTCGGAGGCCTGCTGTGCGCCTTCGGCCATGGCCGCCGCGATTCGTCGTGCACCCGAGCGTCCCGACGCTTGCTACCAATCCGAGCCAGGCCCGGTGACTCATGCGCACACTCTCGTTCGCGGCGCTGCTTCTGCCTTTGTCAGCCTCGGTATCGGCGCAGTGCAGCACTCAGTGGTTGCCTTCGAACGGACCACCGGGTGTCAGCGGCAACGTCGTTGCCAGCACGATGTGGGATCCGGACGGAGCCGGCCCACTGAGTCCACGACTCGTGATCGTCGGCGATTTCGCCGTCGCCGGTGACGTCGTCGCGAACGACGTCGTCGAGTTCGACCCTGCGAGTGGAGCGTGGTCGACCCTCGGATCGGGCTTCGACCATCCGTCGAGCATCATGGCGATCCTCGTGATGCCGAACGGCGACCTGGTGGTGGGCGGAAACTTCAGTTCGAGCAACGGCGGGCCGGTGCGAGGTGTCGCCCGGTGGAGCGGGTCGTCCTGGTTGCCGTTCGGCACGGGCATCACCGGAGAGGTCGCGGCACTCACAGTCCTTCCGAACGGCGATCTGATCGCCGCCGGCTCGTTCTCGGCCGCGGGCAGAGTGCCCGCGAACAAGATCGCGCGATGGAACGGCAGCTCGTGGCAGGCGATCGGCGCCGGCACGGACAATGGGATCTTCGGTCTCGCCACGCTGCTGAACGGCGATCTCGTGGCCGTGGGTCAGTTCACCGCGGCTGACGGCGTCCCGTGCCAGAGGATCGCGCGCTTCAATGGCTCGTGGGGACCGGTCGGTTCCGGCCTGAACGGGATCGGCTACACCGCTCTCGTGCTGCCGAACGGCGACCTCGTCGTCGGTGGTGGTTTCTCGACAGCGGGTGGTGCGCCCGCACAGCGCGTGGCCCGCTGGAACGGCACATCGTGGTCGGGCTTCGGCTCGGGCCTGGCTCATCCCAGTGGTGCGGAGGTGCGCGCTCTCGCGCGAAGGCCGAACGGCGACTTGGTAGTGGCAGGCGACTTCAGCACGGCCGGCGGCATCCCAGCGAACGACGTCGCGAGTTGGAACGGCAGCAACTGGTCGACCTTTGGTTCGGGGGTCCCGTCCGGAGCCGTGCATTCGTTGACCTCGCTGCCCAGCGGAGATCTCGTCGCAGGGGGCTCGTTCTCCGCCATCGGCGGAGTGTTCGCGGCGAGCATCGCACGGTGGAACGGAGGTGCATGGAGCGCGCTCGCATCGGGTTTCAACGGGTCGATTCGTGCCCTCGCTGCACTGCCCGCCGGTGACGTGGTCGCCGCAGGAGAGTTCACGGCGGCCCCCGGAGGAGCGGTCGCCAGCCGCATCGCTCGCCGCACTGGTGCAGTCTGGACTCCGTTGGGCAGCGGCTGTGACAACACGGTGACGACGGTGGTTCGGATGCCGAACGGCGATCTCGTCGCTGCGGGCGACTTCGACTTCGCAGGAGGTGTCGCCTGCTCTCGCATCGCGAGGTGGAACGGTAGCTCATGGTCACCGCTCGGCACCGGACTGGATGCTCACGTCTCAGCGGTCGTGGCGCTCCCCGACGGCGACCTCATCGTCGGCGGTGACTTCACGACTGCCGGTGGCCTGCCATGCAATCGAGTTGCGCGGTGGAACGGCAGCCTCTGGTCGGCACTGGGCGCCGGCATCAACGATCGTGTCCGGACACTCGCGGTCGCGGCCGACGGCACGCTGTACGCAGGGGGCAACTTCTCTCTCGCCGGCGGGACGAGTGCCTCGTGCATCGCGCGATGGAACGGCGCAACGTGGAGCGCGCTCGGCGCGGGAACGGATGGCGCGGTACTCGCCATCGCCGGCGGTGCCAACGGCATCCTGTTCGTCGCGGGAGAGTTCACGTTTGCTGGCGGAGTCGTCTCGCATCACGTTGCGCGCTGGAACGGTTCCGCGTGGTCGGCTCTGGCGAATGGCGTCGACGCGCCCGCGAACGCAGTGTCGGTGCTGCCCGACGGAGACGTCCTGGTCGGCGGAACATTCACCACGGTCGGCGGGATCGCCACCGGCAGCGTTGTCCGTTTCGACGGCGCCACCTGGTTCTCTCCAGGCAACCAGGTCGACGGCGCCTCGTACGCCCTTGCGCGGTCATCGAACGGCGCCACGATCGCCGGCGGCCCTTTCTTGCATGCAGGCAACACGGCAGCGAGCTACTTCGCGACGCTTGCCAGTACGTGTCCCGCGTCGGTGTCCGTCGGGCCGGTGACGTGCGTCGGCTCGGCCGGTGCACTCACGCTGGACGCAGTGACATTGCCGTTCGCGGGAGGGACGTTCCGTTCGCGCGCGACGAACGTCGGCCTTCCAGCCACGGTGTTCGCCGTCTACGGATTCACGACGTTTTCCATTCCGTTGTCGCTGATCTCGCCGGCCGGGGTGGCGGACTGCGACTCACAAGTGTTCCCCGATGTCGGCATGGTACTGGCGCCGGGCGCGAGTCCGTTCGAAGCCGCCGTCGTCCTTCCCGATCTCGCCGCGACCGCGGGCATGACCTTCTACCATCAGATGGTCGTTTTCGAACCGGATGTGTTGGGCACCCTGGACTCGATCACCAGCACCAACACGCTGACTCTGACGACTGGCGTCTTCTGAGCCTCGGCCACTCGATCCGTCGCTCGCGGCGAGGCGCTCAGAACAGCGTGAACTGGATGCCCTGCGTCATCGCGATGCATCCCATCCCCGAGCAGATGTTGGCGCCTTGCACGCACAGTTGCAGGCCGACGAGGCTCGGGTGGTTCGGCACGGGCGCGGGGAACAGGAAGCCGCTGCCCTGCGCGATGCCGGTGAGCACGCACACCGGATCCACGAAGAGGGCGCACGTCGCCTCGCTCGGGCCACAGAGACCGCCCGGTCCGAAGCCGCTCGTGAACACGAACGGCGCTGGCAGGCACGGGCCGAGCAGCAGCAGGCCGCCGGAAGCGATGCACGGAGCGGTGGTGTTGAAGCCGAACGTCGGGTTGCCGAGCGACGGCGCGCCGGCGCACGACGCCACCGGGATGCCGAACGGCGTCGAGTGACCGCAGCCGCTTCCGAAGGGCAACCCCGCGTTGACGCACTGTGCCGCGAGCGGCGCTGCAGCGACGACCACGAGGGCGAACGAGACGAGGGCGCGCAGGAGCATCGCGACACGTTACCGCGGGCGCGCTTCGACGGGGCACGCAGACGCACGATGGCACTCCGCGGCGCCGCTACGCCGCCGACGGACGGCGGCTTCCCCGAGCAGATCGCTCAGTACGACAGGGTCACGTAGACCGCGTTCGACACCGTGAAGCCGAGCGGGGTGATGCCCGGATCGAGGCAGTAGGCCTGCCCGAAGAAGACGTCGCCGATTCCACCCGTGACCGCCGACCATGTCCAACTGGCACTGCCGCCGGCCCCGTTCGCGACGATCGTGATGTCGGCGAACGTGAACGCCGAGCAGCCCGGCATGTCGATGATGCCGAGGTCGATGCCCGGCAGCTGGAAGAACCCGAACGCGAGGATCGCGGCGCTGAACGCCGGAGCGAGGTTGCCCATGTTCAGGGTCCACGGCTGCCCGATACGCGGCGCGCCGGTGGCGGCGAGCGACGGCGTGCCGTTCGAGCCGGCGCACCCCTGGCCGAAGACGCCCGAGCCCATGCCCCACGTCTCGTTCGTCAGCACGAACGGCCCCGTCACGAAGCCGCCGAACTTCACGACCTGTGCGAGATTCGGCAGGAACGCAGCCGTGTGGTCGCGCACAGGGGTCGTCGTCGTCGGCTGCTGCTTCCACGTCGAACCGTCGAACGTCCACGTGTCGGCCAGAACGCCGCTCGCGTCCTGACCACCCGTGAGCACACAGAGGCCGCGCACCGCGTCGTAGGACAGCGTCGCGGCGTTGCGGCCCGTAGGCTTGACGCCGGCCATCGCGACCTGCTGCCACGTGCCGGCGACGCCGTCGTAGAGCCAGGTCTGGTCGGTGACGCCGCTGCCGTTGCCGCCGCCGAACATCACGGTCTTGCCGATCCCCTGGTGGAAGCACATCGCGGGGCGTTCCCGCGGCCCGGGGTTGCCCGTGGTCGCCACCAGGACCCACGTCGTGCCGTCGTACTCCCACGTCTGGTTGTTCGGCACCGAGATCAGTTGCGTCGTCGCACCACCGTACATCACCACGCGTGCACGGACCGAGTCGTAGCACGCGCCGTACAGGTACCGGTTGCCCGGGTTCGCCGGAGGCGTGACCTGTGTCCACGTCGTGCCGTCCCACTCCCACGTCTGGTTCGTGGGAGGCGGGATGCTGATGTTCGACGCGAGTCCGCCGTAGAGGACGGCGACGCCGCGGTTGGCGTCGTAGACGAGCTGAGCACCGGAGCGCGCGGTCGGCGAGACGGCCGGTGTCAGTTGGTTCCACGCGAATCCGTCGAAGGTCCAGGTCTCGTTGTTGATCAGCGGCGCGGAGCCGCCGAACAGCAGAAGGCCGCCGTTCAGCGGCACGTAGTCCATCGCCGCACCGATGCGCGCCGTGGGCGAGGGGGCGATCGTGAACTGCTGCCACTGTGCGAGAGCGGCGCCGGACGCGGCCGCGACGGCGAGGCTGCAACGGAGGATCAGGGGGATCTGCATTCGTTCCTTGCGAAGGGGAAAGGGAGGGATCGTGCAAGGCGCTCTTCGCGTCCGAACGGCCGGCAGGAAACCGCAAATCGGAGCACGTCCGTCGGGCGACGGGGCGGATCGCCAAGGCTACCCCGCGCCGGCTTGCGCACGGGCGCCCGGGGAAGCCGCCTCGCGTTGGCGCCGCCCGCCCGCTAGTTTGCGCCGGACCGCCGCGCCCCGATGCACACCGCTTCCCCCGCTGATGCCCGCGCCGCCTGGCGCATCCGCGGCCCGGTGCTGCT
This sequence comes from uncultured candidatus Brocadiaceae bacterium, assembly GCA_964538915.1. Classification (GTDB taxonomy): domain Bacteria; phylum Planctomycetota; class UBA1135; order UBA1135; family UBA2386; genus JAEUHQ01. The sequence continues at coordinate 145 of CAZIFB010000070.1, read as the reverse complement.
CCTGCTGGCCGCAGCCACGGTCTTCGGCGCCTTGCAGCTCGCGTTCCTCTGCGACGACGCGTTCATCGCGTTCCGCTACGTGAGCAATGCGCACGACGGCGCCGGCCTCGTGTGGAACAAGGCGCCGTTCCTGCCCGTGGAAGGC
>CAZIFB010000069.1:0-20401 GCA_964538915.1 uncultured candidatus Brocadiaceae bacterium | reverse complement strand
GCTCGGCTTCGTCGGGGTTGACGACCAGCCGCTTGTCGACGACGTCGTAGCCGAGGATCGGTCTACCGCCAGTCCATGCGCCGCGCCGCCGCGTCGCCTGCATCTTGTCCTTGATGCGTTCGCTGATGACCTCGCGCTCGAACTGCGAGAACGACGCGAGGATGTTCAAGGTCAACCGACCCATCGACGTGCGCGTGTCGAAGCTCTGCGTCGTCGAGACGAAGCCGATGCCCCGCTGTTCGAGCACCGACATGAACCGGGTGAAGTCCGACAGCGAGCGCGAGATCCGGTCGATCTTGTAGGTCGCGATCACGTCGACCTTGCCCGCCATGAGGTCGGTGATGAGGCGCTCGAAGGCGGGGCGGTCCAGCGTGCCGCCCGAGAAGCCGTGGTCGTCGTAGCGTTCGGGTAGCTCGACCCAGCCCTCGCCGCGCTGGCTCTTGATGAAGGCGGCGACGGCTTCCCGCTGCGCTTGGATCGAGCCGAACTCCAGGTCGCTCGCGACGGACTGCCGGGTGTAGATGGCGACTCGAACGGTGCGTGGTGGGGCCGTGGCGGTCACGACGCGGACCTCCTCGTGGTCAAGCCGAAGAAGAGTCGACCGTTCCAGGCGGCGCCGGTGATTGCCTTCGCCACGGCGCTGAGCGACGAGTAGCTGACGCCGTTCCAGAGGAAGGCGTCGTCGGTGACGTGGACTTCGATTCGCTGGTCGCGCCACTCGCGCACGAGGACCGTGCCCGGGAGGGGTGTGTTCGTGTCGCGAACGGTCTTGGCAGCTGTGGGTCGAGGTCGAGGCGGTGGGGCAGCGACGAGGGGCAGATCGATGCCCGCCATCAGCTCGGCGAGCCGGGTCTTCGCGCGTTCGCCGAGACCACCGAGCTGCTGCTCTTGCAGCTTCCAAGCGACCTGCCGGCGAAGCCACGCGGCGTTGCGCACGCGCGGCGGCTTGCTGAACATCTGCTCGTATCGTTGGGCGAGTTCCGCGGGCTGGAGGCGCTGCAGTTCAGCGATCTGCTGCGTGATGGTCTTGGAGTTCATGCGGTTCGAGTCCGCGGGCTCAGGACCCGCGACCGACATGGAGCCTCGACTTCGGCAGCGGCATCAAGCTGTTCCCGCGAGTTCCTTGGCTTCGCGTCTGCCTTGACCTCGTGGGCGAGAAGCCGCTGGATGCCACGCGCGAATAGCTCGGCGAGTTCGGCGAGGCGCTCGTGGGGCTGCAGCGATGCCGGCGCGGCGCTCACGGCACGAACTCCGCCCGTTCGCCGAGCTGCCACAGAATCTCGCGCTCGATTGCTTCGCGTGCTTCGGAGTCGCGAGGGCGGATGTAGCTGTGCTTCTTGCCGGCGCGGTCCGTGCGCGCGGGGAACGACAGCGCGTATCTGCCCTCGATGGTCTTCCTCAGGACGATGCCGTCGAGTTCCAGGCTGCCGTAGGCGACGCGCAAGTAGCCGCACATGCCCGTGCGCAGCTCGGCGTCGCTTGCCCTGACCCAGGAGATGACGCGTACCGTCGGTGCGCTCACGTCGGCACCGACGCGGAAGCAAACGACTCGGGGCACTCGCCGAAAGCCACGTCGGCGAACTTCGCCAAGTGCAGGTGGATGCGGCGACGATGCTGGCGAGGCAAGGCGCTGACGACTCTCTCGTAGTAGTCCGAGTGAAGCGCCCTTGTCGAGTAGGTGATGAGCATGTTCAGAAGCTCATCGAGCGCGGGCGTCTGGTTCACCACGGTGCGAAGCGCGAGATGGTCGAGCGCCCACTCAACCCGGCGCTTGGGCAAGCCGAAGCCAGCAAGCTCACGCTCTGCGATGCGCAACAGCGACCGTGCGGACTTCGCTGCTTCGATCAACTCCGCGGCGAGTCTCTCAGTGTCGAAAGAGCGACGCCCGGCGAGTGCCCATGCGACGTCGTCGCGTTGCGGCTCGTTGTCCTCCGACGGATCGAACGTCTCGCGCACTTCGGCGTAGGTGAGTTTGCCAAGCTCCAGACTTCGCTCGGCGGCGAACCTGCGCGCGCCCCAGGCGGCGGCGCGGGCATCGATGGGATTGGTGGCTTGTGCGTGCCATGCCTCGCATTCGTCGTGCAGTCGACCAGCCGCAAGCGCCGGGTCGCTTGTTCCGGCGAGCAGGCGGAACGCATCGGTGGACTCGTGAAGGGAGCCTGTCCACCAGTCCCACAGGCAGGAAGCGGCTTGGCGATCGGGGCAAGCGGGGGCGTCTAGATCTGCTTCACAGGCTTCGACCATTCTTGCGGAGTGGTCGCGGTTGAGGATGTGCCAGAGCACGAGGCGCTGGCGAGCGGATGATTGGTTCATCATGGGTTCTGTGTTTGGGGAGTGCTGTGGGGGAGTAGGAGGTTCGTTGTTGCGCGCAGTGCGCGCCGGATCCGATCGGGTCGGCGGACCCTGCTCACTGGCGCTGATGCGGGCGCGGAGGCGCTCGACGAAGCGGTCGAGGTGGTTGTCGAGCGCGCTCATGCCGCGAGCAGCTCCTTCGCGACCGCCAGCGTGCACACATCGCCGATGGCTCGCACAATCGCCACGTCGGAGCGGTCGGTCCCGACAAGTTGCAACAGCACCGTCCGCGCTGCAGCACGCCTTCCCGTCTCGAGGTACGCCTGCAGATCCTTGCGCAACGCGTCCCGAAGAGGTCCTTCCGGCGTCTTGAGCACGGTCGTTGTGGCGGCGGTCAGCTTGGCTACGTCGTCGGCGTACTCGCCCTGCAGCGTCCGCTCAGTCGTTGCCGAGAAGTCCTGCCACGTCTCTGCAGCGCGCCCGACGCGGTTCTTGAGGGCAGACTCCAGGACCGTGCCAGGGTCGCCCTTCTCGCACGCGCGTCGCAGGTAGCCGGCGAGGTTGTCGACGCCGAACCAGCGACAGACCCGGATCAGCCAGCGCCCGAGGCGCTCGACCTCGGGACACCAGCGGATGACCCGCTTGGCGAGTTCGCGGCGGTCGGCGAGCAGGGCGGCACGGTTGTGGACGACCTGCGGTTGAGGACCGAGTTGGTCAATCAGCCCCGCGACGTCGAAGACGTGGGCGTCGGTGAGGCGTTCGATGCCCCTCTTGGTGAAGGCGAGCACCCAGGACTCGATGCGCCGCTTGGCGTCGGCTCGCCCGTCCGGGGTCGGCTTGGGGTTTGGCGCCGTAGGCGCAGCTCTGGTTTCACCAGCCGGCGAAGCCGGCGCGTCCGGAGGTGAATCCGGAGGTACATCCGGAGGGCAATCCGGAAGTCTACCGCCGCTTTGCAACCCCCTGACCGCCGCTTCACGACCAGGGTGACCGCCGCTTTGCGACCAGGGTGACCGCCGATTCACGACACCCGATGCCGTCGGGAGCCGCTGCTTCGACTTGGACGGTGCATCACTACCGCCGCTTTGCAACGCATCCCTACCGCCGCTCCGCGATGGTCCGAGCGCCACGTAGAGCTGTCGTCGATTCCCCGACAGGGGCACTGACCAAGTGTGAATCGCTCCGGCCCGCCGGCAGCTTGCGAGCGCCCGTTCCACCGTCCTGACCGGAAGGCCAGTTCGTTCGGCCAGGAAGTGCACTCCGAGGCAGAGCCGTCCCTGGCGGTCGATCTGCCCAGCGATCAGGCTGGCCAGCAGCAAAGGCCGAGGTCGCAGGTTCAGGAGCCGCAGGTCGGTCGTGATGCAGATTCGCTGGCGGTAGTTGTCCCACCGGCGCGCCAGGGCTTCAGGGTGCGCTACGACACCGCCGTCCAGATGAACCGCGTCGATGCGAACGAGGTGTCGTAGGCCGCGGCGAACACCTTCGAGGGAAAGGCGTAGCTGGCGGCTGATCCAGTGGATCGACGGCGGCTTGCCGAACTCGGACCCCGCCATGGGCTCGCCGTCACACCGGAGTCCGTTCGCCGCGGCGGCTGCTGCGAGCACCAGCGTCGCTTCTGCAGGATCCTTCGGGTCGTGACCGACCTTGAGTTCGTGGAACCAGGACGACGGCAACTCGTGGTTCGCGCTCGGACGCCTCACGTGGCGCCCCCGGGTACGACTTCCCACGGACCCTGGGACCTGCAGTAGCGAGTCGTCTCCCGGGTCCGCTCGTCGAGCCACTGCTGAAACAGCTGCCGCGTGACGAAGTAGCGCCGGCCGACCCTGGCGAGCGGCAGCCCTTCACGCCGATGAAGGCGCAGCACTGCGGCGCGCGAGCTCAGTCCAAGGGCAAGGCGGACATGCTCGGTCTCCAGGACCGGGGGTAGGAGCAGACCCGCCTTCTGCAGGGCTTCAGCGTCTTTCGTTGGGTGGGTGGGTGGCACCATTTGCCTCCACCCATCTCCGGCAACGAAATCGGTCGTTTGGAAACCGGAATCTGTCTTTTTCTTAGGCCGAGCTCGTCGAGAGTCGTGTCAGGGTCGCGCGAATGCGTTGTAGTCGCCTTCCGGCTGCCTGGCGAGACAACCCCGTAGCGGCCCCTGCCTCTGAATCGGTGCGGCACTGCCTATCGAGAATCGCCCGGTCGATGTCGTCGCACGAAGCCTGAAGGCGTGCGAGCACCTCTGTGTTCGCGGCGATGCTGGGGGGCTCGTCATCGCCGCACGGAACCGCTTCCTCGTCAGCGCCCAGGTCACTGTGGCGTCCGAACGAGTCTCTCCGCACAAGGTCGCGAAGCGCCTCGGGGTCGTAAGTGAAGCTGCCTTCGGGCGTCACCCGCAGGATGCCCGTCTTGGCAAGGGCAAGCCGCGGTACAGCGTACGCCTCGTTCAGGATGTCCTCCGGCTCGAGGTTGGATCCAGCCCAGCCGCGCCGACGGAAGTATGCGTCCACCAGGACCTTTGCTCGTCTTGCTGCTTCGCCTTCTCCCTGCAGTTCTGGGTAGCACCGGAGCCTGGCAATGCCTCGCGCGATCACCTGTCGCTGGTCCGCCCCGGGTGAGTCGGGGCTCAACCGAAGCAGCCAGTTCCGCCACCGGCGAAGCGCCACGTCTGCCACGGCGCTGGCGTAGTTGGGGTGGGTTCGACAGATGATCTTCGGGAAGAACCGAGACTCTTCGATCAAGTGCGGGGCGACTCGGTTTAGTCGCGCCAGAGCCAGCAGGGCCGCGGCTTGGTACTTACCCGGCGTGAGCCGCCCAGGCGGCATCGCGTAGAAGCAAAGGCGGAGTACTACCAGGCCAGCCATGTCCTGTGTGGTGATCGCCGACCGGCAAGTCGCGAGTTCGTGCTGGAAGAACTGAACGCTTTCGAAGTCGTCACCGACGAACAGTTGCCCCTCGGGGAACGCGATCCCAAGGATTCCGGCGGTCATCATCTCCTCGATACCGATTGTTCTTAACGCAGTCACGATGCGCCTCCGTCGTGCATGCTGTCCCTAGACTAGGCGCGCTAGACCCGATGCGCCAATGGCGGCTTCAGGGGTCAGTTGCCCGTCTTCGCGAGGAGCGCGATCTCGGAGTCTCCCGCTCAAGCGCGTCCTCGGGCGACAGCGTTTGGGCGCAGGATTCGGCGACGGTCGCCGCCACCGTTTGGTGAAAGTCTGTGCAATCCTGTGGAAAGCACCGTTTCCTTCACCGTTTAAACGGGCGAAACGGTCGGTTCCGGGGGCTGCGGGGGTGCCGGGAGGCGGGGGATGGCCCGCATTACCGCCAGCATGGGCGGTTCAACATTGATGGGCCGCGTTTCTGAAACATCGCGGACCAACGCGGCATGAATGGAGCAGTCGCTTCCCGCAACGAGAGTCTCCCAGTCCCATGATCGCACGCCTTCTTGTTCTCGTCCTCGCGTTCGGAATCGCTTGTCCATCTGCGTCGGCTTCGTCGTCGGGCCTCAGCTCCACTGCACTCCGGAGGGTGGATTCTCAGACGAGCGGCACGGCCACCGTGACCAACACGAACATCCCGGCCCTGATGGGCCTCTCCTGCCCGGCCATCTGGGGCGTTTACCAGGGCGATGCCTACATCGTGTTCGTCAATCCCGTCACGGGTGGCGTGGTTGTGCTCCAGGACGGCATCGGAGGGGTGTCCGTGGACATCCAGCCCGGCGCCGGTGGTGACACGGTCACGGTGTCCGATGGCTCGTCCTTCGTCGACTGCGACTGCGTGGCCTCGTAGGCACGGCGGCGTACATTGCGTGCGTGCCGCGTGGATGCATCGACGTCGCACTACTGCCGGGTCTCCGCGTGCGGCGTCCGCAGCGCTGCGCGTCAGCCCGCCATGAGCTTGGCAACGAACGGCACGGACCAGCTACTCCCGTAGATGACCCCGAGGATCGCCAACGGTACGCGTAGCCAGAGCCAGCGCGCGTACTCCCAATGACAGACGACGAGCGAGACCGCCAGGTAGGCGATGAACGCCAAGGAGTCGCCGGCATTGAGCCACCTGCCCCAGCTCGGCTGCCACGCGCCGAGCAGCGCCAGCAACGGTCGCCAGGTGAACACCTGTCCGCAAACGAACAGCAAGACGACCAGGTGATCGACGAAGCTGCGTCGCCCGCCAAGAAAGGCCACCCACAGGGGCACCGCCAAGATCGGCAGCACGACCAGGTTGAGCCAATTGCCATGGCGGGCGAGCCCTTGATGCTGAGGCGGCAGTACGTACTGCATGACGAGCCACCACAGCCCGCACGCGAACACCGCGTAGCGTACCGGGGGCAAGTAGCGGATGCGCTGGCCGGCGAGCCAGCGGCGCGCGACGAGGCCGGGAGCGACGATCTGAAGGCGGAGCGTGGCGAGCAGGCGCCCCTCGATGCCAAACAGCGTGTCGACGGTGTCGGCGCAGATCGTGCGCCACCCGATCCGGGTGTGACGGTTGTCTTGCCCACAGCCTGGGCAATAGCGTCCAACACGCAGGCGAGCACAGTTGGGGCAGGTCTCGTTGGCGGCGGGTGCGGTCACGCGGGGCGCAGTCTACGCGCGGCTGCGGTGCACGCCATCGTCGGGATGGGGGGGGCGCTGCGACATGGGCTGCCTTGGCCGTGGGCAGTGTATTCGCAGTTCGGTGTCCCAACGCAGACCGCTACATCGCGGCTCGCAGCCTTGTGTCTCGAGGACGATGTCGCGATAACCCTCGTGTGCAGGTCCATCGATCGAAGCGTTCGTTGGAGGAGGCGAGATCGTCGATCGCGTCGAGGATCTTGCTGACGTCGCTGCTCTCGATCGCTGCGTGCGAAGGAATTGGCGGCTCGGTCGAGCCCGCATGTTCTCCGAGAGCCGTGCTGGAGCGTCTCTTGCTTGCCAGCAAGAGCGGGGACTACGACGCCGTTCGTAGCCTTGTGTACGATTGCCAGCCGTACAAGGGGATGGACGCACCCGGTTCGGACGGGCACGCCTGGGAGTTCGTTGTCTGGACAATGAAGAACCAGCGTCGAGAGAACGTAGGCGACTGGTCGTACTCCGACGACGCCCTCGGGCTTCTGCTGGAGGGCGAGATCGCGTTTCGTGCGTCGCCGAGCGACCAGCCCGGTGGGATCGCTGCATCCATCCCTCCGGAGGATCTATTGTACTTCGAGCGAAGCGGCTGCCATGTGTGGGTGGTTCGCTTGGGAAGAGGCTGGCAGTTGTTGTTTTGGGAGGGGATGAACGAGTTGCTTCGCTAGCGCGTCGGGTGCGCGTCGAGACATCAGCTTCCCACCGCCGCCCTCAGCCTCGCCCTGTCCGTCGTCGTGTAGATGCAGGTGCTGACGATCGAGCTGTGGTTCAACGCAGTCTGAACCAACCTTAGGTCGCCCGTCCGCGCGAGGAGAGCAGCTGCGAACGCGTGCCGACACGAGTGTGCGCTCCTACCCACGACGCCAGCCTTCGCGAACCACGCCGAGAGCCGCCGCTGGGCGTGTCGCATCGAGATGCGCTGCCCGTTGGCGACGAAGAGCGGCCCGTCGGTGCGCTTGCCGAGGAACGACCGCAGCGCCTTCGCGACCGCCTCGGACATCACCGCGGTGGTGGGCCGGTCGTTCTTCGTGGTGCGCAATTGGATCTCGCCGTGCGCGAAGTCGAGGTCGCCGACATCGAGGCCAAGCGCGGAACCGATGCGGATGCCGGTGCCGAGGAGCAACTCGACCAGCATCCGGTCGCGTGCTGCCTCGTCGCCCTTCGCGTCGGCGAGCACCGCAAGCAGCCGCTTCTGCTCGTCGGGGTGAAGAGCCTTCGGCGGCGGGGGCGCGCACCGGGCGCGGCGTAGCAACCGCGCCGGGTTCGTCGCGACTAGGCCGGCGTCGTGGAGGTGCTTCGCGAAGCAGCGGATGCTGGTCCGCATCGCGTTCAGCGACACCGCCATCTTGGTCCCGCCGCGGCAACTCGCCTTCGCGGCGTCGTCGGCGAAGAACTGGGCGAGCACCTGCGGCGTTAACTTCGCGACGTTCGTGGGGGCGCGGGTGGCGACCAACCAGTTCGCGAGCGACGTGACGTGCCGGCGGTACTGCCCGATCGTGTGCGGCGAGCGGCCGTCGGCTTCGAGTTGGAGAAGGAACGCTTGGAGTGCGGCTTGGACGTGCATGGCCACACTCAGCCACGCGACGCGGCAGCAGCTCAAGGCGCATTCGCGGGGGAGAACGCGACGTTCGGGTTCTGCTCGGAGCGGATGCTGCTGCGAAGTCGGGCGCGGGAGCAACGCCACGCCGCGGATGCCGCTCTCACGCGCGAATGATCTGCGCTCTGGGCACGTTCGAGATGTGGGCCGTCGTCTGCGGCATCGCCGCGTTCGTCGTTGGTCTCCTGGGCGAGATGCGGCGTTCCTCGGCGGGGGCGCGAGTCCTTTCGCGTCGCGGGCGGGGACACCCGGAGCGCGAGTCGCGCCGGTAGCGCGGGTGCCCCTGGGGCGCATTCGAAAGGCAAGGCGACCTTCGCCGGGGCGACTCAAGCAACGTGCTCCCCGGGGAGTGCCGGCAGGGAAGACCTATGAGAGTTGGCGGCATACCGGTTAGGCAAGGCGCGTCCCAAGCCCATACACCCACCCAGACAACACGCCAGTCGCGGCAAGTGTCGCGAGGAGCAAGAGGACGCTGCCAGCGATCCACCGCTTCTGCTCGAAGGCCACGCAGATGACGACAAAGAACAGCAGAATCAGGGGGCGACCGAAGAAGTCGGCGGCAATGCCGATGACAGGACCTTGGGTGGCGAGATGCCCCAGGTGCACCACCATCGCCAGGTACGCGCCGAGCGCGACGATGGCGACAAGGACCGCAACGTAGAATGCAAGATCTCTGCTGGTCTTCGGGTCCATCAGCTTGCGCTCGCCTAGCTATTCGGTAGTCCGCGGCTCGCCGCCTGCATCGACGAGTTGGGCAGCATAGCCAGAATCGCGGATCGCGCGCCTCGTCACCCGCGGGAGACGGGCGTCCGTCGCACCTCTACCACGCGACCGGCCTTGAACGACACTGCCACCACCAGCACGCCGAGCTTCCCGGGATCGGGACGGTCGTACAGCCACACGACGTCAACTGCTGGTGTTGGCAAGAAGAAGCGCGTCTTGCTGCTGTCATGCGTGGGGCTGCCGGCAACACGGACAACGTCGGAGTCGCTCATCCCGAGCTCAATCCCCGCGAGGATCGCCGCCCTTGAAGCGAAGAGCCACCAGAGGAACCCTGCGTAGCCGAGAACGACCGCGGCGAGGGCTGCCAAGCACCCAATGGCAAACTTCTTCACGGCAACGTGCCTGCCCAACGTCTTTGCCCTTGAGCCGCGAGTGCCACTACGGCGCTCGCTGGCTCCAAGGGCGTGTTGGGCTGCCACGGTTTCACGAACCGACGCCTGGAGAACGAGAAGCAGCAGCCGCGAGGGCCTGTTGGAATCGATCGGTGAAGGTGGTCAGGCGATCGTGAAGCCCCAGACCTTCTGCGGCTCTCATCAGGTCTCTCCAGAAGGCCCCTGGCAATGCGCGATTTCGAACCCGGTCGAGCAACAAGTCCAAACGCATGAGGACGATCGGCCGCCCATCCGCACGCATGAACTCAGGCGGGCGACCGGCCAGGCTGCTGCCTTGATCAAAGGGAGGCCCCTCGACTCCAGCGCGCCATGCCGCCCGCCGGATGCTGGCATCGGCGACGGTCACTCTCTTGGCTGCGCGAAGAGGCTCCAGGCTCATGGTCAGCCCAACGTCTTTTGCCGCTGAGCCGCGAGGTGCGCGGTCGAGGGCTTGTGCTCTCGTGGTTGCTTGGTCCGCGCAGCTCGTCGGCTCCTGCGGCGAGTTGGGCGGCAACATACCACGTCAGTATCCGTAGCGCTTTGGGTCAGCGAGCACGGCATCCGCGGAGGACTCGGCGTCCTCCACAGCTACAGCCCGCAGCAGCTCGACCATCCGAGCGCGGTCTCTACGACGCACCGCGGCATCGAACGCATCCGTGAGATCGGCGGTGAACAGGCGCTCGTTGACCGTCATCCCGGAGAAGTCGGGTCTCGCGCGTTGATCGTCAACCATGTCCGCCCAACGTCTTTGTCGATCAGGCGCGAGCCGCGACGCGAGGGCTCTCCTCGCTGGTTGCTTTGGTTCGCGGCTCGCCGCCTGCATCGACTAGTTAGGCCTCATCAGCATACTTCTTTTCCTCAGCGGCGACCTCCGGCGGGAGATGTCCCCACTGCTCTCGCCCGCGAACGAACATCGCGCGCATTGTGAACCCCCCGCGATAGCTGCCATCTAACCGCTCGACCTGCCAGTCGACGATCTCCGTCATAGCATGTGAGTGGACACGCTCAAGTCGCCCTTGATGAGTCACAGGAGGCGTCAGATAAAGAACTTCTACGTGGGAACTCCCGAGCTCCCGGACTGCCGCCCACAAGTACTCGCACACGCCGGAACTGGTCAGGAAAGGCACCTTCACACTCGCGCTGCGATGAGGTTGAGAACACAAGATTCTGAACTCCTCGATAGTGGCGCGGGCTCTCTCCATCGCCTGCGCGATGAGAGGATCATCGTCCGGTAACCGCAATGGGGTGACTAGTGGTCGAGCGACTCGGAAGTAGCGCCACCAGATCCAGGCAGCGGCGGCGACCACGGTCGCGATCGCGAGGACGGGAACTACTTCCATGGAGGCCTAACGTCTCTGTCGATCAGGCGCGAGCCGCGTGCGAGGGCTTCGGCTCTCGCGGTTGGTTTCCTCGCGGCTCGCCGCCTGCATCGACAAGTTAGACGCCCTGACGATGGCCTCTACTCAGGCTCAACGCAAGCAAGGCAGTCAGGACTGCGCAGGCGAGCGGCACCGCGTCCCACCAAGTCGTCCGATCGTAGAAGTTGGGCATGCCATCAGCGTGCATGAGTGCAGCCTCCCCGAAGATCAGACCAGGAAATCCGAATACGAGGACCGCATGCACCACGACGCCGATGCATAGACCGGCCACACCTGCGGCAAGGACGATGATGACTCGTCGGGCAGAGACTCGACGTGCGGCCGACATGGTGCGTCTAACGTCTCTGTCGATCAGGCGCGAGCCGCGTGCGAGGGCTTCGGCTCTTGCGGTTGGTTTCCTCGCGGCTCGCCGCCTGCATCGACAGTTGGGCCGCAGTCTACTTGCTCCACCGCTTCTCCCGACCCGCGATCCAGAAGGCAACATCTATCGGGAAGCCGATCGAATCGAAGACCATGTCTACAGGGATCGAGATGAGCCCTCCCATGAAGAACCACAGAGGCCCTGCTCTCATGCCCATCGCTTCCCCGCCCTGCCAGCGTGCCATCATGTGGATGTCGTACGCAACGGCCTGGAACGGATAGGCCCCGAACGGCTCCCTTGCGCGCGTTTGACTTGTTCCACACGAGGAGCAGAGCAAGAGGAGCGAGGCCGCGATCTTCACGGGTCCATGCATGGGAACTCGCCGGCCCAACGTCTCTTGCCCTTGAGCCGCGGGCGGCGCGGGGGCTTCAGCTCTCGAGGTTGCTTTCCTCGCGGCTCGCCGCCTGCATCGACGGGTTGGACGGCCATCCTACTCGAAGTCGCGCTGGTGCTCGCGCACGCGTCGAGTGACGGCCTGCTTGACGGCGGCGGAAAAGACGCGTGGCCTCAGGTGATCGGGAATCGCCTGGCTGCTCAGGATCTCCCCCGTCTGCGGGTCAATGCGCATCCGGACGCCCTCCATGCCGTACTCGCTGCAGAGGATCTTGGACATCTCATCCTCGATCACGGCAAGCAGCAACTTGCGTTCATCGTCTTCATTTTCGGCCGGCATGGCGAGTCCTGCGAACGGGGTCCGTCCAACGTCATTGGCCATCAGGCGCCGGCCGCTTGGGGCCGGCCGGCTGCATGGCCGAGTTAGCCATCGTGATCATCCACGAAGTAGTGATCGCAGTCGATGGCAAGGCCGAGTTGTGCGGCCCGCCGAACCACCTCACGGTCGAAGTGCATGCCCGCCCCCCCGGTCGGCGGGTAGTAGCCGACACACTGAAGCGTCAGGTCGTGATCGACCCACAGCTCGCGCAACTCGATCGCCTTCCGGCCGACGACGAGGAGCAGGCTGGAGATGTGCTCTTCGAGCGAACGAGAGTCATCGAGTCCGCTGTGCAGCTTCCACGACATGAACTTCCGCGGCTGACCAGTCCGAGGGTTGATGTCGCCGGCATTCCACGCATCGGACGGCTTCAGTCCGAGACGCTCGGTAACCGCCCCGTGCGAGCCGTGCCCGGTAATGCGCAGATAGGCAAACTCCCGAGGGGTCATCGGAGACTGGGACATCGCATGGCCAAATTGGTTTTCGACAGCCGAGTCGATTCGCGGCCGCCGAGGTGTTCCGCAGCCTATCGCCACCCCGACCCGCGGCAAGTCCTCGTGGACTCGACGTTCACGCCTCGGCAGCGCGGCGCTAGAATCCCCGCGTCGAGCCTCCGTCCACGCGCACCTCCAAGCGGCTCCCAACGCCCTACGAGGTGCTGCTTGTCGACGAACGTCACTCCGCCGGTCGAGATCGTCCCGATCTCGAAGCTCTTCTGCTCGCCATCCAACCCCCGACTCAACGACGCCGCGGTCCCGCACGTCGCATCGTCGCTACGCCGCTTCGGCTGGCAGCAGCCGATCGTTGCGCGCCGCAGCGGTGAGATCGTCGCGGGCCACACGCGGTTGAAGGCCGCGCAGAGCCTCGACATGACCGAGGTTCCCGTGTGGTGGTTCGGCGGCACCGACCTCGACGCGGTCGCCTACAACTTGGCCGACAACCGCAGCCACGAACACTCTCAGTGGCACGAAGCAGAACTGTCGCGGCTGCTCGAAGAGTTGAAGAAGGAGGACGCGCTCGACGGCGTCGGCTTCTCGGAGGACGACCTCGACGCGCTCGTCGCGAAGCTGCGCGAACAGGAGGAGGTCGACAAGGACTTGCTCGACGAAGGCGCCGACGAACCGCCTCCCGTCGCGGTGGCGAAGCTCGGTGACCTGTGGTGCCTCGGCGAGCACCGTTTGCTCTGCGGTGACTCGACGAACCTGAAGGACGTGCGGCGCGTGATGGACGGCGAGAAGGCTGCGCTCGTCGCGACGGATCCGCCGTACTTGGTCGATTACACCGGCGAGCGTCCGAACGACTCGGGCAAGGACTGGAGCTCGACGTACCGCGAGATCGACATCGAGGACGCCGACGGCTTCTTCCGTTCCGTGTTCGCGAACGTGCTCGAGGTGCTCGGCCCGAAGGCAGCGCTGTACTGCTGGCACGCGCACAAGCGATGCGGCGACATCCAGCGCATCTGGCGCGACCTCGGCATCCTCGACCACCAGCAGATCATCTGGGTGAAGCCGACGCCGGTGTTCGGCCGCGTCTACTGGCACTTCCGCCACGAGCCGTGCGTGATGGGGTGGCGCCAAGGCGACAAGCCGGAGCACGACGGCGTGCACGAACACGACTCGGTGTGGGAGGTCGATTGGGATGGGAAGGCGCGCATCACCTCGGATCACCCTACTTCGAAGCCCGTGGAACTCTTCGTTCGCCCGATCAAGAAGCACACGCGAGTCGGCGACGTCGTGTTCGAACCGTTCAGCGGCAGCGGCTCGCAGCTCATCGCGGCGGAACGCACTGGACGCCGATGCCGCGCCATCGAGATCAGCCCGCCGTACGTCGACGTGGCGATCAAGCGATGGCAGAAGGCGACGGGCAACGAGGCAACGCTCGACGGCCGCACGTTCGCCGAGGTCGCGGCAGAGCGAGGTGTGTCGTGAGCGCCCTGGTCGCCTTGCTGGCGTGGCTCGCCGTGTTGCTCGGCATCACGGTGTTCGACGGTCGCCCTCGGCTCACGTTCTGGTGCGTGTTCGGGGCGTTCCTGCTCGCCGGGTGCCACGAGGTGGGGCGCGGCGCCGTCTTCGAGGGTGTGTTCACGTTCTTCTTCGGAGCCGGACTGGGCTGGGTACTCAGGTCGGCGCCGAGGTCGACGCCCTCGGTCACGGCGGGAGGCGGCGATGCGCATCCGTGACCGCCGCATCAGCCAGCTTCGGCGCGCCATCGAGTCGTCGCCGGTGCAGCAGCACCTGCTCACCGAGGAGTACGAGTGGTTCCTGCACTTCGGGGAACTGCCTGACGACGACGTGGTGGCCTACGCGGTGGTGCTGCACGCGATGGGCGGTGGGGTGGACCCGTCGTGGGCCGACGATGCGCTGCATCCGTCGCGGCGCCCGAGCCTGGAGCAGCGCGTGCGAGACGAGTTGACGAAGCTGCCGCCATCGGTGCGGGCCGGGCTGTTCTTCGAGGCGCTGTTCAAGCCCGAGCCGATTCGCCGCATCGCCCGTGCACAGATCGCCGTGGAGGTCGCGTACGGCGGCGACGTCGCGAACGTGGCGTTCGGGGCGCGCCACGGCATCCCCATGTACGGCAGCGTGGCGCTGCACATGGCGGGCTACCCGAGGCGCTACATCACGGCACCCTACGAGGATCAGGGCAACCGGCTGCTCGTGCGGCAGGACAAGCTCTGCGGACGTATCCCGCAGGACGACCCGGAGTGGTTCGAGGCGCAGGCGAAGGCGCAGGCGAAGGCGCAGGCGTGGTTCGAACAGTCAGGGGAGTTGCCGAAGGACGCTCTGCACGCCGAGGTGGTGCTGCTCGAAGCGGAGTGGCAGCAGATGGCCGCGCACCGGAACGGCGAGGACGTCGGCAAGGCGTTGGCGCTGTTCGACCGCGTGGCGCAGCGGGGTGAGGGCAGCGAACTGGCGCTGAAGGAGCTGTGCGCGATGGTGGCGGCGGGGGAGTTGCGCTGACCGCTGCGGGGTCCAGGCCGCAGTCCCAGTAGCATTGAACGCTCAAGGTAGCACAATCACGAATCATGGCGTCTTGATCAGCTTGAACCGAACGTAGTGATATCCACCGGGAACCGTGTCGATGTCCGTGATCTCTACCCACTGACCGGGCGCAACTGCGCCAACACGTTCAGGCAGGAACCACTCAAGGATGTTGCCCGCGAGGGCGATCTCTGCCTGAGGCGCGGTGTCGAATGTGTTGACGAACGATGTCGTGATGGCTCGATCCCCGCGTCGCGGGGCTCGCCGAGGCTCAGCGCCCTCAAGACTGAACTGCGCATTGCGCATTTCACCTCCGTGGAGTTCGCCGAAGGACGCCCAGACAT
Source organism: uncultured candidatus Brocadiaceae bacterium (assembly GCA_964538915.1). GTDB lineage: Bacteria > Planctomycetota > UBA1135 > UBA1135 > UBA2386 > JAEUHQ01. The sequence goes on along the minus strand of CAZIFB010000069.1, from coordinate 4,938 downwards.
GGTCCTTTGGATGCGCGAGTTCGAGGCACGCCTGGAGCACGGGTGCCCGCGTACCGGCCGACGCCGCTAGCAGGGTGATCTGCTGCTCGGCTGCGCTGCGTTGTCCCACGGCCGCGTCGCGTTGGCTTGCAATCTCCGCGAGCAGCCTCTGAACGCCGGCGTTGGCCGCCTTCTCGGCCGAGACTTGGGCAGTCAAGCTGCTGACAGCCTTCTCCAAGTCGTTCCTGTCTCGACGCAGGGCGTTCAATTCGCTCTCGCAGCTTCGCAGTCGATCGCGAAGTTCCGAAACTTGCGCATCCGCAGTATTGCGGAGGGTAGTTGCATCGCGGACCTGGCCTCGAAGGTCAACGGCTGTGGCTTCGATCTGCGCAAGCTGACCTCGAAGCCCCTCGATTGTCGACACGGCGCGAACTTCCTGCGCGCTATTGGCGGCGCGAGCTTCCCGGAGCCTTTCGCCGAGATCTGCAACCTGAGTATCGAGGTTCTCTGCGCGGGCGTCGACGACCGCAAGCTCCTGAATTCGCTGTTGCAGGCGCGCGACTTCCGAGACCAAGGGATCAACGCGGAGTTGATCAGATGCTACCCATCCCGCACCTGCGGCTGCGGCAATCGTCGTGGTGGCTGCCCACAGGCTCACTTTCCTGATGCGTTCCCAGGTCGAGGACATGGCGATACCGTAGTTGGGGAAATGAAGGCGTAGGTTCGGGTCGCTTGGACGAGTGAGGTGACGGAGCGGTTCCGTGGACCACCGAGTGAGCGCCACCAACGGTGCGGTCGATGCTGTTCGAGGAGGCGTTGTTCGAACCCGAACCACTGCGTCGCATCGCCTGGAACGCGATCGCGTGCGAAGTTGCGTACGGCGCCGAAGTCGATAAGACCGCGTTCGGCGCGGCTCTGCGCGATGACGGCGGCGGGCGAGCTGTCTGCTGCCGAGCCCGGGCGCGGGGTGCGTCCGAAGCGGTAGAGTGGGCGGCGCCCATGTCCGCACACCCGGAAGACCACAAAGCCGAGAGCGTTCGTCGCCTCCGAGCGAGCGATGTGGACGGCGTTCGTCGATTGCTCGACCTGTACGGCCGGCGCGTGAGAGGGCTGTTTGGGCGCCAGCTGGGTGTAGATGCGCGCCGAGTTGAGGACGTCGTGGCGCTGGCGACGGGTGCTCTGTTTCGCCACGCCAATCGCCTGAACCTCGAAGTGAACCTTGCGGGCTACTTCTACGTGATCGCCCGCAACCCGCTGCACCAGGATCGAGGCAGCAGCGCCGTTGAGTGATCTGCGGTCTGCGACCCACGTCGCTGTCCGCCGCAGCGTCAGATTCGCCACGAAATGCGCCCCTCGACGCGCCTCACGCCGCGCGTTCGCGCAGCCTGTCGATCGTCGCCAACCTCTCAGCAACGTCCTCGCCACGCCCGTGCCGCAGCAGGGCGTCCATCTCGTGCAGCGCGAGCACGCCGTCGCGAAGCAGTTCATCTGCCGGTAGCTCGCCCCGCTGCTTGAACGGCGTCTCCGCGTCGCGCAGCGCGTCGAACCACGCCTGGTTGTCGTCGGCGATGTGTTCCCGCACCTTGGCGAAGTAGGCGAACATCCGTGCGGCTCGCTCTTCGTGCGGCGGGGTGTAGAGGATGTCGGGGAAGCCGAGCATCGTGAGCCCCACGCTGCCCCGCCACGGCCCGTCGAACTTGCGCCCCGCGAACACTGGCTTCGTCACGTCGAGTCCAAGCGTCGCCAGATCCTTCAGTGCCTGGCGCGCCGCCCAGCGCATCGGGTCGGGCGCCCACACGGCTTCGTCGAACAACGAGTCGAAGACGGGGTCCGGCGGGCGGTCGGGCGTGTTGACCGCGATGCGGAAAGCGCGCTGCCGGTCGAGCGCGGGGTGGCCGGTGTTCGGGAAGGTGTCGTAGCCGCGCAGCACGCGCTGCACCACCTCGTGCGCGACGTGCGGGTCCTCGGGCAGTTCGCCGGTCTTGCGGAACACCTCGAACGCCGGGCGGGCGAGTTCCCGGACGACGGTCTCGGAGCCGAAGACCTCGGTCACGGCAGCAAGGCGGGTCTGCAGGCGCCTCACAGCTGCACCAACTTCGCGGTTCGCTCCAACTCGGCGAGGCGCAGCTCGAAGTCGGTGACCTCGATCGCCTTCAACCGGGTCTGGATGACGTCGAGCATCAGCTTGGCAGCTTCGCGGTCCACGTCGCCGCGGCACACGGCCTCGCCGATGCGTTCGACGGCGGCGTTGCACTCGGCAGCCGTGCGCATGCGGGGCATCTCGAAGGCGATGGGCGCCCCGGTGGGTGGCGACTCCACGGGCTTGCCGCAGGAACGTTCCAGGACGATGCGCGCCGCCGGGATGTTGCCCTCCAGCGCGGCGCGGGTGAGTCGGCGCATCACCGCGGTCAGGTGTTCGGGCGTGACGGCTTCCTCGACGGCCTGCCGCAGCCGGTCGACGGTGCGCACGGGTGGGCGCCCAGGACCACCTGCGCCACCCGGCAGGAACCGTCCGCGTTCGTCGCGGGATGCGATGATGTCGTCCAACTCGGCCTCACGAAGGTAAGGAGCGCGTGGAGTTGGACTTGGAGGGGCGCTCGACGGCGGCAGGATAACCGACGGGGCGGGTGCGTGGCGATTGCCGGCGCTCGGTCTACGCCTGCTTGCGCGCCATCGTGAAGACATGCGTGCTCGACATGCCGGTGGTGGAGTCGAGCATCGTGAACACCGCGAACCACTCGCCGCTCGGCAGGCACGCGGACGTCGCCACGACCATCGCGTTCGTTTCGCTGAGTTCGGCTCCATGCTCGAGCAGGACCTCGTAGAGGTCGAAGCCGGCGGCGCGGACGCGGGCGAGCAGCGAGTTCTCGACGTGCACGGGCCAGGACTCATCGTGTTCGTCGTCGCTGTCGCCTTCGGGACGCGGGCGTTCCGCCATCAGGCACTCGGTCGCCTCGCCGGTCCAGGTGAGTCCAGCCGGGCGGAGGCGGAAGAGCAGCGCGCCCATCTGGATGGCGACGATCTTCATCTCGGCCCGGGCGGCAGCGATTGTCGCTGCGGCCTTCGCTTCGCGCACGGCGATGTCGGCAAGGAGGCGGAGGCGCTGCTCGGCGTTCAGCGAGGCGAGGTTCGAGACGTCGGGGAGGTCGTCCATGGTCGAGGCGCAGTACCCGCGTGCGTGTGCGGACCTTTCCTGATCGCAGTCGTGTGACGACGCGGACGCTCGTCGAGTGCCCAAGAAACTCGGCGCGCAGGAAGCGAGCGCGATCGCGAAGAGATTCCTCGATTCGGAGGTAAGGCGTGGTCGGCGACGCGGGTACTCCCGTCGCGGTGTCGGCTCGTTCCCCGGCTCCGTCTGGAAGCAGGAGCCCTCGATGTCCGACGAGCAGCACGCACCGCAAGGCCAGGGAGCAGTCGTTCGCCGCGAGCCCCTGCGCTTCTTCGACGCAGGGCAGGTGGTCGTGCCGAGTGCGCAGCACCTCGCCGCGGTGCTGGCGAAGGCAGACGATCTGAGCAAGTTGACGGATCTGCACACGCTGGCGTCGGTGCACGAAGACCTGGCGAAGAAGTGCAACCTCGCGTTCGAGGAGTCGCTGCGGCTCGCCGTGTTCCGGCTCGAAGTCGAGCGCAAGCTCGGCGCGGAGTTGGCGCAACTCGTGCACCGGGGCGGACATGGATCGAAGTCAACCAGGTTGACTTCGAATCGGGGCGGGACGTCGAGCCCGTTGCCCGAGGGCATCACCAAGCAGATGGCCGCGAAGTACCGGGCGCTGGCTGCGATCCCGGAGACGACGTTCCGCGCCTACGTCGAGCATGTGCGGGAGCAGCGCCGTCTGCCGACCGCCAACGGGGCACGGGCGTACTCCCGAGGTGCGGCGCCCAAGACCATGGGCAAGAGGGCTCGTGCGAAGTCCGCGTCTGCCACCGCGGTGCTGCCGGCGTCGGTCGTCGACGCACTCCGCGCGTTTCTGGGCCACGTTGACGTTCGCGTTGGGCGTCTCGATGTCCGCACCACTCGCGAGTTCGCGGCAGGTGAATTTGCTTCGAGGGACCTTCGAGGCCGCGTGCTCTTCGCCGAGTGTCACGACCCGACGCGATGGTTGTCCGAACTCGACGCGTTGCGCACTCGAACGAGAATCGAAGAGGCGGTCGTTGTTCTTTCGACGCGCGAACTCTCGACGTGGGTGCAGCAACTTGGCGCCGGCTGGCAGTGCTGCTTCGTGGCAGGCGCAACCGGGTGCGCCGTCGCCTATTGCGGGCCGCGGACCCATCTGTTTGCCGTCGCGATGCTGCCAACTGGTGTCGTCATTTCCGCAGTTCTCAGCGCGTAGCCCTTGGCCTTTCCGGTCGGCTGCGCCGCGGCCGAAGTTGTTGTGACCTAGCGTCTAGTCGGTCAGTTCACTAGGCGAGTTTGCCACCTTCCCGAACGGCCAGCCTCGCATCCGAACCGCTATACGCGTCCCTCTCACTTCGACGCGAATGGAGCGTGATGCCGTCGACGCACAAGCTGTTTCTAGTTGCGAAACCGTAGATATACCCAGGTTGGCAATTGACATGGCCTGGTAATGCCTTCGCCGTCATGGTTGCGGTTGCGCTCTTCTCCGCGAATCGCTAAGGGCACCGATCTCTGTCGAACCGTTCGCTCCTGGGCCATCTGCTTTCCAGCACGTCACGCACATGAACAGAATCTTCTTCGGGATCATCGGCGCCGGGCGTTGGCTCACTGTCGCCGCCGTCGCACTTGCGCCGGCGCTTGAAGCTCAGACGTCGGCATCGCCCCCACCTCCAGTGGCTACCAGCGAGTGCTGCCCAGGGACCAGTGTGTTCCTTGCGCTACGCGCAGGCGGCGAACAAGCTGGCACCGAAATCATCGATGCAGGGACCGGGCCGGCCGTTGTGACGACTGTCCACCTTCCCGAATTGATGGCGGTCGCAGACGTGTAAACGACCGGTGAAACC
>CAZIFB010000068.1:0-20821 GCA_964538915.1 uncultured candidatus Brocadiaceae bacterium | reverse complement strand
AACTCGGCTTCAAGCTCGTCCCGGCAACCGCGTGATCGGGGCTGTTCTTTGGAAGTCACTCGCCACGCGGTCAGCGACCGCACGGGAAGTCCTCTTCGCGGAGCACGAACGGGCGGAAGCGTTCGCGCCAGACGTCCGGCAGAGGGCACTTCTGCATCTTGCGCATGTCGACCGTCGCCGCGACGACCCGCGCGCGGCAGAGCGGCTTCGGATCGTCACCGAGGGTCATCCAGAAGCCGAACTCGACCGATCCAGTGCCCATGCGCAGCACGCCGAGATGGACGAACGGTTCGTCGCCGTAGCGCACGGGAGCGAAGAACTCCGCCTCGAGTTTCACCGCTGGCATCCCGAGCGCGTCGTCGTGCAGGAGTCGCGGGTACGGGTGCTGTAGCGCGTCGCTCCACCAGTCTTCGAACGCGCAGTGGAAGTAGTGCAGCAGCTTGGGGTAGTAGGCGATCCCGGCGTCGTCGATGTCGCCGAAGCGGTAACGGAGCTTCGTCCGGAATGTCATGCGAGCGCACTGCCGGCGCGGCCACGACCTGCGTCGTCGTCGCGGTCGCTGTTGCGGGCACAGAAGTCGGCGAGGTCCTTCACGTTGCGCGGGAGGTCCGGGTGCCTTTTCAACTGCGCGAGCAGCACGTCGACAGTCGCCTGCGTGTCCGCTTCCGCCGAGTGGGCGCCCTCGTGTTCGCGACCGCAGTAGTGGCGCACCGCAGCGCTCAGGTTGCGCGGGCCCATGAGGAAGCGGTCCCAGGCCTTTTCGCACACGTTGAACAGGACCTTCACGTCGACTTGCTGCCGCCCCTTCATGTCGAACGCGATGCCGTGGCGCTTGCACTCGGCGAGCCACAGGGGGATGTCGTAGGCGATCTGGTTGAAGCCGGCGATGTCGCTGTCGCCGAGGAACGCAATCAGCTCCGGGCCGAGCTTCCGCAGCGGCTGCGCGGGCTTCCTGCCGTTGTCGCCGAACAGGCCGCACGCGTCGTTGGTGTGGATGCCGGTCACCTTCGTCGCGCCCTTGCTCATCGCCGCGACACCGGGATTCACGGGACGAACCAACGACTCACGCCGACCGTCGGGGAGAAGACGCACGAACGCCAGCTCGACGATGCGGTCGTTCGCCGTGTCGAGGCCGGTGGATTCGAAGTCGAGGAAGACGAGGGGACGTTGCAGTTCGAGCAGCATTCGGAGTTCGGGCGCCGGCCGGGCTGACCGACCCGGTTCACGACGCACGCCAGTCCGCCCATTCTGCGGACCGCGCTCGGGCGAACAAGCCGCGAATCAGCGTGACCAGGTCCGTTCCAGGCTCGCGATGCGATCGCTCCACGCCGACGGGGCGCGCTCGGCCTCCAGTTCGGAGAAGCGTCTCGGCCACTCGAGGCGATCGTCGGCAGGGACGTCGTCGCAGGCAGGGAACAGCACGCTCTCCTCGATGCTCTGCATGCGGCAGACACGCGCGACCAGCGCAGCCACGGTGTCGGCGAAGCCGAGCCGCTCGGCCGCGGACAGGTCGTCGACCGGCTCCCAGAACAGCATCAGCGAGTGCACGAGGTCCGTCACATCTGCATGCAGGCGGAACAGCTCACCGATCCTGGCCGAGGTCGATTCATCGCCGTGCATCGCGAGGGCCGGCCACACGACCTCCGTGTCCTTGCGCATGTGCACCGCCAACATGAACTCGCGCAGGAAGCGGAGAACGACCGCCACGTCCCCGGTAGGGAACGAACCACCGCGGCGAACGTGCTTCGCGATCGCGTTCAGGACGGCCAAGGTGCGCTCGTTGATCGCGTGTTCGGTGCGCAGGCTGTGGGTGGCGCGCTGCATCCTCAGGCGGGGGGCGGTGGGCCCGGTCATGAAGAGGCGAACCACGAGGCCGCACCGGGATTTCGCACTACGCCGAGGTGCCGGGGCGTGGTTCGTATCGGGGTCTGCTACTTGGCGGCGAGAAGGGTGTTGACAGGTCCAAACGAAACACTAACATGAAACGAACCTTTACCGAAACGAGGTTCGCATGCTGTTCGCCCCATCTCGCGTCAGGTCCACGTCGTTCCGCGGTTCGCTGCCCGAGGCTCTGCGTCACGGCTCGCGAGCGAGGATGCCCATCTCCACGCGCGGCGTTGCCAAGTTGCGGGGCGCGCGGCGAATCCACCGTTTCCTCGAACTTGCCGGCGCGTGTATCCTGATGGCCTCGTTCCTCGTGCTCGCCTTGTTCGCGTGATCGCCTTGGCACCGAATCTTCCGGCGCGTGGGGAACGGAGCCCGAACGAACATCCTTCGAACCTGGGAGGGTTCCTCACGTGAAGCTGATGCTTACGGAGAAGCAGATCCGAGTGCTTCGCTACTTTCGCGACTACCGACGTGAGAAGGGCATTGCACCGACTCTCGACGAGGCTGCGCAGGCTCTCGGAGTCAGCAAGATCACCATCCACGAGCACCTGAACCAGCTGACGCGCAAAGGGGCGATCCACCGCGATCGGGCGAAGGCTCGCGCGGTGGCGATCTTGCACGACCCGGATGCCCGCGAGGAAGTCGGCGAATCGCGGGTCCCGTCGGTTCCGATCGTCGGGATGATCGCTGCTGGGCGACCGATCGAGGCCCTCGAGGATCGCCAGGACGTGGCGCTCACGGACCTCGTTCCCACGGGAGATCGCATCTACCTGTTGCGAGTGCGTGGCAAGTCGATGATCGAAGACCATATCGACGACGGGGATCTCGTCGTGGTCGAGCGGCGCGAGACCGCGAACGACGGCGACATCGTCGTCGCGATCCTCGATGACGAAGAAGCGACGCTGAAGCGCTTCTACCGCGAGCGAAACGGCACCTTCCGGCTGCAACCCGCGAATTCGAGCATGGAGCCGATCTTCACGACGCGCGTGCAACTTCGCGGTGTGGTTCGCGGCGTCATCCGCCGCTTCCGCTGACCAGCCCGACGCCCCTGCGTCATGGCGACTCCCCCAGGCAGGAAGCAGCGCGGACCCTTCGTCGACTCGTGCGAGGCTGGGAAGTACGCGTGGTGCCGCTGCGGCGCGAGCAAGCGGTATCCGTACTGCGACGGCACGCATCGCGGCACCGACACGACGCCTCTCAAGATCGTGCTCGAGAGGGTGTGCACCGTCGTCTGGTGCGCGTGCGGCGAGAGCGGCAACAAGCCCTACTGCGACGGCACGCACGCGCGACTCTGAATTCGCGATCGGCTCGAGCCCGGCGTTCGACCGGGTGGCCGGTCACATCCCCGCTGGACTCGTGGCATCGCGATCTGTGGCGAGCCAGCCATCGAGCAAGGCGCGCTTCCGCGCATCCTGGTTCTTCTCGATTTCGAGCGAGACCGTGCCCGGGTTCCGAGCTGGCGTGACGGTGCACTTCGTCACGACGCCGCGCCGCGCGAGCAGTACCTCCACCGACCGGCCTACCGTGACCGTGGCATCCACGACCTCTTGCCATCTCCCGGCATCGACGCGCAAGTTCTGGAGCGCCAGTACCTCGTCGCCGGGCGCCAAGCCCGCGGCGTGAGCTGGTGATCCGCGAGTCACCGACGCGATTCTCGTCCCGCTGCTCTCGAACGAAATCCCGAGCCAGGGGCGGTCCGAGTCCTTCGTGACGACCTGGATGCCGAATGGAGCGAACGCCGCTGCCAGATCCGGATCGAGATCGTGAGACACCAGGGAGGTGAGGGTGGCGACGGCTGCTTCGTCGCCGAGTTCTGCGAGAACCGCGTGCACGTCCTCGAGTGTGTAGCCGCGCCCCTGATCGAACGTTCGTGCGTAGAGGCCACGCAGGACGTGGTCGAGCGAGACGCGCCCGTCCGAAGCGGATCGCAGCGCCAGATCGAGACACAGCGCCGCCACGGAGCCGTTGCCGTAGTAGTTCTGCGATGAATTCCGCGTGTTCTCGTCCGGGCGGTAAAGGCGGATCCACGCGTCGAAGCTCGATTCGCCGAGGCTCGCATGCAGGCGCCCTGGGCCGTTCAGCATCGCGTTGACGTTCTTCGCGACGATCGCGAGGTAGTCGCTGCGCGGCATCAGACCGGCGCGCTGGCAGAGCAGATCGTCGTAGTAGGCGGTCCACCCTTCGATGAGCCACAGCAGGTTGGTGTAGTTCTCGTTCTCGTAGTCGTAGCGCCAGAACTCACGCGGCCGCATCCGCTTCACGTTCCATGCGTGGAACAGCTCGTGCGCAGCGAGCCCGAGGAAGTCGCGATACCCCTTCGGCGTTCGCAACGCCGTGCGCGAAGCGAGCAGCGTGGTCGATGTCGCGTGTTCGAGCCCGCCGTGGCCGTCTGCTGCGAACAGGCAGAGGAAGAGGTAGGCTTCGTACGGCAGCGAGCCCCCGAACAGGTCCCTCGCGCGCTCGACGATCGCCGTGAGGTCCGGGACGAGGTTGGGAGGTGGCGTGATTCCGGCGAGATCGTCGAGTGCGATTGCGTGAGGGACTCCGCCGACGGACCATTCAAGGAGCTCGAAACGACCGACCAGGCACGGCGCGTCCATCGCTTCATCGATGTCTCGAGCGACGAGGGTCGCGAGCAGGCCGTCGACGCCAGGCGATGCGTTCGGCTCGTGATCGTGCGGCAAGGCGCACGCAAGACGCCAGCCCGATGGCGCGTGAACGCGAATCCTGGCGCCGCGGCCGGGTTCATCGACAGGCCAGAGCAGAACGCAGGCGTGGTTCCAGAACGCGTGGTCCGCAGTCGCGTCCGCGGTCCGCACCGTCAGCTCGTGTGCGTAGACTCGGTAGGCGAGGCGAACCCGGCGTGTGTCGTCGGCCAGGGAGACCGCGAAGCGGTTCTTCGTCACCTTGCGGCATGCCAAGGGTCGTCCGCTCACCGCGTCGAGCGCTTCGACACGACTCAGATGCCGAGCGAACTCGCGAATCAGATAGCTGCCGGGAGTCCAGGTCGGCAGGAAGACGACCTGCTCTCGCGCCGCGCCGCTGCGGGTCGTCGGGGACGTGTCGAACTCGACGGAGACCGAGAGCTCGCGCAGGTGCGCCTCGCGCGCGTCGATGCGGAATTCGATGAGGGCCAAGGGGCGTTCCCCGCTCGTGTTGTCCGCGGCCTGTCGGGAAACCGTGTTCCGCCAAGGCTTTCGGAAGACTGGTACGCCCGAGAGGAGTCGAACCTCTGACCTACGGCTTCGGAGGCCGTCGCTCTATCCAACTGAGCTACGGGCGCGCGAGAGGGGCGGTCTTATCGGCCCGATCCCCGAAAGACAACGTTGGCCGCCGGTCCGGTCGCAGGAGCCAGGGGTCGCCCCGTTGCCTGGTCGAGACCCGCGTGGTCAACTTGCGCGTCCTGCGCCGAAACCCCCTCGTCGGTCGCAGCTATCTCCTCCAGGTTGCGTTCGAACTGTCGTTGATGGTCGCACACTCGCGAATCTCGCTGCTGGCATGCGTTGTCGCTCTTGCCGTGTGTTGGTCGGCAACCGCGCCGATCGTGGGCACGTTGCAGGCAACCCCGGCGACAGAGCTGTTGGACAGCGACGAGGACTTCTTGCCCGACGACGTCGAGTGGGCCGTGATGACCAGCTCGTCGAACGCCGACACCGACAGCGATGGCCTTCCCGACTTCGTGGAGGTCGTTCAGCGGGGTTCGCCGCGGAGTCCGAATTGGCCGAGGCCGCTCGATCACGAAATGCGCGTCGTCGTCAGCGCGCCGACCGGCGGTGACAACGGTGCCACTGCGTGGTTGCACGTCCTCGTGCGGTTCGTAGAGGTCGCGATCCCCATCGACGATTTCTCGGTGTGGTTCGAAACCCCGTGGCTCCCTGGGATCCAAATCCCCCTCGAGGGCGTGTTGTTCGCTGCGCCGACCATCGAGTCGCGGTCGACCCTCGCTCACGGCACGTGGCTTCGGGTTTCGACTCCGCTTGCCTCGATGAGTCTGTTGCAGACCTTGATGCCGTGCAGCATCCACTGCAGCGGCTCGGTACAGGGCCGCAGCATCCACTCCGCGGTGACTCTGTTCGACATGGGGGGAACGCCCTCGACGATCGTCCCGTTCGACGACCACTCGTTCGCGGTCCAGACGATCGAGACTCCGGTCGCAACCGTGAGCCAGTCCAACAAGGTGTGCGTGTTGGATCTCAAGGAAGTCGGATCCGGTCCGGGCGGGACGGTCTTCGAGGTGACCAACGCCGAGTGCACGGACTGCAACGAACTCGAGTGTGGCAGCGGGTGCGCAGCGTCGATCGGCTGGCTGTTGACCATCCCCGGCGGTATCGGCGTTCTCACCGGGAACTGACGTCCTCGTCGCTTCTGCGGGCTCGTGGGCGGCGTGGCCGCAGGAGTCCTGTCGAGCGTATCCCCTTTCCCCGGAGCGGTTTCCCTTTGTCGGGTCGTTCGCGGGTTCTGCTCGTCTCCACGTGATTCCACGGAACCGCACCGTGTCTCCGAAACGTCTCTGTGCCGTGGAACTCGTTCGCGACCCCGACGCCGACCTCGTCGACGCATGCCGCCAACCCGACTCGGAGGGGTTCGAGCACGCGTTCGAGACGTTGTTCACGCGGTATCGCGACCGGGTCTATGCCATAGCGTTCCGGATCACGGGCAGTGCGGTCGATGCGCTCGACGTCGTCCAGGACGCGTTCGCTCTCGTTTTCCGCAAACTCGACGGCTTTCGCGGCGGGGCGCTGTTCAGCACCTGGCTCTTCCGCATCGTGGTCAACTGCAGCATCGACCATCGGCGACGTACGCATCCACGCCTCGTCGCCGGAGAGATCGGCGCCAATGACGATCCGATCGACGAAACGCCCGACCCACGCGAGCGCGCCGCGACCCGCGAACTGGGTGACCAGGTGCAAGTCGCGATCTCGCAGCTCAGCCCGAAGCTGCGCGTCATCCTCGCGCTGCGCTACCTCGAGGACATGTCGTACGACGAGCTGGCGGCGACGCTCGGCTTGTCGTTGGGCACGGTGAAGTCGCGGCTGGCCCGGGCGCACATCGCACTGGAACAAGTTGTTCGTGCGCGCTTCCCACACCTCGACCTGGGCTCGAACGCTGGTGATGTCGGAGGTGTCGGATGACTGCTCGTTGTCGCGCGGCGCTGCGCGAGGCCTTCGGCAGGGGCCCGCTCGATCCGGAGACCCGATCGCACGTCGAGGCTTGCAGCTTTTGCCTCTCCCGCTTGGCCGCGCGCGATGCCCTCGCGTCGGGACTGCGGTGTCGTGCGATCCCTCCCGTGGATGTCGAACGAGTCCTCGCGAGCGTTCGCGATCGGATCGTCGATCAAGCCGAAAGCTCGTCCCTGGGCCACCTTCTATCCGAAGTCATGCCGGTGACCACGCCGCTCGATTCACCCGAGCGGCGGGAGCCGGTGGTCGATTCGGGCGTCGCCCGATTGGTGCGATCGATGCCGCCGGCGCCGCCGGAGGCTGCTTGGGCGCGCGTCCGGGGTGCGATTCGAGCGCGGGTGGCGGCGGAAGCCGCACCACGGGTTCGCCGCTGGATGGTCGGCGTTGCGGGCGCGGCCATCTTCACGGTCGCCTTCTTCGTGTTCTCGCGAGGGACGACAGAGGTGCCGACCATCGTCTTCCGGGATCTCGATGCGGCGGACCTCGCGGCCCTTCCGGGGGTCGATCCTGCCGCGATCCGTCACGGTGTTTTTCGATGAGGCACGCGCGAGTCGATCGAACACCGCCCTTCACAGCTTGACCCACCTCGCTTAGATCTTCGCCTCGCCTCGTTCAGTCTCCATGCACTTCTTCTCGGCCACCACACGCACTGGGCGTCGTTTGCGCGCACTCGCCATGAGCGGGGCGGCAACGGTTGCCGTGATTGCGCAGGGGCCGAACCCGAGTCCGGGGCAAACAACCGGCCCGACGTTCCCGTTGTTGGCCCAGGCGTTGACGCAGCAGGACTACTCAGCCGTCGAACTCCGTCGCTTTCATGACGATCGCGGCAACGTCGTGGTCGTGCGCGATCAACTCGTCGTTCAGTCCAATGGTTCGAACACGCCGACGTTCGGCATCGAGTTCGTTGCCGTTGTCGGTGAGACGCCTCGTTCGCCGTTGACGATCGAGTGGCAGGGCATCTACCGGCGTTATGGACGAGCCTTCTTCGAGAACAGCTCGTTCCACATCAGGGACGTCGGCAAGGCACAACAGAACTACACCCTGCACAACTTCGGGACGACGAGTCGTGCGGGGCGATCGGCGTACAGGACGGTCGTGTTCCCGCAGTCTCTCGACAAGTCCATCTGGGTCGTCGACGTCGATCAAGTGTCGTTCGTGCCGCTGTACGCGGCAGAGTTCGATGCGAATTGTCGCTTCCTGTCCGAGGTCGAAATCGAGTCGATCACGTTTGGTCAGGTCTCGTCGTCAGCTCCCCCGGCTCCGACCGGAGGTGCACCGGTCACGCACCCGACCTTCAGCGCCGCGACGGCCTTCCTCGGAGATCCGCCCGGACTCGTCGATCCGCTCGTCAACCTGGGTGGCGACTACGTCCTCGACACCATCGTCACGAAGGTGGACCCGCTGAATGCCCGACAGCGCGTGGTCACGACCTACACCGACGGCATCGACCGCTTCATGATCGCTCAGGTGCCGAACGCGGCCGACGTCTTCGCCGACCTTCAGGCGATGAACAAGGCGGGTCCCGTAGGGCACACCATTGGCCGCTACCGTGATGCCTCGGTGAGCATGCTGCTCTTCTGGGAAGGTGGTGTCGCGTTCCAGGTGTCGGGCAAGGGCTCCTTGCAGCGCCTGGACGACGTGGCCAAGAGCCTCTACCTGCAGGCGCTGTCCAGCAACTGAGCGGACCCGTCGCGCTCGCGCGACCCGTCTGCCGGATCCGACGGCGCTGGTCTGCCCATTTCGACGTCACTGTCGCGGCGACCAGCGGTGTCGCTGCCGAAGCCCCGATGGCGAGGGGGCAGCCGTTCGTGGACCGAACCTGGCATGTGCAGTGCTCCAACGGGGCATTCCCCATGGACGCTGAAAAGAACGACGATTCCAAGTTGCCCGAAGCCCTCAGCTCGGCGGATTACCGCGCTCGACTGTCGACCAAGCTGAACTGCTTGATCGCGGTCCTGGAAGTAGCGATCGCGAAGATCGCAAAGAGCATGGATCTGCCCGGCGCGAACGAGGAGCGGCTCCTCAAGATCCGCGGCAACCTGGAGAACACCCTCGCAATCTGCCACCGGGCCAAGCAGACCCTGGATCGCGCCACCGCGTCTCCGGCCCGCGCTGCCGCGGCTCAGCGGGGCGACCCTCGACAGATGACCGCTCGCGACTACGTCGAACTCAGCAGCATCGACGAGTACAGGAAGTTCAGGACGATGGAGCCGATCTCCGTCGATGAGCTGAAGGCTGTCGATCTCGACGATCTCGCCCGCAAGCTCCTGGAGTCCTGATCGACGCCGAAAACCAGGGTGCCGGCATCGACGACGATCCTGCGTTGTCGTCGAGCGTTCCCGAAACCGGCCGCCTGGACGAGTGATTCGCGGCGAAGTGGCGTCTTCACCGCGACGAACGCGAATGCCGATCCAGGAATGGGAACGGCATGACTACCGCAACTATCGGGAAGGGACAGACCGGGCTTCGTGCTCGGGTGGCGCTGGTGGCGAAGGGGACGACGAGGGACTTGGCGGCGCTGCTCACTCGCGCCGGCCACGAGGTCTTCACCTTCGACGATTGGGCGTCGTTCGGCGCGGCCGATCCAGCGCCGGAAGTCGACCTGCTCCTTGTCGAAGACTTGCAGGCGGCAGCGACCCCGCGCGAGTTGACGGTTCCCGCCATCCTCGTCGGTGATCGCGCGCCGGTCAGTGGTGGGAGACCGCTCGGCAGCCTGAGTGTGGCGACCATCGAAGCGGCAGCTGCACCCCTTCTCGACCTCGCGTTGGAGCTGCGCCAGTCCGTTGCACGTTGCCGCGAGCTCGAACGGCTCGTCGTTGGCGTTCGCGACGGTTCGGCGCTCGTGGGCCGCAGTCCTGTCGTGCGACGCCTGCATTCCGCATTGAGTCGCGCAGCCGACAGCGACACGACCGTTCTGCTCGAGGGTCAGCGCGGTACGGGCAAGTCGCTCGCGGCGCGCATCATCCACTGCAAGAGTCGACGCGCAGGCAACCGTCTCGAGGTCCTCGACTGCGGCGATCTCGACGGCGAGGCCCTGACGAGGGCCATCGGCACCACTCGCGGCGGGACACTCCTGCTCGAGGGCATCGAGCGACTGCCCGCCGCAGCGCAATCGGTACTGGTGCGCCACCTGAAGGAGCGTTCTGGCCCGCAATCCAACGGAACGGCTCGCATCATCGTGAGCACCTCGGCGCACTTGCCCGAACTCGTCGCCAAGGGTGCGTTCCGAGAGGACCTCTACTACCGGTTGCACTCGTTCCCGATCGTCCTGCCTGCGCTGCGCGAGCGAGCCGAGGACATCGCAGCGATTGCAGCATCGATTCTGGATGCCACGGTGACTCCGGGCGGACGTCCGCATCAGGGCATGACGCCGGCGGCGAGTGCGTTGATCGAGTCGATGACCTGGCCCGGCAACGTGAGCCAGCTCGAGGCCGTTCTGCGCCGCGCGAACGCGATGGCCGCGGGTGCTCCGATCGACCGTGAACACCTGCTCATGCCGGCCGTTGCTCAACCGCAGGTCGCGACGCCGACGACGTCGGCCGCTGCGCCGGCGGACAGCGAACTGGACGAGGATGCGATCCGCCCGTTCGAAGAAGAGGAGCAGTTCCTGCTCTCTCGCGCTTTGCGCGCGACGAGGGGCAACGTGCGCCGCGCGGCGCAGCTGCTCCGCATCGGCCGCGCGACGCTGTATCGGAAGATCCAGCAGTACAAGCTGCGCCTCCAGTAGTCCGTAGCGCCGGACATCGACCTCGACGTAAGTTCGGGGAGATGACATCGGTGCGAGTGCTCCACGCCGACGACCGGATCGTCGTCGTCGACAAGCCCGCGGGGTTGTTGGTCGTGCCTGCCCCCGGCAGACGTGAGGCCACACTGGTCGCCGTCCTGGCCGCGCAACTCGGCCGCGAAGTGCTGGCGGTGCATCGGCTCGACGAAGACACGACCGGTGCGATGCTCTTCGTTCTCGACGACGAGGCGCGCGTCGCGTTCGAGGGGCTGTTCCGTCGGCACGCCATTCATCGTGAGTACCTGGCCCTGCTGACCGCGGCGCCGTCTCCTTCGTCCGGTCGGATCGAATCGGCTTTGCAGGAAGCCGCGGACGGAACCGTTCGCGTTGTCGAGCGGGGGGGACAACGAGCCGTCACACACTACGAGACGATTGAACGTCGCGGTCGCTGCACGCTCGTCCGCTGTCGCCTCGAGACCGGGCGTCGAAATCAGATTCGTGTGCACATGGCCGCACTCGGCTGCCCATTGGCCGGGGATCGCAAGTACGGCTACCGCGTACGCACTGGAGAGACGTTCCGACGAGTGATGCTGCACTCCTGGAGACTGGAGTTCGAACATCCCTTTGCCAGCACGAGGATCCGTGTGATCGTCGACCCGCCGGAGCCCGATCTGCAGCCATCGCCCTGATTCGGCGCGAGTGCGTTGTGGCTTGCGCGATCGTCGCCGACATAGAATCGGGATTCGTGCAGCCTCCGCTTCGACTGACCGAGGAATCGCTGTTCGGCTTCCTCACGAGCACGAGACTTCCCGTCGTCTCGAGCCTCTCGGCACTGATCCGCTGGATCTCCCTCGGGCTTGCGTGTGGTTGCGCCTCGTTCGGGCTCGCGTGCCTCGTGTTTCTGGACGACGGCTTCTGGTCCGTACATGCGCCCTGGTCGGGGGCCCTGCCGTCGCTTGTCGCTGCTCCGATGTTCACGACGGCGTGGTACCACTGGCGTCATCGCAAGCTCCAGAAGGCGGCAACGTGGTTGTTCGCCGCGCTGTTCGCGCTGTCGATGATCGCGAATGCACCGCGCGGGGGATTCAGCCCCGCATGGTACGTGCACCCTGTGTTGTGCCTGCTGGCGACGATCTGCCTCGGCGTGATTCCAGGGCTCTCGCTGACCATGGCCGCCGTGGCCGGCCTGCTTCTCTCCGCGTGGATGAGCCCGGGGGACGGCGTCCCGATCGAACTGCTGCCCGAGCTGTGGGTACACGTGACGAGCCTGGCGGCAGTCTCGCTCGCATCTGCACTCGCTGGAGCCATCGTGAACCGCCTGCTGTTCATGACGCTGATCACGGCGGAGGCCCAGCGACGCAAGAATCTCGAGTCCAGCCGAGCATTGCGTTATCGGGAGAAGCTGCTGCGCCACGCGTTGCGCGTGGAAACGATCGGCGATCTTGCTGGCTTGGTCTGCCACCAGCTGCGGAACACGTTCCAGGTGCTGCTCGGTCACGTCACGATGGGCGAGATGTCGGACGATCGAGAGCGTGTCAGACGCCTCGGGCTCATCGAGGAGACTGTCCAGCAGACGAAGCCACTCCTCGACCAGCTGATGGTGATGGCTCACCCGGACGAAGGTGCGCCTGCATCGACCGCGGTGCACCATGTCCTGAGAGACTTCGCCGACCAGGCACGGCTCGTTCTGCCGAGTAGCATCCAACTCGCGTGCGATCTGCCCGCCGAGATCCCGTCGATCTGGATCGATTCGCGAGGTCTGGTCCACGCGCTCTGGAATCTCGTCATCAATGCACGACAAGCGATCCAAGGCGAAGGCTGGATCACCATCCGCAGCCGCGCCGACCAGGGACAGGTCTGGATCGAAGTCGCCGATACTGGCTGTGGCATCCCTGAGGATGTGCGCGGACGCATCTTCGACCCCTACTTCACGACGAAGCCAGCGGGTCAGGGCACCGGCCTCGGGTTGACGGCAGTGGCACGCTTCGTCCGGGGCAGCAACGGCTCGATCGGCGTCGCGAGCGAAGTCGGCCACGGCACGACGTTCCGGATGGTGTTTCCCGCGCTGGCCGTGGACAAAGCCGAGTCGGCCTGAGCTCCGGCCCCTGTCAGAGCTGCACGAGCCGACCGAGGCGTCGGCCGACGATCTCACCCAGGATCTGGCGAAGGTCTCCACGCCCTCGGGTGTCCAGCCACGCGCCGTTTTCGGCCGAACGGACGAAGTGCCACGCGGAGGCTCCTTCCGCCAACCAGATCTGATGCGCTGCCGCCTGCCGATTCAGGATGCAGTTGCGACCATCCGCAAAAGCGATCCGCAACACGCCGCCGGCCAGATCGGCCTCCAGTTCATCCGGGTCGAAGGCGTCCAGCTTGGCCAGCAGGTCCTGCAGGCAGGCGTCCGTGTGCTGCAGGAACTGGGAGTCGCCGCCGGTCACCATGTGGCTGGGACCTTGTTGTGGGTTTCGGGCTTGGGCTGGGGGGTCCTTGGGTGGCGGTTTGCAAAAAATGTGGGGTCGGCGATCCACTCCCTGGATCGCCGACCACAGTGGGTCCCGGCCGCGTCAGAATGCCCTCTCGAATCGGTGCGCGAACTCCTTGCAGGTTCGCTCACCACGCGGCCGGGACCACTCGTCCCATGCGGGGCTAGTAGACGCGCGAGGCGTCGAAACTTTCCAAGACGGCCCACTTTTTTCGGCGAAGTGCGCCGCGCCGTGGATCCCACGAAGGTGCCGCCAAGAGAAGGCGGTGCGCACCGTCAAGAGGCGCGCTGCTTCGCGGTCGCGCGCCACATCGGCAGGAGATCCGCGACGCCGACGGACTCGGCGTCTGCTTCGAATCCCAGGAGCACTCGATGCCGGAGTGCCGGCAGCAAATTCGTCTCGAGGTCTTCCATCACCACGGCCGGTCGGCCCGCGAGCAGCGCTCGCGCTTTCGCCCCGAGCACGATCGCCTGGCCAGCACGTGCGCTCGCACCGTACCGGACGAACCGCCGCGTCTTCTCGTCGCTGGCCGGGCTGCCGGGATGGGTCGCCAGCACGAGTTCGGCAACGAACCGCAGCAGGTGGTTGCCACACAGAACGCGCCGCACCAGTCCTTGCAGCTCGCGCAACTCGTCCCCACGCAGATGGATCGCCACGTCGGTGTCACCTGCGGTCGTCGTCGACGCGAGGATGCGCGTCATCGCGTCGACTGAGGGGATCGTCACGTCGAGTCGGAACAGGAAGCGATCGAGCTGCGCCTCCGGCAGGGGGAACGTGCCTTCGAGTTCGATCGGATTCTGTGTCGCGACCACGTGGAACGGATCGGGCAGCCGGTGCGTCGTCCCGGCGACCGTGACGGCGTGTTCCTGCATCGCTTCGAGCAAGGCGGATTGTGTCTTCGGCGTCGCACGGTTGATCTCGTCCGCGAGCACGAGGCCACCGAACAGCGGCCCCTGCTGGAAGCGGAACGTGCGTCGACCGTTCTCGTCGTCGATCACCTGGGTTCCCGTCACGTCGCTCGGCATGAGATCCGGCGTGAACTGGATGCGCCGGAAGTCGAGGCCGAGCCCGCGGCTCAGGGATCGGACCAGCATCGTCTTGCCGAGACCGGGCAGGCCCTGCAGCAGCACGTGCCCGCCGGCGAGGATGCCGACGAGGAGGTCCGCGACCAGTCCGTCCTGACCGAGGATCTGCGAGGAAACCTGACCGCGCAGCGCGTCGACCTTCGCCACCAGTTCCTGCGCCCGCTTTTCGATTCCGGTGTTTCCTGTCATGGATCGTCGTGGAAGGACCCGTGGTCGGCCCCGGGCGCCGGCACTCGCGCCGGATCGACCAACGGAGCGCGCCCTGCGGGGCAATTCACATCCGTCGCGAACCGTAGCATCGCGGAAGCGTAGCTTGGTCCGCCGGGCAGGCCAGACGATGATGCTTCGTCGATGTCACGCCTGCGCAGCTCCTTGATCCTCCTGGCCGCCGTCTCGTGCGCCTGCCGAGGTGTTTCCATCCGCCCGGAGTCAGCGGACGCGAGCACGATCGCCGCCGTCGAGCTCACTGCCGACGAGCAGCGAGTGCTCGCCGAGACCGTCGATCGTGCGGTCGATGCGGTCGTTCGGCGACGCTACGCCGAAGCAGAGGTTGCGGCGAACGAAGCCCTCGCCCTCGATCCACGCAGCGCGCGTGCGCGGGCGACGATCGGCATGGTCTTGTTCCAGAAGAGCGCCGCTTCGGATCCGCCAGACCTCTTCCTCGCCAATGCCGGCGAACGTGAGATCCTGCTCGCGATGGAGATCGCGCCCAACGACGCCTTCGCGGGCTGGATCCACGCCGTCTTCCTCGCGCTCTCCGGCCACATGTCCGCGGCGGCCCAGGCCGCAGAGGATGCCCTCGTTCGCGCCGAGAAGGCGCCCGCGACGGAGCGAGCTGCCCTGCTCGGCATCGCTGGCACGTACCGCTACGAGCTGGCGGAGGAGCGCGCTGCGTTGCCGCACCTGCAGGCCTACGTCGCACTGCGACCGGACGATTCGGCGGCGTGCTTCCGTGTCGGCAGCTGCCTGCTCCGCAAGTCCGCCGTCCCTCAGGGCGCCAAGGCCGACGCCCTGCTCGCTGCGCAACGCGACGCGGAGAACGCGGCCGCTGCGTTCGCCCGCTGTTGCGAACTCGCCCCCGGCGACGAGGACGGCGCCTTGGCCGTCGGCGCAGCCTGGAAACGAGCGGCGGACCTCGCACACCAGCGCGGCGACGCGGCCGCGCACGAGAAGTGCTCTTCCGAGGCGGAGAAGGTCTGTCGCGCCGCGGCGGAGCGCTTTCCGTCGAGCGCCGAAGCGATGTTCCGAGTGGGCGTCCTCGCCGAGGAGCGGAAGACGTTCCCGGCGGCGGCGGCCGCGTATGCGCAGGCTCTCGTTCGCAACGGCGACCATCTCGGCAGTCTGCTGAACCTCGCGGCGCTCAGCGAGAGCGGAGCGCTCGTCGGCGCACCCGCAGCGCGGGAGCTGTGGTCTCGCGCGCTGGCGGTGGATGCTCGTCGCGGCGGCTTGTCGGCCGACGAACGGCGGCGGCTCGAAGCGCGTGTCCGCGGATCCTGACCGCGAACGCCGCGTGGTTCACGCACCCATGATGCTGTAGCCGGCGTCGACGTAGATCGTCTGACCCGTGATGCCGCGCGACAGGTTCGACAGCAGGAACATCGCTGTGTTGCCCACGTCCATCTGGTCGACGTTGCGCCGCAGGGGCGACTTCTGGGCCATCGTGTCGAGCAGCGAACCGAAGTCCGCGACGCCCATCGCCGACACGGTCTTGATCGGTCCGGCCGAGATCGCGTTGACGCGCACTCCCTTCGGGCCGAGGTCGTTCGCGAGATAGCGCGTGCTCGCTTCGAGCGCGGCCTTCGCGACGCCCATCACGTTGTAGTTCGGCACGACCTTCTCGGCACCGTAGTAGCTCAGGCAGACGACGCCGGCGTCACGGCCCTCCATCAGCGGTGCCGCACCCTTCGCGAGCCCGATCAGCGACCACGCACTCACCTGTTGTGCGAGCTGATAGCCGTCCCACGAAGTGTCGACGAATGCCCCGCCGAGTTCTTCACGCTTCGCGAACGCGATCGAGTGCACCATGCCGTCGAGCGGGCCGAACTCCGCGCCGAGGCGCTTGAAGAAGCGGTCGATGTCGCCGGGCACCGTCACGTCGCAGGGTCCGAGGAACGTCTCCGCGGGCAGTTCCGCCGCGAGCTTCCGCACGGGCTCTTCCATGCGCTCGTTCTGGTAGTTGAGCGCGAGCCGTGCACCTTCGCGATGCAGCGCCTGGGCGATGCCCCACGCGATGGAGCGCTTGTTGGCGATGCCGAAGATCACCACGTTCTTGCCCGACATCAGTCCCATGCTTCGTTCCTCGATGGTTTCGGAGTCGTGTCGACGGGAGAACCATAGCCGACCGCCGCCTTCGTTCACGCCTCGTCGGTGGTCCCGAGCAAGCGGGCAAACACTTTGCGCGACGGGGTCGTCCAGGGGGTGTCCGGTCCGAGCACGAACCACTCGAGGGTGCCGGCCGCGCGCACGATCGCTGCGTGCGCGTGCAGGACGATGCGATGGTGTGTGATCGCGTGGCGGACGCTCGCGAGTTTCTCGCCGACGTCGCAGCGGGCTGCGAAACGCTCGCGCAACGACCGGGCGAGATCGTTCGCGGCGACGCTCGTCAGGATTCCCGCGCCCGGCAGTTCGACCTGGCCGGCGTTCGGCTGACCCTCGGGGACGCGTGTTCCGAGGGCGCGATCACGACGCACTGCGAACACTACGCGCGCCGCGACCTCGACTGCGGCGCGAGGCTTCTTGCGCACCGGCAGTGCGTCGACGAGGCCGTTGCGCAGCGCGAAACAGTCGGCGGCCAGCGGGCACGCTGCGCAACGCGGCGAGGTCGGCGTGCACACGAGCGCTCCGATCTCCATCAGCGCCTGGTTGAAGTCGCCGGCACGATCGCGATCCATCGCGTCGCCGACGAAGGCGCCGATCCGCTTCTTCGTAGCTGCGGCGCCGACGTCGTCGCGGAACCCGGCGTGCCGCGCGATCACGCGCTCGACGTTGCCGTCGACGGCGATCGCCGGGACACCGAACGCGATCGATGCCACGGCGCCCCGCGTGTAGGCGCCGATGCCGGGCAGCTCGGCGAGTTCTTCCGGCCGGGCGGGCACGCGCCCGCCGTGCTCGGCAACGACCGTTCTCGCACCTTCGCGAAGGAGCCGCGCTCGCCGGTAGTAACCGAGCCCGCGCCATGCAGCGAACAGCTCGTCGTCGGTCGCTGCGGCGAACGAGGCCGGCGTCGGGAAACGCTGCACGAAGCGTTCGTACGCCGCGCGGACGGCCTCGACGCGGGTCTGTTGCAACATGACCTCGCTGACCCAGATCGACCACGGGTCGCGCGTGCGGCGCCAGGGGAGGTCGCGGCGATTGGTGTCGAACCACCGAAGCAGGCGGCCGGCGAACGATTGCGTCGTTGCCGCCACGCCGTCAGTCGCCGACGGTGCTGGCGTCGGTCGGGGGCGTCTGCAGCTCGAGGCCGAGGCGGTCGCGCATGTCGCTCTCCGCGCGATCGAGCAGGTCGTTGAGAGCGACTGCGTCCTGGTGCTCGGACACGAGCATGATGCGGATGGCGCGCGAGTGATCGATGCCCTGCACGCGTGTGCGGATGCTGACGAGCGGGTGCTTCTTCGCGACGTCGGACAACGCACGGCTGATCGACGACTCGTCGTGGCCGTGGTAGTCGATCTGGCGTTCGCCGCGCACCGTGTCCGGACCCTCGGCGCTCATGACCGGCATCACGTTGCTCGCGAAGAAGCGCTGCATCTCGGCGGGCACACCGGGCAGCAGGAAGACCGTGGTGGACCCGACGCGCAGCTGCACCGCCGGCGCCGTACCGACCGTGTTCTCGTAGCAGACGGAACCCTTCGGCACCTTCGCCATGCCGCGACGGCTCTCGTTCAGCTCGGCGGACGCGACGACCTCCTTGGCGAACTGGCGGCGGTACGAGTTGGCGATGTACTCGAGCGCCTGGCCGTCCTCTGCGAGCGGCAGGCCAGTGGCCTGCGCCAGGCAGGCTCGCGAGTTGTCGTCCCAGTTCGGCCCCATGCCGCCCGTCATCAGCACGAACGTCGGCTTCTGGTCGAGCGCCCAGTTCAGTGCTGCGACCATCTCGCCTTCGACGCGATCGACGACCTGGATCGTGCGTACGCGGTAGCCGATGTCGTCGATCCGGTTCGCGATGAACGCGGCGTTGCGGTCGACGACGGACCCCTCGAGGATCTCGCGGGAAACGACGAGGATGATGACGCTCTTGTCGAACAAAACCGGCTCCGTTGACGTTCGGTGCAGCTCCGCGCAGTGGGCGCGAAGGCGGTGGAAAAGTTCGATGCTACAGGATGGGCAGCGTTGTTGAAGCGCTCGCCCTCGGCCGGAAGAATGCTCTTTTCGCCCGTCGCGCCCGTCGCCGAACCCGCTCCGAATGACCGCTTCGACCCCGCCTCCTGGTGGCCGCATCACCGATCTCCTGCTCGAGCAGGAGATGCGACAGAGCTACCTGAACTACTCGATGAGCGTGATCCTCAGTCGCGCTCTGCCCGACGCGCGCGACGGTCTGAAACCGAGTCAGCGCCGCGTGTTGGTCGCGATGAACGACCTCAATCTCGGCCCCCGCAGCAAGCACAGGAAGTGTGCGAAGATCTGCGGCGACACGTCGGGCAACTACCACCCTCACGGTGAGTCGGTCGTCTATCCGACGCTCGTCGGAATGGCGCAGCCGTTCGCGACGCGCTACCCGCTCGTCGACAGCCAGGGGAACTTCGGCGCGATCGACGGCAGCCCGCCCGCGGCGATGCGATACACGGAAGCACGCATGGCGATGCCGGCCATGCACTTGCTCGAGGACCTCGACAAGGACACGGTCGACCACGTCCCGAACTACGACGACCGTCTGATGCAGCCGGTGGTGCTGCCCGCGCGCTTCCCCAACCTGGTCTGCAACGGTTCGACGGGCATCGCGGTCGGCATGGCGGCGAGCCTGCCGCCGCACAATCTGCGCGAGGTCGCGAAGGCCATCGAACGCCTGCTCGACGATCCCGAGGTGACGCTCGACGAGATCCTCGAGGTCGTGCAGGGACCCGACTTCCCGACGGGCGGCACGATCATGGGACGCGGCGGCATCCGCAACGCCTACGCGAGCGGTCGCGGCAACGTCGTCTGCCGAGCCAAGTACCACGTCGAGGAGAAGAAGGGCCGCAAGTCGCTCGTTTTCACCCAGGTCCCGTACCAGATCAAGACGACGACGATCCTCGAGCGCATCGACCACCTGGTGAAGAGCGACCAGATCGGCTCGATCGCCGACGCCAACGACGAAGCCCACGACCGCGTCGGCCTGCGCCTCGTCGTCGAGCTCAAGAAGGGCGTCGAGGACGAGAGCGTCACGGTCAACCAGCTGTTCAAGCTGTCGCCGCTGCAGAGCACGTTCTCGATCATCAACCTCGCGATCGTCGACGGTCGACCGAGGACGCTGGGCTTCAAGCAGATGCTCGAGTGCTACCGCGATCACCGCATCGACGTGATCAAGCGGCGCACGCGCTTCCTCCTGCGGAAGGCCGAGGAGCGGCTCCACATCCTCGAAGGCCTGCGCCTCGCGGTGCAGAACATCGACGAGGTCATCGAGCTCATCAAGAAGTCGCCGAGCAGCGACGAGGCGCGCGTTCGCTTGATGGCGCGCTTTCAGCTGTCCGACGTGCAGGCGCGCGCGATCCTCGACATGCGCCTCGCCCGTTTGACGGGGCTCGAGATCGAGAAGCTCGAGGAGGAGCACAAGGAAGTCACCGAGAAGATCGCCTACTACAAGACGATCCTCTCCGACCGCACCGTGCTGATCGGGCTGATGAAGCAGGACCTGAAGGAGATGGTCGACCAGTACGGCGACGAGCGCCGCACGGTGATCAGCGACGAAGAGGTCGGTTCCTTCGTCGCGGAGGACCTCATCCCCGAGGAGATGATGGTCGTCACGGTGACGCACCAGGGCTACATCAAGCGCACCGCACTCGACCAGTACCGAACGCAGGGCCGCGGCGGCAAGGGCGTCAGCGGCGCGGAGACGAAGGAAGGCGACTTCCTCTGGAACCTCTTCGTCGCGAGCACGCACGACTTCCTGCTGTTCTTCACGGACAAGGGGCGCGTCTACTGGAAGAAGGTCTACGAGCTGCCGAGCCTCGGCCGAACCGCTAAGGGCCGCGCGCTCGCCAACGTCGTCGAGACGCAGGCGGAGGAGAACATCACCGCGATCTTGCGCGTCGAGTCGTTCGACGACCGCTTCCTCATCACCGCGACGAAGAAGGGCCTGATCAAGAAGACCGCGCTCGAGCAGTACAGCCGGCCACGCGCCGGTGGCATCATCGCGGTCGGTCTCGAAGAGGGAGACAGCCTCGTCGGGGTCAACCTCGTGCGTGCCGGCCAGAGCATCGTGCTCGGCACGCGCGACGGCATGTCGATTCGCTTCGAGGAAGGCGATGCACGCGCGATGGGCCGCAGCGC
>CAZIFB010000067.1:0-21826 GCA_964538915.1 uncultured candidatus Brocadiaceae bacterium | reverse complement strand
AACCTGCGACCTACGGCTTAAAAGGCCGCTGCTCTACCGGCTGAGCTACGCCCCCAGGGGAAACGCGGGCGAAGGATGAAACCGCGGCGCCGCCGCCAGCGCAAGGGCGGGCTCCCGATGTCGGGGCGTGATGGCTCGGGTGCGCGGGGCGCGTCACTCTTCGAGGATCTCCTTCGACTTCGCGCGCAGCGCTTCCTCGAGCCTCGCTTCGACTCCCTTCAGTTCCTTGTCGACGGCTTCGTGGGCCTTCTTGCACTGGTCCTCGGTCAGCTTGCCGTCCTTCTTCATCTGGTCGGCCAGCTTGTTCGCATCGCGCCGCTCGTTGCGCAGCGCCACCCGGTTCTGCTCGACGAGGTCCTTCACCTTGCCGACGAGCTTCTGCCGCTGCTCGCCCGACAGCGGCGGCAGCTGCAGTCGGAGCACCTTGCCGTCCGACTGCGGATTGAGACCGAGGTCCGACTTCTGGATCGAGCGCTCGATGTCCTTCATCACCTGCGGGGAGTTGTCGAACGGCTTGATCAACAACTGGCGCGGCTCCGGCACCGAGATGTGCGCGATCTGGTTGAGTGGCGTCGGCGTGCCGTAGTAGTCGACGCGGATCGTGTCGACGAGGGTCGGCGACGCGCGCCCCGTGCGAATGCTGCCGAGTTGCTCCTTCAGGTGCTTCAGCGTCTTGTCGGTCTTCTGCTTCAGGTCGGTCAGGATCGATGCATGCGGATCCATGGGTCACCTCGCTTTGGCGAACACGAGCGCCGCGCGAATGGCGCGGCGCGAACTCGCGGCGGACATGCGTGGAGTTGCCGCTGCGGAACCCGCTCGCGACACCCCGAGCGACACGGTGCGCTGGCCGCGACTCACAGCGAGTCGCCGACGACGATCTCGACGCGGCGATTCTTCGCCTTCGCCTTCTGGTCACGCGGATCGTACTGGCCGTAGCCGACGACCACGATCGCGGACTCTGGCACGCCCTGCTGGATCAAGTACGCCGCCACGGAGTCGGCGCGTTCGCTCGACAGATGGCGATTGCTGCGGAAGAGGTTCTTCGTCTTCTGGATCGGGTCGGTGTCCGTGTGCCCTTCGATGAAGAAGCGGCGGCCACTGAACTTCGACTTGAGCACCGAAGCGATGTTGCGCAAGACACGGTGCGACGAGTCCTTCAGCGTCGTGCTGCCGGAGTCGAACGTCACCGAGTCCTCGACGCCGATGCTGATCCGGTTGTGCTTCACGTAGACCGATGCGTCGCCGCCGACGGCATCCTGGATCTCGTTGATCATCCCGGAGCTGCCCTCGTCGCGCTTCGGTGATGCCGCATTCGACGGCTGCACGACGTCACGACGCTGCAGCTCCTCGTTCTCGCCGCGCAGACGCGCGACGTCACCGCTGAGCTCGCGAATGCGCTCGTCGCGCTCACGCAGCATGTCCTGGTAGCGAGTGGTGCAGCCGGCCGTCAGCGACAGGACGCCGGCGAGGAGAACGAGAATCGACTTGCGGAACAGCATGGGGTGCCTCCCTAACGAGTATGTGCCGAACAGAGTGACCGGTTGCAAACCACGACGAAACGCCGGCTCAACGACGCCGCCCTCGACGGACCAACGCGAACAGAGCCGACAAGGAAAGTAGAGCCGCCACGAGCAAGAACCACTTCGCATTCGGAGAAGTGCGTTGCCACTCGGGCCATCTGACGAAGAACAGCTCGAGGATGGGGACCTCGAAGAAGAGGGAAACGACGGCGCCGAGCGCGAGCCAGGGCCCGAACGGGATCCGCAGCCCGAGCCCTCCACGCACCGCCGCAACACCACCGACCGCGGCGCCGAAGATGCAGCCGAGGAAGAGCGAGAGCATCGCCGCGCGCCAGCCCAGGAACGCGCCGATCATCGCGAGGAACTTCACGTCCCCGAAGCCCATTGCCTCGCGACGAAACACCGCGGTTCCCGCGGCGCGAATCACCCACGTGATGCCGCCGCCGGCGACGAGACCGAGGAGGCTCGCGAGCACGGTCCGCAGCGCAACCGGAGTCATTGGGTCGTCCGCGACCACACCGGCGATGCCGGGCCACAGCCCCCCCGCCACGCCAACCGCCATGCCCGGCTTCGTCAGCACGTCTGGCAGGAGCTGCGTGTCGAAATCGATGAAGGTGCACGCCACGAGCAGCGACACGAACACCGCGTGGAAGCCGAGCGCGGCAGCGGCGGCCGAATCGACGGCCGTTCCCGATGCGTTCTCGACGAAGACGGGACCAAAGGGCGGCCAGCTCCACAAGGCGAAGAAGAGTCCGCCAGTGAGTGCCTCGACGAACGGATACCGCCACGAGATCGAATTCCCACAGCAGCGGGCGCGGCCACGCAAGAGCAGCCAGCCCAGCACCGGGACGTTGTCGAACCAGCGGATCTGCACACCGCACTTCGGACAATGCGAGCGGCCACCGAGCGAGCGGCGCGCGGGGTCCTCCTGCGGCAGTCGCCACACGACGACATTGAGGAAGGAGCCGACACAAGCCCCGAACAGGGCTGCTCCCACCTCGAACACCGCCGGAACCATGCGCGAAACCTGACCACCGCCGAGCCATCGGCGACAACGGGAACGTCGTTCACGAAAGGGCGCGGCCACGCCGGCCGCTCCACGCTGCGTGCTGACCCACGCCGCGCAGACCGCCTCTCGCGAGAGCGGCAGAGCATACGGTCGAGCCGGACGATTTCCAGCAACGTGCTTCGTGGGCGCTGCTGCGCGACGCATGGGCCGGGTCGCCGGATCTCCCGCCGCTCGCGCTCGGAGAACCTGCCCGCAAGCGGCCAAACCGGCTGCGTAGCTCAGCGATCCACGAGCCGCACGTCCTGGACGGCGGGGGCCGAGTCCGCCGTCACGCGCGCTTCGAGTTGCACACGCACCCACCCGCCCGGAGTCACCGACACGACATCGCCGTCGGCGACCCTCTGCGGCCGGGCAAGCCCGGTCGCCGGCACATCGGGTCGCCCGGCCCGAAGCGGGTCCGGCGACGCAGCCTGCCAGCCGACGAGCAACTCGCGATCGGCGCCCGAAAGCCGAATCACTCCGGTGTCCCGATCGACTGGCACGAGGCGCCAGCCCGAGTAGCCGCGAACGACGAGTTCCAGACCGGGGGCCGCACCGTACGTGAACGTCGTCGGCGTGCGCAGCACCTGGCCCGACGGACCCAGGATCGGGCGCGGGTTGCCCTCTTCGAAAGCCAGGAGCGTGTTGAAGGGCAATCTCCCGCCGACGTGCATGCATCCCGCGGCGGCAATCGTGAGCGGCGAACCATCCACGACGTTCGGGTCGCGCGAACGAACTGTGCCTTCGATGTGGACATCCCCCGCCGCAACGATGGCCACGGTCGCGCTCGCGAGGAGTTCCGACACTGCCACGCTGCGGAACGGCCGCACATCGACGCGCGCGACGCCACCGACGACCTCGACTTCGCCGGCGATCCGCACACCGCCACACGCGAGCAACCGAACGGGTCCTGCCGCGGCATCGACCACGACGCGCACTCCTGCGGGCACGTCGATCACCGAGAACGGGAAGGAGGTCCCGACGCTGACGACCTGCCGGCCGTCGCCGCGGTCGAACGGCACTCCGGCGCGCAGCGTCGTGTCGCGCTGCGGACGGAAGACACCGAGGCTCCCGTCGCCGGCTTCGACTCGCACACGCGGTCGCACGGTGCCCGACCGGACTTCGAAGCACGGCGCGAGCACGTCGTCGTCGTCGAACGTCGTTTCGTCTGCCGAGGGCCACTCCGCGAGCGCGATGCTGGAGCCCGCAACGACGCTCCAGTACGTCGTGTCCGACGGCAACGGCGATCTTCCCGCGTAGTCGACGAGGCCCGAGTCCGGCACCACGTCCACGCTGATCCACGAGCCTTCGAGCCCGGGCAGTGCGCCGAGATCGATCTCGACCGTGCTGCCATCGAACTCGTCGACCCGCGAGCGCACGACTCGCGCGCTGCGCGGCCGGATCCGTTCGCCGTTCGGCGCAAACCGCACATCGAACGCGTTCGTCGAAACCGACGCGGGCAGTACCGGCAACGTGAAGTGCAAACGCAGACGCGGCGAATCCGCGGCGACCACTTGCGGAACGTTGACGGGCCGGACGACGAACGGGAGATCTTCGGCGACCGGACGGAGCGGTGCGATCAGCCCTGGCGCACGATGGTCGCGAGGCGCGGTCTTCACGTCGAACGCACGAGGCGACGCGAGCCGACGCCCATCACTCGCACGCAACGCGTCAGGGCGTGGAGCCCCAACCAGGGTCAGCCGGTACGTGGCACCCGGACGAAACGAGCCGTCGCCGAGGTCCGGGGCGATCGGCACGACCGGCAGGAAGGTCACCCAGTTGGACCCGGCCCGGAGGGAGCCCGGCACACGGTGTCCCTGCTCGTCGACGAGGACCACCGACTCGGGAGTCACGCTCAGCTGCTGTACCGGAGCGCTGAAGTAGACCGTCACCGAGTCGTTGAGCAGGAGTGGCTCGGCGCCATCCCCGACGACCGGAGCGATCCGCACGACTTCGAACGGAACCTGCGGCGGGGCAGAACGCGTACAACCCGATGCCACGAGGGCGAGCACGAGCGCGGCGAGGGGGCGAAGTCGAGGCATGCGTTCCGAGGTATCGGATCCTACGTCACCACGAACGAAGCTGCAGCCGCCGCGGCGAGTCCTTCGAACGACATCCCGCACATCGACCTCCGGGAATGAGGCGGCAAAACGAAGCGAGGCCACGACCGGCAGCGCCGTTCGTGGCCTCGAGGGCGGGCGGAGGTCGTGCTACTGCGCCGGGCGCACGCGGTAGACGATGCTCATGCTGCGCAGCGAAGGCGACAGCGCCGGCGTCACGTCGACGTTGTTCGTCATGACGAGGCGGAGGTTGAGGTAGCGAGGCAGCAGATTCGTCGCGGGATTGCGGATCTGACTCAGCTTGTCCTCGGTGACGTACTTCGTCAGGCCGGTCGCCGGAACACGCGCCGTGCTCGCGTCACTGTTGGTCGTCGAGTAGCGGTACGCCTCGCACGCGTAGTTCGGGTTCAGCAGGTTGCCGCGCTGATCGAACTCGTCGGTGGGGGCGAATCCCGTCGCGTCGAAGCTGGGGTTGTAGAGGTTGTTGTCGTTGTCGAAGCCGTCGGCGCCGCGGATCTCGACCACGACCGACGTTCCGGCCGGCTGACGAGCCTGTGGCGGGTCCATCTGGACGACGAGGTCCTGGATCCGCTGCACGGGCGTGCCGGGAGTCGGGTCGACGTTCACGAGGTCCGGGAAGCCTTCGGTCGCCGTGACGCCACCGTTGGTCCCCACGAGGATTGCGCGCTGCGGCTGCAGCGTGTCGAGGAAGCCGAACGTGACGGTCGAGACCTTGCGGACGAAGTCGGCGCGCGCCCAGGGCAACATGCCGTCGCCCGGAGGCGCGGTGAAGAGAGCGCGTGCGGGATTGCCGAGACCGGCATCCTTGACGCTGCTCGGCTGCGCCGAGAGTTGGTTCGCCGGATCGATCAGGGTGTTGGTGCCCGTGACAGGGTCCTCACCACCGCTCGCGTGCACACGCACCCGCGGCCACGCCGGGAAGCCGTTGAAGCCCGCCGGAATGGCGTCGTAGTAGCTGCCCGGGTTCGGCCCTGCCGGGTTGGCGAAGTTCGACGGCGCGCCGAGCATCGCGACCTGGAAGCCGTTGTAGCCACCCGCGATTCCGCCGTTCGCCGTCGTGTCCGGGAACACCTTGAAGTCGACGAGCAGCGGCAGGGCGATCGGGTCGTGGTCCTTGCGGAAGTCGCCGAGGAAATCGGCCGGGTCCTCGACCCACGTCGAGAAGCCGGCGGTCGTGAAGTTCTCGGGAGGCGCGCTGGTGATCCAGGGTGAATCGATGTTCGCGGTCTTGTCGTTCTGCGGTTCGAGCGCGAACGGATCCTGTGCGCCGCCGAGACCGATGACCGCGCCCGACGAATCGATCGTCACGAGACGCGAGTCGCGCCAAGTGTAGGTCTGCTCGAACCTCGGGTAGGGGACGTATTTGACCCCGGTCGCACGAAACGCCTCGTTCGGGTTCACGCGGTAGACCCGATCCTTCACCACGGTCGTGAGAGCGGTGCCGTCCAGCGGGTTCTCGGCGAACACGAACGACAGACCGCTCGACATGCACGCACCGTCCATCGAGCAGACAGGGCCGTTCGGCGTCTGCTGCAGGAAGAGGCGGATGTCACCGCGCTTCTTCGCGTGGGCCAGCGACAGCGTGTAGCGGTCGAAGACATCGTAGAGCACGGTCTCGTCCGCGAACGGCGACCAGTAGACCTGCTCGACGTCGATCGCGAACTCGGATGGCTGGCGATAATCGAGGGAGAAGTCGTCCTCGAGATAGCGCATCTGCATGCGCGAGCCTTGCCACTTGTGCGGCTCGACGACGCGCCCGACGGGCTGTGCAACGGTCTGCCAGTACTCGTAGACCGTCGGCACGAACGGCGGGTTGATCAGATCCACCTCCTCCGGCGTCCAGTAGAGCCGACGCGGGTGGTTCTGGCCGTTGATGTTCGGCAGCGCGCCGTCCGGGGCCAGTGCCCCCGCATCCGGATCCCAGCACTCGCCACGCGTGTCGCGCGCGATCGTGCCGAGGTTGATGCGGTCGGCGCTGCGGCTGAACCGCACCCCCGACGCTCCGGTCAGGCGACCGTTCTCCATGCGGAACTGGCCGAAGAGGTCGACCGAGCCGGGCAGCGTGCCGTCTTCGTCGGGCGACTCGAAGCCCCACGTGTGCCACGCGACCGGGTTGGCGATTGCCGTCGAGGCGAGCGAGAAGTCGACGGACCAGCTCACCTGCGGCTGCGCCGGGCGATCGTAGAGATCGATCGACTTGCCCGCGAGGTCGGTGACGCCCAACGAACCGAGACGGACGTGCACGCTGTAGGTCTCCGCGGCACCGGCGGCGTGGAAGAAGCCGATTGGCGGCTGCAGGCGCAGCACCGTGGCATCCCCCGAGATGTCGGACAGGCGAGTCGGCACCACGCGAAGCGTGGCCTTCTTCGGGTCGTCCATCTGCGTCGCGAACGTTTCGGCCGCAATCGACGTGTTCGTCACCAGGTAGTTCTTGGTGTTGTCGACTTGCTCGAGGTCCATCGGCTTCGAGAACTCGACGGCGATCGCCGCGAGCGGATCGACTTCCGTGCCCGGAGTGACGACACCTGCCGGCTTCGGATCGATGCGGATGAAGAAGTGCCGCCACTCCGCGTCCGACACTTTGAGGCCGGCGGAGCCGAGGAACGGAACGTCCTCGTAGTAGCGGGCGCGCAACACGCAGTCCTTGCCCACCGGGTTCGTCGACGCCTGGAAGAAGACGGGCTTGCCCGCCGCGTCGAAGACCGTGTTCAGCATCGCCACGCGAACGCGCGCGACCGGAAGCATCTCGCCCTGCTCACTACCGCCGAGGGTGTTCTCGACGAGGCCGAGGCGGGGCAGGAGGGGATCGCCGATCCGCGTGCCGACATCGAGGTTCTCAAGCACCTCGGCTCGCAGCGTCACCGACGTACCGTTCACGTCCACGACCTGCGTGAGGATGTCGCCGCTGCGCAGGGCCCGCGCCGTGGGCACGGCCAGGGGACCGCGCGGCAAGCCGTTCGTGCCCAGCGGACCATCGACGAACGGGTAGCGCCCGCGCACCGGCACGAACTGCGAACGCTTGTTGATCGTGACCGTCTGGTTCGTCGCGTCGACCGCGGTGACGCCCATCGACAGCGAACCGATGATCATCGGCGCGTCGGGCTCGGGCAGACGCCCGGAGACACCGTCGGCGAGGTTGCCCGAACGGAAGTCACGGATCACCGCACCGATCCCCGTGCTGTCCAGTTCATTGAGCTTCGCGACCGGATCCTCCTTCGCATAGAAGGTGGACACCACGCCTCCGCGCGACGGGATCGCGACGCGGATGTTCGCAGTCACGTTGTCGGCAGAGAGAGGGAGCCCTGTCGTGCCGATCCCTGCTCCTTCGCCACCGAGGATCGTCGTGTCGAGCACGACGCGTTTGCCCTGCGGAATGACGCGCGCCGGCAGGATGCGGAACACGTCCGTCGGCTGCGTGGTGCTGGCGGGGTTCGACTTGAACTCGAGAAGCTGGATCGCGGAAGGGTTCGCCTTGAAGAACCCTTCGTCGACGGTGACCGCGTTGTTGAAGTTGAGCACGACCGCCGCGTTGCGCGGCATGACCGGAATCGGCCGTGTCGAAGGCTGGCCGCGATAGGCCGCCGCGAGTTCGGTCAGTCCGTTCTGGGCGCTCTTCAGGGCCACCTCGAAGTTCGCCGCCTCGGCCGCGTTCTGGTCGTCCCAGAGGATCAACAGTTCCTCGTGACCGATCGAGCGATCGTAGGGCAGGAACTCGTAGTTCGCCGTCGGAAGCACTTCGCCTGCCGCATCGAACAACGCATCCGTCTGCACGTTGGCGTTGATCGGCACGTTCGTCGCGATGCGCACCAGGCGGCGATTCGCGCGGTCGCGGCGATCGCCGACCGCTGGCGCGATGCGGCGATATGCGTAGATGTCGACCAGCCGACCGACTTGCACGCTGGTGAGTTCGACTCGGCCGGAATCACCCGCCTCGCCGACCGGTGTGCGACCGTCGCACGCAGTCATCACCGCGGCCATCAGGATTACCGGGATGGCGAGGAACTGCTTGCCCTGCCGTCGCGTGGTTTGGTGGTTCATGTGGCTTGCCTGGTTAGGAATCGCAGTCGCTTAGTGTCGCTGTGAATGCTGGTATCAGTAGGCGGAAGTCTTCCTGTCATCCGATCAGAAGCGGAACGGCAGACGCAGGAAGTGGATCTCGGGCCGCGGCGTCGCCGGACCGAGAGCAGGAGGACCATCGGTGGCGCTCACGCGGAACTCACCGTCGAAGATGATGTCCCACTGCACGAACTGAGCGTGCAGGTTGCGAATCGCTTGCTGGGTCACCGGATTGGAGAGGTCGTAGACGAAGGTGTTGGCCGCCGCCGGGAAACGAGTCGCACTCGTGTTCGCCGGGTTCTGGTGGAAGGCGAAGCCGATCTTCACGTTCGAGTTCGGCACACGATCGCCGCTCGACGCGAGGTAGGTCGCACCGAGTCCTTCGACGCCATTGGTGATCACCTTGAAGAACTTGGCGAGCACGCGGACCTGCGTTCCAGACGCCGGCAGCGCACCACCCCCGGTGGACAACACGAGCGTGCGGTTCGTGTGCGACAGGATCTCGAAGGATCCGACGACACTCCCCGTGGCGTTCAAGAACTCGGCCTCGTAGTGGCTGTAGCGATCTGCGATGTCCCCGAGCACCGCCGAGGTGAGCTCGACTCGGTACGCCGGCTTGCCCTGGAACGACGAGTTCTCGTTGCGAGTCAGGATCGCCGTGGCGTTCACGACGGTCGGGTAGACCAGGCGGCCGACGTTGGCCTGCACCGTGAAGGCGCCGTAGCCGGTCCCCGTGTCGAGGCCCGCGAATTCGTAGAGCGGCCCAGTGACCGCTCCGCCAGACGTGACCACACCGCGAGGATCCAGGTCCTCGGCAATCAGATCGCGGCGACTCGTGGCGCCGGTGTCGATCCATTGCGAGCGCAGACGACTCTGCGCGGCGAACGGAACGGGCAACAGCATCGGCGAGGGTCGGATGTCGCCCTCGTCACCGACGGCGAGCAAGTTGTTGTTGTCGTCGACCAGCTGGCCGACCGAGTTCGGGTAACCGCGCCACGCGAGGATGCCCTCCTTGGTCGCGCCGGACACCTGCACGCCATTCTGGAACACACGGATGTTGTCGTCGAAGATCGTGCGCGTTCCGTCGGTGCCGGGAGGCGCCACGGTGCCGGGCGGCACCATCAACTGCACGATGCCCATTCCGCCGAGGCCGCCGAGCGGGGCCGCGTCGTAGACCGTTCCCGCGGGCACGGCCACGCCGTTCGCCGGGTACTTCTTCGACTGGTTCGGAGCGACGCCGGTGCGGCACACACCACCGTCGGCAGAGACCGTGAAGTCGTAGTTGTTCGCGGCGTAGGTGAAGGTCGTCCCGTTGCCTCGGGCGTTGAGGTCGATTCCGCTCGCGGACATCAGCACGACCATGCCGCCAGCGCCGCCACCACCACCGCCGCCCTTGCTCGAGGCGCCGTTGATCTCACCGGCTCCACCGTGACCGCCGTCCGCGGAAATGGTGCCCGTGCTGCGAACGATGATGCGGCCGAGTGCCTTCACGATCAGGACACCACCACCACCACCGCCACCACCACCGCTGCTGTCGTTCTCGAACGACGGATCGGGGTTGCACGTGGAGTTGAAGGCACGATCGCCACCACCGCCGCCACCACCGCCGCCAACCGGGACGGACAGCTCGCCGACGATGCGGAGGTTGCGGGCGCGATCGAGGCCACCGCCCCAGAAGTTGTTGTCGGTCCGCGAATCGGAGAACACGATGGCAGCCGGGGGACCGCCGTTCAGCGAGCGCGCGGCGTTGCCAGCGGCCCCGGACGGCTGGCCACTGATGCCGCAACCGAACCCGCCGATGCCAATCTGCTGCGGGAAGATCGGCTGGGTGTTCGTCGGGGTGGCGTCACCGGCCTGGATCATCTTCTGCTTGAAGAACGGGTCTCCCTGCGTGGCCATCGAGCCACCACCGCCACCGGAACCGCGATCGCAACCAGCACTGCAGGCGATGTTGCCGCCGATGCCACCCTTGAGCGGGGCCTGCATCGGACCGTTGCCCGTGCCACCGCCGTCGAGGTCACGCTCCGCGGTCTTGGGCGAGCCTGCACCACCGTTACCGCCTCCGCAGACACCGGCGCCGCCCGCCTTGGGCACGTTCGCGTTGCCGGACGTCACGACCGTATCCGCGTCACCGCCACGCACCGTGAGCGTACCGGCCACGTCCATCGTGCCGCTGACGAGCCAGACCATCGGGTTCGTGCCTTGGCCGCGCACGAACTTGCCCGAACCGATCGTCACGTTCCGGAAGGAGAAGACGCCGCCGGAAACGTTGAACGGCGAAGCCGCCTTCGGCGTGACGGTCGTGAAGTTGGTGTTCAGCACCGTGTCGACCGGCTCCGGATCGAAGTCGAGGTTGGTCGGCGAACCCTCGAACGCGAACCCGGCCTTGATGAACCCGTTGCCCACCTCCGCCAACGGCTCGAGGAACGGCGCTGCGAAGTCGACGTGCGAGGAGCTGACGAAGTCCTCCACGAGCGCTGCGAACTGCTGATCGAACGAGCGCTTCGTGGTGAACGTGCCGAAAGTCGACGTGTAGGACGCGTTGTTCTGGTTCGACTCGCCCGAGATGTCCTCGAGGGTTTCGAGCACGACGACGCGGATCGTGGCGTTGTTCGGCAGGATGCCGATCGGCCGCATGACGACGGTCGCACCACTGACGTCGTTGCGCTCCAACTCGATGTCTGCGGGGATCCAAGCCTCGGTTCCGATCGAAGGGGCGATGTCGTCGTACTCAAGGTACATCCGTCCGCGCGTCAGCTTCGACCTAGTCAACGGATTCGTGTCGACGCCAACGGGAACGTTCACCGTGCTCGGGTTGAGCGGCTGATCGAACAACAGACGGATCTCGAGAGGCGGCAACCCGAGTTTGTTCAGAACGACGCCCGGGCCATCCGGGGCGGTCGTGCCGACGCCATCCGGCGTCGGGGTGATCTGCAGTCCGGTCCGGCGCGGTCCGCCGCCGATCGCGTTGCGGAACAACTGCGTCGGCGTGGTGCCGTCGGCCGTCGAAACACGGAAGGTGAAGGGGGTCTCGAGTCCCTTGCCCGACTGGTCGACCAGAACGGTTCCGGCGACTCGGTCCCCGCCGATCAGGCTGATCTCGTACGTCCTGCCAGGCTTGAAGGAGCCGTCCGAGAACGTGTTGTTCGTCGGTAGCTTCGGCTCGAAGCTGAGGCGACGACCGATGTTCACATCGCCCGGGCTCCGCTCGAGCTTGAACGTCCCCGGAACCGGCTCGTTCACGATGTTGCCGATCTGATCGCGGACGATGAAGCTGAAGGTCGACAGGTTCGCCGACGCGAGCGCCACCGAGTTGCTGAAGTCGATCCGGATCGGATCGTTCAGGAACAGCAAGCCGTTGTTCGACGGCTCGGTCTTCAACACGATGAAGTCGCCGCCGGTCTTGATCTCACCCGTCGTGCCGCCGCCACCGCCGGAACAGGCGGCGAGCGACAGGCCCATCAGAACGCCGAGGCAGGGGAGAACACGGCTTGCCCGGGGGGACAGCGGGGCAGGAGTCGCTCGATTCATGGAAGCACCGGCAGCTACCGAGGGAGAGGTAGCCGCGTTCTGGGATCGGGTCGGAAGGCGGAAGAGGGTGTCCGCAGGCAACATGGGTGAGGGAGTCTATCCGGTGCACAGGACGGCGCCGCACGCGAAGGTCCGGCGTGCGCGTCGTGCCGGTGGCAAGGATCCAAGGGAATGGTCAGGCGTGAGACTCGAACGAAGCCAGGGCGCGAGAGCGCCGGCACGACAACCTCGACGGACGTGTGCCAGTGCTTCGGGTCGGGGCAACGCGCGACTCGATCTCATGGGATGAGCTCGAACCGGTAAGAGAGCGAGAACGTCTCGATCGTGGGACTGACCGGCGGGATCGCGTCCGTGTTGTTGCTCGTCACGAAGCGCCAGTTCACGTAGCGGATGTCGCGTTGCGTGAAGGGCTCGTTCGGACGGTTGTACTTCGCCGTGAAGCTCGCCGCCGTCAACTCGTTCGGCTCGTTGACGTAGGACGTCACCGTCCGGTTGTAGAAGTAGGCCCACCAATCCCGCGCCGTGCTCGAGCCCGGGATCGGACGGTTGTCCCACTTGCGGATGTGGGCGTCGCACGCCTTGAGGGGATCGAGAGCGAAGTTGGCGGCCGTCGGCTTCAGGTCGTCGCGCTCGCCCGCGCTCCAGAGTGCGCCGGCAACGGCGGCCGCCGCATCGCTCAGGCCGCCCTGCGGACCGAATGCAGGGCTCACCGCGAGGCGGTACCACTTGTCCCAGTACCACGGCGTCGGGTCGACGTTGGAAGCGGCGCGGAACTGCGCGACCACCGAGGTGCCCGCGGCAACGGCCTGCGGCGGCGGATCGAACTCGTAACCGAACTGCGGCCGCACGTTCGCCGGACGCGTGTTCTGGCCGTTCTGCAGGTAGAACGGGCCAAGCCGCGGATCGCCGAAACCCTCGGGGACGCGGTGCGGATTGTTGAGGTCCACGAAGCCGGCGGTGATCACGCTCTGCCGCTTCAGGACATCCATCATGATCCAGTAGAGGGTGTTGTCGCCGGAAGGAGTTCCTGTTCCCTGGGGATACGTGAAACCGCCGCTGGGAGTCGCCCAGGCCGTGTCACCCGGAGCGCGGCAGAGAGGAGCGGGCTGGGTCGGCAGCGGTCCGCGCCCCGCGCTCAGCACGCGGAAGTTCGGGATGCTGGACGACTGGACCGTCACCGCCACCTGCCAGCCGTTCGTTCCGAACGCGATGTAGCCCGCACCGAGTGGCTGGTCGGGGCGGTCGCAGAACGTCTGGAACTCGGCGATCATCGGCAATGCGATGTTGCCGAGCAGGCCGCCCGTCCTGGTCTCCGACGCGTTGGTCGTCAACAGGACGTTCGGAGCATCGTTCCAGAAGGAGTTGGTGAAGCGGAGCGTCGGCGTGCCTCCGATGACCGCGTCCGTCCAGCGGCGACCGAGACCGTTGGCATACGGCGACACGATGTACGGGCCGTAGCCCGCCGCGCCGCTCGCCGTGTCGTTGCCTTCGTCCGAGTTGCCACCCTGCTCGACGAGAGTCTCGTCGCGATAGACGAAGTACGGCTTCTGGAACGTCGGCAGCGGCAGGAAGCGGTTCTCACCCTGCGGCTCGTAGACGACGCGCGAAGGATCGATCGGCATCGGCTTGCCTTCGTAGGCCACAACGGCTGCCGGCTGCGACTCCACCCCCGTGCCGGCGGGATTGGGATTCCACACGAAGTTCTTCTCGAAGCTCGCGGTGCGGAGGCCCGAGCCGGGGAACGACGGCAACGCGGAGAACGCGCCGAGGCACGGCACCGGACGGTACTCGGCGTGGCCGAGCTTCAGCGTGGTCGAGTCGAACTCGTCGAAGGACAGGATCGTCCCCGTGTAGGGCGCCCAGTACATCTGCTCGATGTCGAGGTTGAAATCGAACGGATCGGTGCGCGACAAACTCAGGTCGACCTCGCGCCACACCATCTGCAGACGGCACCCGTACGGGTTCATCGGGTTCTGGATGCCCTGATTCACGAGACTCGTCGCCGAGTTCGACGCGGTCTGGGGCTCATTGTTGGTGAGGCGCTCCGGGCACCAGGCAAGCAGGGTTCCCTGGATACCGACTGGCTGCTGGTTGTCGTCGGCGACGACACGCGAGCGCGTGGTCGGACGCGCGATGATCTTCCCGTCCTGATAGACGAAGCCCCCGAAGATGTCCTCGATCGCCACCGACGCCGCCTTCGACGTACCCGGCGCCGGAACCTCCGACGGGACGTAGTAGGAAGGATACTCGTCCTCGTCGCGGTCGGCGTAGCGACGGACGAGCGACACGGTGATGTTGTCGTCGAAGAACGGCAGGTTGCCGCTCATG
The DNA here is from genome assembly GCA_964538915.1 of uncultured candidatus Brocadiaceae bacterium. Lineage (GTDB taxonomy): Bacteria > Planctomycetota > UBA1135 > UBA1135 > UBA2386 > JAEUHQ01. The sequence goes on along the minus strand of CAZIFB010000067.1, from coordinate 7,262 downwards.
CGTGTGTCGATCGTGAACGGGATCACGACCGCGTTGTCGCGATCGGCCGTGTCGCCCTGCAGGTCGAGCGAGTTGCCGGCGAGGTCGCGGATACCGCCTTCGGTCGGAGAGTTCGCGATCAGATGCAGGAAGTAGCGGTAGTCCGCACCCGCGGGCGGATTGCGCATCGTGTCGTCGAGATAGAAACCCGACGTCGGCTGCAGGCGCAAGGCGGTCTGCGACCCATCTTCGTCGGCCACGCGCGCACCGATCAGGAACGGCGTCCGGTACTTCGCGATCTTGAACGCAGCGGGTTCCATACCGATGCCGCCGTCGGCGTTCGGACGCGAGGCGATGAAGTCGGCGATGCTCTCCGTCGTCACCAGGTCTCGCATCGCGAAGAAGAACGTGTCGGCCGACTTCACGGTGGTCATGTCGACCGGCTTGGTGAAGCGCACCACCGCCGCCGCGAAGGGCGAAACGAACTCGCTGGATTCGGGGATCGAGCCGTCGAGGTTCGGTCGCGGAGTCGGCGTGAACCGCAAGAAGTACCTGGGGTCGTCACCGGTGACGACTCCGTTCACCACATTGCCGCCCGCCGTGAACTCCGCGACACAGACGGCGCGCGGAGCGTTGGCCACGAGCCACGGCTCGCGGTCGGTGACGTTGGCCGGGTAGCCCGGCAGGTTGCGGGGATCGAACGTCTCCAGATCGTTGATTCGCCGGATGCGAACCCGGACGTGCTGCACGGCCGGCTGCCCACGATCGTCCTCCGGATCCACCACCACTTCGCCGAACCCCACGAGCCCCGCTGTCGCGCTGACGATACGAATGACGTCGCCGCGATCGATCTCGTGCACGACCCCGCCCTTGTAGACGGAAATCTCCTGCGTCGACGCGTTCACGCTGTCGACGCGTTCGAGATACATCGGCAGCTCGCCCACGATGCGGAGGGGCAGCGGGTCGCGGACGAAGCCGCGCGTGATCTCCGCCGACGTGTCGTTCGCGTTGCCTGAACGGAAGTCGCGGATGATCGCAGGCAGCTGGCTGTTGTTGAGCCCGGTGAGGGCTGCCGGTCCCTCACGCAGACCCGGGATCGCCAGCGGACCGTCCAGGGCGATCGCAACACGGATGTTGGCACCCGACTGGTTCGGCGACTCGGGAAGGCCCGCCGCGTTGTTGCTGGTCTGGTACTGCAGCCCTTCCGAACCGAGCAGAACCGGATCGAGCACGAGGGTCCGGCCCTGCACGGAGACGCGAGCCGGGATCGGCACGAAGGCGTTCGGCTGCGCAGGGTCGCCGACGATCTTCAGCAGCTGAACGGCCTCGGTGTTCCGCAGACCCGAGACGAGCCCCGACGCGTCGCGCTCGACGAAGAACTCGTCGCCGACACCCAAAGGAGCCGTGAAGGTCATGCGGATGGCCGCGTTCCGCGGCACCACGCTGAACGCGGATCCGCCGGCTTCACCGAACGCCATCGGCGAAACCTCGCGCACGCTGTCGTCGAGCGATTCGAACAGGGTCTGGAATGCCGGGCTCGACTTCTCGCGCGGCAGCAGCAAGCGGGGCTGCAAGGTATCCGGATCCGAGCCGATGAAGTCGTACTGGATCTGCGAGTCCGGCGTGGAGTCGCCGGTCGCACGCTGATCCTGGATGCTCGGACCGATCAAGACGTCTCGCTGGACCAGTTCGATCGAAGTGCCGTCGAGCCCGTAGACATCGACGAGTCGGCCGTACTCGGTTCGTTCCAGGATCGGGTGGACGGTGGTCGCCTCACCGGTCCCTGAGGGTCCCCCGCCGCCACCGCCGCAAGCGGCCATCACACCGAGCGCAAGCGTCGCGACGGTCCCACGAGCGCACTTGTCCGACGATCGCCGGTCCGAAGATCGAACGAAGCGAGCTTCGGAGGCCGAGATACCAAGGATTGTTTCGGGCATGTTCGTCAACGCGTTCAAGTTGGACACGGTGGAGTCTCGCAGAGTCGCCATCAGTTCCTCTCGCACATGCGCGCACCAGCCACCGCCAGCCCACCCGACGGGAATCCCGCTCCCGGATTGGCCGGCAGCATGATCTCGCAGGAGGGATGCACGAAAAGCAGGGGATGGTACATCGGGTTGCGACGGCGAGCGGTCGGCGGGAACGAACCGGCGGCTCGGGAGGGCGACTCCGAACTTTCAAACATCATGCCGCCCCTCCCCGTCGCGACAAGATCCCACAACTGTTTTTCGACAAGCTGCTTAGGGCATCCTGACCGCACGGCGGAACCGCCAGTCCGAAGGCTGTTGCGCGCTCCCGGGGTGCGGTTCCGCTCGGGGGCTACGCCACCGGCGGCAAGGGCGGCGTCATCCGCCGTCACGCGCCATCTCCTGGGCACTGGAAACCCGCTGCCACTGCCTGGGCATCGGACTCGAAGTAGACGCGCTGCGCAGGCCTGATCCGGCGCGCTTCGGGCGCGTTGTAGCGATGCGCGACGCGCGTCTCCGCATGCCCAACGAAACGGGCCTCGATCTCGCGCTCACAGTACGCACACGACAGCACCGGGGGCACTTCCGCTTCACGCAGCCGGAAGTCGCGCACGAGGTATCGGACTCCTTCGTTGTTGGTGATGCACCGCTCGTTGCGACAACGCAGTCCGGCGCCGGCGGCGATCCCGGGAGTGACCGACAGGCTCGGCGGCGGACTCGCGCGGAGCTGGATCTTCCCCATCAGGAACGCCATCAATGCCATGCGCATCGGAACGCCGAGTTCTGCCTGGCGGAAGTAGACCGAACGCGGATCGTCGTCGACGTCGTAGTCGATCTCGTCGACGCGCGGCAGCGGATGCATGATCCGGGCATCCTTCGCAGCGGCGGCACCGAGCGTCGTCCGCGTGAGCCTCGGGTAGTTCTTCGTGTCCTCACCCGCATGGCGCTCGCGTTGGGCACGAGTCATGTAGATCGCGTCGATGCGATTCACTTCGACGTTCGTGAGGTTGGTGAAGAGGGCCAGCTGATGCGGCTTGCTCGCGGTGAGGTAGGCCGCCGCGTTGCTGCTGCCGGCGATTCCGGGCAGGTCCGCCACCGACGCCGCGGCGGCCTGGATTCCGAAGTCCCGCCGCAGGCGGTGGAGCACGTAATCCGGCAACTCGAAGCCCGGATACGGCATCGTCACGATGTTGGCCCCGAATCGCGCCAACGCGTAGCAGAAGGAGTGGATCGTGCGCGAGTAACGCAGGTCGCCACACAGCACGACCTCGAGGCCCTCCAGGCGGCCCTTCTCCTTCCACAGAGTGTACAGATCGCACAGGGTCTGGGTCGGATGCTCATGGGCCCCGTCGCCACCGTTGATCACCGGAACCCGCGCGTAGCGCGCGGCCACTCTCGCGGCGCCGTCCTCCGGGTGCCGGACGACCAGGATGTCGGCGTAGCTGCCGCCCACCACACGAACCGTGTCCGCCAGCGACTCCCCCTTCGAACGGCTCGTGTTCTTCTCGTCCGCCGCAGTGATCACGCCACCACCGAGTCGCAACATCGAGGACTCGAAGCTGAGGCGCGTGCGCGTGCTCGGCTCGAAGAACAAGGTCGCCATGATGGCGCCTCGACACAGGTCGGACCACGCGAGCAGGTTCGCCCGGAACTCGTCCGCATGATGGAACAGCTCGAGGATCTCCGCCGTGCTCAGGTCTTCGATGGAAACCAGGTCGCGCTTCTCGAAGTCCGGCATCCCCCGCGATCATGCCGAGCGCGGGGAGCCGCGACAACTCGCGCGACAACGCTCCCGATCAGGTCTCCAGGGCGAGGCGGCACCACTGCGCATCGGTGAGCGCGGCAGGCCCACCTACGGGGCCCGCTTGCGGCAGGTTGCGCGCAGAACGCAGCAGATCTCCCACCCGGGAGCGGATCAGGCCATGGTCTCCGCCTGAGCAGGACACGACGAGATGCTGTGGCACGTGGTCGGGCCAAGGAGCCGCCGGCAGGTCGGACTTGCTGGCCACCACGATGGTCGCGCCGGTCGCCAGGCTGCGATCCAAGACCGATGGCCCGATCGAGCGATCGACGACGAGGATCGTGAGCGCACCGACCCGCGCAGCGCGCGACACGGTGATCGCCTGTCGATCCAGCGGCGACTCCGCGACCCCCTCTCCGGCAGCATCCACCAGTTCGTACGGATAGCCCGCCAGGGCCGTGCGCTCCTCCACCGTGTCCCTGGTGAGCCCCGGCAACCCGCCCGTGAGCACACGCTCACGAGACAGGAGCGCGTTGAACAGCGTCGACTTCCCGGCGTTCTGCGCTCCCATCAAGACGACGCGGCACGGCGCGGCGAGCGCACGCGCCACCACAGAACGACGTCTCGCCGCGTCGAGCGCTTCGGGTCGTTCCGGCGGCGGTAGCAGGCGCAGGCTCGAACAGAACGCGTCGAAATCCGCGGCTGCCTGTTCGGCCGCGAGGTCCAGCTGTTCGTCCGACATCGCCTCGCGCGCGAGCCGAAGTGCAACGGACGGCTCGGAAACAGTCGCGGCGAAGCACTCGCGAATCGCCGACACGACAGCGGGCGCACCGTGCGTGTGCAGTTCGACACCGAGCGGGCCGCGATCCACGACCAGCACTTCGTCGACGACCACTCCGTCCAGGACCAGCGACGCGAGACGCGGGGGACCTTCGGGACGCGAGGGGAACGCCCCCCCACCGCGCGCCCGCAGCACACTCGCGAGACGGTCGCGTTCGTTGCCGACGGCCCGGAAGATCGCGATGCCGGCGACTCCCATGGGAGTCAGCAGTTCCATCCGTGCTCCTCGGCGACGAGGCGAAGCCCTTCGTGCACCAGATCGCTCTCGTGGCTCACGACGAGCCGCGAGTGACGCAGCAGCACCGCAGCGTTGCCCCCGGTCAACACGACGTTCACCGGCCCGCGCGCGGTTGCCGCCATCGAGACCACGAGACGCTCGACGAGACCCGCGTAGCCCACGAGGACTCCTGCATCCACTGCGGCGCGCGACGATCGAGGCGGCATCTCGACCAGAGCGTCGATCGAGGGGCTCGGTAGCGCCGGAGTGACAGCGGCCATCCCGGCAGCGAATGCTCGCAGACCGGGGGCAATCGGACCGCCGCGGAACGTGCCGTCCAGTTCGACCAGGTTCACGGTGGTCGCCGAGCCGCAGTCGACCACGACTGCGCGGCCATGGCGTCGATGCGCCGCGAGCGCCCCGAGCCATCGGTCGGAACCGAGCGTCTCGGGCGTTTCGTAGTCGAGCGCGAGGGGGCAGGGAACGTCGATGCCCGCGACGTGGATCTCGATCCCGCGCGCCGTCAGAACCTTGACGACGGCAGCGAGTCCATTGCGAACAACGGTCGATGCGACGCAGTGACGAGGCGGTGCGAATGCGACGAGCCCGTCCAGCGCTTCGAGGTCGGGAGCGACGCCGTCGAGACGCAGGCGGGCACTGTCATCGTGACGAAGACAGTCGAGGGTGCTGTTGCCGCGATCGATCGTGAGGAGTCGGCACGGTTCACGCATCGGCGCACCGTTCGGCGAACGCAGCGACGCTCAGCGATCGGGCGCCTGGTAGGTGCGCTCGACGATCTGGCCGTTGCTCCACCACTTCGTCTGGAAGGTCCGCACCCCGCGTTCGTAGTCGGCCTTGCCCACCTGCATCGCCTGGGCCTTCGTCTGCACAGGACGGCCGTTCAGCTCGACGAGCACTTCGCCCTGCTGCACCCCAAAGCGCGCGGCGAGCTGGGGGTCGACGTTCCGCACTTGCAGGCCGCTGAGCGAACCGCTCTTGCTCACGTAGGTGTCGAGGTTGATCTGGGAGAAGATCTGGTCGGGATTGTCCCGGAAGACGCGCTCGTCCTTGCGACCGATGTTGACCGTGCGGTTCACCATCGTCGTCTCCTCGACGTCGAGCCACTTCGGCTGCGCCGCGGGCGCCGCCGGCGCGGTGCGAACCGCCGTGTCGCCCCGGCCCTCCAAGCGTCGAAGTGCCCAAAGCACGTCCTGGCTGAGGCCGAGGCTCGTCTTCAGCATCTCCTCCTCCCTGGGCTCGACCGCGGCTTCGCCTTCTTTCGGCGGCGGCGGAACGCGCACGAAGAACGCCGAGCGAGCGTCAGGCGCAACCCGCACCAGCTTGATCTCCGGGTACGGCTCCCACAGGTGACTGCTCCGCCGCGGATCACCGCCGTCGTCGATCCAGAGTTTCTGCAGCATCTCGCGCCCGACGTTCGAGACCGGCATCGGCGAAGACGGCCGCGCTCCGTTGGCCGGCGGCCTGGCGGCTGGCGGCGCCGGCGGAGTCACTCCTGGCCTCGTGGTGGGCGGCCGCGTCGCCACGACATCGCGAGCCACCGCAGGCGCCGAGGCCGCGGGCGGCATCATGTTCTCGCGGACATACCACTCCGGCGGCTGGATGTTCGCCTCCGGCTTGTAGCGGAGGATGACGTGAGAGTTCGCGCCGGCACCCGACTGGGAGTCGGAGACGATCGCGACCAACTCGAAGAGCTCTTCGAGTGGGCGAACGGGCTTCTCGACGACGGGCGGCGGCTTCTCGGCCTCGGAGTTCGCCTCCGGAGGCGGCGGTGGCAGTTTGCCGATCAAGTTGGCGTCACGGAACGCCTGCCACCAAGCGCCCTGACCGTAACGCCAGGTGATCGACGGCCCACCCTGCCCCTTCCCGCTGGTCAGGAGCTTCTCCGCTTCTCGCTGACCGAGGCCCGTTGCTTCCGTGCGAACCGAGTCCTTCCAAAGCGGCAGCATCTGGTAGACGGTCCAACCGGCGAATGCGAACAGGCCGGCCGAGGTCACATAGAGCAGCAGCGGAATGGGCAGTCTCATCGGCGGGTTCGCAGTCTAGCCAGGGAACGGAGCATCGCGAAGAACACCGTCGGACGGAATTCTGCGCCGAGTCTTCCCGCCCAGAAGCACGAGCGGCCGCCCCAATGGCGGCCGTCACACCAACTCCGCCCGTCCCATCGGGGCCCGGGCCGACCAACCGGCTCCCAGGCGAGCCGAGAACCACGCGAGTCACACCACTCGAACTGCCATCACCACCGAAGTGCCATCACCACGCAAAGTGCCATCACCACGCAAAGTGCCATCACCACGCAAAGTGACTGTAGGCGCTGTTCGCCTCGGCCATCTTGTGCACGTTCTCCTTCTTGGTCACGGCAGCGCCCTGGTTGTTGAACGCGTCGAACAACTCCTCCGCGAGCGACTTCGCCATCGGCTTGCCGCGCTTGCTCCGCGCAGCGTCGATGAGCCAACGAATCGCCAGACTCTGCTGGCGGCGCTTGTTCACTTCGCGCGGGACC
>CAZIFB010000066.1:0-23465 GCA_964538915.1 uncultured candidatus Brocadiaceae bacterium | reverse complement strand
TTCCCGCGCTTCGCACCGGAGATCTTCGCGCAGGTCGCGCCGCGCGAGCCTTCGATGTCGAAGGGCTTCGGCAAGGGCCTCGAACAGCTCGGCGAAGAAGGTGTCGTGCAGGTCTTCTGGCCGCGCTTCGGCGCGCGCGAACCGATCCTCGGCGCGATCGGCGAACTCCAGCTCGAGGTCTTCCAGTGGCGGCTCGAGAACGAATACAACGTCGAACTACGGCTCGACCGCAAGGCTTGGACGCGCGCCCGCTGGGTCGCCGACGTGACCGACGAGGTACTCGAGATCCTGCCGATGGTCGTGAAGGACGAGGCGGGGCGCTTCGTCGCCCTGTTCCACTCGGACTTCGAGATCGACTACGCGAAGTCGCGCTACAAAGGCCTCGAGCTCAACGAGGCACCGCCTGCCGAAGAAGACCGCGGGTGAGAGCCCGAAGGGGCCTTCACTTCCGGCGGCTCGGCCGCAATGCGGTGGCGGGGTCGACCGGCGTGCCGTCCGGGTTCTTCGCTTCGGCCGCACGCGCCTCGGCCTGGCGGAGCACCTGCTGGATCTGCTCCCACATCGGCGAGTAGGTCTGCACTTCGCGCGGCTTGGAGCCGCGCCCGTCGACCTGGAAGATCGACGCCGGCAGGTCGGGATCGACCTCGACCTTCGCCACCACGATCTGCTGCACGACCTTCTCGCGCTGCCATTGCCGCACCTCGAGCAGCGCGTGGTCCTTCGCCCGCACGAACAGCTCCACACGATCGGCCATCGGCAAGTCGGGGTCCGCCTCGTCGACATCGTTGCGGCGGGCACCGACGAGCCACGTGCCGGCTTCACCGTCCCGCTCCTTCTTGTCGGAGGGCACGAGTGCGAACGATCGCCGCAGATCCGCGACGACGGCGCTGCCGAGCGGGGATTCGGCACGCTCGTCCGCCATTCCCGGCAGGTCGGAACGCTTCAGGACCGCGCCCGCCCATTCCAGATCCGCCACGATCACGGCGTCGATGCGCACGAACAGCTCCCCGGTGACGGGGTCGTCCTCGAACAGGACCACGCCCTGGGCGTTTCGGGCCGATTCCATGCGCCCCCGCAGTCCGTCCGCGAACGAGAACTCGACCGCGGCGTGCAGCGCCGGCTGTGTCCCGCGCAGGACATGGAGCACACCCTTCGTGGTCGCTTCCAGCCCGCCGGGCAACTGTCCCACCGTCGCGATCTCGAGTCGAAACGACGTCGCGCGCTGCTCCGCGGCCTGCATTCCCTGCACGATCCCCTCCACAGGATCGGGCCGAGGCGGTGCTTCGGGCACTTTCCCGCCCTCCTGGGCGGTGAGCGAGGCGGGCACGAACGACAGGACGATTGCGAAGACGACTTCGGTACGCTTCATGCTCGGCGGGGCGGCCTCGCCGCCGGCCGCGAGCATACCAAGGCCGGCGTGAGCGCCCACACTCCGTCGCCGCGCCCTCGGCGGCGGGCCCGATTCCCGAACGCCAACGCAACCCATGTCCGAACGACCGCTGCCGCGCTCCTTCCCGCTGCTCGCCGCATCCGTCTTCCTTCTGGCCGCCGTGCCGACCGCGCGCGCCGACGAGCTGAGGCTCGACGATGGACGCGTGCTGGTGGGCAAGGTCGTCGAACGGGGCGACACGCTCGAAGTGACGACGATCGACGGCGTCGTCGCCGTGCCGAAGGCCAAGGTGACGCGGCGCCGGACCGACGACGAACTGCGCGCCGACCTGTCGAAGCGCGCACGCGAACAGGGCAGTACGCCCTACGACCTGCTGCAGCTGGCCCAGGTCGCGCGCGACTTCGGCCTCGAACCGGACATGTGGCGCTACACCGACCAAGTCGTGAAGTCACTCGGCAACCGCGCCAACGACGACTCGGCGCGCGCAACGAGGCGCCGGCTCGACGAATTCCTGGGTCAGCTCGAGCCGCAGCTGCTGCCGCGCCGCTTCCGCAGCGCGGCAACCGCCGTTCGGGTGCACGAGCTGCTCGATCGCCTGCGAGCCGACACCAGCGTCGGGCGCGCGGCGGCGATCGAGACGCTGCTCGTCCGTGAACCGAACGCGGACCAGGACCTTCGCACCGAAGCGCGGCGCAGTTCGGCGGAGCGGCGGCGCATCGGCGCTCTGTCGGCGCTCGACCGAAGGGAGCTCGCGGGCAACGATCGCTTCGTCCTGCGCACGGCGATCCTCGACGGCAGCGCCGACGTTCGTCGCACGGCCATCGACATCGCGCGCGGCCGCGCCGACGCCGACGCGGTCGCCTACCTCGCGCCGGGCCTCACCCACCCGAACGGCAAGGTCCGCATCCGCACTGCGGAGGCCTTCGCGAACCTCGGCCACGCCGACGCCGTGAAGATGATCGTCATGGCGGGGCCGAGCGCCGGAGCGGGACTCGCGGGCGGCGGCGGCAACGGCGTGCGCGCCCACGTCGCGTTCCTGCAGCAGCAGGCCTACATCCGCGACTACGACGTCGAGGTCGCGCAGGCCGCGTTCATCGCCGACCCGAAGGTCGATGCCCTCACGAGCGGCACCGTGCTCGACGTCACGGTCGCCGGCGTCTACGAAGAGACCGTCATCGTGCGCGCATGGCAACGGGCGCTGAAGGACCTGACGAAGAGCGACCCCGGCGCCGACCCGCGCACGTGGGCCTCGTGGCTCGCGAATCTGCAGCCCGCACCCACCGCACCGCTCACGGCACCGCGCTGATGCGCGGCACAAAGCGTTCGGGCGGAAGGTGAGCGAGCGATAGAGTGCGGGCCGAGGCCCGCATGGAAAGAACCTCAGAGATCTGCGTCGTCGGTCTGGCCACGATGGGCCAGAATCTCGCCCTGAACATCGCCCGCAACGGGTTCCCGGTGACCGTGTGGAACCGGTCCTGGGACAAGACGGAAGCGACGCTGGCGCGGTGCAAGCCGGGCTGGCGGATGGTCGGCGCGAAGACGCCGCAGGAAGTGGCCGCGTCGCTGAAGCGGCCGCGCAAGCTGCTGCTGCTCGTCAAGGCAGGGTCGCCGGTCGACGACACGATCGCGACGTTCCTGCCCTTCCTCGAGGCGGGCGACCTCGTGATCGACACCGGCAACTCGCACCCGGACGACACCGAACGACGTGCCCGTGAACTCGCGGCGAAGGGTTTCCGCTTCGTCGGCATGGGCGTCTCCGGCGGTGAGGAGGGCGCGCTCAACGGCCCGAGCCTCATGCCCGGCGGCGAACGCAGCGCGTACGACGAACTCGCGCCGATCCTGAAGAAGATCGCCGCACAGGTCGACGACGGCCCGTGCGTCACGCACGTCGGCACCGGTGCCGCGGGGCACTTCGTGAAGATGGTGCACAACGGCATCGAGTACGGCGACATGCAGATCATCGCCGAGTGCTTCGACCTGATGCAGAACGTGCTCCGCATGTCGCACGCGCAGATGGCCGCGGCCTTCGCCGAATGGAACAAGGGGTTCCTCGAGTCCTTCCTCATCGAGATCACGGCGCGCATCCTGCGGACGACCGATCCCGAGACGAAGCGGCCGATGGTCGACGTGATCCTCGACAAGGCCGGGCAGAAGGGCACCGGCAAGTGGACCTCCGAGATGGCGCTGCGCTACGGGATCCCCGCGCCGACGATGCATGCCGCTGTGGAAGCGCGCTGCCTCTCGGCGATGAAGGACCAGCGCGTCACCGCCAGCAAGACGCTGCGTGGCCCCGCCCCGGGCAGTGCGCCGACGAACCTGATCGACGCCGTGCGCGACGCGCTCTACTGCAGCAAGATCTGCTCGTACGCGCAGGGGCTCGACCTCCTGGCCACCGCGGACGCCGAGAAGAAGTGGGGCCTCGACTTCGCGGAGATCGCGCGGATCTGGAAAGGCGGCTGCATCATCCGCGCGCGCTTCCTGCGCAGCATCCAGGCCGCGTTCGGCAAACAGAAGAAACTGCCGAACCTGCTGCTCGACCCGGAACTCGGCGGGTTCCTCCAACAGAACCAGGCCGCATGGCGCCGGGTCGTTGCGCTGGCCGCGGAACACGGCGTGCCCACTCTCGCGATGGGCGCGTCACTCAGCTACTTCGACTCGTTCCGCCGCGCGACGCTGCCGCAGAATCTCACGCAGGCACAGCGCGACCTGTTCGGCGCCCACACGTTCGAGCGCGTCGACAAGCCCGCGGGGACGTTCTTCCACCACGAGTGGCCGCAGTAGCGGTCATTTCGCGCCCGGCGGCGGGCTTGCCTGAGTCGGTGCCGCCGGCGCCGCGGCTGGCGGTTCGAGGACCTTCAGGGCCGCCGCGACCGCCGCGTTCGCGGCGGCGAGCGCACCCTCGACCTGTTGCGCCGCGTCGAGGCGCGCGCGCAGCGCCGCGATGCGCGGACCGAGTTCTGCGTCCTTCGCGTCGGCCGCTGCAGTGAGGATGCGGACTTCGGCCTCGAGCGCACCCGCCCGCTCCGACGCCGCCGCGCGCAACACCTCCTGGTCGCGCAACGTGCGCTCGACTTCGCGCAGCGGCACGATCTGTTCCTCGACCGCCGCGGCCCTCTCGCGCGCCGCCGCGAGGTCCCGCTCGGCGTCGCGCAGGCGGGCGACCTGATTGCCGAGTTCGGCCAGCACCGCCCGGAGTTCGTGGGCGCGCCGGATCGACTCCCCCTTCGTCGCCATCACCGCGGCGGCCGTGACCGTGGTTTCCTGTTCGAGACGGGCGAGTTCGCGCCGGTGCTCCGCCCGTCTCACCTGCGCCGCACCGAGTTCGCGATCGCGCGCGAGGCGGGCGATCGACGGCTCCGGCGGCACTTCGCAGCCCCCGAGCAGAAGCAGGGCCGCCGCGAGCGAGGTTCGTGCGATCGACGACGAAATGGCTGCGGGAGCGGCGAACACGCTTGGTATCATCCTCGCCCCTTTTCCTGCACGCAATCCATGGAACGCACCCTCATCCTGCTGAAGCCCGACGCCGTGCAACGCGGCCTGGTCGGCGAAGTCCTGAGCCGCTTCGAGAAGAAGGGCCTCAAGCTCGTGGCCATGAAGCTCATGAAGATCACGCCGGAGCTCGCCGCCCGCCACTACGAAGCGCACCGCGAACGCAAGTTCTATCCGGGCCTCGTGAAGTTCATGACGAGTTCGCCAGTCGTCGCCCTCGCTCTCGAGGGCATCGACGCGATCAAGATCTGCCGCAATCTCATGGGTGCGACGTTCGGCGCCGACGCGGCCCCGGGCACGATCCGCGGCGACTACGGTGTGAGCCGCAGCTACAACCTCGTGCACGGCAGCGACAGCCCCGAAGCGGCGACCCGCGAACTCGGCCTGTTCTTCCCCGAGGGCATCGTCGGCTACGACTATGCGGCGTACGGCTGGATCTACGATCCGGTCGAGGAACTGAAGAAGTAGCGCCATGCTCGCGCCGGGCGGCGCCACACGGGGCCTCTCGGCTGCGGAGCTCGCGGCCGCGCTCGGTGAGCTGCAAGTGCTCGCCGGGGCGACCGTGGTCGACGTCGTCGGCATGCGGCCCCCGGGAGGCGACGACGACCTGCTGCTGGTGCTGCGTACCGGCACGGCGGACGCGAAGACGTTCGTGCACGTGGCGCTCGGCGGCGCTCGCGCGCGCATCACGACCACGTCGCGGCGCTTCGGCAAGGACGCATTCGTTCGCAGTCCTGCCCTCGCCACCGCGTCACGCCACCTCACCGAGGCGACGCTGCGCCGGATCGTCCAGACGCCGGGCGAACGCGCGTGCGAACTGCAGTTCTCGTCCGCCGGTGGCGATCGCCGGCTCGTCATCGAGCTGTTCGGCGCCCGCGGCCTGTGGGCCCTGCTCGACGCGGAAGGGATCGCCGTCGCACTGTCGCGCGAGGTCGAAACCGCCGTGCGCACGTTGCGAACGGGCGACCTCTACGTGGCGCCGCCCGTGATGGCGACGCCCCGGGCCGATCCCCCGCCGCGTTTCGCACCGCCGGTCCTGGCGTCGATCGATGCCGCGTTCTCCGCGGACGATCGAGCCGCGGAGATCGCCGCCGAACACGATCGCTGCCTTCGCGGCCTGCGCCGGGCGCTGACGTCGGCGCGCGACAAGGCGGCCGGCCTCGGCGCGCAACTCGCCGACGTCGAACGCACGAAGCACCTGCGGGAACAGGCAGACATGATGCTCGCCTTCGCACACACGGTGCCGCGCGGTGCCGCGTCGATGACGTTCCCGGATCCCGTCACGGGCGATCCACGCACGATCGAACTCGATCCGAGCCGCCCAGTGACGGTGCAGGCCCGCGCCGTCTACGAGAAGGCTCGCCGGCTCGACGACGGTCGCGAGACCGCGGTGCGCCGACTGGCCGAGGCGGAGCGAACCGAAGCCGCGCTGGCCGCGATCGAGGCGCGCCTGCTCGCCGTCGACCAGCGCTCCGCCGACGCGAGCCACGACCTCGCCGCGATCGCGACGGACCTGCGGCGGCTCGGCGCGCTGCCGCGCGCACCGGGCGAACGACGCGATGCGACACGACCGCGCGCGGTCGAGCGCGCCGAGAACTTCCGTCGCTACGTGTCGGCCGAGGGGTATCCGATCCTCGTCGGGCGAGACGACGAACAGAACGACCGCCTCACGATGCGCTTCGCGAACGGCAACGACCTGTGGCTGCACGTCGGCGGCGGCCGGCCGGGATCGCATGTCGTCGTCCGACTGCCGAAACAGAAGACGGCGAGCCTGGAGACCCTTCTCGACGCCGCGGCCCTCGCGGTCCACTTCAGCAAGGCGCGCGGCGAAGTCCGCATCGAAGTCGTCTACACCGCGAAGAAGCACGTGCGGAAGCCGAAAGGAGCGGCGCCCGGGGCCGTGGTCCCGACGCAGACGAAGACCATCGTTTCGCTGCTCGACGAAGCGAGGTTGCGGCGCCTGCTCGACTCGAGCCAGGACAGCTGACCCGAATTCGCGCCGCTTCGGCCGCGCCGCTACCCTGCCGCGACATGGAGTGGATTCACGAACCGCAGGCCTGGGTCGCGCTCGTCACGTTGACGTTCCTCGAGATCGTGCTCGGGATCGACAACGTCGTGTTCATCTCGATCATGTCCGGGAAGCTGCCGAAGGAGCAGCAGGCGAAGGCGCGGCGAGCCGGGCTCGCGCTCGCGATGGTGATGCGGCTCGCGCTGCTGTCCCTGATCGGCTTCATCGTGAAGCTCGTCGACCCGCTGTTCGGCGTGTTGGGAAAGACCTTCACGTACCGCGATCTCATCCTCCTCGGTGGCGGCCTCTTCCTCATGTGGAAGAGCGTCACCGAGATCCATCACAAGCTCGAGGGCGAAGACACCGCGAAGGCCGGCGCCGGAACGGTCAGCTTCGGCTCCGTGCTCGTGCAGATCGCGCTCCTCGACCTCGTCTTCTCCCTCGATTCGGTCATCACGGCGGTCGGCATGGTGTCCCACCTGCAAGTGATGGTGCTCGCGGTGCTCATTTCCGTCGCGGTGATGGTCGCCTTCGTCAACTCGATCTGCGCGTTCGTCGAACGACACCCGACCGTCAAGATGCTCGCGCTCAGCTTCCTCCTGCTCGTCGGCTTCACGCTGATGGGCGAAGGCCTCGGTCTGCACATCCCGCACGGCTACGTCTACTTCGCGATGGCGTTCTCGATCGCGGTCGAGTTCCTGAACCTGAAGCTGAGGAAGCGCGGCCAGCCGGTGCACCTGCGCGGCGCACCCGAAGGCACCGACCACGCCTCCGGTTAGCGACCGCGCGGTTCCTGCTCGACCATGTCGTCGTCGGTGCCGACCGCGCCGTCCTGGGCGGCGCTCACGATCTCCCAGCGGGTTCCCTGCGTGCGCTTGCGAACGACCCACGGCCGCCCCCACGGGTCGGCCATCGGCCCCTGGTAGTACGGGAGGCCGCCCGGGCGCTCCGCAGCGAGCACGTCGACCGCCACGGGCGCTGCCGCGTTCTCGGCGAGCCGGTACCGATGCGCCGCCGCCGCGAGAACGGCCAGCTGATCCCGGCACTGCTGCCGCAGCTTCACGAGCGCTCGGTCGAACTTGGCGTCCGGTCGCTTCTTGCAGTCCCACGCCACGAGCCACTCGTGCGCCACCTTTCGGAAACCGAGGTCGCCGACGAGACGCTGCTCCATGTGCGGCAGGTGCGCGGCGCCGTAGTAGATCCCGATCCGCTTCTTGCCGGCCTCGATCTCGCGCGCGAGCACGCGAAGGCACTTTTCGTTCCGGCCCTGCAGCAGGGTGCCGTTCTTGCCGCCCGCCACCATCGCCTCCATGTCCTCGAACTGCGTCGCGAACTGCATCCGCAGCGTGTGCCGACCTTCGCCGCTGCGGAACGCCTTGACGAGGTCCACGGGCGGCGGCGGCTCGCCGTCCTCCGCCTTGGCGCGCTGCGCTTCCATGCCCGACATCATCATGTCGAGCATGATCGTGAGGAGGCTCTCCCCTCGCTCCTCCATGCTCTGCTCGAACTCGGCCGGCGTCATGTCCGCGTGCACGAAGTTGGCCGGCGAGTAGTCGACGACATCGAGCTGGAAGTGGAGCTCGAGCGCGTTCTCGAGGCCGCGCTGCAGCAGCGCAATGGGGTTGAAGCCTTCGCGCTTCTGCTCCTTCGACGGCCGATGGTCGGCCGGCCCGACGAGTTCGTACAGGAGCGCGTCGCACGACGTGAAGCGGTCGTTCATGGCCTCGTAGCAGGCCTTGTCGGCGATGTGAACCGCCCCGAACAACGTCAGCTCGACGTCGCCGCGCCGGTAGGTCGTGATCGCGGTGTCGAGATGACCGCCGTCGTCGACCCGAACGAAGCGGATGAAGTCGCTCGGCGTCCGATCGGGCGCGTCGGTCGGCTGCTGCGCGAACGCGCCGAGGGCAACGGAGAACGAGACCGCGATCGACCGGATCATGCGGGCATGATCGATCGCCCGGTCGGAAGCGGCAAGGGCGACCTTTCGGCGTCACTCCGCGCGCGGCGCGAACACGTACACACTCTCGTCCTTCGGCCCCACCCAGCACGGCAAGTGCATGACGAGGTCGTACTCGGTCGAGAGAAGGCGCAGTACGGCGCCTTTGCCGCCGTTCTCGTCGAGGCTGTCCATCTCGGCGAGCTCCGGCAGGGTGACCATCACGAAGAACACGGCACCGTCGCGCGCAGCCTGCGCTGCATGCCACCGGAAGTGATTCGCGGCGCCCGGCTCACAGACCTTCCGCTTCTGCTCGTCGACCCCGTCGCGGAGCATCCAGTCGATCAGCGGCCACACCACGATGTCCGGATACGGATTCTCCGGACCGGACGACCAGTGCTCCGGTCGCAGGTAGTAGACCGCGATGGGATGCGTGACGGCGACGACGCGGATCGGCTTCCCACCGGCGCGTTCGCGGACGAACTCGACAGACTCCTTCCATCGCGCCCGGTCGCCACGACGGTCGCCGTGGTACGCGAACGTCTGCGCGGCCGACTCCACGAGTACGAGTGCCGGGAGCACGAGCGCCCCGAGCAGCCGCGCCGCCCCACCCACGGTCGCACCACCGAGGATCGCCGCGCCGACCCGAGCACACGCCGCTGCGGCGAGCCACGACACCACGGGCAGCGTGCAGAGCGAGTAGCGCGCCGTGACCTTCACGACGCTGGCCGCGATCACTGCCAATACGAACATCGGGACGAGCCACAGGCACGCCAACAGGAGCGATCGTTCACGACCGAAGCGTTCGCGTCCGAGCACGACGCCCGCCGCGGCCAGGACCAGCATCAACGGCCCGTAGTAGAAGGCCGCCGTCTGCACGAAGTGCAGGAGCGACGGGTCGTCCTTCGCCGCGACGAACCCCTGGAACGGCAGCTGGCGGACGAGGATCGGCGTGCCGACGGCGAGGACCGCCGCGAACCCGACCGCCTTCGCGACGAGTCGCCCGCGGCGCAGCAACGCGAACGCAGCGACACCGGCGACCTGCAGCGCGCCGGTCGGGTGCCATGCCGACCCGACGGCGATCGCCAGGATCATCGCGAAGAAGTCGCGGGCCCGATGCGAATCGATCCACGCGAACGCACGGTTCGCGGCAAGGGTCGCGAACGCCAGCATCAGCACGTAGCCGCGTGCGTTCTGGCTCCAGTACACGTGCCACGGGTTCACCGCCCAGAACCAGGCCGCGAGGATCGCCGGCCACGCACCGGTCAGGCGGCGCCCGCACAACGCCAGCAGCGGGATCGTCGCGACACCGACGATCGCGAACGGCAGGCGCAGCGAGAACTCGTCCCCGGCGATCCACCCGCCATCGAGCAGCCCGCGCAGCAGCGTGAAGGTGAGCGCGTAGAGCTTGCGATCCGGATCGAGCATCGCCCACGGCATCCTCGCGTCGCGCCAGGTGTGCGCCTCGTCGATCCACATCGACCAGGTGCCGAGGTGCGCGAACCGCAACCAGGCCGCCACCGCGGTCGCCAACGCGAGCACGGCCCACTGCGACCGGGTCCACGCGGCGGGCGGCGCGACGGGGACGGGCTCCGTGGCTCGGGAAGGACGATGCAGGGGAAGGCTCCGCGGTCGCACGTCCATACCGCATGGTCCAGTCCAACGCGAGGACGCGGATACGGCACGACGCACGCCGAGACCGACGCCAACATGCCGTTCGCACGGGGCGATCCACGCCGCCGGCGGATGCAGAGCGGGTGCCGGAGCCGCGACCCGGCCCCGGCGTCTGTTAATCTTGTCCGGATGCTGCCTGGAAGAACGACTGCACTGGCGACCATCGCCCTTGGCCTCCTCGCCGCTGCGGCGACCGGTCAGAACCCGACCTACGGTGTGGCCCTCACCGCCGAAACCGACCCGGCGGCGACGGAGACCGGCGGCTTCCTGTTGTCGATCCCGGGTGTCGGCAACGACTTCGTCCTGTTCGGCGACGGCCAGTTCGTGGAACGACCGGACGGCACGGCCCGCCTCAGCGCCTTCGTCCACCGCCAGATCGCGCTCGACCGCGAGCTGTTCGTACAGCTCGAGTTCGCGGGCCGCCTCGGCCCCAGCGACGTCGGCTACCCACCCGCCGGCAGCCCGGTCGTCACCCTGCACCCGAGCGCGTACGTTCCCACCGGCTCGATCGATCCGGCGACTTGGGCCTACTACACGCAGGTAACGGGGTCGATGACCGGACTGCGAACGTACGACGGGGCGCGGATCACGGTCGCCAATCAGGGCGCCGCGCAACTCGGCGCCGGCGCATCCAACAAGAACGTCCAGCCAGGCCTCGCCCTCGATCTCGACCTCACGGTCGTGCAACAGCCGGTGATCGGCTCGATCGTCCCGACGGGCCCGGCCCAGCTGCGCGCGACGCTCGCGCCGAGCGCTTCCTTCTGCGCCACCCACGTCGACGCCGACCCGGCGGTGAGCAGCGGCCCCTCGCGCATCGGCCTCGAGATCCCGGGGCTGGGCAGCGACTACGTGTTCCTGCCGGTCGGCACGTTCGTCGAAGCGAACGACGGAACCGCGACGATCAACGGTGTGATGCGACGCCAGTCGGACCACGCCGACGAATGGTCCCTGTCGCTCTCACTGTCGGGGCGTGTCGATCCGGGCTCACCTCTGCATCCGCCCACTGGTTCGCCGGTCACCGGACTCCTGCCGGCGGCTTACGACGGCCTCGGCGGTCCTGTCGACCCGGAAGCCTGGCGCTACTACACCGTGGCGAGCGGGACGTTGACCGGCGGCGGACTCAACGCCGGAGGTTCGATGGACCTGGCACAGCTGGCGGCGGTCCAGGTCGGGCTCGGGGCCGGCCAGGGCAACCTGTTCATCGGTGTGAGCGCGCGCCTCGCCGCAACGAACGTCGTGCAGCCGACTGCGCACACGATCGCCGTGACCGGAGACGTGCAGCTCCACACGAACGTCGCAGCGCGTTGCCTCATCCCCCTTCCCCAGGTCGTCACCGGGATCAACCAAACGCTGCCGTCGGTGACCGAGCTGAAGGCGACGTTCACCGGTGTCGACCTCGGCTGGACGATTCGCGCCGCGGTCGGGCCGCACCAGCTCGAGGCCAACCCACGCAAGTGGGTCGAAGGCAACATCCGCATCGTCGACCACGACACCGTCGAGATGTCGATCCCGCAGGGTCTGGCCCCGGGCACCTACCCGATGCGGCTGTTCACCGTCGGCGGCATCAGCAACGCGCTCACGCTGCAAGTCGTCGCCCCGACCTCCATCACGCTGCGCACGGAGGACGACCGCGCCGTGGGCGAGATCCAGCACTGGCTCATCCATCAGGGACCCGTCGCATCGCTCGCGTTCACGTTCCTCTTCGTGAGCGTGTCGAATGTGCCGAGCCCCGCCCCCGGCATCGTGATGCTGGACATCGGCGACAACTTCACGAACTACGTCCTCCTCGGCGGTGCGCTGCACGATCCCGCTACGGGAGTCGCTTCGGTCGCAATTGGCCCGCTCGACTCGAGCCTCGTCGGCCTCCGTATCTACGCCCAGTCCGCGGTGTGGGATACCGGGAGCGTCGACTTCTTCCCGCTCCTGTCGAGCGACGTCTGGTTCACCGACTACCTGTGACCCGCGCCCTTCGCGGCCGAAGCTCCGGCGAACGCCCGCTCCTGCGGCCCCAGGCACTGCGTCCCTTCGGTACCGATGCCGCGTGACGCCCGATCGGGTGGCGACGCTGCAACTTCGCGCCCGTGTCGGGTGGTAGAGCGCCTTGCGGGACCATCCGGGACCGCACGCCGCCCCTTGGACGACGCCGCCTTCGCCACGCTCCTGCAGTCCCACGAAGCGGCCGTCCGCGGCCTTCTGCGCCGGCTGTGCGCTTTCCCGACCGATGCCGACGACATCCTCCAAGAGACCTGGACGAAGGTGTGGCGACTGCGCGCGTCCTTCGACCCGGCCGGCAACGCCCTCGCCTGGCTGCAGCAGGCCGCGTTCCGTTGCTTCTGCGACCATCGTCGCCGCGAGCGGCGCGCGCCCCGAACGAACGGCGCGCCGCACGACGTCCTCGGCCAGGACGACCCCGCCGCAGCGGAATGGCGCGACGAGGTCCGGCACCGCCTCGCGGTCCTCGCGCCGCTCGAACGCGACCTCCTGCTCGGCTTCCACGGCGGCGGGCGTTCGTTGGCGGATCTCGCAGCCGAACACGGGCTGCCGGTGAACACCGTGAAGTCCCATCTGCATCGCGCGCGGCGGCGATTGCAGGAAGGAGGTCGCTCGCCATGAACCACGCGTCCTTCCTGACCCGCATGCACGAGTGCCTCGACGAACGGCGCGATCCGCTCGACGACGCCGAGGTGCAGGCGTTCCTGCTCGAACACCCCGAGCACTTGGCCGCGATCGCCGAGTTGCGGGCGTGCCTGCACTCGATCGACCGCGAGTCACTCCGCGCTGCGAGCGCCGCGGACAGGACGATGCCTAATGTGCGCCGGCGGCAGCACCTCGTCGCCCTCGCAGCGACTGCGGCTGTGGTCGCACTGACCCTGCTGCTGGTGCGCGACCGCGGCGCGGACCGCCCGGTCTCGCACGTCTTCACGTCCACGCTGCGCGAGTTGGCGCCGCGAGCGCACATCGCCGCCGCATTCGAGATCCGCGAGACCCTCGCCGCGTCGCCGTCGACTCGCGTGTCCGTCTACGAACGAAGGAGCGAACCCCGATGAAACCCTGGCTGCCCGTTCTCTTCATCACCAGCGGCGCACTGTGCGCACAGGACGTCCCGATGCAGGACGGCCACGGTCGTGTGTTCCGGCTCTTCGACCTGCAGCGCTTCCGCACAGCGCCCGAAGCATCCGGACCCGACCTGCGCCTCAGCCTGGCGGAGAACGACGCCCCAGTGCTCCCGCCCCCGCCGCCAACCCTCGACGTCGCGTCGTTCCTCCGCCCGTTGATCGAGCCGCCGCTCGGCGAGGGCGACGACCTGAAGGTGCTCGGCGGTCGCTGGCTCGCGCTCCTCGGCAGGCCAGCGCAGGCCGCGAGCCTCGAGGTCCTGTTGGCAAAAGGCGCCGAGTTCGTCGAAGAAATCGTCCAGGTCGAGATCCAGGTGTTCGTCGTGCCGAAGGCCGCCTTCGCGGCGTGTTGCGCCGAGCCGCTCGCGGCGGGCCGTCAGGGCACCAAGGAGCGGTGGCAGCTCCCGATGTCGCGCGACGCCGCCACACAGATGCTGGCGGCTGTGCGCGCCGCGGGCGCCATGGTCGTCGATGCCCCACGCATCGGAACCGCGCCACTGCAGAGCGCGACCATGGGGATGGCCAAACACATCTCGTACATCAAGGACTTCGAGGTGACCCGGAAGGGCGACACCGTGGTCGCGGATCCGATCGTCGACATCGTGGTCGACGGACTGTCGGCCGAAGTGATCGCACTGCCGTTGCAGCGCGACCTCGTGGCCGTCGCGTGCAGTCTGCGGCTCCAGCAGGTCGAACAGCCGATCGCAGACTACGAGACCACCCTCGCGGAGAAGCAGAAGGTGACGGTGCAGCTGCCGCGCGTCTCAGGGATCGAGTTCGAACAGACCGCGCGCCTCCGGGCCGACGAAAGCGTCGTGTTCGCGGCGCAGAAGGCGAACGGCGACTACGTGATGGCGATCGTCGCCGCTGGCATCCGCGCTGCGAAGAAGCCGAAGTGAGCGGACATCACCGCGGCGCGAGGTGCAGCGCCATGGGCTCGACCGTGTTCCCCGCAGCGGGAGTCGCGACGGCCCCCACCGCGAACCCGTCCGCGCGGCGCGCGACGACGCGGAGCGCCGTGGTCGCGGGCACGTCCCGCAGCACGAACGTGCCGTCCTCGCCGGTCCAGGCCGACCAGACGAGATGCGACGGATCCGGTCCCCGATCACGCGCGGCATCGCTGACCGTGCGCCACTTCGCGAGGCACTCGTCGGCGAGGGTGCCTTCGCCCACCAGGAAGACGTGCGTGCGCGCCGCGGGACGACCGTCGACGCCGACGACCCGGCCGCGTAGCTCGACCCCGCGATCGAGCGACAGCCGCACGTCGGCACGCACTTCGTTCTCGCGGAGCACGACCTCCGCGACCATGCGCGCGTGGCCCGGCACCGTCGCGATGACTCCGTAGGCACCGCCCGTCAGCCCGACCTCGTGGAAGCGCGTCCACTCCCCCGAGGCCTCGAGCTGTTGCACAGGACCTCGCGGCACGAGGCGATCCGACATCAGCGTCGACTCGCCGGCCCGCAGCGGCAGCACGTCGAGCTGGAACGCCGAGTACGGCACGACGTCGCCCGTCCGCGCATCGACGAGGCTGCCGTGCAGCTCGGCCATGTGGTCGCCGACGTCGCGCGGATCGTCGCGGCGCTTCAGGCGCACCAGCCGCGGTTCCCCGTCCGCGCGCACGCCGCGCTGCGCGAAGGGCGACCACTCGCTCGTGCTGGCGACGTGCACCGTGTAGGCGCCGTCGCCCAGCCCTCGCAGGACGAGAACGCCGTCGGCGCCCGCCTCGGCTCGATGGCCGATCCCGGTCGCCTCGTCCTCGGCCCAAACGTCGGTCCAAGCGAGATCCGCGCCCTCCACTGCCTCGACTCGCACCGGGAGTTGCCGCCCGGCGGGGACGCGAACGGCGCGCTGCAGGTTGCCGGCCCGGTCGATCGCAATCGGCTCGAGCACGGCGCGTCGGCCGAGCGGGCGACCGTCGACGAACAGGAACTTCGCGCCGAGCGTGCGCCCCCGAAGGGTCGCCCGCCCGTCGAGACCGGTGGACGCACCGGCCTCCGGGCGAACCTGGTCGACGCGCGGCGCACCGTCCTTGCCGGGCAGCAACGCCACGGGAACACCGCCCAGTGCAGCGCCGCTCTCGTCCGCAACGGTCACGGCGAGCTCCCACCGTGTCGTCGCGGTCCCGAGCGAATCCGGCACGACGAGAGCGAGCGGCTCGGCGTCCGCCGCGCGAGGCAGAGCGATTTCATCGGTTTCGACGAGCAGCTGGGCGCCCTCGCTGACTCGCACGCGCACGCGGCGAGGCGCGAGCTGGGAAGGCTCGACGTGGACCACGAAGGTTCCCGACGCGTCGGTGACCGCGTCGCCGAGCGCAAACGGCTTCAGGCCGCCCGCAGCGACGACGACGACGGCCGCACCGGCAACCGGCCACGCGGCCGCATCGCGCACCGTGCCCCGGAACGTGGAGCGCTCGACCACGACGTCGTCGGCGCGCACACCGACGTTCGGCGGAGTGGCGGGGCGAGCGGCGTCTGCCGGCCGCTCCCGCCTCGCCGGGTCCTGCGCGTCGACCGCGTCCTGCGCGTCGGCCGAGCCCGGCTTCGCGGCCGGCGCGACCGCCGCCGCGACGCCCGTCGCCCCGGCAAGCCCCGCGGCGTCGTCCGCGCGCAGGCGCCACGCACCGGCCGCGAGCAGGGTCCCGGTCATGGCGACGGCGAGGAGGACGGCCGCCCGATGCCCGAGCGCCGCGACTCCCAAGGCGGCCCGCGCCGGCAACGCGAGCAGGCGCGCCTGCAGGTCGACCGGCGCAACAACGTTCCCGGTTCTGGCGACGAGGTCGTCGAGCCCGAGCGCAGCCACGGCGAAGCCGCGACCGGTGAGCGCGTGTCGCAGGCGTCGCAGCGCCTGCTGGACACGGTCGTGCACGGTCGACTCGGGCAAACGCAGCGCGGTGCCGATGGCGGCGAAGGTCAGTTCGTCCTGACACCGCATCAGGAGCGGCACCTGCAGATCGGCCGGCAGGTCGTCGACCAGCCGCTGGACGGTGTCGTGGAGGTCCTGCGCCGAAGACACTTCGGCGGGATCGTGGGTCGAAAGGCGGTCGGGTCGCATCGCGTTCTCCTCGTGGTGGACACGACGACGACGGGAGCGCATCGCGTTCGCCGCGAGACGCGTGGCGAACCAGCAAAGGGTCGCCCGTTCGTTCGCGCCGGCGTCGAGGCGCACCTTGCCTTCGAGCACGCGAAGGAACACGTCCTGCGCGACGTCCGCGGCGAGCGCCGCATCGCCGACGAGGCGATGCGCTGCTCGGTAGACCGCGGCGTGGTGCACACGCACCAGGGATTCGAATCGCTCGTCGGAAAGCCTCTTCATCGATGGCATCTCGTCGTCGTCGCGACGAAGGAACCGGCCGACGTCAGGTCTCCGGCGAGAAACGGGGAATCCGACGCGCGCGGTCAACGTACGGGGAAGAACGCCTCCTCCGCGAAACTGTAGAACCGCTCGCTGCCGACGACGAGGTGGTCGAGCAGGTGGATGCCGACGAGCACGCCGACGTCGCGCAAGCGGTCGGTGACGATCCGATCCTCGGCGCTCGGCGTCGGATCGCCGGACGGGTGGTTGTGCGCGACGACGACTGCGGCGGCGCCGTCCCGGATCGCCGGAGAGAACACTTCGCGCGGGTGCACGGGCGCCGCGTCGATGCCGCCGGTGCTGACGAGATGGACGCCGAGGATGCGATGACGCACGTCGAGCAGCACCAGGAAGAAGCTCTCGCGGCGGGAGCCGCGGACGGAGTCCCGGACGACGCGGGCGACGTCCGCCCCACTGCGGACCGCGGTGCCCGGACGCAGGGACGCCTCTGCCAGTCGCCGCGCCAGGCCGAACGCGGCGCAGATCGACGCGGCACGCACCGGCCCCACGCCCGCGACCGCGGCGATCTCGCGGAGGCTCGCCGCCGCCAGCCCCGGCAACCCGCCGAACGTCCGCAGCAGACGCTGCCCGATCTGCTCGGCGGACTCCCCACGCCCACCGGTCCGGAGCATCAACGCCACACACTCCGCGTCGCTCAGGCGGGGCTCGCCGAGCTGCTGGATCCGCTCCCTCGGCCCATGATCGCCGACCACGTCTCTCGACTCCTCGGCCATGCCTGCTCTGTGCACGCGGGAGGGCGATCGGTTGCACCGAGCCGGCACTTCCGTCGGCGGTACTCGGCCCCTAGTGGCAGCAGGCAGCGGCGAGCGCGGCGGTCGCCCGGGCGACGAGCCGGTCGCGAATGGGACCACGCGCCATCATCGACGCCGCGGTCAGGGCCTCGCTCGCGCGGCCGCAGCGAATCGCGACCGCAACCGACGCCTCGAGCACCCGCTCGCGGGTCTTCGGATCCGCCAGCGGATCGTGCGCCACGACCGACGCGATGAAGTCGTGCAGTTCGCGGTCGACGGCAAACAGTTCGAACCGGGTGTGGCCGTGCGTCGTCTCGCCGCCCGGGTGCTTCCCGAAGCTGACGAACGCCTCGACGCCCTGGCCGAAGTACTCCGCCTCGTTGCTCGCCGCGTAGTAGTCGAGGCAGCGCCCGGCGGCGATCGCGTCCTGGTAGAGGGAACGGATCCGCGCCCGCTGCAGCGGAGTGAACGTGAACAGGTGGACCTGGTGCGCCACTTCGTGCGCCAGCGTGTCGAACCCGAACTGCGCGGCCTCGTCGAGAGCCTCGATGCCCGTGGCGGCGCGAATGCCGCCCATTCCGCGCACGTCGTCCCAGACTCGGCCGTCGAACGTGCGCCGGCCGCGCAGCCCCGCACGGGCGTCGGCGTCGGTCGTGCGATCGAGTTCGCGGAGCAGGTCGTGCGACCCGCCCACCGCGATCAGCTTGTCGAGGTTGTTCGCGAACAGGGCCGCCGTGCGATCGACGACGAGCCGACGTTCGGGAGCGAGCCGTTCGTACCCGTTCACGAAGTCCGCGATCGCCAGCGACGACGTGTCGGGCCGGGGCAGTGCTGCTCGCAACGCGGCGAATGCCGGGTCGGTGGCGGCCATGCTGGTCGCGGCTCGCTGCGCGAACAACACTTCGCCGAGCAGGCGGTGCGCCACGGGATTGCCCGGCTGCCGCCGCAGCAGATCGCGAAGGAGCTGCTTTGCCCGGTCGTGATCGCCGCCCGCCGCCGCCTGCACTGCTTCCCGCAGTTCGTCCGTGACCTGCACTTCGACCGGCCCGAGCAGCCCCGAGCCGAGCCGCAGGTTCGCTTCGGGATCGAGCGGCGCGGCGTCGAGGACCCGCCGATACTCCTCGGCCGCTTCGTCGATCCGCTGCACACGGAACAGGGCCGACGCCCGGGCTGCACGCAGGTCGGGGCCGACGGAACCTGCGCGCGCGACGAAGTTGCCGGAACGCCGCACGGCGTCGTCGAACGCGCGGGCCCGGATCAGGGCGCGCACACCGAGCGCCATCGCCGACTGGCTGGTCGGGTCGGTCGCGATCGCGGCCGCCGCGTAGGACAGCGCGAAGTCGCTGCGCCCGAGCATCAGGTGCGTCCGGCCGAGGCCGACGTGCGTCTCCGGGCGCACGGCCCCCTCCAACTCCTCGGCGGCTGCACGGCGGAACGCGCCCCACGCGGCGACGGGATCCTCGCGGACGAGCAGGTCCTCGCCGACTTCCGCCCACCGAGTTCCGGTCGGGGCGGCCCCGCCGGGAGCCGGCGCCTGCCCCACCGCGGCGGCGGCGAACAGCGACGCGAACGCGAGGCGGACGTGGGGAAGGGACACCGGAGGACTCGAGCCGCCCGCCTACTGGGCAGCGTGCCTTCTTCGGCATTCGAGCCATCCGGCCTGGCCCCACGCCGGGGCGGACCCGCTTCTCGCGATGGCGCCGGCCCTTCCGCCGGCATGCGCGCGTCGATCGGAGACCCGCCGTTGCCGCAGCTCAGGGCGCGGTCGTGCCGAGCACGAGCAGGCGCTCGGCGTCGAGTACGGCGAGGCTCTCCGCAGCCGGACGCCGACGGGGCCCCGTGATGCCGACTTCACGGTCGACGAAGAGGGCAAGGTCGTAGCGCCCCGTGTTGCACGACACGAGGTACGAACGCCGCCCGCCCTTCTCGAGGTAGTAGACGCCCGGGCCGCCGAGGCGGCGCTCGTAGCGCAGCCAGCCGATCGACAGGTCGGCGAGCTGGTCGCGCGGCTCGGCCGGCGCGACGGGTACCGGTGCCGGCTTCTCGTCGCGGAGGACCGTCGCTTCCGCGACGAAACGCTGGGTCTCGATGCGCTTCTGCAGAGCCTCGGCAACCGACTTGCCCGCGGACTCCGGTGCGAGCTTGCCGAC
This sequence comes from uncultured candidatus Brocadiaceae bacterium, assembly GCA_964538915.1. GTDB lineage: Bacteria > Planctomycetota > UBA1135 > UBA1135 > UBA2386 > JAEUHQ01. The sequence continues at coordinate 3,602 of CAZIFB010000066.1, read as the reverse complement.
CAACTGCGCGAGAGACTCCTCGATGGCGGCGTAGTTCTGCTGCGCCACGGGCTTGCCCATCTCCGCCGTGAAGGCGTCCTGCACGGCTTGCACGGCCGCGAGGTCGACCTTGTTCTGTTCGTCCTGCTTCTTCGCGGCAGCGATCGCATCGAGGCGGGCCTGGACCTCGACCTTCTGCTGCACCTCGAGCGCCGCGAATCCGGCGGCCAGCGTCGCGTCGGCCGGATCACCGATCTGCACCTCCGCTTCGGGCAACCAGGCCTCGATCGCGGGGACGCGGACGCGGAACCAGTCGGGCTGCTCGCCGACGACGTGCAACACGGTACCCGCCGGCAGAGTCGTCACGGGCGCCTCGCTGCTGCGAGCGCGATAGCGGAACGCGACCTTCGTGCCCTTCGTCTTCACCGTGCCGTCGTCGCCGACGTCGGTGAACTTGCGGCTCACGTAGCCGACCGGACCGAGGGGCAACAGAACCGCGCGGAAACCGTTCTCCGTGCGACCGACTGCGACAACCTGGTCCTTCGGCAGCGCGTCCTCGAAGCACGGCGGCTGCGCCGCGTTGCCGGGCCAGCAGCGCAGCTGCGCCTTCTCGACGACGATGCGACCGAGCTTCGGGGTCTCGGCAGGCGCCGGCGACTGCGGTGCGGCAGCAGGAGCCGGGTTCGTCGGCGTGGCGGCCGGGGTCGGCGCCTGCGCCGACAGCACGGAGGCGAACAGCGCTGCGGACACGGAGTGCAACGACATCGAGCGGGAACGATGCGGCGCGCGGGTGGCACCGGCTGAAATGACGCGAATGACCATGAGCCTCCTCTCGAGCCCCGACCGGGCTCGTGCAATCGCCCGCGGCACCGGGGTGACCGCCCCGCGGAGCCGCCTGCAACGGGGCACGATGCTACCGGATGCCGGCGCGGACGGAAGCTTCGCGTCCCGGATCCTCACCCCGACTTCGGCGACGCCCGGCCGGGCTGCCGATACTCTCCGCGCATGCTCCGCCGCGCGCTCGCCTGCCTCCTCCTCGTCTCCACGAGCGCCTGCACGTGGTGGTCGAGCCCGGAGCACGTGATGATCACGAGCGACCCGCTCGGCGCGAAGATCTTCGTCGACGGCACCGACACCGGTCGCACGACGCCCGCGCGACTCGCCATCGGCGGCAACTTCGGCCGCGACCACGCCGTCGAATTGCGCTTGCCCGGCTATCGCACCGAACGGCGCACGGTGTACCAGTACACGGAGGGCTACACGTCGAAGTGGATCGACGGGGCGTACGACATCGTGCTGCCGCCGCTGCCCCTGTTCTGGACGGACGGCGACCTGATCTTCCCGTTCGCGATCCGCGGCGGTCTCGTGCCGGACCTCTACGTGAAGCTGCACCGGGACGATGCGCCCAAGATCGGCTTCGAACTGCTCGCCGCCCGGCAGAACCCGCCGGCGGACGGCGTGAAGTGACCCGCACGGTCTTCCTCGATCGCGACGGCACGCTGAATCGCGAGCAGGGCTTCGTGACGACGCCGCAGGAACTCGAAGTCCTGCCCGGCGCCGCCGACGCCGTTCGGCGTCTGCACGACGCCGGCTTCACGATCGTCGTCGTCACGAACCAGAGCGGCGTCGCGCGCGGCCTCTACACGGAGTCGGACCTCGCCGCGATCCACGACGCGCTGCACGATCGACTGCATCGGATCCCGGCCGCGTACCTGCACTGCCCCCACCATCCCGAGGGTTCGTTCGGCTACGGCGGCCCTTGCCCGTGTCGCAAACCGGCGGCGGGTCTCCTGCTCCAGGCGAAGGAGCTGCTCGGCGTGGCGTTCGAGGGCGGCGTGCTCGTCGGCGACAGTGCGCGCGACCTGTTGATGGCGCGCGGCCTCCCGCTGCAGACGATCCACGTGCGGAGCGGCAAACCCGTCCAGCACGAACGCGCGGTGCTCGCGCACGAAGGCCTCACGGTCGACCACGAGGCCGCAGATCTGGCCGCCGCCGTCGACTGGCTGCTCGCGCGCCGCTGACCGGCCGGAGCCGTCCCGACGGTGCGCCTACGCTTTCGGTCGCCGCGCGGCCGACAGCGTGCGGTAGGTCGTGACGCTGCAGACGGCGATCATCACGCTGCCGACCCACACTGCCGGCGTCGAGCGGAAGAACCACCATCCCGCGGCGGCGATCGTGGCTCCGAGCGCGACGCCGGCGCAGCTCGCGTAGAAGCCGAGCAGTCCCGGTGACCAGTGGGTGTGTTCGACGACCAGCGGCGGCGTCGCGAGCCGGATCGGGCCATCGGTGGACGGCGCGGCCGGACGCTGTGGGTTCGCGGGTTCCATGGCAATCGTCAGGGCAGGTAGCGCGACAGTCTCGCACCGAGCCCGTTGCAGAGGAACATCGGCATGCGCGACCAGATCCGACGCGGCAGCGCCAATCGCGGATTGCTCGGGTGGAACTCGGGCATCTTCGCGCCCTGCCCGAGCAGCAGGTACTCGTAGTGCAGCGGCTCCGGCGTGAACCCCATGTTGCGCTTGAACTTCGCGGGGCCCGAGTCGGCGCGACTGCGGCCGAAGTCGAAGCGTGTGTACCCCTGCTCGACGGCCCACTCCATGATCGCGCAGTAGATGAAGTTGTTGACGCCCGTGTCGTTCACGAAGGACAGCGAGCCGGAGTAGTAGGCGTAGACCGTGTCCTTGAAGCAGAAGGACATCACCGCGGCCAGCGTGCGACCGCCCGGTTCGACCGCGCGGTGGATGACCGCAGCCTTGCCGAACTCCTCCGCGAGCGCCGAGAACCACCGTTTCGGCAGCGACGGCGAGCCGAGGCGGCGCTTGTTCTCCGCAAACAGGGCGAACAGTTCGTCGATCGACCCGTCGGGCGTCACGCGAATGCCGAACGACTCGCGCTTCTTGTCGGACGCCGGCGCCGCCGGCTCGCGCGCACAGCGAACCTCGGCGCGCGCCTTCTTCGGGATCCGCGCCATCACGTCCGCGGGGTCCGCTGGCAGGTCGCAACGGAACGTGACGTAGAGCGGCGAGCGCGGTCGTTCGCCGGGCCTGGCCTCGAGGTGGCGCAGTTCGACGTAGCCCACTTCCAGTTCGCGGCCGAGCACCGCAGCACGGTCGAGCAGCGCCGACTGCGCCTCCTCGCTCTCGGCGAGCACACCTCCGTACACCGCGTACGGTACGCTCGTCAGGTTGCGCCCGAGGAACGGGCTCTTCGTCAGGAAGAGCGGCAGGACACCGAGCCAGCGGCGGCCCTGCTCGACGACGAGATGACGGGCGTCGTGACGGAAGGTCTCGCCCACGACGCGCGCCCAGCCGCTTCGATGGAAGTGCGTGCCGAGAGGATGACGGCTCACGAACGAGTCCCACCGCGAGTCCTCGCCGGGCAGCAGTTCGCGCACGCGGAGCGGCAACACCGCGTCGCCAGCGCGCGGTGTCGCAGGCACGATGTCCGCGGCTGCGGCGTCGGGCGACGCGCCGGTCGCTGCGGCCGACGGCGGCGACTCCGACTTGGACGGCGCCGCTGCACCACCCTCGATCTGGCTCTCGATCTTGAAGTCGCGCAGGTTCGGCGACTGCGTGAAGATGATGATCTCGCCGATCAGGCCGAAGCCGATCAGCTGCACGCCG
>CAZIFB010000065.1:0-24954 GCA_964538915.1 uncultured candidatus Brocadiaceae bacterium | reverse complement strand
CCCGCGCGCGCCAAGCCTGCGGCGCCCGCACCCGTCCGGAACGAGCCCGCCCGCCCGCCGGCTCCGCCTCGGCCCGCGCCGAAGGCCCCGGCGGGCGGTGCACCGGCTCCGGCGAAACCGCCCGCGCCCGCGCCCGCTGCGCCGGCGCGCCCCGCCGAGCCGCGATCGATCGAGGGCCGCAGCCCGCGCCGTGGGCTCTCGGATGCGCCGGATCTGTCGAACCTGCCGGGTGCCGTCGTGGTCACCGGTCAGGAACGCGCCCGCCAGGGTGCTGCAGCGCGCACGCGCTGATGCGTTGCGTGGGCACGGCGGCCGAGGAGCCGCCGAAGTGCTCGCCCGGCGCAGGCCGGGCGGGCACGATGCCGCCATGGATCTCGCCAAGTTCCTGCGCGACGTGCCCGACTTCCCGAAGCCCGGCATCCTGTTCAAGGACATCACGCCGCTCTTGGCTTCGCCGGCGGCGATGCAGACGGCGATCGACCGACTCGCCGCGTTCGACTTCGGCAAGATCGAGAAGGTCGCTGCGATCGAGTCGCGCGGCTTCTTGTTCGGCGTGCCGTTGGCGATGCGCCTCGGCGCCGGCTTCGTGCCCGTTCGCAAGCCCGGCAAGCTGCCGTGGAAGACGCACCGCGTGGAGTACGTGCTCGAGTACGGCACCGACGCCGTCGAGATCCACCAGGACGCGTTCCGGAAGGGCGAGCGCGTGCTCGTGGTCGACGACCTGCTCGCGACCGGCGGAACGATGGCTGCCGCGACGAAGCTCGTGGAGGCCGCCGGCGGCACGGTCGTCGGCTGCGCGTTCGCGGTCGAGCTGGCGTTCCTGCACGGCCGCAAGGCGCTCGCAGGCCGTCGGGCCGAAGCGCTCGTCCGGATCGACTGACGAACCGCGCTCCCGACGGCGTCCCGTTCGCGTCGACCACGAGGAATGGCGCCTCGCGGGTGCCGTGAGACCTGCATGTTGGGCTCGCGCGCACGTCAGCCGCGCCTTGACCCCGACTTCCGGGTCGCTGTTGAAAACCGGGACTCCCCAGCCTTTGTCTCGATTTTCTTCGCCCGCAAGTCTTTGAATGGGAGTTACTTGCGGGATCCGCTCAAGATTCCCCAGAGGCGGCGCTCAATCGGGAACGGGCACCGGCCGATCATGGGCCACTGACCCGCGAGGGTCACGTTCTTTGGTGTCTCGGCTCCCACCAAGACATGCTTCTCGAAACGGCAAAACCGACGAAAGTCGGTGACGCAAAGCCATAGGGCCTTCGGTTCGGCACCCGCCGACCATGGCAGCCTGGTTCCCGAAATGAAGCGAGGGCTATCGCACGCTCCGGCTCCTTTCCGCATCGCCTCGAGTCCACTCGACGCGCCAACGGAACGACCGGATGGGTGCGGGCCCCGACGAAACTCCCCGCGCGAACGCCATCTCACGATGCGACCGCGCGCGACGAGACGAGGAAGGCAGGCAGGCAGCGACCGTTCGACGCATCCGGAGCCGACAAGCGTCGTCCCACCGACTCTGCCGCGACAGAGTCGCTCCCTTCCGTCCTGCGTTCGCCGTCCTGCTGGAGTCTCGTCCCCATGGCCAAGTCGTCCGCCGCGCTCCGTTCTCCTCGCCCCGCCGCCGCTCAGCCCACGAACCGCCTGAAGGCAGTCGATCGTGACGCGAAGAGCCCGCGCACCGCGACGCCGCTCGCCGCTCCCGCCCCGATCAACCCGGTGTCGGAAGCCGAGCTCGAGGTGATCTGGAAGACGTTCAAGCGCACGCGTGACGAGAATCTGCGCAACACGCTCATCGAGCACCACATGCCGCTCGTGCGCGCGATCGCGGAGCGCGTGCTGCAGACGCTGCCGAAGTCGATCGAACTCGACGACCTGAGCTCGGCCGGCACGTTCGGCCTGATGGATGCGATCAACGGCTTCGACCTGTCGCGCGGCATCAAGTTCAAGACCTACTGCACGACGCGCATCCGCGGCTCGATCCTGGACGAGCTGCGCTCGCAGGACTGGGTGCCGCGCCTCGTGCGCCTGAAGGCCCACCGTCTCGATCGCGCGATCCGTCAGCTCGAAGGCGAACTCGGCCGCTCGCCGAACCACGCCGAGATCGCCGCGACGCTCGGCATCTCGCTCGAAGAGCTGCAGGCGCACGAAGTCGAGGCCAACGCGAAGACGATCTTCTCGCTGTCCGAGAAGTGGGACGACGGCGACGAGGAGAAGGAGATGGAGAAGGTCGAGATCCTCGCCGATCGCAAGTCGGTGGATCCGGTCGACACGATCCAGCAGCGCGACGCCCTCGACACGATCACCGGCAGCCTCACGAAGAAGGAGCGGCTGATCATCCTGATGTACTACTACGAGGGCCTCACGATGCGCGAGATCGGCGAGATCATGGAGCTCACGGAGTCGCGCGTGTGCCAGATCCACAGCAACGTGATGGCCCGTCTCAAGGCGCAGCTGGACCGCTCGCAGAACGGCGCCTGACGCGCGCGCGACGACGCCCTGCCGCCGACCGCATCGGGCGTTCGCACGGTCCTCTTGACCGCCTCCACTCGCGGCCGGACCCCGCCGATAGCGGACTCGTGAATCCGCCTCGTCGCAGCCAGGGCACCAGTCCGCCGCTCGTCGTCAGCGAGTCCGCAGCGAGCCGCACGGCCATTCGCGCACCCGGCGCGGCGTGGACGTTGGCGGACCCGCGCCGGGACGTCGCCCTGCCGATGTCATCGGACCTCATCGTCGAGGAACTCGACGCCCGCGGTCCACTGACGGCCGAGGCGAACGAACAACGGCGACCACTCCTGAAGTGAAACGAGCGCATCTGTCGAAAAGAGAACCGCACCGATGATGGCAACTCGACGAGGCCCGGACGCGCGCCACGACGCGGCAAACCGCGATCGCATGGGCCGCCAACCCGGCGAAGTTGCGCGTGGCGCTCCAGGTCCGTCTCATCGACCCGGGCCCTGGTTGCTCGCCGGTTCGCGCGGCCGCGAGCACACCCGGTCCCCGCGACCCGAGGGCTCGGTCCGAGCGAAGCGAGGGCCCTCTGCTGCGGCCCGATCGAGCGCCGCGATGGGAGGCTGCTGAACCAGAGCAGGCCATGAGCGACGCGACGGTGAAGACCCCTTCGTGCAAGGAGCTGGCGCGCATCTGCGCGATGTTGACCAGCACGATCGGTGAGAGCATCGGCGCGCTGGTCGGACGCGAACTCGTCGTCCGTCCGGGCGACGTCGAACTCCATCCTGCGGACGCCTTCGTGCGTTCGCTGCCGCGGCTGTACGTCGCGGCACGCGGAGCGATCGAGAAGCCGGTGCCCGGCAAGACGATGATCGCGCTCCTCGACGCCGGCGACGCGATCGCGATGGGAGGTCTCCTGATGATGACCTCCGACGACGAGATCGCGGAGAAGCGGACGAAGGGCGAATTCACCGCCGACGACGCCGCGTCGTTCGGCGAACTGGGCAACGTGCTCTTCGCCGGCTTCGGCAACGTGCTCCGCGACAACGCCTCGGGCACCGAGATCCGCTACCAGGATCAGGTGTCGGTGAAGGCCGACAGCGAGGCGACCGCGCTCGGCACGGGCACGCTCGCGGCTTTCACGTTCCGGCTGAAGCTCGGCGAGTATCCCGAGTCGGTCGGATGGCTGGTCCTCGATCAGGCGACCGCGGAAGCGTGGAACAAGGCTCCTCTCACGGGCGACGCGCAGCCCGCCAAGGCAGCGGCAGCCGCGACTCCTCGGGCCGAAGACGAGGGCCTGGAGACCATTCCTGCGGCACCGATCCGCGGCACGCTCGCCGCGTTCGTGATGCAGCCGGACGTGTTCAAGACGCTGCGTCGCAGTTGTCGTCGCATCGGACTCGAACTGCGTCGTCATGGACGCGGCGAGATCCCGAATCCTGCCGCGCACCGCAACGAGATCGTGCTGATGGACGTGCCGCCGGGTGAGGACCGTCGCTTCGACTGGTGCCGCCGCATCAAGGAGCTGTCGAACACCACGAAGGTCGTGCTGCTGATCCATCAGCCTTCGCGACAGCGCGTCACACAGGCCTTCCTGTCGCGCGCCGACGCCATCCTCGGCTTCCCGTGCGAAGAGACGCAGCTCTCGCAGAAGCTCGGCACGATGATCCCGAGCGGTCCTCCCGACGCGACGCCGCCGGCGTCCTGACGCCCGTCGTCTACGGTCCGCGCGCGGCGACGGCCGATGTCAGGCGTCGGACCGCGACTCCTTCCCGGGAGTGCGGGCCGCGTTCCGCAGCCGCTGCAGGTCCTGTTGCGTGCGCAGCGCCGACTCCTCGATCAGCCGCAGCGCGTTCGTGTGCGCCTCGAGGGAGCCGGTGAGGCGCGCGACCTCGGCCTGCACCTGGATCGTGCCGAGCAGGTTGTTCACGCGGTGCGCGAGTTCGTCGAACGGGGAGGACGCCATGGCGGAGGGAAGGTAGCACGCCGGAGCTTCGCCGCACTGTCGTACGACTCGACGACGCGAGTGTCGGCCGCAGCAGCAGAACGATGGTGCGACGCGCCCCGGGCTCCACCACATCTTGTGGTCCCGCACCTGGCATCCCGTGTGCTTCGGGAACGGTGTGAAACTCAACCTGCAATCGGCGCCGAAGTGGCTCCTGATCCCCCCGGCCGTCGCGCTGCTCCTGGTCCTCGGGCCCTTGTCGATGCAGGGCGGCACCGCGGTCGGTGCCGCGACGAAGGACTCCTTGCCGACCGCAGCGACGCCCGACCAAGGGGCGCCCGGCGCGAACGACGCCGCGACCAGGCCCTCGCGTTCCCTGCCGGCGCTGCCTCGCACGCCCGACCTGTGGCAGATGACGAGCGCGCTCGTCGGCGTGCTGCTGCTCGGCGTCGGCGGACTGTTCGCGGTGCGCAAGCTCCGCGGCGGCGCCACGCCCGTGCGCGGTGCGACGCCGCTCGTGACGCTGCGCCAGACCCTGCGTCTGTCGACGCGCCAGGCGGTCCATGCGATCGAGTTCGACGACCGCATCCTCCTGATCGGTGAGCACGAACGCGGTCTGTCGCTGCTCGAGAGCGGACGACTGCCCGACCGCGCCGCCGACGAAGCCGAAGTGCTCGCGCGCACGGTCGCCGCCCCCGCGGCCGACGAGGACGGCGCGGTGCCGAAGAACCTCGTCATCCCGCGTCCGCCGATGACGCCGGCGCAGCGTGCGTCGCGCGCGGCGGCGCGTCCGGCGGCGAAGGCCGACGTCGACCTCGAGGACTTCCGTTCGCTGCTGCAGAAGGTCGGCCGCGCATGAGCCGCCTGCTCGCGCTGCTCTTCGCGTTCGTGCTCGGCCTCGGGGCCCTGCACGCGCAGGACCCTGCCGACACGATCGGCCCGCCCGCTCCGACGAACGGCAACGCGCCGGCGCCGAAGGGCCCCGGCGTCGCGGTGACGATCGACACGGGCAACGGGCCGCAGAAGCTCGGCAGCGCGCTCGAGATCGTGCTCCTCATGACCGTGCTGGCGATGGCGCCGGCGATCGTCATGACGATGACGTGCTTCACGCGCATCGTCATCGTGCTGTCGTTCCTGAAGCGCGCGATGTCCATGCAGGACCTGCCGCCCGCGATGATCACGACCGGCTTCGCACTCTTCATGACGATGTTCGTGATGAAGCCCGTCGTCACGGACGTCTACGAGAAGGCGTACGTGCCCTACGTCGAGAACCGCATGGACTGGCAGCAGGCCGCGGGCATCGCGACGGGCCGCATGAACGAGTTCATGCTGTCGCAGACGCGCGAGGAGGACGTGAAGCTGATCCTCGAACTCAGCCGCACGCCGCGCCCGGCGACCGCGATGGCGACGCCGTTCCACGTGACGGTGCCCGCGTTCGTGCTGTCGGAGATCAAGACGGCGTTCCAGATGGGCTTCGTGCTCTTCCTGCCCTTCGTCGTGATCGACCTGGTCATCAGTTCGATCCTCGTCTCGATGGGCATGTTCAGCCTTCCGCCGGTCGTCGTGTCGACGCCGCTGAAGCTCCTCCTCTTCATCCTCGTCGGCGGCTGGGACCTCGTGGTCGTGTCGCTCGCGAGCAGCTTCAACACCTGATCGGAGATCCGGCATGGGCCACGAAGCACTTCTCGACCTCTGCAAGTCGGCGCTGCTCACCGCGCTGATGATCTGCGCACCCGCTCTGCTGATCGGGATGTTCGTCGGCCTCTCGACGAGCTTCCTGCAGACGGTGACGTCGATGCAGGAGCAGACCCTCAGCATCGTGCCGAAGATGCTCGCGGTGCTCATCGCGCTCGTCGCCATGATGCCGTGGATCCTCGGCACGCTGCGCGAGTACACGGTCGCGCTCTTCAAGAACCTGGCCGCCTACGGCCTCAGCGGCTGACGCAGGACCACGCACCGATGGACATCCTGCTGGCCCAGGACTGCGCGAACTCGCTGTTCCTGCACGTCGTGCGGACGGCGGCGTTCTTCGCCGTGGTCCCGCTCTTCGGCCGGCAGATCGACTCGGCGACGTTCCGCATCGTGCTCGCGGTGTCGCTCGGCGGCGTCTTCTGGTGGGTCGGCGACCAGCGCGTCGAGACGCCGCCGATGCTGCTCGCCCTCGGCGTGATGGCGATCCGCGAAGCGGTCGTGGGCTTCGCCCTCGGCCTCGCGCTGTCGACGCTGACGTCGATGCTGGTCAGCGCGGGCGAAGTCGTCAGTTCCGAGATGGGGTTCTCGATGGCACGCCTCATGAACCCCGAGAGCGGCACCGACGCGACGGTCATCTCGCAGTTGCTCCAGGTCTTCGGCTTCCTGCTCATCCTGCACTTCGACCTGCACCACGAGGCGCTGCGCCTGCTCGAACACACGTTCCGCGCATGCCGCGTCGGCCAGCCGTTCGACATCGCGCCGATCTGGGACGGACTGAAGGTCATGGTCGCGGGCAGCGTGGCCATCGCCCTCCAGTACTCGCTCCCGATGCTGTCGCTGATGTTCCTCCTGTCGATCACGATGGTCGTGCTCGGCCGCGCCGTTCCGGCGATCAACATGATGGAGTTCGGTTTCGCGCTCCGCGTGCTGCTCGCCCTCGGCGTGATGGCGCTGTTCCTCACGAAGGGCACGCCGTTCCTCGTCGACGCCTTCCGCGCAATGCTCGACCAGGCGGGCGCGATGTTCCCGGCCTGACCCATGGGACTCTTCGACGACGACCAGGGGAAGACCGAGCAGCCGACGCCGACGCGGCTCGCCGACGTGCGCAACCGCGGCGACACGGCTCTGTCCCGCGAACTCGTGCAGGGCGGCGGTCTGCTCGTCACCGCGATCGCGCTGTCGACGTGCGGCGCGTGGCTCGTCGACTCGTTCGCCCAGGTCATGCGCCGCGGCCTCGACGTCGCGCCGCACAAGCACGGCGCACCGACGATCACCGGCTCCTGCCAGGAGATCGGCCTCGCGATCTGGGGCGTGCTGCCGCCGTTCCTCACGATGATCGCCATCATCGTCGGCGCCGCGGCCGTGCTCGGCTACGGCCAGATCGGCCTTCGCTGGTCGAACGAAGTGCTCGGCTTCAAGCTCGATCGCCTCAACCCGGTTAACAACTGGAAGAAGGTCTTCAACGTCCAGGCCATCGTCCGGACGGCGTTCGCGGCGCTGAAACTCGGTGTCTTGATCGGCGTGCTCCAGTTCGTGCTCGGCGACCGCTGGCAGGGGCTGCTCGAACTGCACCAGGTCCCGGCCGACGTCGCCGCCGCGATGGTCGGCGAACTCGCGATCTCGCTGCTGCTGTGGGTCGGCGTCGTCACGTTCCTGCTCGCTGCCGCGGACGTCTTCTGGCAGCGCTTCCAGTTCACGAAGCGCAACATGATGACGAAGCAGGAAGTCGAGGACGAACGGCGCCGCTCGGAGGGTGATCCGACGATGAAGATGCGCCAGCGCCGCGCCCGCAACGACCTGCTGCGCCATCGCATGATGGCCATCGTCCCGAAGGCCGACGTCGTCATCACGAACCCGACGCACTTCGCCGTCGCACTCCGCTACGACCGCTCGCGCGACCTCGCCCCGACCGTCGTCGCGAAGGGCGTCGACGAGATGGCGCAGCGCATCCGCGAGATCGCGCGAGAGAACGACGTTCCGTTGATGGAGGACCCGCCGCTGGCCCGTGCGCTGTTCCGCGCCGTGAAAGTCGGTCAGGCGATCCCCGAACGCTTCTACCAGGCCGTCGCGACGGTCCTGAGCCACGTCTACCGACTGAAGGGCCGCACCGCATGAACTCCGCCGTGATCGATTCGGGAGGGTTGCACCATGACTGAGGGCAACGGCTCCAACCGCAACAGCCTGCTCGCGCTGTTCTTCGTCGCGATCCTCGCGGTGATGCTCATCCCCGTCCCGCCGATCGTGCTGGACGCGATGCTGAGCCTCAACCTCACGGTGAGCCTGCTCATCGTGATGGCGGTGCTGCACGCGCACCGGCCCGTCGACTTCAGCACGTTCCCGTCGGTGCTGCTGTTCTCGGCGCTGTTCCGGCTCGCGCTGAACGTCGCGTCGACGCGACTCATCCTGCTCGAAGGCGACGCCGGCGCGGTCATCCGCACGTTCGGCGGCTTCGTCGTCGGCGGCAGCCCGCTCGTCGGCATCGTCATCTTCCTCGTGCTCGTCGTGATCCAGTTCATCGTGATCACCAAGGGCCAGAACCGCATCAGCGAAGTGACCGCGCGGTTCGCACTCGACGCGATGCCGGGCAAGCAGATGTCGATCGACGCGGACCTCAGCGCCGGTCTCATCACGAACGACGAGGCGAAGGCGAAGCGCAAGGCCCTCACGGCCGAGATGGAGTTCTACGGCGCGATGGACGGCGCCGGAAAGTTCGTCCGCGGCGACGCGGTCGCCGGCCTGATCATCACGGCGATCAACATCGTCGGCGGCCTGTTGATGGCGACCGTGTTCGGCAACATGGGCGTCTTCCAGGCCTTCGAGAAGTACACGGTCCTCACGATCGGCGACGGCCTCGTCGCGCAGATCCCCGGCCTGCTCGTGTCGACCGCGGCTGGCATCCTCGTGACGAAGGGCGCGAGCGAAGACGGGCTCGGTCAGGAGATGAGCGACCAGATGCTGCGCAGCGGTCGTGCGATGCGCATCGTCGCGGGCATCCTCGTCGCGCTCTCGCTGCTGCCCGGCATGCCGACGATCCTGATCTGCTCGATCGCAGCGGTGCTGTTCGCGTTCTCCGCGAACGCGCAGAAGGCCACCGAAGCCGCGGAGGCCGCCGCGAAGGCCGCGGCCGAAGCGAAGGCGCCGACCGGTGAAGAACAGGCGCCCGTCGAGGACCTGCTAGCGGTCGATCGCCTCGGCATCGAGATCGGCTACCGCCTCATCGGGCTCGTCGAACCGGGTCGCCACGGCGGTCTGCTCGACCACATCCGTTCGCTGCGGCGCCAGTTCGCGCAGGCGTTCGGGCTCGTCGTGCCGCCGATCCGCGTGCGCGACAACGTGCAGCTCGATCCGAACGCGTACCGCATCCTGCTCGGCGGCCAGGAGGTCGCCCGCGGCAGCCTGCGCGCCGGCCAGTACCTCGCGATGGACCCGAGCGGCACCGCGCAAGCGATCGCCGGCGTCGAGACGGTCGAGCCCGCGTTCGGCCTGCCCGCGCGCTGGATCGCCGAGTCGGACAAGGACCGCGCCGAACTGCTCGGCTACACCGTCATCGACGCGGCGTCCGTGCTGATTACGCACGTCACCGAAGTCCTGAAGAAGGTCTCGGGCGAGCTCCTCTCGCGCGACGACGTGAAGTCCCTCGTCGACAACCTGAAGAAGGTGTCGCCTGCCGTGGTCGAGGAACTGATCCCCGGCCAGCTCACGCTCGGTCAGGTGCAGCGCATCCTCGCGGGCCTGCTCAAGGAGGGTGTGCCGATCCGCAACCTGCAGACGATCCTCGAAGCGCTCGCCGACGCCTGCACCGAGACGAAGGATCCGCGCCAGCTCACCGAGATGGTGCGCACACGACTCGCGCGGACGATCGTCGAACCGCACCTCGATGCCGCGGGCACGCTCTACGCGGCGTTCCTGGATCCGGAGCTCGAACGCAACCTCGCGGAGGCGCTCGCCGGCAACGAAGGCGTCGCCAACCTTCCCGCGGGCTTCCTCGGGCGCTTCGTCGATCGCACCGCCGAGGCGCTGTCGTCGATGGCGAAGAACGGCCGCGATCCCGTGCTCGTGACGCGCGCCAACCTGCGCCCATTCCTCGCGGAGGCGATCGCCGGCGTGATCCCGAACGCCGCCGTCCTGAGCTACCAGGAGACGAGCCCCGCGAAGCGCGTCGAGACCACCCAACGCATCGCCGTCGCCGGCTGATCCACCACGGACCAACACCCCATGCTGCTGAAACGCTTCGAAGCGAAGACCCTCCCCCTGGCCCTCGAGCAGGTCCGCACCGAGTGCGGCCCGGACGCGCTGGTCGTGGAGACGCGCCCCACCCGGGCCGGCTTCCTCGTCGTCGCCGCGCGGCCCGAACCCGATGCGGCCGTTGGCGATCGGCCGAGCCGCGACCAGACCGGTCGCGAAACGCTGCTGTCCAAGTGGACGCGCGGCTTCCTGCCACTGGCCGAGAGGGCGACGGAGTTCGGTCTGTCGACCACCGTGCTGCGCGCCGTCGAACGCGCGCTCCTCGGCACGCGCGTCGACCTGTCGCGGCCCGGCGATCCCGCGGTGCCCACGCTCGCCGTGCGCGTGCTGCAGGCCCTCGTGCACACGGCCCCCGAAGTCGAGGATCTCGACGACCAGCGGTTCCGCCGCATCGCGCTCGTCGGCCCCACCGGCGTCGGCAAGACGACCACGCTGGCGAAGCTCGCCGGTCGTGCGCGAAGCCGCGGCGAACGCATCGCGATCGTCACGCTCGACACCTACCGAGTCGCCGCGGTCGAACAGCTCCGTGCGTTCGCGGACCTGATGGACGTGCCGTTCTCCGTCGCGTTCACGGCGACGGACCTGCGGCGTCTGCTCGCGCAGCACGCCGACTGCGACCGCGTCTTCGTCGACACGACGGGCCGCAGCCCGCGCGATACGGAGGCTATGCCCCTTCTCGAAGGCAACCTGCGCGCCGGGGGCTGCACTTCGCTGCTCTGCCTCGCCGCGGGGACACGCGCGCGCGACGCCCGCGTCGTGCTCGATGCGTACGGTTCCCTCGACGTCGGCGCCGTCTGCCTCACGAAGTGGGACGAGACCGTCGCGCCGGGCGAAGCGCTCTCGACGGTGATCGAGCGCGGGCTGCCGCTGTCGCACGTGTGCACGGGCCAGGAAGTGCCAGCCGACATCCTGCCCGCGGACGCCGCGCAGATCGCGAACGCCGTCTTCGGCTGCGAAGCGGAGGTGGCGGCGTGATCCTCGACGCGCAGGCGAAGGGACTCGCGACCGCCCGTGCCCCGCGAACGCCATGGGTCGCGGTGGCGGGCGCGAAGGGCGGCGTCGGCAAGACGACGCTCGCCGTGAACCTCGCGATCCTGCTGGCGCGCGCCGGCCACCGCACGCTGCTGGTCGACTTCGACCCGGGCTGCGGCAACGTCGGCGTGCACCTGCGACTCGCCGCGGAACGCGATCTGGAGGACGTCGTCGACGGGAAGAGCGGCGTGCGAAGCGCGCTCGTCGACGGTCCGGCGGGCATCGCCGTGCTGATGGGCCGTTCGGGCTCGACGACGTTCGCGAGCAGCGACCCGGCACCGCTCGAAGCGGCGCTCGCCGCGATCGCGGACGCGGCGAAGGACTTCGACGTCGTGGTCGTCGACACCGGCGCCGGCATCGGGACGGCGACCCTCGGCATCGCGCAACGCGCGGAACTGGTGCTCGCCGTGACCACGAACGACGCCGCGGCCCTCACCGACACCTACGCCCTCTGCAAGGTGCTCCACGTGCGCGGGGCGCCGATGCCGCGCCTCGTGGTGAACCGCACGCGCAGCCGCGACGACGCGATGCGCACGGCGGGCAAACTCGGCGCGGTCGTGAAGAAGTTCCTCGGCGGCGAGACCGCGCTGTGCGGCTGGGTCGCGGAGGACCGCCTCGTCGACAACGCGATCGCGAACCAGCGCCCGCTCGCCCTCACGGGCACCGGCCCCGCCGCCGACGACTTCCGCGCCCTGTGCGCGGCGACCCTCGGCGCCCTGCCTCCGCTGCGCCGCACGCGGCAAGTCGACGCGCACCGCTCCGCCATGAGTGCGGGCTGAAGGGCGCCCCACCGCCGCAGCGCAGGGAGTGCATCCCTTGGGGTTTTCCCTGAGCCAACGGCGCGGATGCCCCGGCCCCATCGCGACTTCGGGCCGTCCGCCTCAACCCGGCTTCGCGCGGAAGCCGATGGAGGGTGGCAGGATCCATGAAGTCTGGCAACGGCAGTCACGAACTGACACGCCTCGCGACGGCGTACCTGACGAGCATCGCGTTCGGGCTGACGTTCCTGGTCGCCACGATCGCGGGCGTCGACGGCACGACGGCATTGGGCCGTTCGGTCGCCGCGGCCGCGATCGCTCTGGTCCTCGGCCATCTGCTCGCGTCGCCCGTCGTCGACGCGGTCCTGACCGCCATGGCACGCGACGAAGCCAAGCGTCAGGCCGAACGCAAGACCGAGGAGGACGTGTGAGGAGCGGCGCGACCAAGCTCCTGCGCTCGGCGGCGGAACGGGACCGGCTGGTCGAGCAGTACCTGCCGCTCGTCCGCTACGTCGTGGCCCGCCTGCCGGTCACGATGCCGGCGGCCCTCGACCGCGACGACTTCTACTCCGTCGGCGTCATCGGCCTGATGCACGCCGCGTCGACCTACGACCCGTCGCGCGGCGCGTCGTTCAAGACGTTCGCCTACACCGCGATCCGCGGCGCGATCCTCGACGAAGTACGCCGCCACGACCCCGTGCCGCGCAATCGTCGTGACCGGCTGCGCAAGATGGAACGCGCGAGTTCGTCGCTGCACGCCGAACTCGACCGCGAGCCGACGCTCGCCGAACTCGCCAAGGTCCTCGGCTGCACCGAAGAAGAGCTCGACCTCGACCTGCAGGCGCTGCACACGTGCCGCACCCTGTCGCTCGACGAGCCGCACGGCCAGGGCGACGACCGTGGCGCGCTCGTGGACCACGTTGCGGGCGAAACCGTGGACCCCGTCGATCAGGCGGACGACCGTGAGAGCCTGCAACGGCTCGGCAAGGCGATCGCCGCACTGCCGGAGACGGAACGGCACGTCGTCGTGCTCTACTACCACGAACAGCTCTTCCTGAAGGAGATCGGCACCGTCCTCGGCGTGACGGAGTCGCGCGTCAGCCAGATCCTGACGCGCGCGACGGAACGCCTGCGGCTCAAGCTCAAGGAGCAGGAGTGACCATGGATCCCGTTCGCGGATTGGCCGGAGTCGACGCGTCGATGCGCGTCCAGGACCGCGCGGCCGGCGGCAACAAGAAGGACGCGGAGGCGTTCCGCCGGGCCCTGGAGCAGGAGGGCGGCGACGGCGACGCGGGGCGCCCGCCGGAGGAGAAAGCCCCGATGCGAACGCGGCTTCAGCCGCAGGCCGCCGCGAGCCGAAAGGTCGATCGCAACACCCGCCACGTCGACGTGATCGCGTAGCGGGTCCCCCACCATGACCAAGCCCCGCGACAACCACGGCGTCATCCGCGGCGCGGCCGTCCGCCTCGTCGGACAGCCGGCGCTCGTGGACTGCGCGAGCAAGGCGCCGAGCGGCGAAGCGCGCACGCTCGCCGTGGTGCCGCTCCTGGACGGCGATCGCGTCGCCGGCTTCGAGATCCGTTGCGGCTGCGGCGCTTCGGCCGTGGTCGAGTGCGTCTACGAGAAGGAGGCCTGACGTGTCCATCCGCTCCCGCCTGGTACCCCTCGCGCTGCTGGCCATGCTGGCCAGCTGCCGCAGCGCGGCCGACCTGATCTTCGAACCGGCGCCGACCGACCCGCTCGACGGTTACTCCGGCAGCCTCGCGCAGGCCGGCATCAACACCGAGATGGACTGGGGCCCGAAGCAGAATCTGCTGCTCAGCGAGTTCAAGAACCTGAAGGAAACGCACAGCAAGCTCGAGAAGCGCGTCGACCAGCTGCTCGCGGAGAACCAGAACCTGCGCAACCAGCTCGGCAACGAGGGCTCGGCCCTGCAAAAGGAACGCGCCGCGCGCGCCCAGGCCGAAGCCGAAACGGAGCAGTTGCGCCAGCGCCGTCGCGACCTCGAGGCGCGGATCCTCGGACTGTCGATCGAGAAGGCGAAGCTCGAGCAGCAGAACCTGCTCGCGAAGATCGACGCGTTGCAGCAGACGATGGACAGCTCGCCGGCGGAAGCAGTGGAGGCCGCGGCGACGCCGCCGGGGAGCCGCTGATGCCCTGCCGCACGTACGCCGCGATCGCTGCACTGGCACTCGCCGGCGCGTGTTCGCTCGAGCCGCCGCTGTCCGTCAAGGCGATCAACAGCTACCTCGCCGAGCCCGCCGACCTCGCGAACGTGCGCCGCATCATGGTGCTGCCGTTCGCGCAGGAAGCGGGTGTGCAGGCCCAGTGCGAGAAAGTGCGCGACGCCTTCGTCGCGGAGCTCCTGAAGCTCCGCCGCTTCGAGGTCGTTCCGCTGCCTGCCGAGGCGCGCGAGAACGAGATGCTGCACGACTCGATCCGTCGCGGCCGCCTGTCGACCGAAGCGATGGTTCGGCTGTGCGACCGCTACGCGCTCGACGGCGTGCTCCTCGGCTCGGTCACCGCGTGGCGCGCCTACACACCGCCGCACCTCGGCCTGCGCACGCAGCTGATCTCCGTTCACTCCGGCGCCACGATCTGGGCCGTCGACGCCATCTACGACTCGGGCGACCGCACGACGGTCAACGACCTGCGTCTCTATGCGAAGCGCACGCAGCAGGCCGACGGGTCGCTGCACGACTGGGAGATGAACCTGCTGTCGCCGACGAAATTCACGAACTACGTCGCGCACCGGTTCGTCGGGACCTGGGTCGAGAGCTGAGCGCCGGCGAAGGCCGCGCAGCGGAAGTTCGCAGGGAGGACCGCCATCGCGTATCCTGCGCGGTCCCAAAGACCACTCCGGACCCCGCGTGTATTCCGTCCTCGTCTGCAGCGCGTTCGCTCTCTGCTTCGGCCTCGGCGGCTGGCTCCTCGACTGGTGGGGAATCGGCTGGGCGATCCTGTTCGCGGTGCTGCTGTTCGTCGTCTCGTGGATCCTGCTCGCCCGCTACCTCGGCCAGCGACTGCAGCCCGCGATGTCGCGTGTGCAGAAGCAGATGGAGGCCGGGATGCTCGAAGCAGCGATGCAGAGCCTCGAGTCCCTGCTTCCGATGAGCCGCTGGGTGCCGCTGCTGCGCGGACAGCTGCTCGCCAACATGGGCATGCTCGCGTACCACGGCGGCGACGAAGCGAAGGCGACGAAGCTGCTCGCAGGCGCTTCCGTGCGCGCGACCGACGCGCGGCTGCTGCTCGCGTGCATCCACTACAAGAAGGGCGACCAGGCGCGCGCGTTCCAGATGCTGCAGATGGCCGCCGCGGTGAACAAGAAGCACGCCCTGCTGCACAACACGTACGCGTGGATGCTGCACAAGGCCGAACGGGCCGACGAGGCGCAGGCGCTCCTCGCCGCGTTCCTGAAGCGCGACCCGAACAACGCGCCGTCGAAGGAGAACCTGCTGCGCCTGCAGAACCGCACGCGGATGACGATGCAGGGCTTCGAGATGCAGTGGTTCGCGCTGGGACTCGAACGTCCGCCGCAGACGATGGGCCAGATGCGCCGCGCGCCGAAGGGCTTCCGCGAACCGCCGAAGCGCCGCGGCGGCTGAACGTGATCCGATGAGCGAGCCGCGCGAAGGCGCACCCGTCGTCCGGCATCCCCTGCCCGCTGCGGTCTGGCCGACCGCCGAGGACGCGGCGCGCTCGCTGCTGTTCTCGCCGGTTGCACTCGGCTCCGTCACCGTGACGTCGCGGACGTGGGTCCCGGCGATGGTGCCGTGGCGCGCGACCGAAGACGGCTTCGTCACGCCGCACGTGCTCGACTGGTACGGACGCTTCGCCGACGGCGCGCCGGGCGTGATCGTCGTCGAGGCGACCGGCATCCGCGACGTGCCGAGCGGCCCGCTGCTGCGCATCGGCCACGACCGCTTCGTGCCGGGCCTGCGCGATCTCGTGGCGCGCGTTCGCGAACACAGCCGCGGCCGTTCGCGCCTGTTCGTCCAGATCCTCGACTTCCTCTCGATCCGGCGCCGCCCGGAGAAGGCGAAGTTCTTCGCGCGCTTCCTGCGGATCACCGACCGCCACGTCGCGGCGATCCGCGATCGCTTCGGCGCGGCGGCGGCGGCCGACGAGGCGGCCGTGCGAACGCAGCTGGCGTCGTGCGACGACGACACGCTGCGCGCGATCCTCGCTCCGCGCGAGTTCCGCGACTACGCGTTCGGCCAGCGCGAGGAGGTGAACGACCTCGACGTCGCCCACGTCCGCGACCTCCCGCGCGTGCTGCCCGGACTGTTCGCCGACGCCGCGGCCCGCGCGCGCGACGCCGGCTTCGACGGCGTCGAGCTGCACTTCGCGCACGCCTACACGATGGCGTCGTTCCTCTCGCGCACCAACGTGCGCAGCGACGGCTACGGCGGCTCGCCAGAAGCGCGCCTGCGCCTTCCGCTCGAAGTGATCGCCGCGGTCCGGGAACGGGTCGGGCGCGACTTCTGCCTCGGCGCGCGCTACCTCGGTGACGAAGTGATCGACGGCGGCAGCCGCGTCGAGGACGCCGCGCTGCATGGCGTCGCGTTCGCGCGCGCGGGGCTCGACTTCCTGTCGATCAGCAAGGGCGGCAAGTTCGACGATGCGAAGCAGCCGAACGTCGGCGAAGCGGCGTATCCGTACACCGGACCGTCGGGCCACGAGTGCATGCCGACGGTGCGCAGCGACACACGCGGGCCGTTCGGCCGCAACGTGCACCTCGCCGCGACCGTGCGCGCCGCAGTGCGCGCAGCGGACCTGGCGACGCCGATCGTGACCGCGGGCGGCATCTGCCACTTCGCGCAGGCCGAAGCGGTCCTCCGCGCCGGCGAAGCGGACCTCGTCGCCGCTGCGCGGCAGTCGCTCGCCGACCCGGACTGGTGGGAGAAGATGCGCACCGGCCGCGGCGCCGAGGTCCGGCGCTGCCTGTTCACGAACTACTGCGAAGGCCTCGACCAGAAGCACAAGGAGGTCACGTGCCAGCTGTGGGACCGCGACTTCGCGGCGCCCGACGGCGCCACGGTTCCGCGCAGCATCGACGGCAAACGCCGCCTGCTGCCGCCGCCCTGGGTCCGCTGACGCAAAAGGCGTCGCCTGCCGGATCGTGCTCACTACCATCCCCGCCGTGTTCCAACGCCTCGCACTCGCCGCGTCCTTCGTGTGCCTGCCGCTCGTCGCGCAGGATCCCCTGACCAAGCAGGCCGTCTCGCGCATCGACGAGATCGCGAAGAAGGAGGCCACTCTCGCCGCGGGCGACACGAAGACCGCCGAGATCCTGATCAACAACCTCGACCAGGCGGCGAAACGCCTGGCGGCCGTGAACGACAAGACCGAGGCGACGTGGAAGGACGCGCAGAAGCGTTACACGGAGCTTCGGCAGCGCATCGTCGACAAGAGTCGCGCGCCGGCCCCGCCGCCGGCGAACGGAGTCGACGCGGAGAAGCTCGCGCAGTTCGACAAGGAGGTCGGAGCTGCGACCGCGAACTTCAAGATGCTGTCGACGAAGCACCTCGCGGATCCGTACCGCCAACAGTCGACGAAGAAGGAGATCGACGGTCTCGCGGCACGCCTCGCGCAGTTCCCCGCCGACGACGAGAGCGTGAAGCCCGTCGCCGCACGCCTCGCCGACCTGCAGAAGCTGTTCGCGGACGCGATGGCGAAGCTGCAGAAGGACGTCGGCGAAGGCGCTTCGGTCGCGAGCCGGCTCGCGGATCTCGACGCGAAGTACGACGCGAAGAACCTGCCGCAGGCGATCGAGCCGCCGTTCACGGTGCCCCAGGTCGCGTCGTGGACCACCGAACTGCTGCGCTGGCGCGACGTCGAACTCGTCGCCGACACTGCGTTCCTCGACGAAGCCGCGAAGAACGCCGCGGTCGACCAGCAGCACGTGTCGCGCCTGCGCGGCTGGCTCGACGAGGGCTGGCGCCGACGGATCACCGAACTCGAGCAGTCCGCACGATCGCGGATCGAAGGCGACGTCGCCGACGGCAAGCGCTTCGCCGCCTTCGTGCTCGAGACCGAGCCGACGGACAAGGACCAGGTCACGAACCGCATCCTCGGCAAGGGCCGCTTCGACGAGAACATGGCCCGCCTCCGCGCGGCCGAGCGCGCCGTGGCCATCGCCGCGGCCTTCGATCGGGTGACGACCGGCGCGGAGAACGAAGACCGAAAGGCCGCGACCGCGTACGTGCAGAGGGCCGCCGAGCACCTGCGCAATCTCGCGGTCGTCTGCCTCGATGCAGTGCGCATGCCGCCGGCCGCCTCGACGAACGCCGAACTCCTCACGATCGCCGCCGAAGCACTGAAGAACCCGGTCTACGGCGCTGGCCCATCGGAGCGCATGGTGATCAACGCCGACCGCACCCACCACGAACGCCGCGACGGCTGGATCAGGGCCGAAGCGGGCGCGGCGAAGGTCACGATCTACACGTACGTCTGGGACCAGTTCCAGGTCACCACGGCCGAGAAGCTCGGCGACGACGTGTGGCTCTTCGCGACCACTCTGAAGCGCTTCATCTCGGGCGACCCGACGACGCCGGTCGAGCGCTGGGTCGTCGCCGACCGTATCCAGCTGACGCGCATCCTGCCCGAGAACGTCGGCAAGTAACGACGCGCGGCGAACTGCCCGGCGCCTCACGATGTCGCCGAGGCGAGGCGCACACAGGAGCCTCCACCGCTACGCTCCGCGCGCATGACGACGCGAAGGACGCCGCTCCTCCCCTGCCTGTTGCTCGCCTGCGCAGCGGGGACGGTTCGCGGGCAGGCACCCGGAACGCTCGACGCCGACCTGCGCGCGAAGTCGATCGACACACGCCTCGCCGCGATCGACGCAGCGGCGACATCGGGCCGCGCCGATCTCGACCGCATCCTCCTGCCGCTGCTGAACGACAAGGACTGGGAGATCCAGGAGCGCACCGCGATCGCGCTCGGCAAGGCGAAGTGCAAACCCGCGCTGAAGGCGCTGGTCGAACTCGCCGTCGACGGCGACGTGTCCCGCATCCGTCGCGCCGCGGCGGCGGCCGCCGGCGAGATCGACGGCGTGGAAGCGACGGCGACGCTGTTCAAGAAGGCGAAGGGCAAGACGCAGGTCCTGGCGCAGGAGGCGATCGCGATCGCGAACCGCCGGCAGCCGCCGTTCGCCGAAGCCGACAAGCTGAAGAAGCTGATGCGCGAAGCGGATCGCGCCGTGCGCGAGTCCGCCGCCGCGGCGTGGCTCGAGTGCGCGGCCGATCGGCCGGACGCGGTTCGCACGCTCCTCTCCGAGCCTTTCCTCGTCGTGCGCTGCCGGGCACTCGACGCGATCGCCGAAGCACCGCGCCCCGAAGACCTGAAGCCGCTGGCCGACGCGCTGCGCGGCGGCGCGCAGCACGAAGTCGTCGAACGACGCCTGCTGCGCGCGCTGGCCGCGGTGATCCTCGCCGACACCGGCGACCGCGCGATGCTCGCGGAGACCACGCTCGACGGCGCCGGCAGCGACACCATTCCCGCGACACGCTGCGCACGACTCGTGCCGCTGCTCGCCCGCGGCGACAAGCCCGCACTGGAGAAGAAGGCCGCGGTGCTCGCGCTGAAGAAGCCGCTCTCGGCCCGCGATGCGGCGCCGCGAGCGGCCGCGGCGAAGGCGCTGCGCGAAGTCGGCGGCGAGGACGCGCTGGCCGCCGCGCTGGCACAGATGAGCCGCGAGTCGGACCGTCGCGCGGTGCTGCAGCTGGTCGAGTCCGTCGTCGCCCTGCGCCCGCTCACGACGCCGGAAGCGGTCTCCTGGCTCACCGACATCGCGGGCAAGGACGTCGACGAAGCCGTGCAGGAGCGCGCGATCGTTCTGCTCGGCCGCTCGGGCATCAAGGGCGCGGCGGCGACGCTGGTGGGCCAGCTCGAGCACTCGCGCTGGACGACCGGATCCTGCGCGGCGGTCTCGCTCGGCAAGACGGACGACGACGCCGCGCTCGCGCCGCTGCTGAAGCTGCTCCAGCACAAGGACTGGCAGCGCCGCGGCGCTGCCGTGGTCGGGCTCATGCACTGGAACCGCGCCGAAGTCGTGGAGCCCTTGATCGGCATGCTCGCCGACCAGAACACCGTCGTCGCCGGCGCCGCGAACGCCGCGCTGCAGACGATCTCGCTGAAGTTCGACGGCACGCTGGACGCGAAGGCGTGGCGCGCGTGGTGGGCGCAGAACAAGGACAAGCACCAGTTCGTCGATCGCGCGCAGTCGATCGACAAGATCAAGAAGTACGGCTACGCGGTCCCCGACACCGAGATCTACCAGGGCCTCGACGTGATCGCGTTCGCGAGCCGCGGCGACCACATCGAGCAGCTGCTCGAACGCCTGAAGATCGCGCACCGCGCGACGGAGGCCGGCAAGATCCCGCAGTGCGGCATCCACCCGGAGGCGATCTTCGTCTCGAACTGCACGGGCGAGATACAGCCCGAGGACGTCGAGCCGCTCGCGTGGTTCGTGCGCACCGGCGGCTCCTTGTTCGGCTCGTGCTGGGCGCTCACGGAGACGATCGCGCGCATCCATCCCGGCGTCGTGCAGAAGGCGCAGACCCGCGACCAGGTGCTCGACGACGTGCGCGCGCTGCCGTGCCGCGCCGAGAGCCCGCTGTTGAACGGCGTGTTCGCCGCCGGTGTCGTGCCGATCTACCACCTCGAGGGTGCGCACCTGATCGACGTGCTCGACCACGACCGCTGCGAAGTGCTCATCGACAGCCCCGATGCCGCGGAACGCTGGGGCAACGGCAACCTCGCCGCGTGGTTCTTCTCCGGGCACGGCGTCGTCTTCGACTCCGCGAACCACTTCGATCTGCAGGGCTTCGACAGCGCACCCGGCCTCAAGACCGACAAGGAGCGCCAGGCCTGGGCGGTCGACCACATGGGGCTGTCCCTCGACAAGTGGCGTACGACGCGGACCGAGGGCTACTGGAAGCAGGGCCGGACCGCCGGGAAGAGCGTGCCCGACCTGTCGGCTTTCCGCCTGGTGACGAACTTCGTCCGCAGCAAGCGCATGGCGGAGTACTGAGCGGGGGAACGGCCTTCCCCGGCCCGGTGACGGCTCGGCAGCGACGGGCCGGCCAAGCTCGTGGTCGCGGCGGGAAGGTCCAGCAGGCGACCGCCGTCCGAGGCGGCCTCAGGGAACCGCCATGCGAACCAACACGCTCTTCTTCACCGCCTCCTTGTTCTTCCTGCCGATGGCGACGACCGCGTGCGTCGCCCAGGACACGAAAGGCGCCGAGCGCGCGCACTTCGTGATCGAAGCCGGAGAGATCAAGCTGACCGACCTGATCGACCGCGCCGCCGCACACCTGCAGTGGAACATCCTGGTCGACGCCCGCGACATGGCCGCACAGGGCAATCTGCCAACCGCGAAGCTGCAGCAGCGCCTCGACGTCGACCGCGACGGCTGCGAGGAGATCCTGACGAGCCTGCTCTATCGCAGCGGGTTCGTGGTGGTGCCCGTCGACGAGCAGAAGCACATCTACGAAGTGATCGCGTCGAATGGCGTGCGCGCCCGCGAGATCACGACCCGCGCCGTCCGCCGCACGCCCGCCGAGATCCTCGCGCGCCCGACGCTGCTCATCCCGGTGACTACGACCGTCACCTTGAAACACATCAACGCGATGATCGCGACGAACTCGCTGCGTCCGTTCTTCGCGAGCGGCGGCAGCGGCGGCAGCTCCCTCACCATCGGCAACGTCGGCAACAACACGGGCATGGTGATCTCCGGCATGCAGGACCAGGTCGCGACCGTGCTGCGCATGCTGGAGACGTGCGACGTGCCGCCGCCCAAGATGGAATCGGGTCTCGAAGACCGACTCGAAGCCATCGAGAAGCGCCTGCGCGCGCTCGAAGGAAAGGGAGAGACGCAGAAGCAGGAGCGGTGACGCCGTGCGGTGCCTGCCGCTCGCGGCGGCGCTGCTCGCCGCGCTCTCGCCGTCGCAGCAGACGATCGCCCCTCCGAACGGCGCCCACGGGGCGATCGTCGCGAACAAGGACGGACTCGTGCTGCCGGTCGGAGACTTCACGGTCGCCGAACTGGTCGACGCCGTCGCGGCCTTCCTCTGCCGCAACTACCTCTACGACCCCGGCGATCTCGAACGCGCCGCGCCGTTCCGGTTGCAGCGCACGCTCGCGCTCGATGCGATCGGCGCCGAGGAGGTCCTGCACGCGCTGCTCGCGTCGCGCGAACTCGCCGCCATCCCGCTCGACGAGCACCGCGGCATGCACCACGTGATCCCGCTCGGACCGAGTCCGAACGGCGCCGCGATGGCGCTGATCGCCGCACCGTGGCGCACGCCCGACGAGATCCTGCGCCGACCCGGACCACACGAACTCGTGACCACCGCCGTCGACGTGCGCTTCGCCGACGCGCAGCAGATCGCCGCGGCGCTGCGTGCGCACTTCGGTTCGATCGGCCCGTGGCGCCCGGGCGCGCTGCTCGCGTTCGCATCGTCTCCGGGCGTACTGCTGCTGCACGGCTACCGCGACCAGATCGCGCAGGTGCTCGTGCTCACACGGCGCCTCGAACGCACGATCGCGCCGCCGCCCGATCTCCAGCTCCTGCAGCGCCTCGAGGCGCTCGAACGCGAAGTCGCCGACCTGCGCGCCCAGCTCGCCGCGAGGCGGTGACCGGTCGCGCGGTCACTTCGCGAGCAGGTTGACGAGAAGCCGCGCCGCACCGGCGTTGCCGACGCGGAGCTGCCGGTAGAGCGCGAGCGAGCAGTAGACGAAATCGCCGCGGCCGTACTGCGTGTGGAGGAGCGAGCCCTGGTGCGGCTTCGCGTCGGCCGCGTCCTTCGTCTCGAGCAGCGGCGTCCACGCGGGGTCCTGCGTCTTCGGGAAGTTGAGCCCGCGCTCCTGCACCCAGCCGGCGAAGTCGTCGGCCGTGATCGTGTGCGGGTGCTGCATCAGGCGATGCTGCGGCTGCAGCAGCACGACCGGCGCGTTCTCCTCGGTCGCGCGCTCGTCGCCGATCGTCAGCGGGAACGGCGCGAGCAGCGGGTGGCCCTTGCGTTCGTTCCATTCGCCCGGCTTGTGGTACATCGCGACGACGCGGCCGCCCTGGCGGCAGTACTGCAGGATGCGCTCGCGCACCTCGGCCAGCTCCGGGCGATGGTGGTACGCGCGGATGTCGAGCAGCAGCGTCGTGAAGTCCTCGAGCCGCGCCATCGCGAGCGCGTCGCGATCGAGCGCGGTGAACTGCACGCCGAGATCGGCGAGGGCCCGCTCCGTCGTGTCGTCGGGACCGCGGACGAGCGCGACGCGCAGGCCCGGCGGAACCGCGACGTCGATCGGCCGCAACGGAATGCGTGCGGCGACATCGCCGAGACCGATCTCGATGCCGGCGTCCGCGGGCAGTTCGTCGGTCGCGATGGTCGCGCGCACGAGGATGCGCGACTGCGGGTGCTCGGCGGATAACGACACGCGCGACGGCACCGGCACGGCCTGCACACCGGGCGGCAGTGAGAGCCGAACGGGCGCGGTGATCTCGCGATCGCCGTGACTCTCGACCGCGACGCTGAACACCCGCTCCACGGTCTGGCCCTTCGGCACCATCACGACCTCGCGATCCCACGCGAGCGAGAGCGGCGCCACCGACGCGTACGCGAGTTCGCGTTCGATCGTGATCGCCTCGCCGTCGACCGACAGCGTGACCGAGACGCGGGCGAAGCGCGGCTCGGGTGTGCCTGACGGGGCTTCGCACGAGAACGCGACCGCGAAGCGGCCGGCGGGACCGGGCGACGTGGGCGCGCTCGGCGCACCCGACGCGGGTTGCAGCGTCGTCGGCGGCAGCGTCATCGCCGGAGAAACGGGCAGACCGTCGAGGACGAGCGCACGCACCGGCGTGGTCACGGGTTCGCCCTTGCGATCGCCGCAGCGGACCTCGATGTCCTTCACCTTGTCCGCGCCGTGCACGACGACGTTGATCTTGCCGTCGCTGCCGATCGCGACCTCGTCGCGCTCGAGCCATGCCTCGACGCGCACTTCGGCGAGCGCGAGAAGGGCCCGCTGCAGGCTGGCGATCCTGCGCACACGCGCCAACGCCGCGCCGTACGGCGGCACGACGCCGGCATTCCGGGTCTCGAGCTCCCGTTCGGCCGCGAGCAGACGCTTCACGTCCTCGCCGATCGTCCCCGGCAACTCGCGCGCTCGATCCACGAGCCCATCGACGGTGCCGAGCCGCCCGCGCACCCACAGCCATGGCATGACCGGCGGTGCGCCGTCGACCGGCGGTGCAGTGTGCGTCTCCTCGTTCACGATGCGCCACCAGTCGCGGCCGACCTGCAGCGGGTTGTGCGCCCCCCACGGCCCCTGGGTCACGTGCTGTGTCCACGCACGATGCGCGAGCCGCGCGTAGGTCTCACCGCGCGCCGGCTCCAGCTCGGCCGGATCGACGATCCAGTTCGCCTCCTCGACCTTCGAACGCGCGAGCAGCGTCGGCACGTAGCTGCCCCGCGCCGCGCGCTCGTTCAGCACTTCACTGATCGCCCAGAACGTCGCGCGGTGGTGGCCGTGGCCCTGCGTCAGCGAATGGTTCGTCAACACGAAGTCGGGATCGACCTCGTCGACGACCTTGCGCATCGCCGCGAGCAGCTTCTCGTCGCCCCACTTCGCGCGCGTCTCCTCGAGCGACTTGCTGAAGCCGAAGTCCTCCATGCCGAGCCACCGCACTTCGACGCCGCTCATCGCTGCGGCGCGCAGCGTCTCGCGCACGCGCAGGCTCGCGAGTTCGGGCCCGAGCTCGCGGCCGATCGCGTTCTGGCCGCCGTCGCCGTAGGTCGTGTAGGCGGCGACGACGCGCATGACGTACGAGCGGCGCAGGATCGT
>CAZIFB010000064.1:0-26657 GCA_964538915.1 uncultured candidatus Brocadiaceae bacterium | reverse complement strand
TGCCGTGACGAGCAACCGTGTGCGCCACCGCCTGGCTGCTCATCAGCGACGCGGGCAGGCCGAAGGACTTGCGACCGCTGCGCTGGGCCTCGATCCGGCCGGCGTAGGCTTCGGGCCGCAGACGCAGGTGCACGTACCACTTCTGGTACCAGACCGCCTGCAGCGCCAACGTCGCGACCTCGCACATCATTCCGATGTGGCCCGGGTCGCCGAGCGTGCCGAATCCGTGCTGCCGCTTCGCCGTTGCGTACGGATTGTGCCGTCCCGGCCCCGAGCCGATCCCGCCGCCCACGGAAGACGCGGCGCCCGCGCCCTGCAGCAGCATCAGGCAGGCGTTGAAGTAGCCCTGGAAGAGCACGTCGATGTGCACCCACTGCGACAGGTCGCGCCCGTTGCGCAGGTACCGCAAGACCGGGTCGAAGTGGCTCGGCACGAAGTCGCGCGGCGCGCCGTTCTGCACGTGCCGCCATTCGTCCCAGTCGGTCATGAAGTCCGTACCGGCGCGCACGGTCCGGTTGCGCTGCTCGAATCCCTGCGCGCCGAAGGGCACCGGGTGGATCAGGAACTGGGACAGGTACGGGCCCGCTGCGTCGCCCGGCGTGAGGCCGCGGAACAGCAGCGCCGGCGTGATCCTGCCCATGGCGTCCAGCGGCGCGAGGTCGGCGTTGCGACCGGTCTCGGCCTGGCGCTCGGCGCGCGCCGGGCCGTGCAGGTTGCCGAGTTCGGCGGCTGCTTGCGCGGCGAGCGGGTGGCTGCCGTACTGGCTGAAAGGCACGTCGCGCAGCAGCGCCATCCAGTAGTTCTCGACGATCTCGAAGGTCTCCCCGGCGCTGCCGATGGCCGGCGCCTTGGGGATCTCGTACTGGTGCGGATCGCCTCCCACGACCGCGAAGGCGCGACCGGCGACCGGGTTGACCCATTTGCGCGTGTTCGTGCCGCTGCCCGCTTGCGCCGCGGGAATCGCCTCGAGTGCTCCGAGCACGAGGTGGCGCGGCTGTGCGAGTGCCGCGACGAACGTGTCGAAGGCGGTCGGGTCCACGAGCCCGGTCGCCGCATCGTGCGGCAGGCCCTTCGTGAAGCTGCCGGCGCGGTCGGTGCGCGCGAAGTCGCCGTTGTCGGCATGCGCCTTGGGCACATCCGCGATCAGGGTCTTGGCGACGTTGACGCGGTGCTTCTGTGCGTTCTCTTGCACCGACCCGGTGTTGTCGAAGCGTTTCGGATCGACGGGAATGACGGCCATGGGTTGTCCTCGTGCCGGCAGTGGTACGTCAGGTGTGCACCGTCCCCGCAGCCGGCGTGCGGGCACGAGCCGTTCGAAGGCCCGGACGCGGCACACGCATCCCGGCGGCTCGTCGAGAAACGAGAACCGCGAGCGGGGGGCGCAGACTGGCGCGGAGTTCTCGTCGGGACGGCCAACCATGTGGCCCCGGTCGCGCCCGACGTGCGGCGCGCTGGCCCCCTGAACCAGAGTGGCCTCGTGTTCTCGCGAGGCGACCCCGGTTCACGGCACTAGGCGAAGGTCTCGGCGCTGCCCTTCGCGCCGGTCGCTCCTTCGGTCCACACGCCGAGGAACAGTCTGCCCGCGTCGTCGGCCTTCTCGACCGCGTAGTAGATCGCGCCTCCGGTCTCGACCCGGATCCACTTGCGCTCTTCGCGGTCCCACAGCGACTCCCTGGGGTCGTCGAGTCGGATCAGGTAGTCGAAGATCGGGAAGTCGAACGGCACCGCCGCGACGTGTTCGCTCAGGACCAGGTTCTGCGCCGCGACCGGGCTGACACTGGTGACGCGCCGGTTGGTGTCCGCGGCTCGGATCGCGGCCTCGAGTTCCTGGTCCTTCTCGGACTGCACCGGATCCAGGTTCGCGGTCTTGTCCCCGTCCGCCGCTGCGGTTTCGAAGAGCTGGTAGTAGATGGCAATGGTCGAGCTCATCGGAGTTCCTTCGCCGTGAGTTGGGGTGCCGGGATCGTGGGGTCGTCGCGCAGAGCCAGCGCAACCAGGTCGGTGAAGTGCGCCGCGAGCTGGGAGGTGTCCATCGCGGCGTGAAGGTGATCGATCGAGGCCAGGATCACCGGCGCGGGGACCAGCAGCTTCACGTTGTCCGAGCCGTAGCTGCTCCAGCTCCGTGACTTGCGGTCCCAGTAGAGCGACGCGAAGAACTGCGCGCCGCCGACGAACGTGCGGAGGATCGGCGTCCAGAACTTGGTCTCGATGCCGCAGTGGAGGAACAGCAGGACCGCCTCCGCGAAGCAGAAGTAGTTGGCGCTGTCGGGCACGCCGTGCATCGCCAGGTCGTCCGCGCCCTCGATCGGATCGAGGAGTCCGGTCCGGATCTCGCCGCCGACGAACGCGGCGAACGTCTGTTCGAACTTGCGGATCGGGAACACGCTGCCGACCTGCGGCGGGAACGCCTCGAGGAGCGCCAGCCGAAAGCGCGTCTCGACGGCGTGGATCTGTTCGCGCAGCTTCGAGGGATCGCCCATCGGCGGCACGCGCGGCGGGTCGAACGGTCGCCGGTGCACGCCGTAGCCCGCGCGCTGCTTCACCCGATGGATCAGGTACTGGGTCAGGTCCTCGATCTGCACGGCACTCTTGTCGTCGCCATCCTCCCGCAGCTGGGTCGGATCGGTGCCACGGTCGAACGCGCACATCGCGAGCGCGAGTTTCGGCAGGGCCGAGAGCCGTCCTTCGTCCTTCGACCGCTGTTCGAATGCCTCGATCCGGCGTTTGCGGCGGTCGAACAGATCGAACGGCGCCCGGCCGCCGCTGTCGCGGCGCTTCGAGTCCTTCTTCTTGCCGCGGGGGGGCCTGTCGGGTTCCGGTCCCATGCTGTCGTCGTTCTTCATCGAGTGGCGCTCCTTGCGCAGCGAAAGCCGCGCGTATGGGCAGACTGGGTGGGGCCGATGGCCGTGAGCCGCGTGAGACCCAGGTCGGCGTCCGGGCTCACGCGCATCACGTCGAACGAGTGGCCGGCGACGACGCGGTGGTCCGCGCGCGGGATCAGGCCGCGGGGGCCTTCGTCGACGCCGGGCGAGCCGGTCCATTCGGCGACGTTCCCGAACAGCTCGAACACGCCCTCCGGCGTCGCGCTGTCCGGATGCGCATCGACGGCGGCGGCGTGGGCGAGGTAGTGCTCGAAGGCGGCAAGGCCCGTCAGGCGTTCCACGCGGGGCGCATTCACGTTCCCGTGCATGCCCTCGTTGCCCCACGGGTAGCGGCGCGGGGTCGGTCCGGCGCCGCGAGCAGCGAGCGCCCATTCGGCGTAGGTCGGCAGGCGCTTGCCGGCCCACTCCGCGTACGCGACCGCGTCCTCCCAGGTCACGTCGGCGACGGGCAGGCGATCGTGCTTCGCTTCGAGGAGTGCGAACCTGATCGGGGGCTTGTGGTTCGTCGCCGCGAGGAACCGGCGGTACTCACCGACGGTCACTTCGCACCGGTCGATCCAGAACGCGTCCACGGTGACCGTGCGCCCGTTGAGTCCGTTCGGCGAGTCGTCCGCGGGCAGTGAGAGCGCGCCGGTCGGAATGAGCACCATGCCGGCGGTCGCGTCGGGGATCTCCCGCACCACGCAGGACACGTTCAACGTGCGGCGTGGCTCGATCGTGCGTTCGAAGGCGCGCGGACCGTCGGCGAACGCGGGACCGGTCAGCACCAGCCGATAGTTTCCCGGCGTGAGCGCGATCGGCGCCTCGGTCACCGGCCGGGGCTCGAGGAACGAGCGCGGCATGCCCGTCAGGTTGTCGATGCGCAGGGTCTCCACGCTGGCCGCGAGCTGGTTGCCCTTCGCATCGACGACGCGGACGCGCGCGGCGCCGGCGAACGGATCCGAGGGTCGTGCCGCCGCGACCTCCGGATCGTCGCCGAAGATCGATGCCGCGCGCGTCCACGCGAAGAGGCCGGCGAGCACGATCTCGCGGTCGCCCTCGTCCGCTCTCGACACCGCCCCGTTGCCGACGTCGAGCGGCGGATCGGTGGGACGACTCCTGGCGAGCAGTTCTGCGCGATAGGCGGCGAGCCGCGTGCGCATCGCCTCCACTTCGGGCGGGGCACCGGGTTCGGGGGATCGCACGTCTCGCCACAGGTCCGCCAGTCGATCTGCCCGTTCCCCGTCGAGGTCAGGCGCAGCCTGCAGCGCGATCGCCTGCTCGTACAGGCGGCTTCGCCGACTCCTGGCCTGTGCGGTCTCCTGCAGGGCCGCGCCGCCGAGCAGTGCCGCCCCGACCATGCCCGCCAGTGCCAGCTTCCACCTCTGTCGGCGCACGGCGGACCAGACCTTCGCGCGGAGCGCCGGCGGCTGCTGCAGGATGGCCTCGTGACCGAAGAAGCGGCGCAGGTCGTCGCGCAAGGCTTCGGCGGTCGGGTATCGCGCGTCCGGGTGGTGCGCGATCGCGGCCATGCAGATGGTCTCCAGGTCGCGCGGCACTTCGCGCACCAGCTTGCGCACGGGCGGCGCGGGTGCGCGGCGGATCTGGTCGACCACTTCGAACGACGTCCTTCCTTCGTACGGGCGTCGGCGCGTCAACAACTCGTACAGCACCACTCCGAGCGAGTAGATGTCGGTGCGGTGATCGATCGGGGCATTGGTGACGCGAGCCTGCTCGGGGCTCATGTAGTGCCACGTGCCCGCGATGGCGCCCGGATCGGTCAGTGAGCCGAACCTCTCGTCCCTCGCGATACCGAAGTCGGCGACCAGCACGTTCCCGTCGCGCGCGAGCAGCAGGTTCGGCGGTTTGACGTCGCGGTGCACGATCCCGTGTTTGTGCGCCGTGTGCAGAGCATCCGCTGCATCCGCGCAGAGTTTCGACACCGCGGCGAACCAGGCGCCGGTTCCGAAGCGCGGCAGGAGAGGCGGGGGATCGTTCGGTGCATGGTGTCGCTGCAGGCGCAGCTCCACGTCGAGACCGTGACCATCGACGAACTGCATCGCGAACCAATGCGTGACGCCGACGCGGCCTTCGGCCAGGACGGGCACGATGTGGGGGTGGGAGAGGCGCGCGGCGGCGATCGGTTCGCGATGGAATCGATCGACCAGGGACGGAGGAGTCCCCGGGCCGGCGGTCATCACCTTGATCGCGACGAGCCGATCCAACGAAGGTTGTCTCGCGAGCCAGACGGTGCCGGAGCCGCCGCTGCCGATCGGGTTCATCAGCTCGAACTCGCCGAGCCGTCGGGGCGGCGGCGGTTCGTCGGAGCCGACGGAGCCGTCGAGGAAGTCCGCCGGCGGTTCGCTGGCGAGCATGGCGCGCAGCTCGCTGAGCATGTCCTCGTCCCCGCGACAGGACTCCACCAGGATGCGCTCCCGGCGCTCCGGGTCGGTTTCGTTCCGCGCGCGCAGGAACGCGGCCCGGAGTCGCTCGAAGCGCTCCGTCATTGCTGCAACCGCCGCTGCAACCAGGCCCGCGCGAATTGCCAGTAATTGTCGCCGGTACGTTCGGCGATTCCGAGCAGCTCGGTCGCCTCGGCATTGGTGCGGCCGGCGAAGAAGCGGAGAGAGACGTACTCGGCCATCTGCGGGTCTTCGGCTGCGAGTTGCTGCAGTGCTTCGTGCACGCCGAAGAGGTCGCCGCCGCAGCGGGACTCCAGCTGGTCGACGACGAGGTCCAGCGGCTGGTGGTCGACCTCGCCGCCGCGCTTCTGCGTCTTCCGGCTGCGTTTGTGGTCGACCAGGATCCGCTCCATGGTCAGTGCCGCCGAGCGCATGAAGTGGACCGCGTCGTTCCAGGTGCGCGGGCGCCCGCCGAAGAACCGCATGTAGAGTTCGTTGACGAGTGCCGTCGGCTGCAATGTGTGGCCGACTTCCTGGCGCGCAATCACGCCGGCGAGTCGCCGCAGCTCTGCGCTCAGCAGCGCAAACATCTGCGCTCCGTCGGGCCGACCGGGCCCTGGAGTCGGCAATGGTGGCGTGGGCTCCGAGTTCTCCGGCATGGCGGGTTGGGGCGGCGGAACTCTAGCCGCGCCGGTCGTGCGCCGTGGGGCGAAGTCGTCTGGCCACGGTTGCGTCGTCGCTGTTTGCATGGCTTCGTGCCGGACCGGTGCAGGTGGAAAATGGGAGGGCGGCCCGCCGGTCGGACCGCCCTCCCGAGCCCCTGCTTCGTCCCCTTGTTGCGCCCCGGGGCGGACTCGACTTCTCAGGAGCGTGGTTTGGAGGGAGCGAAGTCCCTCACCTCGACAGTAAGAACGGAATCCGTATGCGCCGTCCGCAAGGAAACTGCCGAAACCAGCGCACTCGTAATCGGTCGACCTTGTTACTCGGTTACTCGCCGCTGTCGGGCGGGCCGATGTCGATCGGGGCGTCCGGCTCCACGTCGGTGACACCCGCGATGCGCCGCGCCGACTCGGCCACCGCCCGCGATGCCTGGCCGGTGATGCTCCCGATCGCCTCCATGACGTTCTCGACGCGAAAGCCGAGCCGACGCAGGTCCGTGGCGACCTGGGCGATCGGACGGGAGTCGTTCGTGGTGACGATCCAGCGGGGGTGCGGGGGCATCGTGAGGCGAGTTTGGGTTCGAGGACCAGCCTAGCCGCCCGCGCGCGCTCGGCGAGCGTGCGCGAGCGGTGTCGCCACGACTCTCACCGCGGCGGTCGCGTGATCGCGACGGGCGGTGGTGCCTGAACGAGTCCGGCGCCGACCAGGTTCGGCGGCTGGGGCAGCCGCCGCGCGCGCGCCTGCAGATGACGCCACAGCGCCATGCCGCGCAGCGACGGACTCGTCTGTGCCCACAGCGCCGCGCAGCCGGCCACGTGCGGAGTCGCCATGCTCGTGCCGCTCAGGGTTCCGTAGCGGCGCGGCATCGGGAACGACGAGAACACGTCGCGGCCCGGAGCGGCGATCTCGATCTTCGTGTGGTTGGAGAAGACCGACTTGCCCAGGTTCGGGTCCACCGAAGCCACCGCCATGATCGTCGGTGAGTTCGCCGGTGCGCCAGTCGGACGGTTCTCGTTGCCGGCAGCGGCGACGACGAGGCAGCCGACACGAAGCGCCGCGGCGCCCGCCGCGGTGTACGCGGTCTGGACCGGGCTGCGCGAACCCAGCGACATCGAGATCACCTGGCAGCGATTCGCGATCGCCCAGTTCAGGCCGGCCAGCACGCTGGCGGTGGATCCGGAGCCCTGGTTGGTGAGCACTTTGCCCACGTAGATCGACGTGCCGTACCCGATGCCGTAGCGCGGTGTGGTTCCCGGCGGCGCCTTCGGGCCGCAGGCCGTACCGATGCAGTGGGTCCCGTGTCCGTGTGCGTCCTGGACCGGTTGTCCGACGAACGACTGCGACACGATGACTCGCCCGGCGAAGTCCGGGTGGCGCAGGTCCATGCCGGTGTCGAGTACGGCGACCTTGATGCCCTGGCCGCTGCGCGGGCTCGTCGGCACGGCGCACACCCGCAGGCCCCACGTCGCACCGAGCACTTCGGTGTCGACGTCCTGGTCCGGGTCGAGCAGGGCCGTGTCGCCGCTGCTGAGGTCCCGGTTGATCGTCTGCGTCGCGGCGAGGAAGCCGCGCAGGTAGTCCCCGCCGTCGGCGAAGACGAAGTACTCGGGTTCGACGGCTTCGATCGCGCCGTCGCCCTCGCTCGTCGCAGCGGTCGTGAGACCGTGCGCTTCGGCGGCATCGCCGCCGAGCAGTGCCACGCCGCATTCGGCGAAGTTCACGATGTCCGCGTCGCCGACGTCTTCGACGGCCATCGCCTGATGGGCGAAGTCGCGGGTATCGGCCACCTTGAGGCCCTGCGACTTCATCGCCTTCGTCCCCTCGGCGACCGCGTTCTCGCGGTACGTGACGAGGTAGCGCCCGGTCTGCATCGAGTCGTCACCGCGCTCGATTGCAGCGATCAGCAGCTCGTCGATGCCACACGATGCGGACAGGTTCCGCGCCTTCTCCTTCTTCTTGCTTCCCATGTTCGATCCTTGCCTGCGCGTTCCGTGCTGCGAGCGGGCAGGCTCTTCGTCGCTCGCGCGTGCGGACACGGTGTGTGTCCGTGCAGCAGAGAACGCGAATGCCGCGGGCGGGGCGCAACGGTGTGTTCGTTCCGGGACCCGCCGCGCTTCGCAAAGCTTCGGTTGATGCGCCAGGTCCTCGCGAGCTTTTGGTACCTTGTCGGGCTTCCCTGGTCGGCGGCGGCGGCGGCGGTTCTCCACCCTTGGCGTCGATGCGCGACCGGCCGACACGAGACCCGCGTTGACCACCGATCCACAGTCCAGGCCACGACCGCCGCGGCGATGGTTGCGCCGCACGCTGCGGGTGCTGCTCCTCGGACTGTCGGCGCTGGTCGTCCTGTTGCTGGTCGTCTGGTGTTTCCGTCGGCAACTGCTCGTGCCGGTCCTGCGGCCGCGGCTCGAGTCGGTGATCCGGCAAGCGTTGCGAGCCGAACGTGTGTCGATCGGCGCGATGGGTGGCGACTGGTTCACCGACGTCGAGGTCGGCGACATCGAGATCGCGGGCGCCGCGGCGCCGGCACTGTCCCTGCGCGGGGCACGGATCGAGGCCCGCTACTCGTTGTGGGACCTCTGGCGCGGCGACCTCGGCGGCCTGCGCTTCGCCAAGGTCACTGCCGCCGAAGTCGATCTCGACCTGCGGCCGGCGCCCGGCGGCGGTGAACCCGCCGCGGGCGAGGCGTTCGACTTCGCTTCGCTCGAACCGCTCCTCCGGCTCTGCGCGGACGGGGCCAGCGTGCACGTCGCGAGTCTCCGACTGCAGGCGCCCCAGGGGGAACGGGTCGGGCCGCTCTCGCTCGAATTGCGCCCCGGCGCCGCGGCCCGCGAAGTGGTCGCGACGTTCGCCGGCGTCGAACTGGAGGTCCGGATGGCCGCCGCGCTGCCCGGAGAATCGCCGGGAACGTCGCCGATCACGGCGCGCGTCGATGCGAAGGATCCGGGCGCGCTGCTGGACCTGTTCGGCCTCGGTGCCGGCGTGCGCGGCGGTTCGATGCACGCCGAACTCGACGTTCGCGGCGCGCCGTGGCGCCTCGACACGCGTGTCGACCTCAGGGATCTCGTGCACGGGGACCAGCGTCTCGCGACGAGCCACGTCGCCGCCCGCCTCGACGCCGGTGGTCTCGCCGTCGAGAGTGCGACGGTCGACCTGCCGGGGGTCGGCGCGGAACTGCGCGCGGTGAAGGTGCCCGGTGTCTATGCTCGCGGCGCCGACGCGTGGCGCGGCCTCACGGGGCAGTTCGCCGTGCGCATCGACGATCTGTCGCAGCACGCGGCCTTGCTGCCGGAATCCTGGCGCACGCTGCTGC
Organism: uncultured candidatus Brocadiaceae bacterium; assembly: GCA_964538915.1. GTDB lineage: Bacteria > Planctomycetota > UBA1135 > UBA1135 > UBA2386 > JAEUHQ01. The sequence goes on along the minus strand of CAZIFB010000064.1, from coordinate 17,424 downwards.
CGATCCGCGGCGAACTGCGCGGCGACGCGGGGGACGGCCAACTCCGGCTGAGCCCGAGCCACCTCGTCGCGCGCGGCGCCGATCTGCAGATCGAGCGCGGTTCGTTCCCGCTCGTCAGCGCCGACTGGCGGGTCGCCGAGGGATCCCTTCGCGGCACGCTGACGCTCGCCGCGTTCGCGCAGGACCTGCCGTGGCTCGGCGCCACGACGGCCGACGGGCGCGTCGTCGTCACCATGTCCGGCAGTGCACGCGTGCCGAAGATCGAAGCCGAGATCGATCTGGGTGTCTGCACGAGTGCGCGCGGATCGCTGGCCGGGGCGCAGGGCACGGTGCGCGTCGACACCGATGCGATCGTCGCCGAGCGGTTGCGGGTGGACGGCCTGCGGATCGCCGCCGTGGCCGGCGACGCGTCCGCGCAGGTCACGGTCGATGCGGCGTGCCGGCTGCGTGATGGCGAGATCGATCCCGACTCGCTGCGTGCGCGCATCGAGGCGTCCGGCGGGTTGCTCGCGGACCTGCTGGCGCCGCACTTCGCCGAGGCGGGGCTCGGTCCGGCGCCGACCGGCGACGCGACGTTCGAACTGGTCGCGCGGCACGACGCGGCGGGCCTCACGATCGAGGCGCTGCACCTCCGCACCGCGGAGGAGTCGCCGACCCGGATCGCCTTCGACGGCGAGGGTGTGCTGCCACTGCACTGGTCGGGTGCGTCGCTGCGAGCCGTGGATGCAGGCGAGTTCGTGCTGCGCGCGCGCGTCGAGCGCCCGGCCGCCGAGGCACTGCCGGCGCTCGCGTTGCAGGGCACGCTGCACGCGGACTCCCGCTCGGTGAGTGCACGCGAACTCGTCCTCACGATGGGGGACGCGTCGGTGAACGGCGAGGTCGTGGCGGGCCAGGGCATCGCTGCGCTGCTCGACCCCGCCGTCGATCTCGCGGCGACCGCGCTGCGCGGCGAACTGTCGTTCGATGCCGTCGATCTCGCTGCACTGCCCGCGAGCTGGTTTCCCGGCTTGACGGTGCGCGGCCTTCTCGCCGGTTCGTTGCGCGCCGCCGGCCCCGCCGGCCGGCTCGAACCGGAGCTGCACCTGTCGTGGACCGAAGGCAGCCTGCAGGGCGCGGGCATGCCGACGCTGACGGACGCCGCGGTGCGGATCGAACTGACGCCGGGCGAACCGGCGGCGCCGGCGATGCTGCTCACCGCGACGGCGTCGGCTTCGCTCGGGCCGGAGTTCGCGCCCGACCGCGGGATCACGTTCGCGGCCCGCGTGCGTTGCGACGAGAACGGCACGGCGCTGGAGCCGACGACCCTGAAGGTCGGCGGCGGCGAAGTCGCGATCGAACTCGCTTCGAGCCTGCGGCGCACCGACGTGCGTGCGCTGCTCGGCGGCAGCGCCTCGCTCGGCGATGCGACGCTGAAGGGGAGCATCGGCCTGCGAGCGTTCTCCCTCGCGCAGCTGCCGTCGGCGTGGCACGGCGGCGGTGCGCTGCTCGGCGTCGTCGAGGGGGACGTCGTGCTCGACGGGACGCTCGCGAACGCCGCGGGGCCGGCGATCGTCCGCAGCGCCGCACTGCGAGTGCGCGACGGCGAGGGCAAGGTCGGCAACCTGCCGCGACTCGAGCACGTGGCTGCCGAGGTCGGCTTTGCGCCCGACGAACTCGTGCTGCGTTCGTTCACGGGGACGCTCGGCGCCGGTCGGCTCGATCTGCAGGGCACGCTGCGCGCGCGCGGCGAGTCGTTCGCCGAGTCGTGGGACGATGCCGCGCTCGATCTCCGGCTCGCCGGAGAAGACGTGCTGCTCTATCGCGCGGACGGCGCCAAGGTGCGTGCCTCGCTGAACGTCACCGCCACCGGCACGATGCAGGCGGTCGTGGTGGCGGGCGACGTCGAACTCGGGCGAGGCAGCAAGTTCGTTCGCCGCCTGTCGCTGCTCCCCGATCTCAGCGCCCGAGGAGGGGCCACCGCGCAGCAGGGCTTCACTCTGTTCGAGGTGCCGCCGCCGATCGGCGATCGGGTGACGTTCGACGTCGCGATCCAGACGCGCGAAGCCTTCGAGGTGCGGACCTCCGTGGTGGACGGCGACGTCGAGGTCGCTGCGCGTCTGCGCGGCACGGCCGCCGCACCGCGGCTCGAAGGCAACCTGTCGTTGCAGAGCGGCACGCTGCGATTCCCGGGCGCCAACCTGCGCATCGAGAGCGGACTGCTGACCTTCTCGGCGAACGAACCGCTCTACCCGCAGCTGCTGCTCCAGGCCGAGGGCAAGCGCATGGGCATTGCGGTGTCGATGGCGGTCAGCGGGCGCTACGACCGACCGCAGGTCGTGTTGTCGTCCGTGCCGCCGCTGCGGCCGGAGGACCTCGTGGTGCTGCTGTCGACCGGTCAGCTGCCGAGCACGCTCGCGGGGCGCGGGTCCGAAGGGCAGGCGCGCTTCGTGGGCGGTTACCTCGCGAAGGAGATCTTCGAGAGCTACTTCGGGAGCGACAGCACCGAGAAGGGCAGCAGCGCGTTCGATCGACTGACGATCGAGAGCGGTCGCGAGGTCAGCAAGAACGGCGTCGAGAGCGTGCTGGTCGAGTACGAACTGCTCCCCGACTTCGCGGTGCAGGCGGAGCGCGATCAGTACGAGGACTACAACCTGGGCCTGGTCCTGCGATTCCGGTTCCGATGAGAGTCGTCGTCCGTCGCGCATCCCGGGGCCTCCTGCTCGCGCACCTGCTCTGCGCGGGCTGCAGCGTTCTGGACCCAGGCTATCTGGCGGACTCGCCGGGCCGCTCCGGCAGGCCCCCGGTTGCAGTGACGGTCGACGTCGTCGGCAACGACGGTCTCGGCGCAGGCGCGCTGCGGAAGCAGGCCGAGGACCACTTGTTCGACCTGTCGCGCGATCCGACCCGCGAGTCGGCGGTCTACGACGCCGCGCTCGAGATCGAGGATCACTACCGCAGCGAGGGTTATCCCGTCGCGAAGGTGCGCTACGAGTACGCGCCGCCGGCCGACGAGGCTGCCTGGCCGAAGACCGTGCACGTGCGGTTCGTCGTCGACGAAGGGCCGCTCGTCACCGTCGAGATGACGTTGCACGGGAACGTCGCGTTCGGCACCGCCGAGCTGCTGTCGCTGTGGACGCGAAAACGCGTCGGCGCGCTGAGCCTCGGCGGCACGGCGTTCGTCGAGGCCGAAGTGCACGCGTTCGCGGAGCAGCTGCGCACGTTCTATCGCGGCCACGGCCGTCTGGACGCGACGGTCGACGAGCCACGCATCGACGTCGACCTCGCGCGCGCCTCCGCCACGGTCGGCATCGAGATCCACGAAGGGCCCGTGCACACCGTCGCCGTGGTCGAGATCGCGCCCGCGCTGCGCGAACTCCTCGGCGACGAGCTGCCGCCGCCGCCCGTCGGTGCGATCTACACGCCGGCGGCCGCGGAGGACTATCGCATCGCGCTCCGCTCCGCGCTGCGTCACCTCGGGCACGCCGAGCCGCGCCTCGAAGTGAAGGCGACGCCGGTCGACGGCGCGCCTGCCACGTGGCACGTGCGCGTCGACGGCGACGCGGGGCCCGTCAGCACGATCGCTTCCGTCGTCGTTCGCGGCAACGACAAGACGATGGACGCCGTGGTGCTCGGCAAGATCGACCTCGAGGCGGGGGATCGCTACGACGGCGCGAAGATCGACGACGGGCTGCGGCGCCTCTATCGCGGCGGACTCTTCCGCAAGGTGACGGTGCTCGAGACTCCGGTGACGGACGACGGCGAGCGGATCGATCTGGCGGTCCAGGTGGACGAGAATCCGTCGCGCGCGCTCGAGTTCCTGGCGGGCTACGGCTCGTACGAGCAGCTGCGCGGCGGCCTTCGCTTCGAGGAGCGCAACCTGCTCGGCACCGGGCGCGGCATCGCGTTCGACAACCGCCTCTCCATGAAGGGTTACTCCACCGGAGTCACCGCGACGGACGACGACTTCCTGGGCACGGGCTCGACGCTGACCGTGGGCGCGGAGTACTTCCGTCGCGAGGAGCCGTCGTTCACCGACGAAGCCGCCGGCACGACCACGGCGCTCGCGCATCCGCTGGCGGAGGGCCTGACGGCGCGCATCGGCTACACGTATCGCAACCGCACCGGCGCCAGCGCCTTCACCGCGCTGCCGCGCGACCAGCTCGTCGACTACGTCGAGGGCAAGGTCTTCGTCGAGCTGCGCAACGACCGGCGCGACAACCTGCTCTTCCCGCAGCGCGGCCACGCCGAGTTCCTCTCGTTCGAGAGTCTGGACCCGGCGTTTGGCTCGAGCGTCGATCTGGACCGGTTGTCGTTTCGCACCGCGCTGCACGTGCCCGTGTGGGAGCCCGTGCACCTCGTGTTGCGCAGCGAGCAGAGTGTCCTCTGGCCGCACGAAGGCGGCGCGCTCGTGCCGCTGCAGGAGCGCTGGTTCAACGGCGGCGAGGGCTCGGTGCGGTCCTACCGCGAGTCGCAGCTCGGCCCGCGCGACGCCGAGGGCAATCCGGTCGGCGGCCAGTTCGCGAACCTCTTCGGCGCCGAACTGCGGTTTCCGATCTGGCGCACGCTCGAGGCCGCGGTGTTCGCCGATGCCGGCAACGTCGGCGCTCGTGTGCAGGACTTCTCGCTCGACGACATGCACTACGGTCTCGGTGCGGGCCTTCGCCTCCTGCTGCCGATCGGCCCGGTGCGACTGGACTCCGCCTGGAACCCGGATCCCTTGCCCGACGAGCGCGGGTGGGTGCTGCACCTGGCCGTCGGCTACCCGTTCTGATCCGGCGCGAGTGTCGCGCTATCCGCGAAGCGTGAGGCCGGTGAGCAGCAGGACGGCGATCGCGGTCGCGGCGACGAAGTCGACGACGAGGCAGAACGGAGGCCACCACCGCGTGTTCGCGACGAACTGCGTGCGATGCTGCCAGAGGTCCTTCAGGCCGTGCGCAACGAGGCCGACCACCGCGAGCCACGGCGACGCGACGACCGCAATCGCCGCGAGGACCACGAACGCGGAAGTCACTGCGATCTCGACGGCGAGTACCCGCGGGCGCCCGTCGGCCACCGCGAACCCCACGTAGACCGAAGCGATGAGCACGAGGCCCAGGGACCAGACGAGGGTCGGTGAGAGCCACCAGAACCCGAGGGGCGAAAACGCCTGGATCAGCCCGAAGGCGACGCCCCAGCGGAGGGGCTTCGCCCAGGACGGTCGGCACGTCGTTTCGTTCATGGCATGGGGCTCCTCGCTGCGCGCGCCGCGAGGCTACTGCGCCGTGTCGGCCGGCGCGCTGCGGCGACCATTTGGCGCCGTGATTGACCGGTGCGCGGCGATGCACGAGACTCCGGTATGTACTCCGCGCCCGCGTCGTCCGACCCAGGTTCCCATTCCGACGCCGATGCGCCGCCGGACGACGGGTTCGCCGCGGTGCCGGCGCCCCTCGTCGCGGCCCTCCGGAAGCGCGGGTTCGCGCAGCTCACCGACGTGCAGAAGGCGGTGCTGGCCGCCGACGACGGCGCTCGCGACCTGCGCATCTCGTCGCAGACCGGGTCGGGCAAGACCGTGGCGCTCGGCTTCGCACTCGCAGCACGGCTCGACGACGCGGCGCGGGTCGGCCCGACGACGCTGGTCGTGACTCCGACGCGCGAACTGGCCGCGCAGGTGAAGGACGAACTGTCGTGGCTGTTCGCCGACCTGCCGGGCGTTTCGTGCGAAGTCGTCACAGGCGGCACGAGCATCGTGCGCGAGCGCGGCCAACTGCGGCGGCGGCCGGCGATCCTCGTCGGCACGCCCGGCCGTCTGCTCGATCACCTTCGTACCGGTGCGCTCGACCTCGGTTCGGTGCGGCAGCTCGTGCTCGACGAGGCCGACCAGATGCTCGACCTCGGCTTCAAGGACGAACTCGACGGCATCCTCGAGCAACTGCCCGAGGCGAGGCGCACGCACCTCGTGTCCGCGACGTTCCCGCACGCGGTGAAGGCGCTCGCCGATCGTTTCCAGCGCGATGCACTCCTCGTCGCGGGCAGCGCCCAGGGCGCGGCGCACGGCGACATCGAACACGTCGCACTGAAGATCGGGTCGCGCGACCACTACGCCGTTCTCGTCAACCTGCTGCTGCTCGCCGGCGACGAACGCACGCTCGTGTTCGTGCGCACCCGTGAGGACACCACTGCGTTGTCCGACAAGCTCGCCGCCGACGGCTTCCTCGTGCTGCCGATCAACGGCGATCTCGCGCAGGCGCAGCGCACGCGCACGCTGGCCGCGTTCCGCCGCGGTGCGGTCCACACGCTGATCGCGACCGACGTCGCGGCGCGCGGGCTCGACATCAACAACGTCACGACGGTCGTGCACGTCGACCCGCCGATCGACTCCGCGACGTACGTGCATCGCAGCGGGCGCACGGGCCGCGCGGGCCAGAAGGGACGCAGCGTGATGCTGGTCGTCAAGTCGCGCGAGAGCAAGACGCGGCGGCTCTACTGGTCGGCGAAGGTCGAGGCGGTGTGGGAATCCCCGCCCGGCGCCGAAGAGGTCGCCGCGCATCAGCTCGCGCGAGCCGGCGAACGTGCGCGCGCGGCGTTGGATCAGGCGGATGCGGGGGTCGGCGCGGTGGCGCACCGCGAAGCGGCGGCGCAGTTGCTGCAGGGGCGGGATGCGGAGCAGGTCGTCGCGGTGCTGCTCGCGCAGGCGGCGACCGGCGTTCGCGCGCCGTTCGAGGTCACCGGGGCACGCGCTCCGGTGGTTCGTTCCGAGGCGTCGGCCGTCGAAGAGAAGGTGGTGCTGCGGGAGAAGGGTGCGCTCGTCGCGGCCTCGACGGCGACAGCGGGTGACTCGGCTGCGCAGGTGCCAGCGGAAGCCGTGTCGTCCGTTCCGCCGGTGCGGTCCGTCCCGCCGGTGGCGCCGGCGCCGAAAGCGCGTCGTTTGACCGAAGCGCAGCGCGGGCGCCCCGGGTCGATGCCGTTGTGGCGGCGCGACGACGCCGCGGCCGAGGCGAGGGAGACGGCACCCGTTGCGGTTTCGACTTCACCCGGCTTCACCCGCTTCCGGGTCAACTGGGGTTCCCGCGACGGAGCCGACGCGCGGCGCGTGCTCGCGCACGTGTGCCGGCGCGGGGGGCTCGAGAGCCACATGGTGGGCGCGATCGCCGTGGGGGTCGGGGCGACGACGTTCGAGGTCGCGACTGCCGCGGTTCCATCGTTCACGCAACGCGTGAAGGCGCGCGACCGGCGCGACCCGCATCTCGTGATCTCGCTCGACAGAGCGCAGTCCGCACGCGCGGCTCGCCATCGCGACGCGTCGAACGAAGGCTGATCTGCTCACCCAGCGGTCCGTCGAGCCGCGATCAGCGCTTCAGAACGCTCCGTCCGTGCGCGTCAGTGCGTTCGAGTTGGTGATCGCGGTGACCGTGAGCGAGAGGTCGACACTCGACGGCACGGCGTGGCGCCCTCGCCGTCAAACCACCGCCAGCTCCCAGACCTCCACCTTCTCGCGCGTCCGTCGCCCGGGCGACGGCTTCACCCTGCGTGTTAGCTTCTCCACCAGCCGGAACCGCCCGCGATCGAGTTCGGTCTGGATGGGATGCGGCACGTCGGGCTGCGAGAGTTCGATGATGTTCGAGAACACGAACACCACGCGGCCGCCGGGCGCGAGGCGTTGCAGCGCCTGCTCGTAGAAGCGTTCGAAGAAGCCGTCCTGGAAGTACATCGCCAGGTCCAGCGTGCGGCCGACCTCGCCCTTCATCCACGGCGGGTTCGACACGATGAGGTCGATGGGCCCACGATCCGTGCCGAGGAGGTCCGCGTGCTCGAGTTCGATCGGCGGTGCTTTCGGGAGGCGACGCAGCTGCCGCGCGACGCTCTCGATCGCGTTCGGGTTGATGTCCGTCGCGAGCACGTGCTGGAAGTCGGCCCTGGCCATCTGCAGCGCGAGCACGCCGGAGCCGGTGCCGACGTCGATCGCGCGGTTGCGCGCGCCCTTGTACTTCGCGAGCCACGTGCCGAAGAGCTCGAGGTGCTCCATGCGGGCCGGGATGTACGTGCCGTAGAACGGGTGCACGCGATAGCCGAGCACGGGGAAGTGCACGCCGTCTTCGTACCAGTCGAACGCGCTGCTCAGGACTCGCGCGTCTTCGATCGGCAGCGCGAAGTCGGCGTGGTCGGGGTACAGCTCGGCGAGGAAGCCGGGCCGCGGCGCGTCGGGAAGGGCGACCTTGCGGTTGACGATGGGCGCTAGCAGGCGTCCGGATGCGGATTGGAATGCTTCACGGAACGTGCGCTTGGCGACGTATCCGCCGCCCTCGCCGGGATCGTCGAGTTGCACGCGCAGTGCTTCGAGGATGTCGAGGCCGGTAGCGAAGCGATCGGTCACGATGAGCGAACGCCCTTCACGCAGCCACGCCGCGGCCTGCGCCGGTGGGGTGGTCTTGTCGACGTGTTCGGCGCGGTGGCGAAGGACTGGCTCGGGGCGGTGCAGGGCTGCGGGCATCGGGCGGATCGCGCGGGTGGCGGGCGGGCGTGGGGGAGTCGCGGTGGGACGGCGTTGGTGTGATACCTCGGCAGACCGCTGTGGCGGCGGCCGAATCGGTCGATCACGCCGCCGGTGCTGGACTACTTCCCGTTGAAGCTGCTGCTCGCGACCTTCGCTGGCTGTGTCGGTCGCCAGCAGGCCAAGGCTATCGAGTACCTCGTCGAGGAGAACCGCATGCTACGCGAGCAGCTCGGCGACCAGGGGCTGCGGCTTGACGACAATCAACGCAGGCGGCTCCCTGTCCCGAGGTCACGTCCTCGGAAGAAGGGCGCTCGCCATGATCGCCACGATCGTGACTCCGGGCACCATTCTGGGTTGGCACCGCCAACTGATCACCGAGAAGCACACCTACGTGAGCAAGCGAGTTGGGCGGCCGGGGCTGATGAAGGCGGTCCGGGAGTTGATCGTTCGACCGGGAGAATGCGAGTTGGGGCTACTGCCGGATCCAGGGCGAGATGAAGAAGCTCGGCCACTCGCTCGCCCGTCCACGATCGCCACGGAGGGGTGGCTCCGGGACAAGCACTTCTTGATCCTCGATCGCGACAGGAAGTTCACCGAGCAGTTCCGGCGCATCCTCGAGGAGGCTGGTGGGACGGTCGTGCCGACGGCGTACCAGGCCCCGGACAAGAACGCGATCGCGGAACGCTTCGTCGGATCGAAGCGCGAGTGTCTGAGCAAGCTCATCCTGCTTGGTCAGGATCACCTTTGGCGCGCGGTTCACGAGTTCGTCGAGCACTACAACGCCGAACGCCCGCACCAAGGCATCGGCAACAGGGTGCTCAAGCCAGGCGCCGCCGAACTACCGACCGGGAGTGGAGCCACGGTAGTCGACGAGCGACTCGGCGGGCTGTCTTGCAGCTACCGGCGTGTCGCCTTGACGGCGACCTTCATCGCGCCAACGGTATCTCGAAGTCGATCCCCCCGATCCCAGCAACCGGGCCCGCCCTCGGCAGCGACGCGTCATCGCGATTCCGCCATCGCCATGCTCCACCCACCGTTTCGAGCCCACACGGCATCGGCCGAGTCTCCGGACATGACGGCGTGACCCCGCCACAGACCTTGTCGTGGTCGAGCCAGCGTGGAGCTCAGGCCGTCTGGAAGAGGCCGGCCGCCGAGTCTGCCTGGTACTTGCGCTGACTTGCTGCTCCGATGGTTGCGCCGAGCCCAACCAAGAGGGAGATCAAGGCGAACCAGGCGGCGGTGGTAGCGGCGGCAGCGGCAACCTCGGCCGCGTGGATGGCTGCCTCGCGTTGGGCTGGCGTCATGGCCGTGGTGCGGCGGCCGAAACTGGCATCGGCGGCTCCTGCTGCACGATCGGGCCCGGTGCTCGTGCCACGGAGTCCATCGCCCTCGGCCTCGTTGGATCCCGTCGGGTTCATTCGTTCCATTGCTCCGGTCGCCGCAGATCGGAAGGAACCTGGCGAACCGGCGGCAGCGCCAGCACCAGCTGTCCCCATCCCGAGCGCGGTCGAGATGCCCATCGAGCCGGAGACGGCAAACAAGGTTGCCACAACGATGCCGAGCGACCACGTCAGGAAGCCGTGAGCGCCAGGGGAATAGGCGCGCGAGAGATTGGACATCTTCGCCATCACCGTACCGCCGACCAGGCCGACCACGGCCGCTGTGAGCAGAACCGCAGGATCACCATGAAGCACGGTGATGTCTTCCGCGAGCGTTGCGACACCGAGAGCAATACGGGTGCCGCGCTCCGGGGAACCGCGCTCGTGCACATGGCTTGCCGATACACCACGATTGGTTGCGGCGATCGGCTTCGGTTTCTTAGCCCAGCGACGGTCCTGTCGGGTTGACGCCTTGCATGTGCCCGGCAGATCGTGCAATTGACCACCGGTATGAGATGAGGGCGCTGAGCCCGTTGCCGCGGCCCATCGGGGACTCAAGTGTGACTGAGGGTGCTCGTTCCGAGGGCCTCGTCGCGGCCCCGATGTTGCAATGCGACCCCTGCGGGAGAGCCTTCGCATTTCCGTAGGCACCGCACAGAAGCAAAATGAGTCACAAGAAAACGTTTCTCCTTGCCGCCGCCTTGTTGCCCGCAGTCCTCCTGCCGTCGCAGAATGAGCGGCAGCCGCAGACCGCCCCCGAAGCGACGACGAAGCGCGGAGGTCAAAACGAGATCAGCGGTGTCGCCCAAAGCGATGCAATCCTGGCGACGATGCTGCACGTCGGCAGCTCCAACGAGGTCACGCTGGCCCAGGCAGCTCTCAAGCAGGCACAGAATCCCGAAGTTCGCGCCTTCGCCCAACAGATGGTCACCGACCACACCGCGTGGTCCTCGACGCTCCAGCCGTTGACGGGCGGTTTGGGCCGGGGCGCCGGCTCGGACGGCAAGGGCGAGCGCAACAAGCCTGATCCCCGCGAGAACGCAGACCCAAGGCATGGCCAGAACGACGGCCGGGATCCGAAGCAGAACCCCAACTCTGAGAACGCGGCGGAGGCGAGCACGCAGCGTGCCGCTGCGACCGGCGGCAGTTTCGACCACTCGGCGCTTATCCGCGATCTCGGCAAGAAGTGCGTCGAGTCGGAGGTGAAGATGCTGAGCGGCAAGACCGGTGCCGAATTCGACCGCTGCTACATGGCGATGCAGGTGGCGAGTCACGTCCGCGCGGCTGACATGATCGAAGTCTTCAAGGCCTACGCCTCGCCGGCCATGACCCCTACCCTGGAAGCCGGTCAGAGGACGATCGCGAAACACCTCGAGCATGCGAAGTCCCTTTGCAAACAACTCGAGGAGGGATCCGGAAACGGCCGTGGGTCGGCTGAGAAGGCTCCCAGCGACGGCCGCTGAGACTCCGCTCGTTGGCGGCCGGTGGCCGATCGCGGTACCGGCTCTTCCCGGAAGCTACTCGGAGCCGAGACCTGCGCGCTGTGTGATCCCGCTTCGCTCTCGAAGTAGCACTGCGTAGCTGCCCCAAGAAGGAGCTCCCGATTCCAGCGGCGCGATCGTCCGTGACCGCTCGTGCAGGATGCCGAGCCCCAGCGGCCCGAGGTGGAGGTGCCAACGGCCATCGTCGACGCGCTGCAGTCCGACCAACTGTCCCGCGAACGCATCGCCGACGAACACCTGGCTTCCGGCCCACTCGATGGTCCGTCGGGGCGAACGGCGCGCGCCTCGAAGCCGTCGTCGTAGAGGTGCGGCGGCGGATCCGTCGTCATCGCGCTACGACAGCTCGTGGACCGCGGCCGGTGTCTTCATGCCGAGATCTTCGTGCGGCCGCTCCTCGTTGTAGATCTGCTGGAACCGATCGAAGGCCACTTGCTGCGAGCGGATCGAACTACTCGGCGGCGAAGCGCTCTCACCCCATCTGATTCATGGCAATGGTTGGGACGGCCTCAAATCGCCTGATCCGACGGCGAGTTCGGCCGGCCTCGTACGAGCCGGCACTTCTGCCCCGCCCCCGTCCCGAAGTGCGCCTCGCTCGCCGATTGGTCGCCTCGGCGGGGCTACGCGGTCTTGGGAACTGCGAGGGTGCGGAGGAAGCGAGTCCAGGCGTCGGCGACCGCCGAGTTGACGGCGAGAGTTGCCCGGCGCGCGGACACGACGACGAGCGCGGGCACTGCGAGCAGCTTCTTGCGGAGTCGGTGGAGCGCGCACGGTTGCTTGGTGGCGCGGACGTGCAGGAGCCGAGCAGAGTGGGCGAGGTTGTAGGCGAGTGCGAACAGCGCGAGCGTCGCGGTGTTGCGGAACTCGACTTCGCTGGGATCGCGCGACCTGCGATCTTCGCCGCGCTGGGTGCACGACAGCGCTGGCGCGAACACCGATTGCATCTCGCCGATGCGGCCCTCCATCGTGCCGCGCTGCCTGTAGTCCTCGCGCAGCCGCGCCGTCGGCCAGTCCTTGCGCGACGCGTTCGTGACCAGGACGAAGTGATGCAGGTACAGCTCGTCCATACGCTCCATCACGACGATCACGGCGCGCCGCGGCTTGTCCCACGAGCCGGTCTGGTACTCGACGTCGTGGACCCACTCGCGCGGCTCCTTGGGGCGGCGGCCCTCGGGGCGAACCAGGAAGGGCTTGGCAAGTCGATCGAGCGCTGCGTTGTTGTTGATCCGCAGCGCATGCCGTAGTGGCGATTCCACTCGGACCCGGGCTGGTGTCCGTGTGCCTCGATCGGGAACGAGTCGACATCGATCGTCGCGCGGCGCCTGTCCAGGCCGTGGCCCTGATGGCTGCAGCGGACTGCACCGTCGAGCAGGCCCTTGTCGATCCGAGCCAGGTTGCTCGGGATCGCCAGTGTGTCGATCAGCCGCGACATCGTCGGCTGCGATGCCAGCGACGAGTCATCGAGCGGCGAGAGACCGGCTGCGTCGCTGACTGCCAGCCGCAGCACCGGATCGCGGCGCAACAGGTCGGCGTCGCCCTGGTCGCGGTAGCCGAGCGCGATCATCTGCAACCGAGTCCGCAGCAACTCCGTCATCCCGTACCGGATCAGCTCCGGGGTGCGCGGATCGTGGAGATCGCGGGCAATCTGCCTCGTGACGCCGACCGCGTCGTCGACCGCGCGCAACAGCATCGCGCCAGCGTTGCCGCTCAGCTGCTCACCGCGAGCGGCGATGCGCGCCGATCCGTTGAAGGCGAACCGGACACCCGTACTCTCTTCACCCACCGGCAAGCCTTCGTTGACCGTCGGGAACCGCGTAAGACACAGCCCTGTACGACCGACGGAGGCTTTCCGTTTGAAGGGAATCGCGGCTTCGATGAATCAGGTGGGCTCACATCGAGTGCGCGTCGGGCAGCACTACGACTCGTGATCCGACGACCGCCGTTCGAGCGACTCGATCCGGCGGCGTTTCGACTTTCTGGTCGACGGTGGTCTCACCCTTGGCGGGCCTTGTCCTTGTCGCGGTTGTCCCCGCTGTCCTTGTCCTCGCGGCCTTCCCTGCGATCCTTGGGTTCCATCGCGCTCGTCTGGACGCTTTTCGACGACTGCGGCTTGCCAGCGGTGGGCGGCGCTTTGCCTTCGGTGTCCTGCGCGCGCCAAGCAGCGATGCCACCTTCGTACCTCACGACATCCGAGTGGCCCGCTGCCGTGAGCTTCTTCGCGGCGTCGCCGGAAGTGCCGCACGCGTCACTGCCGCAGTAGACGACGATCTTCTTGCTCTTCGTGCCCGCGAGACGTTCGACGTCGCGTAGGAAGTTGGGGGAATCCATGGGGACGTTGTGGGCGCCCTCGATGTGGTCCTTGTCGAAGGCGACCTTGGGAAGGACGTCGAGGACGAGGCAGCTGCTTTCCGACTGCAGCAGGGATCGGAGTTGTTCGGTGTGGATGGTCTTGGACATGGCGAACGCTCCCGCAAATCCCTGGCCGTTCGCGCGAGAACCGGAGTGTCGATGGCGACGCGGCGCAGATCTCGGGCGCGCACCGCGCGGGCTCGGGGAGGCCCGCGGAATCTGCAGAAGAAGGTGAAGAGGAGCCGTGTGAATCCGGCTTCATCCAAGGCTCAGGCGGTCTTCAGCGCTCGGCGATTCGCTGTGGCCCTCGGCGCGGAGCACGGCAGACGGTCGGCGCGCGGTCCGAGGCGGACATCGTCCACGAACTTTGCCAAGGCTCCTCCCATGTTGCTGCTTCTTCTCGCCATCGCGCTGTTGTTCGGTACCCCGATCCAGGATCCCGTGCCGACGACGTACTTTCTGAAGTCCCACGAAACCCTGGCGGGCCACGTCGTGGCCCTCGATGGCGAGAGCGCCGTGATCGATGTCACCTTCTTCGGCGGCAGTGCGAGGATTCGCCGGCGCCTGGTCGAATTCGCGCCAGCGTCCGAGTTCGAGATCCGCATGGTTGTCGCACCACCGACGACCTTCGCGGACCATCTGAAGATGGCCAAGACGGCGGTGCGCCTCGGCATCATGGGGCAGGCCGGGGAGCAGGCGGGCATCGCGCGGAATCTCTCGGCGGACGATGCCACGGGGGCGCAGCGTCAGGAACTCGACTCGTGGGCCGCAGCTACGTTGCGCGCTCTGTTCGACCGTGCCATCGAACAGCGTGAACTCGCGGATGCCCGCCACTTCCTGCGCTTGATGGTGACCCGGGTTCCGTTGCAGTTCAGCGAAGACCAGATCGGCGGGCTGTTCGACGTGCTCGCGGACGCCGAGGCGAGATCAAGAACGGTGACGCGGACGACCGCAGTCGCGAAGGAAACCATGGCGAAGCGTGCCGAGTTCGATGCCCTGCTCGCACCGGTGCTGCAGCACTTGCAACGAGCCGACGACAAGGTGAGGGAAGGGCTGCGCAACGCGCGCCGCACCGTGCAGGCGACGCGCAGTTACGAGCAAGCACTCCGTTTCTACAAATCGGCGTCAGTCCAGCTGCAGGCGCTCCTGAAGAGGTACGACGACGATCCGGAAGTGCAGGAGGAAGGCGCGCAGCTCGTGCAGCGCGTCAAGGACGGCGCCGTGCAGGCGACCGTGCATGCGGGCAACGCCCTCACGGTGCAAGGGGACTTCCGCGCGGCGCTGCAGTGGGCCAACGACGGCTTGGTCCTCGACCCGGCCAACGAAGACGCGAAGGCACTGATCCGCACGATCCAGATCGCGCAGGCTGCCGGCAACGGATGGGGCGGTTGGAACCGATGACGCGCTTGTCGGGACGCGACATCGATTACCGGGCCGGCTTCGGGGGCGTCCTGTCCGGAAACTGGATCGAAGCGCGGCGAAGAGACTTATGGTCGTTGTCGAACCCGTCGATCACGGCCTCGGATGTTCGGCCGGTGCGCCGGTGAAGTCGAAGCTGCGGGATCGAACCTGCGGGCGTGCGGGGCATGCGAACCTCTTTTGCGGTAGGGATTGCGGTAGGAGCAATCCGAAGAGGCCGCGCGGCGCTCGTCGCTCGACGATGCCCGGTGATCCAAACTCGTTGGATCTCAGCCGACTAGGAAACTGGAGCGGGTGATGGGGATCGAACCCACGACATTCAGCTTGGGAGGTCGGGCTTCGGCGAAGTGATTTCGATCGAGCCGTGCGCGCCAGTCTTCTCAGCAGTGCGATCGGCTTCCTCGACGAGCTGCGTGAGCCAGAGGTGCAGTTGCCGTGAGTTGGTGTCGCCTTCCGCCAGCTTGCGGTTGCCGCGCTTCTCCGAGCCGCGGCCGAACGCGATGCGCTTGAACACTTCGACGTTGTGCTCAAGCTTGCGAACGTACGCTTCGAGCTCGGCGATCTTCGCGCGCAGAGTTTCCACTACATTCGAGTCCGACTCGCTGACCATCACGCCCGTCACGATCCTCTCTACGCAGCGGTCGCGACAGCGGCTGGCGGATCTTTCGTTTCTGCAGGTCGATTCCTTCGATCAACATCGAGAGCTGCGCGCGACTGATCTCGCAGCGCGAGGCGTCGGCTTTCACGTCGAGTTTGAAGGTGCCCTGATCGAGCCGCTTGTAGTGCAGCCAGAAGCCGTCGCGGTCCCACTGCAGCAGCTTCACTCGGTCGCGGCCGCGATTCAGGAACACGAACAGGCTGCCGTCGAACGGGTCGTCGCCGAATGCATCGCGGATCACCGCGAGCAGCCCGTCGTGCGCTTTGCGGAAATCCACGGCGTCGCGCGCGACGAAGATGCGAATGCTCGCTGGCAGGCTCAGCATGACTGCAGCGCGTTGACGATCTCGCGCAGCCAACGCGCGTCGGTGCCGGGTCGAACTTCGATCACGAGTCCGTTGTCGAGCCGAACGGCGATCTCGGCATCGACGCACGCATCGGCAGCGACGACCTGGACGAAACCGCCCTTCCGGCTGCGACGTCCGACCGGCGCGTGCTGCCGCAACCGCCAGCTCCACCAAGCCACCGTCCCGAGAGCAATCCCGCTGTCCTCGGACAACTGCCGCAGGCTCAGACCCTCACGCTCACGCCGCGCCAGCAACGCAACCATCTCTTCTCGTCGTCGCATGCCGCCAACATCGCGAACTCACCGCCACCTTCCAGGTGGGCTTCACGCGACGGTTACACTGATCGCCGAGAAGCACACCTACGCGAGCAAGCGAGTTGGGCGGCCGGGGCTGATGAAGGCGATCCGGGAGTTGATCGTTCGAATGGCGCGGGAGAATGCGAGTTGGGGCTACTGCCGGATCCAGGGCGAGATGAAGAAGCTGGGCCACTCGGTCGCCCGGTCCACGATCGCCACGGCACTGAAGGACGCTGGCGTGCCGCCGAGCCCGAAGCGGCCGACATCGTGGCGCACGTTCCTCAAGGCGCACGCCCACGTGATAGCAGCCACCGACTTCTTCACCATCGACGCTTGGACGGCCCGCGGGCTCGTCACGCACTACGTCCTGTTCGTACTCCACCACGCAAGTCGCGCAGTTCACATCGCCGGCGTCACAACGCAACCCAACGCAGAGTTCATGGCTCAGGTGGCGCGCAACCTCACCGACAACGTGGAGGGGTGGCTTCGGGACAAGCGCTTCTTGATTCTCGATCGCGACAGCAAGTTCACTGAGCAGTTCCGGCGCACCCTTGAGGAGGCTGGTGTGACGGTCGTGCCGACGGCATGCCAGGCCCCGAACATGAACGCGATCGCGGAACGATTCGTCGGATCGATCAAGCGCGAGTGCCTGAGCAAGCTCATCCTGCTTGGTCAGGATCACCTTCGGCGCGCGGTTCACGAGTTCGTCGAGCACTACAACACCGAACGCCCGCACCAAGGCATCGGCAACAGGGTGCTCAAGCCAGGCGCCGCCGAACTCCCGGCCAGGAGTGGAACCACGGTAGTCGACGAGCGACTCGGCGGGCTGTTGCGCAGCTACCGTCGAACGGCCTGACGCCGATCCCTCGTCGCTGAGCGCGGACCGAGTCCACGAGCCCGGCTACCGGTTTGCTCGCTCGGCGCCAACGGGCGCCATCGATTCGGTCACGGTCGGCCTTGGAACGGCGAATTCGTAGAAGTGGTTTCGTAAATCGTACTTGTACTTTTTCCCGGATCATGGCATCAGCT
>CAZIFB010000063.1:0-27033 GCA_964538915.1 uncultured candidatus Brocadiaceae bacterium | reverse complement strand
TCGCGAACTCGAGCTTGCCGACCTCGATGCGCGGATCGCCGATCGCGCCGAACAGGACCGCGTGCATCTGCCGGATCCGGTCGAACGCCGCGTCGGGCATCGTCTCGCCGGTCTTCAGGAAGTGCTCCGCGCCGTAGGGCAGGTGCTCGCGCTTCGTCTGGAAGCCGTGGATCGACTGAATCGCGTCGAGGACCTTGAGGGACTCGCGCACGACTTCTTCGCCGATGCCGTCGCCTGGGAGAACGCCGATGTCGTAGACCTTGCTCATCCGTGCTGCAGGGGTCGCGCCGGCGGTTGCCGGCGATTTCGAGGGCGGAGCAGTATGGCGCCACTCCCCGCTGCCGCCAATCGGTTTGCTTCCCGGTTCGGCCGGGCGGTGCGGCGGCCGCGGCCGCTGGCTAGACTGCGGCACGCAAACCGCCGGTACCACCGCACACCATGATGCATCGCACGTTCCTGTCCGCACTCTGCGCCACGTCGATCCTCGCGACCGCCGCCGCACAGAACGAAGAAGCCGACTTCAACCAGCGTCAGGCCAAGACCCTGAACGCGTTCGCCAAGAAGGCCTTCGACAAGGGCTTCCCGCGCATCGCGAAGGTCGTCTGGATGCAGACGATCAAGCTCTACGACGCCGACAACGCCGATGCATGGACGTCCCTCGGCAACGTGAAGATCGGCTCGTCGTGGAACCCGGACCCGAAGCGCCCCTACCCGACCCAGGACACCGGCAGCGGCGCCGAGGGCCAGCCGCTGAAGAGCGCGTACGAGACGCTGAAGAAGGACCTCGCGAACCAGCACCGCCAGCAGGCCGAGAAGTACTCGAAGGCCGGTCGCGCGGACCGGGCGAACCACCACTGGCAGATGGTGCTGCGCTGGGTCGACAACGACGAGCAGGCGAAGAAGGCGCTCGAGTACGTGGAGATCGGCGGTCTCTCCGGCACCGACCTCGAGAAGACGCTGTACGAGCGCAGCAAGGCCGTCGAGAAGGCGATCGAGACGCAGAGCAAGACGGACTACGAAGTGAAGCAGGTGACCGACATCAAGTGCGAGCCGCTCGATCGCGCGCAGGTGAAGTACGTGTCCGTGAAGTCGCAGCACTTCACGCTGCACGGCGATCCAGACCAGCTCGACAACCTGATGAACGCGCTGCGCTGGGCGGAGCGCACGCTGGAGGTGTGCAAGGTCGCGTTCCCGTGGCAATACCAGGACGGGGAATGGCCGAGTGAGTGGGCATGCCTCACCGCGAAGGAGACCTACCACCAGATCCTGAAGGCGAACCAGGTGCCCGACCTGGCATGGAAGCTCGAACACGGCGCATCGGACGTGATCGGACGAACGGAGGTCACCAACACCGACGGTGTGCAGCTGCTGTTCGACGCCTGTGTGCGGAACGTCGCGCAGGACTACTCGGGCTTCGGCTCGACTGGTTTCCGCGAAGGCATCGGGCACACGTTCGTCGGGCAGATCTTCAACAACAACCGCCTCTTCGCGATCGATCGCAAACGCCAGGAAGGCACGTCGGCGAGCGAAGAAGACCGCGAGTTCCAGTCGCCCGACTTCGACGTCTGGAAGAACCTCACGCTCGAAATGGCGTGGAAGGTGACCGGCGGCGTTCCGGCGAAGATGCTCGCGTTCTGCGACGCCGCCAACTTCCCCAACGAGGAACGCATCAAGGCGTGGTCCTTCTGCGACTACGTGATGCGGCGGGACCCCGAGCTGCTCCGGACGCTCGACCAGATCGCCCTGGAGATGAAGGCCGCGCGGCTGAAGCAGCCCGACGAGGTCGAGAAGCGCTTCGCCGAGAAGCACCCGGGCATCACGCTCCCGCAGCTCGACAAGGAGTGGGAGGACTTCTGGACCGGCGCCTCACCCGTGATGAAGGCGATCCTGAACAACACGCCGCCGCTCAACGCGATCAGCAAGGGCGCCGACAAGTGGATCGAAGCGTTCAATGCCACACGCAAGGACTACGACGCCACGCCGGTGCGCTGGTCGGCGAACTTCTCGGCGCGCTGCAAGGAACACGCGGAGTACCTGAAGAAGAACAAGGCGCTGCGTACACCGGCCGACCTGCACACCGAGTCGGTGGAACTCGGCGGCACCTACAACGGCGCCCTCTTCGCGGAAATGGCGCTCGTCGAGACTTCGGCGAACATCGGCAACGCCAAGCAGATGTTCAAGAAGTGGATGTACCTCCCCGGCTACCGCGACGCGCTCGTCAACAACTCCATCCTCACGGTCGGCGCCTTCCTCGACGGGGACGTGCTCGTCATCAACGTGACGAGCGGCATCGGTTCGCCCGACAAGGCCAACGCGGGAATTCGCTGCTACCCGACCGCCAGCGACCAGTCCAACAGCCTGATCTACGAGGGCGAGGTCGCCGTGGCCGACCTCGGTCCGGAAGCCGAGGCGATCCTGAAGAAGAACGGCCGCGAGGGCAAGAAGACGATCGGCTTCCCGCTCACGTTGCACGCCGGCGGCACCGGCGGCGTCGGGATCCGGGGCTCGCTGAAGTGCTCCGTCGTCGGGCCGAAGGGTGACCCGATCGAAGGGGTGCTCGTCTACGACGAGGGTCGCGTCCGCACGACGACGGCGCCCGGCATGGTGACCTTCTGGCCCCTCGACCCGCTGCCGAAGGGCAAGATCAGCTTCATCTGGACCTGGGACGGCAACGGCTCGCAGCAGGTCGCGAAGGGCGCGTTCACCGCGAAGTAACGCGCGGACGGCGCCGCGAAGACGCGGCGCGGCTCACCAGAAGAGCCGCTTGCTGCGGATGTCCACCTTGCGCACGGCCGCGCCGCGAGCCACCCAGCACTTCCAGTCGCGGCCGTCGTACGAGCCGAGGTCCCGCGCGTTCCACAGATCGCGAAGCTCTGCAACGGTCGCGAGGCGGACGAGAGCGGGGTTCGACGTCGCGGCGGACACCAGCTCGATCGCCAGCACGAGGTCCCCAGCCTGCAGGTCCGCGTCCCCGCTCTGCTCGCCCTGGAACACCCGCTCGATCGCCACGAACGACGCCGCGATCTGCGTCGGCTCCCCGGTCACGTCGCCGCTGAACTGCCGGTGCAGTGCGATCGACGCGGCACGGGCACGCTCCGGATCCTCCGCGTACGGGAACTCGCGACACAGGAGACCCGACTGCCTCACCACGGCCCAGACCTCCGGCGCAATGGGCGCGACGCGAATCGTCTTCTTCTCACCCTTTCGTTCGACGGTGAGGGCGATCTCCTTGCCGGGCTCCTTCTTCAGCAGTTCCATCGCGAACCCCGGCCCCCACGTGATCGCGACGTCGTCGACGGCCACGATCCGATCGCTGCCCAGCACACCGGCCCGCGCAGCCGAGCCACGGTCGTCGACGTCCATCACCACCACGCGTCCCTCGTCGTCGATCCATCGCAGACCGAGATCCGGGCTCCGCAGTTTGTACGCAGCGAACAGCAGCCCCAGGATCTGACGGCGAACGTGGTCGACTTCGATCGCGTAGCCCTTGTTCGTGAACGTGCCGCCGCCCGCGCTGTTGATGCCGACGAGGCGGCCGTTCATGTCCAGCAGCGCACCGCCGCTGTTGCCCGGATTGATGGCCGCGTCCGTTTCGATCAGGTGCTGCAGCTTCGCGAAGCGGCCCCGCACACCGATACCCTGATCCTTGGCCGACACCACGCCGAACGTGATCGTGTTCGCGCGTCCGTGCGGGTTGCCGATCGCCGCGACGGCCTCGCCGATCGCGAGCGAATCGGAGCTGCCGAGGTCGACGGCGGCGACTTCTTCGCCCGGCTCGAGCTGCAGTTGGAGCAGCGAGAGATCGTCCTCGCGCGAGATGCTGAGCACCTTCACGTCGTACTGCTTGCCGCCGAAGATGCGGACGAAGACCTTGTGGTCGGGCCGCATCGAGCCGTCGGGGTTCGTCGCCTCGTCGACGACGTGCCAGTTGCTGATGGCGAGGCCGAAGCGGTCGATGATGACGCCGGAGCCGAGCCCCAGCGTGACCCACTGCGGGTCCGGCGGGAACGGGTCGTCCGGCTTCTGCACGGCGACGTTCTGCGCGATGTAGACGTTCAGCATCGCGCCCGAAACACGCTGCACCATCGCGGTCAGGGGTCCCGTCCGTTGCGCCATCTCGGCCGCCGTGACCGCCGCCGGCGCGCGGATCGACTCGTCGGCGGCGGCGCCCGCTTCGATCTCCTTCTGGAACGCCTTGCGCACGCGCCCGATGCCGACGAACGTCGACAGGTTCGTCTCCGTCGTCACGCGGTCGCCGCGCTGCGCGAACGCGACCTCGAGGGGATCCCTCGCGCCACCGTCACCGATGCCGAGCAGGCGGCCGGCTGCATCGACGATCGCGCCGCCCGCGTTCTGGTTGCCGAGGTTCGCGTCGGCCTGCACGCGTCCGCCCTCGCGATCGCGCCGCGCCGAGACCACGCCGCCGCTGACGACGACCTGCGTGCCGAGCGGGTTGCCGACCGCGAGCACGCTCTCGCCGAGGATCGCGTCGTCGTCGGGGTCGCACGCGGCCGGCACCAGCGTCGTCCCGGCCGGCAGTTCGACCTGCAGCAGCGCCAGGTTCGTCGCACTGTGCGTCTTCACGACCTTGGCCGGAAGCGTCTGGCCTGCCACCCGCACTCGCGGCTCGCCGTCGCGCACGACGTGGGCATTCGTGACGACGAGCCCCTTCGCCGAGATCACCACACCCGACCCCAGACCGTCGCGACGCTGCACGGCGCCGGGATCCTGAGCGCCGAGATCCGGCCACTCGCCGCTCCCTGCCCAGACGCCCACCACCGACGGAAGAACGCGCGCGACGGCGATCGCGCCTGCGTCCGAGCGGCTCTGCCCCTTCGCGAGCGACGCGTTCTTCGCCACCAGGGCCGCGAACTCCTTCACGAACGTTCGCCGGATCGTGCCCGCAGGCACCACGACGCCGAAGCTCGGCTTCTTCAGGTCTTCGAGCGTCGGCTCGCTCTTGTCCCTCAGGACGTGTTCGGCCGCGTACAGGCCAAGCAAGCGTCCGTCCCCGTCGACGACGGGCGCGCCGTCGCACCGGTAGTCGCTGCGCGAGTCGGTCATGAAGAGGTCTTTCGCGGCGAACGACTTGCCGCCCAGTTGCACCTCCGCGAGCACCGGGCTCGCGACCCCCGCGAACGCGAGCATCTCCTTGCCCTCGGGCCGCGCGATCGCGACCGCCACCTCACCGGGCATCGCCCGGTCGTCACCGAGTTCGACGAACGGCAGGCCGCCGGCAGGCGGCGTCACGCGCAAGAGCGCGAGTCCCGTCGCGTCGTCGATGCGCTCGATCGTGGCCGGCAGCCGCGTGTTCTCCGCGTCGTCGAGCTGCACGAACAGCTTCTTGTCGTCGGCATCGACCACTTCGTGCACGAGGTGGCGCCACGTGAGCACCAGCCCGGAGGCGTCGAGGACGACGCCGGAACTCGAGCGCTCGATCGCGAACGTGCCTTGCGGGCCGTCGACGTCGACGACCACGTGCACCACGCCCACGCGCGCCTTCGCCACGATCGCCGCGGTCGCCCCGCGTTTGGCCGGCGGTGTGGACACCGCGTCGGCCGGGGCCTTCAGCAGCGAGGAATTGACATGGCCTTGCGCCGGAACGGCGGCGGCGAGACACGACCAGAGCACGACGGAACCCGAACGCATCGCGGCAGCCTACCGTCCGCCCCGCCGGCTCGCAGCGTCACTTGCCCTTGTTCTCGGCAGCCAGCGCCTCGTTCGCCTCGGCGCGCTTCTTCGCCAGTTCGATCATGCGCTTCTGGTGCTTCAGGTAGTACTCCGCGCCGGACTTGATGCGCCCCATCGCGGCGACCTCGCGCTCGGTGAGCTCCTGGTAGCCGCTGCTCGCGGCCACCGTCGCCATCAGACTGTCGAGGACGGGCAACGTGCGCTTCAGCGGCGGGTAGATCTGCTGCGACAGGCCGATCAGCCGCGCGAGTTCCTTCTGCTCCTTGCGTGCGTTCTTCCCTCCCAGGGGCGCGAACGCGCCGAGCGCCTTCAGCGCATCCTCGGTGGCCGTGAGCGCCTTGCCCAGCGCCGCCGCGTTCGCGTCCTTCAGCGCCGGCTTGACCGCCGCACACTCCACGAGGCGCTGGCCGTTGCACACGCCGCACTTCTCGAACCCCTTGCCGCGGCAGCCGAGGCAGTTGCTCCAGCGTTTGTCCTCACCGAGCGTCAGGATGCCGCTGCCGGGGCAGAAGCCGCAGATGACGCCACCGGAGCCCTGGCAGCCCGGACAAATCGCCTTCGTCAGCGGATCGACCGTCTGCCCCGTGCCGGCGCACGTGTGGCAGACCGCCATGCGGTCCTTGCTGCGGTTGCAGTCGACGCACTTGGTCGCTTCTTCGGGGTAGCGCTCGCAGGTCGGGCACTTGACCTTCCCGGTGCCCGAGCACGCAAGGCACTTCGTCGGTTCGAACGCGACCCACTGCTCGACGCCCCTGTCGTCCTTCGCGGTCGCGCGTTCGAGCTTCTCGGGGATCGGGTACTTGAAGCCGTCCTGCGCGCACAGAGCGAACACCATCGACAGCGCGACGAACAGCAGACGGAACGGAACCGGCATCGACGACCTCCTCGGGAAGGACCGCAGGATACCGCCGTGCGGAGCGCCGGCAACGCAAGGGATCAAGGCGCGGGCGTTTCCCCCTCGTCGCGGTCGCCGTCGGTCGCGTCGTCGCCTTCGAGTCCCGCGCGCTGAAGCCGCAGCCGGACACGACGATTCTGGCGACGAAGGCGGTCGTTGCTCTGCTGCAGGCGGCCGAGTTCGTCGAGGAGCAGCCGCGCGTCCGCCGCGTTCAACAGGAGATCGGCGCCCTCACGCACCTTCGTCCGGATCGCCTTGCGCAGTCGTTCGAGGTCGTCGTCGTTCGCCATCCCGAGAGCGGATCGCGGTGCTGTGTGCGGCGCAAGACTGGCGTCGTGCGACCCGCTCGCCAAGATGCTCCGCCGTGGATCGTCTCGACGAACTGCTGCGCACCGCCGTCCGCGCCCGCGCCGGCACGATCGCGCGCCTCCACGCCGAAGGCACCGACTGCTACCGCCTGCTGCACGGCGTCGCGGAAGGTGCGCCGGGCGTGACCGTCGACCGCTACGGGCCGCTGCTGCTCGTGCAGACCTTCCGCGACGCGCTGCCGGCGGCACGCATCCACGAGCTCGCCGCCATCGCGAAGGACGAACTCGGCATCCCGCTGCACGTCGTCGGCAACCACCGCGGCGCCGCGAACGACACGCCGCCGCACGATCCCTCGCCGGCAGCACTCGAGGAGCACGTGTGCCACGAGAGCGGGACCCGGTTCGTCGTGTGCGCGCGGCACCGCGGCCAGGATCCTTGGCTGTTCCTCGACTTCCGCGCGGGCCGCCGCGCCGTGCGTTCGCTCGCCGCGGGACGTTCGGTGCTGAACCTCTTCGCCTACACGTGCGGCGTGGGCGTCGTCGCGGCCGCGGCCGGCGCACGCGAGACGTGGAACGTCGACTTCGCGGCGAGTGCCCTCGAGGTCGGCCGCCGCAACGCGCAGGCGAACGGCATCGCCGACGGAGCCTTCACGACATTGCACGGCAACTGCATCCCGGTGCTGCGCCAGCTCGCGCGCATGCCGGTGCAGCGCCGCGGCCGGCACGTGCCGTTCCCCCACGTCGAACCGCGCGCGTTCGATCTCGTGGTGCTCGACCCGCCGCGCTTCGCGAAGACGCCGTTCGGCACGATCGACGTCGTGAACGACTACCAGTCGCTGTGGAAGCCGTGCCTGCTCACGCTCGCCGACGGCGGCGCCATCCTCGCGACGAACCACGTGCCGACCGTCGCGGAGGCCGACTGGCACGACGCACTGCGCCGCTCTGCCGCGAAGGCCGGGCGGCCGCTGCGGTCGCTGGACGCCGTGCCCGTCGACGCCGACTTCCCGTCGTTCGACGGCCGCCCGCCGCTCAAGGTCGTGTTGGCTCGGGTCTGACGCGAGAGCCCGGCCTCACCGCAGGCCGACGACACCTTCGGCCGCGTCCGACATCACGGCGCCGAACGGGTTGGCGTTCGGATCGGGCACGAGCGCCTGCTGGTAGAAGTGCAGCCCGAGCAGCGCCGGCGCGAACGGGATCGCCAGCGAATACGTCGCACGACCGGCTGCGCCGGTCAGCGCCGTGAGCCCGTCGAGCGACACGTGCAGACTGCAGCCGGGCAGACCGAGGTTCGCCAGCGGTGCTGCGGGCAGAAGGCGCTGCCAGCCCGTGACGAGCAGCGCGCCGTCCACCGGCAGGCGGTCGAGCTGCAGTTGCAGCGTCTCGCCGAGGAACGGCGTGTCGAGCGGCACGAGGCGCGTCGCCGGCTGCGAGCCCGCACACCCGGGCGCAAAGGCGACGTACGTGCTCTGCGGCCCGACGATCGCGGCGCTCGTCGCCCAGTCTGCGGCGACGCGGTTGTACGACGTGCCGGGCTGGAGTACGGGCACGAGGTGGTGCGGGTATCCCCATGGCGGCAGCACACCCCAGGCAACCACGCTTCCGTCCGAGCGACGGGCGACCAGATGTTGATCGCCGGCGGCAATGCCGACGTAGTAGACGCCGAATGGCATCTGGGACGGATGGGTCCACGTGAAACTAGCTGTGCTCGAACCCCATTCCACCAGGCTGCCGTCGGATCGGATGGCCCCGGCATGGATGTTCCCTACGCTGATGTGGGTGTACCGAAGACCAAGCGGCAGGGCGGGCACTGAGTTCACCCCGGTGAAGGTGCTTCCGACCGCGGCAACGGTACCGTCCGAACGCAGGAAGAGGGAGTGAGGGTCGCTCGCAGCGACGTCGGTGTAGGTGACCCCCGGGCTCAGCGGTGGCACGGTGGCTGCTCCAGCCCCATTGAATCCCCAGGCCACGGCAGAACCATCGGAACGAACGGCTACCCCGTGCCGATAGCCAGCCGCCATGCGGGTGTACGTCAGACCCGGCGGCAGCGGCGGCACATTGGTCTGGCCGTCCTGGTTGAATCCGAATGCGAACAGGGCACCATCCGAGCGCAGTGCCATGCTGTACGTGTAACTCGCGTCGCACGCGACGTACCGCAGGCCCGCCGGCAAGGGCGGCGGCGACGCCTGCCCGACGAGGTTGGCCCCGAAGCCCTGGATCGTGCCGTCGGACAGCAGCGCCACCGTGTGGGTACCGCCGTGGCCGAGGTCGACGTAGTGCTGCCCGTTCGGCAGCGACGGCAACGTCGTCTGGTGGTCGCCGGCCACGCCCCAACCGATCACGGAACCGTCCGACAGCAAGGCGACCGAGTGGTGGTTGCCGGCGGCAATCTGCACGACAGACGTGCCAGGGGGCAGCGGTGGAATGTCACATTGGCCGCCGGAATTGTCGCCCCAGGCCACGAGCTGGCCATCGGAGCGACGGGCGAAGCTGTGAAAGTCGCCAGCGCCGGCCTCGACGTATTTGACCCCGGATGGCAAGAGCGGCACGTTGCATTGCCCTCGGTCGTTGCGCCCGAAGGCGGCGAGGGATCCATCTGGCATCAGCACGAGATTGTGCATGTAGCCCGCCCATGCTCGCCGAACCGGTGTATTCACAAGCGCCGTCGGCACTGTGCCTTGGCCATAGTTGTTTCCGCCCCACGCCCGAAGCCTGCCATCGGTGCCGATGCCCAGAGCGTGCGTGCCGCCGGCGCGCAGCAGTTCATACTGGACTCCCGGTGGCAGACTCGGTGGGGTGAAGAAGGCACCCTGGACCCCCCAAGCGACGGCGACACCGTCGGAGCGCAGCGCCAACGCAAAGGGCGCCTTGCTGCTCGATTCGAACTGCAGCCAGCTCGTGCCGGGAGGAAGCACGGGTAGCTGAAACCCCTTTTTGGGCGCCGGGCCCCATTGAACGAGACTGCCGTCAGAACGCAGTGCCACGGGACTTCTGCCTACCGACAGGCCCACGTAGGTCATGCCTGGCGGCAACGGCGGCACGTCACACTGCCCAAACTGCATTTCGCCGCGTACGAAGATCCGACCATCCGCGCGCAGCACACCGGTCAGATAGTCACCGGCGCCCACCTGAATAGCAGGGACCTCCGTGACCACGGTGTCCCATGCACTGAGCCCCCAGCCGCGGATCGTGGTCTGGGCCGACGCCCCCACGGCCAGCATCAGAGCCACCGCGAGGGACGCGAACCAAGGGGAGAGCCAAGTGGGGATCATGAGTGCCCCGCTCAGTGACTGAAGACCATGGCCGGCGTCGCCGCCCAATCGAGTGTAGTGCCCGTGCACGGAGTTCCGGCGAGGGGCTGCGTGAGAAGGCAGACGTACTGAGCCATGTACGTGAACCCGAGGGGCAGGGCTGACCATGTCTCGCGCGCCGAGCCTCCCAAGGTCAACACGGGGTAGAACGCCAGGGATGCCGGAGTAGCGAACCACAGTTCGACCTCATGGGCCGCGTCGAAGAACGGAGTCGGGGCCGGAACACCACCGATGTGCCAGGCCGACATCGCGACCCACGACGACGGGGGCGGCCGATCGACGACCAGGCTCACATACCCGCTTCCCGGGGTGCCCTCGTAGTCGAGGAACATGCGCTTCAGGATCGGCGGCGAAGCCGCGGGCAGCATCCCGAACGGCGACAGAGCGCACGCGGGCGTGGTGCCGCCGTTGCCGACCGGCGACCACCCGGGAGGCGGGCAACTGCCGGTGCCATCCGAACGACACACACCGTCGGGCAGCATCTCGACGACGGAGAAGACTGCATCCAGATCCTCCTTGTCATGGAGAACCTGGGCACCGGCACTACCCGAGCCCAACGCCGGGTAGTCGCTGACGTATCCCATGATCGTGAGACCGACGCCCTTTGTCGCCCCGACCACCGTGAGGCGGCCACGCGGATCGACCGCTAGGCCACCTCCGTTGAAGTCCCGAAGACCATCCCAAGCCGCCTGCGTGTATCCGAACGCGTGCTGAGAGGGTAACGCCGTCAGGGCCGACAGGAGCGTCGGGGCGCCAAGGAACGCCGAGCCGCGGTCGCGCGGCCCGGGTGCTTCGTCCCCGTTCGCGGGGATGCGGTGCTGACGAACGATCTGCAGGTCGCTCGATCCGCCCGGAGTCGAATCGCGGAACAACGTCGCGACCACGATGTCGCGGACGCCATCGCTGCCTTCGGTCCAACCGGCGACGGCGAGGTGATCGGGGTACTCGCTCCATGCCGACACACTCGTGAGGCCGGAGCTCTGGTGCAGCCAGGCAGCAAGGAAGTACGACGCGAACACCAGCGGGTGACTCGCAGAGCCGGCACTCGCGATGAAACCGGTCGGCAGCGGATTCGCGACGCCGCCGTTGGGTAGTGGATGGAATGCACCGCCGGTCGCGAGGCTCGGATCCGTGGTCGATCCGACGATGTAGTAGAGGTTGTCGTGATACAGGACATCGCAGGCCTGCGTGCCGAACACCCCAGCGCCACTCACCCCCGCCGAGCCAATGGTCTGGGATCCGACCAAAAGCGAGGTTGCCACCGGTGCGCGTCGGAGCCGCGTCGAACTCCACGAACACGGCGTGCATCGCGGTGGCTCCACCGCCGAAGCAGACTTGGTTTCCGGGATACGTCAGGGGAAACACCGCCGCACTCGCACCCGCGCCACTTCCTACTGGCATCGTCACGCCCACGACAGCGAAGACGTTCTCGTCCTTGAGGGCGATGCCAAAAAGACCGTCTCTCTCCCTGCCACCGACGATCGAGTGGAACTCGCGCGTCACCAACGCTGGATCCGGGTTGCCATGAGGCGCCGACAAACGACCGACGATGCCATCCCATTGATTCGTGCTCGAACTCATGAACCCTGCGTGGTGCGAGTCACCGGCAGCGTAGACATCGAGACAGCTCGACGGAGGCGGCGCGGCAAACGGCTTCACCGGGGCCATCGTCGACTTCGTGACGAGGGTCGTGCCGCCGTACACGCCGTTCTGGGAGCATCCGCAATAGGTCACGACGTCGCGCGCTTCGGCACCGACTCCTTCCACGTGGATCGCCACATCGGTGATCGCGGTCGCCGCCAACTGGTCGAGGCCGTAGAAGTGGTACGACCAAAGCAACCCCCCGTCCCCGTCGTACACCGCGACAAAACCGTTGGCGGGCAGCAGCGGGAGGCCTGACCCCGTGGGGTCGATCGTCGGGTGTGGCGGACACTCGGACGGTGAACCGTCGGGTGGGGTCTTCG
Organism: uncultured candidatus Brocadiaceae bacterium; assembly: GCA_964538915.1. Lineage (GTDB taxonomy): Bacteria > Planctomycetota > UBA1135 > UBA1135 > UBA2386 > JAEUHQ01. The sequence continues at coordinate 14,867 of CAZIFB010000063.1, read as the reverse complement.
GCAGCACTTCGTCGAAGGTGTCGCCGCAGATCACGATGCGCGTTTCAGAGCTCGTTGCCCCCGGGCGAACCGCGATCGCGCGCGCAAAACTCCTGTGTGGGAGCAGCGTCGTGCTCGGGAACGTGCTCTGAAGGTCGTCATCGCCGTGAAAGTACCACTGCTTCACGGTGCCCTGCGCATTGGTCACCCGAACGACCGCGACGTGAACATCTTGGGCGCGAGGCAGACCCAGGGGACCGGCAATGGAGCTGCCGAAGAACGTCGCCGGACCCATCCCGTTCAAGTTCACCCAAGTCGTGCCGACTGCGTACGTCCAGCCGTCGCCGGGGATCTTCACGTCCGACCACACTTCGCTCCAGTAGTCGCCCGGTCGCGGCGTCACTTCCCAGTGGTGCGTCGAGAAGTCGAGGTGCTGGCCGACAGCACTGCCGACGATCAGCGTCGCTGCGCAGCACCAGTGAGTGAGTGAGTGAGTGAGTGACGCATCGGACTCTCCTTGATTCTAGAACGCGACGTCCCTTGTCGCTCGGCCGGATGAAATCGTCGCTCACCAGGACGGTCAACCCCCACGGGCGAGCTTCCACGCCCCCATGCCATCGCCATCGCGCCCCTGGTGTACCTCTCCTGCCTTCCGCCGCAGCCATCGCTGCAGCCGACCCACTGCGTCCGATGCTCCCAGTCCCAGAATCGGGCCGATCGCGGCACCGCGGTCGCCTCCCGGCGCGCGTCCGGCCCGACACCCTCGTTGGCGCACGGCAGCCCCCGTGGGATGGAACGACAGCTCGACCCAGACTGTCGCCGTTGAGCCGCGCCCGTTGCGGGCGTCGGCTCCAACCGGGCGGGCGAAGCCCGTGGTCCGCCCGTTCCCTAGTAGACCGTCTCCCCGCAGCGCCGCAGGACTTCATTCGCGCCCCATCCGAGTGCCGCGACGATCGACCCGAGCGTCAGCACGCCGCGCGCACGCAAGTCGACGCCGTCGTCCCCGACGCGCCACGCAATCGTCGACGTGCCGACCGCCGCAGCCAGCGACGCCGAGTCCGGCAGTGCGTCGCTGCCGAAGCCGATGCGCGCGGCCTGTTCGTCGAGGCGCGGGTAGAGCCAGCGTTCGACCAGGGGCCAGCCCAGTTCGACCGCGCGCGCGGCCCGCACGTGCACCACACCGCTCGCACCATCGATGTCCTGGGCGAGTGCACGGAAGTCCGCCGAGGCCGCGAGCGACTCGTCGTCGCCGGGTGCGCGGCGCAACACGCGAACGAGCGCGGCGACGTCGGACGCCACGACCAGCCCATCGTTGGTCAGCGCGTAGCACGGCTGGATCTGCAGCCCGACGCCGGGAATCGGCACGCTGCAGAACCGCACGTCGTCGCCGTCGACCCGCCGTGTGCGCCACTCGGCACCGGAAGCCGCTGCGATGTGCTCTTCGACCTTCTGCAGCAACCCGCTGACGCCCGCGCGGTCGCGCACTTCGATCTGCATCAGGATCTCGGGCTTCGGCGAACCGCCGGAGTCGAGACCGACCGCCAACGCCACGTGCGTGCCGAACGCGCGGATCGCGCGGTCGACTTCGTGCGCCGAGCGGCCGAACTCACGCTTCATGGCAGCCTCGAGGCCGCGGCGGATGTTGCGTTGCGCCGGCAGCGGCAGCAAGGCCACGAGTGCCGGCACCGCGTCGATGAACGCGGGCACGTCGACGTTGCCGGCGGCGAACAACACGGCGTTGTTCGAGCAGCGCTTCGCGAAGCCGAGGTCGGCGCGTCCGGCGAACAGCGCCTTCGCAAGGCCGCGCGAGCTGCCGCGCAGCCCGAGATGCAGCGTGTCGCTGCCGCCGTCCTGGCCGGCGCCCACCGCGGCGTAGACCGCATCGAGATGACCGATGCCGAGCGCGTCGGCCATCGCACCGGCTTCGTACGGCAGGTGCGGATCGAGCATGTGCGTGAACTTCGCCGCGTCGACGAACCCCGCCGCGAGCGGCCGCTCGGACTTCGCCGAAAGGGCGCCGAGCGCACTGGCCTTGCGCAGACCCGGCGCGCCCTTCGTGACGGCGAGGATCTCGCGCAAGTACGGCTGGCTGTTCGTCAGCACGTGGCAGCCCGAGACCGTGCCGGTGAACAACGGGAATCCCGCCGGGGTGTCGACGCGCCGCATCGCGACGCCGTCGATGTCCACATCGCTCGCGACCCCGCCCGCGCGCACGACCGCCGCCATCGCGACGCCGAGGCAACGGTCGATCGCGGCGCCGGCCTGCCCGTCGGCGACGAAGAGCGCGACGGACGGTCCCATCGCCTCGATCGACACACGCCCGATCGCGAGCGCCGCGGGGCAACCCATGACCGCGCGCACGTCGTCGGGCGAGAGCCCGGGCCCATGCAGCGCACGCCGCACGCCGGCAGCCACGTGCTCGAGGCCAGGTTCGACGCGTTCGGCCCGGAGCCGCGCGGGCAGCCGTTCGACGAACGCATCGACCACGGCGGTGAGCGGCATCGCCTGCACGGCGTCGGAACAGGCCGCGAGGCCTTCGAACCGCATCACGGCGTACGTCGACGCCGGGAGGAGATCCTCGATCGCGAGCGGCGGAGGCGGCGGCGCCTGCGCCGAGAGGAGGCCGAGCGGGGCGAACCAGAAGAGACGCTGGAAGAGGTGGGCCATGGATCCGGTGCGGAGGCGGCGCACAACGCTGCCGCGGGGACACTATTCGCGCCGGCCAGAGTGGCCGAGCCCCCCGTCCGATCCGTCAGTCGCCGTCCACTCCTTCTTCGTCCGCTTCGAGCACCGGACCGCTGCCCCCCGGCTCCTTGCCCGCCGGCGCCAGGTCCTTGGCGTAGAGCACCCGCTGCAGGTAGAGCCCGGCCGCCGGGGCCGTCGGCCCCGCGAGGCTGCGCTGCCGAGCGGCCAGGATCTCCGCGAACCACTGCGGTGGCCGGTTGCCGTAGCCGACTTCGAGCAGCGACCCGACGAGGTTGCGCACCATGTTGTAGAGAAAGCCGCTGCCCTGCACCGCGAAGTCGAACCCGCCCGCCCTCCCGACGAGGTGCACGTGGTCGAGACGGCGCACGGTGCCGCGCTTTCTCGTGTAGCCGGGGTTGGCGGCGAACGACGCGAAGTCGTGCGTGCCGCAGAGACAGGCCGCCGCCGCGCGCATCGCCGGCACGTCCACTTGGCGGCGCACCCAGTGGTAGTACTGCCGCCCGATCGCGGGCCGCACGCGCGACACGAGGCAGCGATACACGTAGCGCTTGCCGCGCGCGTGGAAGCGCGCGTGGAAGCCGTCGGGAGCAGGTCGCACCCGCTGTACGGCCACGTCCTCGGGCAGGTTCGCGTTCAGCGCAAGTTGCAGACGCTCGGGCGGGAACGGTCGCGGCAGCACGACGTGCGCGCACTGCCCGATCGCGTGCACGCCGGTGTCCGTGCGCCCGGCGCCTTCGACACGCACACCCGGGCAGTCGATCGCGGCGAGCGCCTTCTCCATCTCCTCCTGCACGGTCGGGAACCCGGCCTGCCGCTGCCAGCCGTGGTAGCGGCTGCCGTCGTACGAGATCGTCAGGAGGTACGTCGACATGGAGGCCGGGCGCGGAACACCACCGTGCGGCGGCTCCCCGCGCAAGCCTCTAGTGCCGCAGGAACAGTCGCGCGAAGATCGAAGCGACGATCGTCAGCGCTCCGACGATGCCCGCCATCATCGGGTTGTGGTCCATCCAGTACAGCCACGCGGCGACCGCACCGCCCGTCGAGAACAACGTCGCGGGCACGATCGTCGACGCGAGACTCGGGCGGCCGATGCGACCGACCGACGACGGCTTGCGCGCGACGTACGTGGGCGTCGCCTCGGCAGCGGCCGGCGACGAAGATGACGACGGCGACGCCGCGGGCTGCGGCGCCACGATCGGGCGACCGGTCACCTCGCGGCGCGGAGCTTCGAGGGCGCTCGGGCCGCGCGCGCCCGGGATCGCCGGTTCGGCCGCGGGGCGAGGCGTCGCGGACGGCTTCGCTCGAGTCGGAGCCGGCGCCGGTGCGGCTGGCGCGGCAGCGGGCGGCGGCGCCTCGCCGAGCACGTCGGAGCCGAAGTCGAAGTTCGTCGGTGCACTCTTCGCGCCCGGCAGCAGGCTGTCGACGTCCGCGTCGAGCAGGCCCCAGCTCGAGTCGGCCGGGGGAGCGGCTCGCGACGGTCCAGGCCCATCCGCGAACAACAGGTCGTCGGGGGACGCTCCGCCGGAACGCTGCTCCGGCTTCAGGTCCACCTGACCGAACGAGAACGGGTCGTAGGTCATCTCTCTCCTCCGAACTGCCGACGCAAGTAGCTCGACGGGATGCCCAGCTCCTTGCGGTACTTGGTCACGGTGCGGCGCGCGCACTGCACGCCGGCCTTCGCCAGCGCCGACACGAGATCGTCGTCCGACAACGGGGCCTGCTTGTCCTCCGCCGCGACGAGGTCGGCGATCTGCTGCGCGACGGCCATGCGGCCCTGCCCCGCCGTGGGAGCCGCGGCGATGCGGCTGCCATCGAAGAAGTCGCGCAGCCGGAACACGCCGCGATCGGTCTGCACGTGTTTGCCGGCGATGGCGCGGCTCACCGTCGACGTGTGGACGCCGACACGGTCGGCGATCTCCGACATGCGCAGCGGGCGGATCGCACTCTTGCCCTTCGCGAGGAACGGCATCTGCTCGCGCATCACGGCCTGCACGACGGCGAGCAGCGTGCGCTGGCGGTGCTGCACCGCCTCGATCAGGTCGCGAGCGGAGCGCACCTTGGGCCGGAGGTAGTCGCGCACCTCGCGCGCGACCCCGCGGTCGCCCGCCATCGCGGCGTAGTGCTCGTTCACGGCGATCTCGGGCACCGCGCGGTCGTCGAGACCGACCTGCAGCACACCGTCGCGCAGCCACGCGAACGCGTCGGGCCGCATCGGCGCCGCCGCATGGTCGCGGAATCCCGACGCGGGGCGCGGATTCAGGTCCTTGATGCGCTCGAGCAGGTCGCGCAGTTCGTCGAGCGACAGCCCGGCCTTCTGCGCGACGTCGGGCAGCTTGTTGCGACCGAGTTCGGCGAGGTGATCGCGCAGGAGGCGTTCGATCGTCGCGACGTCCGGATCGTCCGCGGCCTGCAGCAGCATGGCCTCGATCGGGTCGTGCGCACCGATGCCCTTCGGCTCGAGCGTGCGCAGCACGTCGTGCGCATCGAGGAGCAGCTCCGCGGGCACGTCGAGCTCGACCGCGATGTCCGCGATCGCGAACGGGAGCAGTCCGCGTTCGTCGAGCCGCTGCGCGAGCTGCACGACCGCGTCGGCGAGCAGCGACGGCACGTCGCGGAACGCGAGCTGCTGGCGCACGAACTCGACCAGCGAGTCCGCGGTCGCGGGCACGTTGTTCAGGAAGTCGAGCTTGTGGTCGTCGCCGTCGCTCGCGGGGCGGCGCCACTCCTCCCAACCCGAGTCCTCACGGTCCGCGGTCGGCGCGGGCGGTCCGGTCGGGATCTCCTGCGCGTCTGGCGCGCGGAGCTCGAGCGCCTCGTTCTGCTGCGCCTCCTGTTCGAGGAACTGCAGCAGGTCCTCGGTGGCGAGCTGCAACACCTCGATCGACTGCAGCATCTGCGGCAGCAGGGCGAGGCGCTGTTCCTGGCGTTGGCCGAGGCGGACTTCGAGACTCATGGCGTGGCGGAAGGTCGCTTCCTGCCAGCCTTTCGACGCTTCCCGGGGTGGGCTTGAGGGGTCGGCAGCCCACCGTCCCGAAATCCATCACTCGAGCGGCGGTTCGAAGTCCGGATGCCGGCAGACGCGACGGCGACGGAGGCAGTAGGGAAGGCTCCAGAGCGACGCGAACGTCGCCTTCGCGCAGACCCAGTACCCCCACTTTACGCCCTTGATGTTGTCGAACAGCCCGATCGTCCCGACCGCGTCCGCGACGTCCCCGCCGGACTCCTTCTTCTTGCCGCCGAGCCCCTTCTTCAGGAAGCGGAACGGGAAGGACAGTACCTGGCTCCACGGCAGGTACTTGAAGGCGTAGAGCCAGAAGTTGCGGACGTGGTAGTAGAGGCTGCGCTTGCCGTGCCTCATGCCGAACGGCGCTTTGTGGAAGACCTCGATCGTCGGCACCATCTTCACGCGGTAACCGAGGTTGAGCAGGCGGGTCGTCAGGTCGCGCTCGTTGCCGAAGATGAAGAAGCGGATGTCGTACCACTCCGCCTCGCGCAGCAACGCCGCGCGCGCCATCGACCCACAGCCGCGGAACGTCGGCAGGTAGCGCTCGGAGTTCACCTTCGGCGAGGTCTTGTACCAGTCCGGCATCTCCGGCTCGATCACCTTGGGCGACAGGATCGCCGTCGTCGCGGGCTCGGTCGCGAACTTCGCGAGCATGTGTTCGACGAAGGTCGGCGGAAGTACGACGTCGTCGTCGAGGATGCCGACGAACTCGCCCCGAGCGCTGGCGAAGCCGAGGTTGAACGTCTCGCACGCGCCGTAGCGGCTGTGCGGCATCCGGATGAGGTGCACCCACGGGAACTCGGCGATCACCATCTCCGGTGTGCCGTCGTGGCTGCAGTTGTCGACGACGACGACCTCGTCGGCGCGCACGGTCTGCTGCTCGATCGCGCGCAGGTTGTCGCGCAGGTCGTCCTTCCGGTTCCACACCGAGATGACGAGGGACACCGTCGGCTTGCGTATCGCGGCGGCAGAGGTCACGGCGTCTCCCTCTGCACGAAGCGGTGCAGGCGATCCTGCAGCGCGTGCGCCTCGGCGAGTTCGCCGGGCCGCAGGTCGAGGAACATCTCGCCGTACAGCACGCCGGGGATGTCGAGGTTGACCGTCGCCGCGCGGCAGCGGTGTTCGCTCATGCCGGGCAGGTCGATGTACGCGTTCTGGCTCGCGTACGCCTGCAGTGCGCGGTAGCAGCGCGGGTAGGTGTCCGTGACGTCGAACAACGTGCCGCCCGGCGGGACGAAGTTGACGCCGTAGAGCAGGCAACGGCAGTCGGCTGGCAGCGCGTGGGCTGCCGCCGCCGTCGCCGCGGCGATCGCGCGGTGGTCGCGGTGCGCTTCGCCGGCATGGAACGAGTACAGCGTCTTCGGCTGCACCTCGCGCATCACCGCGGCGACGCGCTCGGTCAGCGCAGCGAGGTGCTCCGGCAGATCGCCGTCGGGAAGGTCCCAGTGGCGCGGTGCGCCGACACCGAGTCGCGCCAGCGCCTCGATGCCCTCGGCGCGGCGAACGGCGCGGATGTCGTGTTCGCGCGCGCCAGGGTCGCCCTTCGCACCGTCGGTCGCGTGCACGACCGTGACCGCGTGTCCGCGCTGCGCGTGCCACGCGAGCATCGCGCCGGCGCCGATCACCTCGTCGTCGGGGTGGGCGGCGAGTACGAGCACGGGCCCTTGCAGCGGGTCCCTCGGCAACAGCGGCGAGAACAGGTGCTTCATCGGAGGCGCGAGTAGAGCTCGAGATGACGCGCCGCGGACGCGGCGATCGTCGGCAGCGACGTCGGGATCGCCGCACGCAGCGCGACGATCTTCTCCGGGGAACCTACCAGCTCGCGCAGCACCTTCGCCAACTGCGCGATCTCCGTCACGACGACACCGCCGTGGCCTCGCCGTTCGGCGAAGGCGCCCTGGTCCGACACCACCGCGGGCACACCGTGCGCCAGCGCTTCGTCGACGACGAGGCCGTACGTCTCCTGGCACTTGCTCGGGAACACCGCGAGGTGCAGGTCGCGCGCCGGGTGGCGGTCGGCGGGACCGAAGCGCCCGCGCACGACGAGCTTCGTCCCGTTCGCCGCGGCGAGAGCATGCATTGCGTCTTCGAAGCCGGGTTCGTGGAACGGACCGGCCAGGTGCAGCTCGCACGGCAGTCCGGACACCGCGGCGACGAGCTCGCGCACGCCCTTCTCCGCGACCAGGCCACCGAACGTCCCGACGCGCAGCGTTTCGCCCGCACGCCAGCGAGGTGCCATCTCCTCGTCGACGATGGTCCGCAACAGACCATGTGGCACGACGGCGACGGGCTCACGGTACGGCAGGCACTCGCGCACCGTGCGCGCCGCGAACACACTCGGCGCGATCGCCGTGTTCGCGAGCGCGATCTCGGCCCGCAACAGCCGATCGCGTTCCGCGATGCCGATCTCGACCTCCTTCGGGGCGATCTGCAAGGCATCGTTGACGCACGTCACGCACGGCCCGCGGTCGGTGCCGGTCGGGCACGTCACACCGCCCGCGGGAACGCGGAAGAAGCGCGGACACGTGGTCCAGAGATCGTGGAACGTGACCGCCACGCGCGCACCGACGCGACGGGCGATCGGCGTGACCCCGGCGCCGAGCGATGCGAGGCCGTGCACGTGCACGACATCCGGGCGGTGTTCTTCCAGCAAGGATGTGACGAGCGCGAGCAACCGCGGGCGCACGAACACGGTCGCCGGCGTCTCGGGTGCACGTTTCGCCACACGATGCACGGTCACGCCGTCGTGTACATCGGTCACCACGTCGGCCGCCTTCGGAACGTCGCTGCCGCTGATCGCGAACACCTCCACGCCCAGCGCTCGCAGTTCGCGCGCGAGCGCGACGACAACCTGCTCCGTGCCGCCGATCGCTTCGGGCGGCCAGTGTGCCGTGACGAAGCAGACCTTCACGACGACCACAGCTCCGCTTTGGCCTTCTGCAGATGCTCGCGCTCGGCGCGCCGGCGCACCTCGTCGCCGCGGTGCCGGCGCCCGATCTTCCACCACTCCTCCTGGATGCGCAACCGCACGCAGAAGCGCACCCAGATCGTGCCGACGAGCCCGTAGTGCTTGCCGTAGTACGCGAGCCGGTTCTTGTGCCAGAGCACGAGCATCTTCGTGAAGTTGCGGGTGCTCGCACCGCGGTGGTGCATCACCTCGGCAGTCGTGAGGTAGTGGATCCGGCGCCGCTTGCGCCAGAGCCGCCGGCACAGGTCGACGTCGTTGTAGAAGAGCGACAGCGCCTCGTCGAAGCCGCCGAGTTCGCGCCACTCCGCGGTGCGCATCAGGAAGCACGCACCCGGCGGCTGGTCGACGTCGCGGCTGGCGAGGTGGTCGAAGTCGCGCATCAGGTAGCGTGCCTGCACGCGGCTGCCGGGCCAGAACGTGCCCCACCACGAGTCGAAGCACAGCGCGGTGGCGAGCGTCGGGAAACGCTGGCAGGCGTGCTGCACGCTGCCGTCGGGATCGACGAGCTTCGGCGCCACGGCGCCGTGGTCCGGGTGGGCGCGCAGGAACTCGACGAGCGTGTCGAGCGCGCCGCGCCGCACCTCGGTGTCCGAGTTCAGCGTGCACACGAACTCGCCCTGCGCCACCGCGACGCCCTGGTTGTTGCCGGCGGCGTAGAGGCGGTTGTCCGGGTTGCGCAGCAGGCGCACCTGCGGGAACGCCGCGGCGATCGCGTCCGCCGAGCCGTCCGCGCTGCCGTTGTCGACGACGATCACTTCGCGCGCGTGACGCGGCGACTCCGCGAACAGGGCCTGCAGGCACCGCAGCGTCAGTTCGCGCGTGTTCCAGCTCAGCACGACCACGGACAGCACCGCCGTGGTCACGACGTGCCTCCGGCGACCGGTCGTGCAGGAGCGGCGGGCGGCGGCGCATCGACGGGCGCGACGCCGAGGTGCGACTGGTTGTGCCAGCGCCATTTGCCGATCGGCTCGAAGCGGCCACCCGTGAGATCGAACGCAGCGAAGAAGAACGTCGTGTTCGCGAAGTTCGACCACATCGCGTCGTTGGGCGTCCATCGGTCACCGGTGCCGAACGTGCCACCGGAGAGGTAGAAGCGGCCGTCGAGCGACATCAGGAGCAGGTAGCGCTCGCACGAACGCGGGAGCACCACCACCGGCCGTTCGCGGCTCGACCCGAGGTCGGTGATACCGAACGAGTCGGGCTTGCGGCGGAAGTGCTCGAGGCGCTTCGACGTGAGCAGATGCCGTGCGCGCCGCAGGAACCACGGCCCGATCGCTCCGTACCACTTGCGGTAGTAGAGCACGCGGCTGGTGTCGTGCCGTGACGACTGCAGGTGCGGATCGCTCATGCCCGAACGGTTCACGAGGTGCACCAGCTTCGCGTCGGGCACCTGCACGACCGTGCGCCCCGAGCGGCGGATCGTCATCGAGAGATCCGTGTCCTCGTAGTAGAGCGGGTAGCGCTCGTCGAACTTGCCGACCGACTCGAAGTAGGCGCGGTCGATCAGGAACATGCAGCCCGACATCATGGGCAGCGGAATCGGCTGCTCCGCGCTCCAGACACGGACCCACGAACGCGCGAGCCGCTTCTGGTACCAGCGACTCAGCGCGGGCGAGAACTCGCCGAGCGTCGTCATCGCCACGTCCCAGAGCGTCGGCAGCGTGTTGGGCGGCAGGTGCCCGGTGCACTGCGGATCCCAGAAACCCTTCGGCACGACGCACCCGGCGCGCGGATCGGCGTCGAGGTGTCGCCGCAGCGCGTCGATGAGGTCCGGCACGAACACCACGTCCGGATTGCTGACGAGGATGCGACGCCCGCGGCTGTTCGCGAACGCGAGGTTCATGCCCTTGCTGTAGCCGCCGTTCTCCGTGTGCAGGATGAGTCGCCCCGAGGCCGGATCCCCCTGCTCCCGCCCGAGCGCCTGCAGTTCCTGTTCGACCGCGGCGATCGCGGCCGGATCGCGCCTTGGCGACGCGTTGTCCACGACGACACACTCGAACGGCATCGGCGATCCGTCGGCCCGCCGCGGCGCGTGGCGGCGCAGCGACGCGATCGCGGCGGCACACTCGCGCCACGTGTTGTAGTTGACGATCAGTACGGACAGTTCGGGCATCACGGCGCGCCGCGCTGGCGGGCGGAAGTCGGGAGGTTCGCCGACATCATCGGTCGATGCGCGTCCTCCGGCGCACGGGGGCGGCGAAGAAATGGAGAAGGCGTTCTCGCGGCGATGCCATGGGCGCCTCGCAGTGCGCTCCCTACTGGCCCGGCGGCGCCTTCACCGCGAGCCGGCGCGCGAGCTTCTGACCGAAGATGGCTTCGCGTTCGGAGTCCTGCCCATCGTCGGACCAGTCCTCCTCCCGCGGGTTCATCGACTTGCCGAGGTCCTTCACCTTCTGCTGCTGCACCGCGAAGCGCACGACCCAGCCGGCATCGGCGGACCCCTCGTCGATCAGCACCTCTGCCTTCAGGCGAAAGCGACCGGCGCGGCCGAGGCCGATCTGACGTTCGCGCCATCGCGACTGCCAGGTGCCGACGCCGCGATCGCAGGTGAGGGGATCGGGAGTGAACCCGTCCCGCGTGGCGAGGAACTCGACGCCGTCGTAGCACTCGCCGAAGGCCATCGGTTCGGACTTCATCTCGCGCCAGTCGGTGACGGTCCCGCACGCGGCGAACACGCCGGCGAGCGGCAGCAGGAGGAGAGCGGTGCGCATCGGGGCGGCGCAGTATACCGAGGCCTTGGCCCCTCCCGCCTCGTTCCTCTTCGACCTCGACGGCACGGTCGCCGACACGCTGGCCGACATCGCCGCGACCACCAACCACGTGCGGCAGCGGCACGGCCTGGCACCGCTCGGCCTCGCCGAGGTGCGGGCTCTCGTCGGGGACGGAGCGAGGAGTCTGGTGCAGCGCGCGCTCGCGCCGGTACTGCCGCCGGCTGGCCCCGACCACGACCGCGCCGTCGACGCCGCGTTCGCCGACTACGTCGCCCACCACGACCGCCAGTGCACCGTGCACGCGTCGTTGTTCGCGGGCGCCCGCACACACCTGGAGGCGCTTCGATCGCAGGGCCATCGCCTCGCGATCGTCACGAACAAGCCATTCCGCTTCGCGCGCCCCATCGTGAGCCATCTCGGCCTCGACGACGTGGTCGAAGTCGTGATCGGCGGCGACACGCTGCCGCGGAAGAAGCCCGATCCGGCGCCGTTGTTCGCCGCACTCGAACGGCTCGGCGGCTCCGCGAGCAGCGCGACGATGGTCGGCGACGGGCTCCAGGACCTGCGCGCGGGCAGAGCGGCGGGCCTGCGCACCATCGCGTGCCTGTTCGGCTACGGGGATCCGGCGGCGCTGCGCCGCGAAGGCGCCGACGCGTACTGGAGCGCGTTCGGGACGGTCAGCGGAACAGCTTGACGAAGCCCTGCGCGAGCTGGTCGTCGAAGCAGCCGCGGTAGGCCTGCGCCAGGATGCGCAGTGCGTCGAAGATGCCGACGCGCGGCTGCTGCGACGAGTAGATCTTGTCGAAGGTGTTCGCGAGCGAGACGACGCGGGCGATCTCCGGCATTCGCGCGCCGTCGAGGCCGTCGGGGAAGCCCGAGCCGTCGTGCCGTTCGTGATGCGATCGCGCGGCCTCGACGACCGGCTTCGGGACACCGAGCGCGGCCAGCATGCTGGCGCCGCGGATCGTGTGCTCCGGGTCGTGGTCGATGCCCTCGTAGCCGACGCGGCCGACGTCGTGCAGCAGCCCGCCGAGTCCGGCGAGCGCGAGCGTGCCCGCGTCGGCCGCGAGCACGTTGCGCGCGAGCCCCATCGCCAGGAACCCCACCGTCAGGCTGTGCGTGGCCAGCGTCGGCCCGGACGCGAGCACCCGCCGGATCGCGTGGAAGCCGTTCGTCTCGCGGAGCAGCAGGCCGCTCGTCGCCATCATCATCTTCTGCGCACGATGGACCGTCGGCCGGTCGGGCGGCCCCTTCAGCAGGTCGTCGGCGACGCGCACGGCGACGCCGTACAGCAGCTCCGCGCGGCGCTCGACCGGCATGTGGCGATCGAGCAGCATCTGGTCGAGGGACGCTTCGACCCGATGGAAGTACGCCGCGCGATCGTGGTCGCGGATGAACAGCTGGCCGATGCCTTCCGCGAGCAGTCGACCCACGTGCGACTCGTCGAGCGGGGACGCGGCGGGGCGGTAGAGGACCCACACGTTGTTCGCGGTACGGAGGTACAGCGAGAACGGCACGGGATCCTTCGCCACGAGACCGGCGAGAGGCACTGCCGTGTAGGTCTCGGGCTTCGTCGGAGTCTGAGCCACCGCTGGCATCGAGCCGTCGGATCGACGGGCGGCGCGGGGCACCTTGACGGCGGTGCGGAGGGGCCGTTGGCATCGCCGCGCGCAGTGCGCGGGACGGCGGCTCCCCGGTCAGTCGATCTTCTTCTTCTTGATCTTCTGGATCAGCTTCGTGGACGAATGGGACTTCTTGTCCCCCACGAAGACCGCCTTGATGTCGTGCTTCTTCAGCGTGTCCTTCTCGGGCAGCGACTTCAGCGAGTAGTCCGTGCCCTTGGCGTAGAGCGACGGCCGCAGCTGGTCGAGCAGGGCGTCCGCGGTCGCCTCCTCGAAGGTCGTCACGTAGTCGACGAACGTCAGCGCGGCGAGGACCTCCATGCGTTCGTCCTCGGACACGATCGGGTGGCCCTTGCCCTTCAGCGCCTCGGCCGACTTGTCGCTGTTGATCGCGACGACGAGCAGGTCGCCGCGCGACCGCGCGTCTTCGAGGCAACGTGTGTGACCGACGTGCAGGAGATCGAACACGCCGTTGGTCAGCACGATCACCTTCCCGCTGGCGCGCAGCCCGGCGAGGATGGCGGCGAGACTCTTCCGGTCGGTGACGATCTTGTCCTTGGAGCGCTGTCTGCGAGGAACGACGACCAAAACTGGCCTCCGGGAGAGGGTCGAGAGCGGGAGGCCGGAAGGATGCCACGCGGAGGTGCCGGCGGCAAACAGAGTTCGGACGGCCTACTTCGGGTCGGCGCTCCGACCGTGGAGCGCGAACAGGCGCTTGCTCTCCGCGATCAGCCAGTCGACCTGCTCGAACGGCTCGCTGCCGACGTCCTGCCAGCGCACGGCTCCCGAGCCGTCGACGAGGATCGTGCCGTGCAGCGCCATGCCCTCGAAGTCGTCGTGGCAGCCGTACGCACGGAACGCCGCGAGTTCGGGATCGGCAGCCAGCGGGAACGGGAGCGGCTCGCCGCGCGCGGCGAGTTGTTCGCGCAGCTTCGGCAGCGGATCGACGCCGATCGCCAATACGTCGAGGCCGAGGGCCGCCAGTTCGTTCGACCTGGCCGCCAGCTGGTCGAGCTGCGCCATGCAGTGCAGGCACTCGACGCCGAGGAAGAACACGAGCAGCACCGGCCTGCCGTTCTGCTGCGCGAGCGTGCGCCGCGAACCGTCGGTGCACGGCAGGTCGAACGCCGGCGCCGCGAACGGCGACCAATGGTGCGGGCCGAGCGACGAGAGTTCGGGGCGCGTGCCGAATGCCTCGTGGAACGAGGCAGTCTCGGCGCGCGGCCAGGGCGCGAGGCCGCAGGCGGACACGCCGACCGCGGCGCGATCGAGCAGCGGTGTCTCCGCCGGGTCCCCGTCACGGACCGAGAGACCGATGTGGATCGCGTCCGCCATCAGGTCGCGCAGCCGCGCCTTGTGCTCCTCCTTCTGCGTCGCTTGGAACGCCGCCCCCCGTGCTTCCATCAGGCGACCCAGGGTCGGCGCGCGACCCGCGTGTTCCTTCACTTCCTTCTCGAGCAGGTCGATCGCCTTGTCGGGCTCCCCCGCCGCGACGAACGCGTCCGCGAGCAGCGTCTTCGGGAACCCCTTGATCGCTTCGAACGCGACCACGGCGGCCTTCGCGTCGCCGTTCGCGAGCAGCCGCTCGCCGCGCAGCTCGTTCTGCAGGTCGAGCACCGCGCGCACGACGTCGGTCTGTCTGCGCGTCGCCTCTTCCAGCGCCTTGTCGATGTCGGCGCTCGCCTTCTTCGCCGCCATCCCTTCGTCCTCGGCCTTGTCGAGTGCCGCCGCGCGCTCGGCGCGGGCCTTCCCGAGGAGCGGCGCCGCCTCCGCGACCACGCGCTCCGCATCGTCGAAGCGGTGCAGACGGAAGAACGCGCGGCCGAGCAGCGACAACCGCATCACCTCGCCGCGAACCGACTCGGTGCGGTCGAGGT
>CAZIFB010000062.1:0-27070 GCA_964538915.1 uncultured candidatus Brocadiaceae bacterium | reverse complement strand
CAGTGCAACTACGCCGGCATCTTCCGCCTCGCCAAGAAGCACGCCTACCACGAGAAGTCGAGCGACAAGCGTCGTCGCGAAGAGCGTGAGCGTCTGCGAAACATCGTGATGGCGGAACGGAAGCGTGGGGGAGCCACGACGGGGCGCTCGAACAAGAAGCGCCGCACTCGTCCCGGCCGCTCGAACGACCGTCGCAACAACGAAGGTCCGGACTTCGATCCGTTGACCGCCGACACGACGATCCAGAAGACCGACGCATAGTCGGCGTCCGCTCGCGGCATGCTGCCGAAGTACCCGGGCGACGGTCCGCGCGACCTGAGCAAGCCGCTCGAGCAGGTCAAGATCCTCGTCGACGCGAAGCTCGACGGCCAGCGCCTGGACCTCGCGTTGACCGCGGTGCTGACGTGGCGTTCGCGCGCGAGCGTGCACAGGTTGATCGACGCCGGACTCGTTCGCCTGGATGGACGGAATGTGGCCGCTTCGCGGCGAGTCCGCACCGGGGAAACGATCGTGGTCGACATTCCGCCGAACCCGACCGCCAACCCCGATCCAGGGGCGAACGTCGAGTTCCCGGTCCTCTACGAAGATGCGTGGATGGTCGCCGTCGACAAGCCGCCCGGGCTCGCGGTGCATCCTTCCGGCCGCCGCCTGGACGGCACGTTGATCCACGCGTTGCATCGGCGCTACCGCAACCCCGATCGGCCAGAGCACGACGTGGTGCCGAGGCTCCTGCATCGCATCGACGTCGAGACGTCCGGGGTCGTCGCTGTCGGGCTGGACGAACAGTTCCACCACCTGGTGGCTCGGCAGTTCGAGGACCGGCTCGTCCAGAAGACCTACCTGGCAGTCGTGCGCGGCACTCCGGCGGCTGCCGAGGGCACCGTCGATCTCTCCATCGTTCCGGACAAGTCGTCAGCCGTTCGCCTCAAACTCACGACGTCTGCCGACGGCGCGGGTCTGCCGGCGGTCACCGACTACCGGGTGGTGCGTCGCAGCGGACCCCGCACGCTCGTCGAAGTGCGGCCGAAGACCGGGCGCACGCACCAGATCCGCGTTCACATGGCCGCGATCGGTTGCCCGCTCGTCGGCGACAAGCTGTACGGCGGCGACGAGCGAATGTTCCTGCACCAACTCGCCGGGACCTTGGATGGCGAACATCTCGCCGATCTCGGGCTCGATCGACACGCGCTGCATGCGCATCGTCTCGTGTTCTTCCATCCGATGCTCGGGCGCGAACTCACCCTCGAGGCCCCGCTGCCGCGGGACATGGCGGCGCTCGTACCGTGAGCGCAGGCGGGGAGCGACGTCAGGACGGCTGTTGCTCGAGCGCGGCCAGGACCTTGTCGAGGAACTTCAGCTGCTCGGGCGTGCACGAACTCCAGTCGAGACCCACTTCGTAGAAGTTCGACGTCCCGCGGCGGTGCACACGCGTCGCCAGGGTGCGGATCTCCCGAACGTCTTCGTCCAGCGCGAGGCGAAGCAGCACCCCCTGGCCCACCATGGGCGGCTGCCCGGTCTCGAGCCCGATTCCGCTGCGCGAGACGTCGCGCACCGAGCAGAGCGCCTGGTTGCCCGCGTTCAGCACTCCTTGCGTCTCGAGGGTGGCGCAGGCCGCCACGCGAACCCGCGGTGCGCGGCGACGATCCTGGTCGTGCTTCATGGCCCAGGATCGGCAGGAACGACGCGCGTTCTGAACGCGCGCGCCTGTTGCACAATCAGACACGCGCCGAGTACGGCATCACCAGGCGATAACGATCGGTTGCGCGCATCGGATCGGGGCTCACTCGGGCGCTGCCATCGCGCGTTCGCGTGGGACTCACGCCACGGACGGTTGTGGCGTCGGCCACCGCGATGCCGCCGTCCGAGGGGCTCTTCTTCGGAGGGATGTTCCGCGGGAGAGGGACCTGCGGTTGTCGCTCCACACCGGCATTGGCATCCATGGGGAACTCCTCGGTGACGAGAAGTCCGGACCGTACGAACCGCCCCGCCGGCTGACAACCCTGGTGCTCAGGCAGCGAACATCGTGCCGATCAGGGCCGGCACCACCGAGACCGCCACGTACAGCACGCCGATCGCGCGCAACTCACCGCGGAGCGAACCCGTCCGAGCCGCGTCGCTCGGGGTCGGATCTGCCGGGTTGCCAGTGGGTTCCGTTCGTACCCGCCCCTCCGGCCGGCCGGCCGCGGCCACGTCGTTCGCGGCTGCCGGGCGCGTCCTGAGCAGCGCCACGGCGCCGGCCGAAACCAGCAGAACGGCGATCCACCGAGCCCACGCCGGCAGGGCGCCGCCGAAGCCCGCGGCCGTTCCGCCGAGCAGCAGCGCTGCGGCGAACGATCCACCGAGGTCTACCGTCACGTCGGCGTCGTCGGCCCTCGAGAACGGCACGAACGAGAGGGAACGCACCATGGCGCGGCTGGCGAGCACCGCCACTCCGAGCGCGAACAACGACGCGGCAACCGTGTCGATGCGCGGTGTGACCGACATCAACAGGACGAACGCGAGCACGTGCACCGGGACCAGCACATGGCTGACGAGAGCGCGCCACGTTGCGTCCTGGATTTGCTCGCGCGAGAGCCGCGGCGCGATCTGGAAGATCCAGCCCGTGTCGGGTTGATCCGCCCGCGGCAGGAACGCGATCAGGAACGGCAGGTAGATCGCCGGCAACTGCAGCAGCAGGCACGAGAAGACGTACCCGCGCGACTTCGACTCGTCGTCCTGCAGCGAGAGGAACACCATCCCTGCGGGCAGGCCGAGCAGCGGCAGGACACGGGATCGAAAGGAGGCGCTGCGCCACATCGAGATCGCGGTGAACTCGGCGATCGCCAACGTCGGGCCGCTCCTCGCTATCGCCCGCACGAGACGCCGCAGCGGATCGATGCGCGAGACGCTGGCCCGCGACGATCGTTCGTCGCCGATCGCGATCGCCATCAGGAACAGCACGACCCCGGTCGCCAACAACGCGCCGAAGCGCCACGCGTCGGTACCCGGGTCGGCGAGGACGCGCGCCGCCTGGTAGGGGGGCAGAAGCTCGACGCAGAAGCGTCCGAGCGGTAGCTCATCGGCGGTGCCCTTGAGACGCGTCAGACCTGTTCCGAAGGCGACGAGGCCGCCGCCGAGCAGCATCGCCTTCAAGGAGGCACCCGCGAGCGCCGCGCGATCGGTGCCGAGCAGCCGAACGAGTGCGCGTGTGACCACGCCGAGGGTGCCCGCCGCGAGGCCCGACACGAGGCACGCGAGTACGACGTAGGCGGGAATCTGCGTCCAGTCACCGGTGAGGAACGCGAGCAGCACCGCCGGTGGCAGGGCCATCCCGGTCGTGAGCAGGACGACGTAGAACGCGGCGTGGCCGCCGCGCGCGATCACGAGCGTGCCCCTGCCGGTCGGCGACGAACGCACCAGGGCCTCGTCGGCCCGGCGCCGGTTCCAGCGGTCTTCGTTGCCGAGCAGCCCGACCGCGACCAGCAGGGTGGAGAGACACAGGTTGGCCGCCGCGAACGGCACGCGCGGCGTCTCGGGATACAGGAGCGCCGCGAAGACGAGCGCGAGAAAGGCCTGCCCGAGGATCGTCGTCGTCAGCGAGCTTCCGCCACCGCCGTGCCGGCGGGCGTCGCCGAAGAAATCGAGCACGAGCCACGCGTGGATCAGCGACAGGACCTTGCGCATCTTGCTTCGCCGAGCGCGGGCTCGACCATGGGCGGACCATACCGTCCGTGACCACGACTTCCTCTTCTCCGCGCGATGCGTACGAGCGTCGGATCCGGCTCTGCCGCACCGCGGACCTCGCGTCGTTCGTGCCGTGGCGCGCCGCGAATGCGTTCGCCGGCTTCGTGCACCGCGACCATCTGCGCCTCCTGCGCGAGGCCCCGGGCTTCGCCGGCGACGAGGGTTCGCTCACGCTCCGCGGCAGCGACCTGGCGGAGCGCTCGCGCGCGATGGCCGAGACGGTGGAGTGGCTGCATCGCCGCGGTGAGATCCGGGCTCCGCTCGGCGAGGTCTACCCGGTCGTCTCCGGTCGCGACCCCACGCCGCTGCTCGTCGTCGATCGTGTCGCGGTTCCGTGGTTCGGTGTGCGTGCCTCCGGCGTCCACGCGAACGGCGTCGTGGGTACGGGAGAGAACGCGCGCCTCTGGATCGCCGAGCGGTCGCGCGGGAAGCGCACGTTCCCTGGTCATCTCGACAACGTCGTCGCGGGCGGGCAGCCGCACGGGCTCTCGGCCAGGGAAACGCTGGTCAAGGAGTGCAGGGAAGAGGCGTCCATTCCGCCCGAGCTCGCAGCGAATGCACGCTTCGTCGGCGCGATCGACTACGTGCAGCAGGACGGTCGCGCGCTGAAGGTCGATTCCCTCGCGTGCTTCGACCTCGAGCTGCCGCCGGCATTCGTGCCGGCTCCCGCCGACGACGAAGTCGAGTCGTTCCGCTGCTGGTCTTTCGCCGAGGCCGCGACTTCGTTGGCCGGCGACGCGCTCTGGAAGCCGAACTGTGCACTCGTCGTGCTGCACTTCCTGCTGCGTCGGGGAGCGCTCGACCGCGAGCTCGGCGCCTCGGATCGTTGGCGGCTGTGGCGGCTCCTGCACGGTGAGTTACCCTGACGCCGTGCGCGTCGTTCTCGTCAGCTCTCCGGGTGATCCGGCGCTCGGCCACTGGAGCCACGCCGCGGCCGCCGACTGTGCGCGCCTGCTCGGCGTCGCCGGCGCGAGCGTCGAGTGGTTTCGTGTCGGCGGCGACGCCACGGCCGCCCCGCCCGGGGTCGCGATGCGCGAACTGCCCTTCGAGGCCGTTCCACTGCACCGCGTGGCGAACGCGAACGGCGATGCGCGCCTGGAGACCGAACTCACGCGGACGCTGAGGACGCAACCGGCGCGTGCCGTCGTGCACTTCGGGCTCGGCGCGCGCGGCTCGCCCAACGTGCCGTGGGTGGCGGAGCGTATGGGCAGCGTGCCGTTCGCCGTGGTGCGCGCCAACGATGTGGTGTGTCACCGCGGGACGGCGATCGATGCGGCCGGCGCACCGTGCTTCCAGTTCGACGATCCGGAGAGGTGTCGTCGCTGCTGCGCGGCATCGTGGTTCTCGAGGCCTCGCGCAATGGCGTTCGCGGACCGGCGCGACCTCCTGCTCGGCAGTCTGGTCGTCGCGGCCGGCGTCTTCGTGCCGAACGAGCACGACGCGGAACGGCTCGCGTCGTTCGGTGCGCCGCGCCGCAGGATCGTCGCGACGCACGACGCTCGCACGATCGCGGCCAGACTCCTCGGCGATCCGGTCGCCGTGTGAACGTCAGGAATCGCCGGCGGCCTGCATGCGGCGCTGGCGCCGTTCGTCCGCCGTCATCTCGCTGTCGAGCCGACCGAGGAACGCAGCGCCTTCCTTCGCGCGGATGAACCGCGCGAACAGCGGCGACACCTCGCGCACGCGCGCGAGCATGTCGAGAGCGACCTTGCGATAGGAGAAGTGTCCCTCCGGGCCGCTGCGCAGCTCGACGAAGTACGCGACCTGGCGCGGGTCGAACACGAGGCGTACGCGCTGCAGGAACCCGAACGGCGTGACGTAGCCCGCAGCGTGCGGGAATCGCGCCGCAACCTGCTGTTGGCGCGCAGCCGCAGCATCCATCGCAGCGTCGAACTCCGCACGCAGGCCGGCTTCGTCGATCAGCGGTGGCACCGAGTAGCCGTGCACCGTCGTGAGAAGTTGCTGCTGCTGGAAGCCCTTCCGGTGGCGCCCGATGTCGCGGTACGCGCCGAAGTCGAGCACGGTCTCGAACTCGAACGGCATCGCGCCTTCGAACGCCTGCGGCCACGCATCGTGCGCGCCGCGACCGGCCATCAGGGCGTCGAGCATCTCGATCCGCTGGCCGCCGGTGAGCGACTTCACGCGGGCGACGAGCGCCGCGAACGGCTGCTGGCTGTGTTCGTAGAGCAGCGACGCGAGCAGGCGGTCGTCGAGCGAAGGGTCGTGGGCGATCAACGTCGTGTCGCCGGTCGCTGCGCCGCGGTGCGGCGAAGCCTTCGCGACGCCGAGTTCCTCCACGAGTTTCGGCAGCGCGTCGTGCAGGGCCTGCGCGAATGCGTTCGGCTTCGCGTGGCGGAGCAGTGTCGGCAGCGCGATTTCGGCCTGCTGCTGCATGCGGTCTCCGACCAGGCGGAATTCGGCGAGCGGGTGGCTCTTCAACTCCGTCACGACATCGCACAGCGTGCGGGCGTCGACGACCATACCCCACTTCGTCGAGATCGCCGGCGTCAGGAGGTAGCGCGCCGCGTCGAATGCCTCTGCCTTGAGCGTGCGCAGCCACGGCGCCTCCTTCTCGCCGGTCTGCAACGGACGAACGCGTTGCAGGTGCGCGAGCAGCCGTTCGGTCGCCTTCGTGTAGAGCGCGAACGTCTCGGCGAGCACGCGTTCGTAGGCCGCGGCGACGTCGCTGCCGGCCGCCACGACGTCGGGGTCGCGCCAATGGCTCTCGGCGGTGAACGGGATGTAGCGCGTCGACGACTCTTCGAAACTGCAGCGTCGTTCGCGCTGCACGAACCGCGTCACCAGCTGCGACACGCGTTCGACCGCGAGATGCACGACGGAACCCTCGCGCAGCGAGTTGTGTCCGTGGTCGATCGCGTAGGTCTTGAGGAACTGACCCGACTTGTCCGCCATCACCGCGGACAAGAGGTCCTTCGGCGTCTCGTCGATCGCGAGGTCTTCGAGCTTCCTGCCCTGCGCCTCGATGCCCTGCCGGAGCCGGTCGAGGAACTGGTCCCGCATCGATTTGCTGCTGCGCGAGTACACGCCGTTCAACGTCGCGGCGACCTCCCCGGGCAGGTTGCGAACGAGATAGACGTCGGCGTGCTCCGGTCCGTCGACGACGGAGAAGTACGTCTGCAGCAGGCGGCGCTCGAACGCGGAGTAGGCCATCGCGATCAGCTTCGCTGGGCAGCGCGGCGGCTCACGACGAACCACGTGGTGAGGGCGCCGAGGGCCGCACCGGCGGCGAACGCGAACCAGACGATCGGGGCTTCCAGAGGGGTGATGTGCGCGAACATCCGGCAGACTCTAGGCAGCGGCCCGGGCCGCGTCGAGCGATCGCACGGTCCCCGGCGGGTGCGTCAGGGCACGATGCGCAGGACCCGGAATTCGGCGCTGTCGCCACCCGCCGCGGCGAACGAGCCGCAGGTCCAGAACGCACCGTCGGGCTCGCAGAGGAGGCCGACCGCGCGGTCGTCGCCAGGGCGGTCGATCGTCCGCCGCTCGGTGCACGAACCGTCGCCGTCGATGCGCATGGTCCAACCGTCCCAGCCCGCCGGGCCGCGTGAGTACCCGATCAGCCGGGCACTGCCGTCCGGAGCGACGCAGCCCGTCATCGCGCGCGTCTCGGCCGCGTCCCTGTGGACCCGGCGCCAGAGTTCGCGGCCCGTGACGTCGACCCGCGCGACCATCGCATCTTGGTCGCCGTCGGCTCGACGCGCGTAGCCCGTGACGAGGAATGTGCCGTCGGGGCGCGCCGAGATGCCGTGGGCGACGGTCCCGCTCCCGTCCTGCCACGTCCGTTCGCCGAGCGGCGTCCCGTCCTTGCCGAGCCGCACGAGCAGTGCCTGGCGCGGTCCCTCCGCGCTCTCCTGTCGCGTGCCGACGGCGAGCACGCTCCCGTCCCCCGCGGCGACGACGCCGAACAGCCGATCGTCGCAGCGGCCTTCGACACGGTGCTGCCAGCGCTCGGTACCGTCCGCATCGAAGCCCAGGATCCAGGCGTCGTGCTCACCACCGACGTGCCCGGCCGTCTCGCCGACGAGGACGAAGCCGTTGCCGTTCGTGGTCATCGCCCACACGCGGTCCTCCGTCGGTCCGCCGGACGAACGACGCCACAGCTCCTTGCCTTGCTTGTCGTGTCGGGCGAGGAAGGCATCGTGATCACCCGCAGGCCCGACGATCGCGCCGCAGACCACCACGCCGCCGTCGCTCGTCGCCGCGATGTCCCAGCCTTCGGAGGGTGCCCCGCCCACCACGCGTTCGACGAAGACCACGTGTCCGCTGCGGTCGATCGCCGCGAGGATCGCGTCGCTCGTCCCGTCGACTGCCTCGACGTAGCCCGTCGTGAACACGCCGCCTTCCGTGCGCGCCACCAGCGCGTTGCCGACGGCGCGGCGGCCCGCGGCGATCCGGACGTCGAGAGCGGCGACGGAGGGTTCGGCGGGCGCGGGCGGGGCCTGCAGCGACGACGCGATCGTGAACGCGAGCATGAGCACTCCCACGCCGGTGCTGCTCGAGCGTTGGTCCTCGAGCAAGAACTCCGCGCCGCGCATCGCCGCGGCTAGCCTCTCGCTCCGTGACCAGCGGCCTCGGTGAACTGCGGCGGATCCTCGGGCCGGCGACCGGTGCCGCGATCGGCGTCGGTGTCGCGGTGGGAGCGGGGATCCTGCGTTCGCCGGCCGAGATCGCCGCGGCGTTGCCGAGCGGGCCATGGATCCTCGGTGCGTGGCTGCTCGGAGCGCTGGTCGCGTCGCTCGACGTGCTGATCCTCGCGGAGATGGCGTCGTCCGTTCCTCGCGTCGGCGGGCTCGTCGCCTACCTGCGGCTGTCGTTCGGTCCGCTCGCGGCGTTCCTGTGCGGGTGGTCGATGCTTCTCGTGACGTGGCCGGGCTCGCTCGCGGTCGTCGCGGTCGTCGCTGGCGAGGTCCTGCACGGCGGCATCGGGTCGCTCGGCGGCGAGACGACGTGGGAAGAACGCTCCATCGCTGCAGGCCTGATCGCGGCGTCCGGCGTGGCCAACCTCTTCGGCCTCCGCGTCGGGGCTCGCGTCGAAGTCGTCCTGTTCGTCGCGAAGGTCGTGCTTCTCGCCGGACTGTTCGTCGCCGCGATGTTCGCGGCTCCGTCGGCGACTGCGCTCCCGGCCGCGGAGGCGGTCGTGTTCCCCACGACGACGGTCGCGCTGCTCGCTGCCGTGGGCGGCGCCATGCAGAACGTCATCTTCAGCTACGACGGCTACGCCGACGCGGTGTACGTCGCCGGCGAGACGAAGGACCCGGGGCGCGCGTTGCCGCGAGCGTTGTTCACGTCGCTCGTCACCATCACCGCGCTCTACCTGCTGCTCAACGCGGCATTCGTGCACGTGCTGGGTTCGCAGGGTCTCGCTCGGTCGAAGTTCGCGGCGCTCGACGTCGTGCGGGCGGCGTTCGGCGACGTCGGCGGTGCCGCGCTCACCGTAGTCGCGTTCGTCGTGTTGCTCGGTGCCGTCAACGCATACTTCCTCACCGGGCCGCGCATCGCCCGCCTGCTGGCGGAGGAGGGCCTGGCCATGCCCGGGCTCGGTCGAGTCTCGGCGAACGGCTCTCCGGTCGCGGCGACGATCCTGCAGACCGTGGTCGCGATCGCGTTCGCGCTCACGAACACGTTCGACGATCTGCTCGCGATCATGGTCCCGATCATGTCGGCGACGACGGCGCTCGTGGCGATCGGACTGCTCGTGCAGCGTCGGCGTGCACCCGACCGGCCGCGGCCGTTCCGGGTTCCCGCGGCTCCGCTGGTCGTGGGCCTCCAGGTGCTGCTCGGCGTCGGCATGCTCGCGAGCTTCGTGCAGTACGACCAGCGTGCGGTGGCCATCGACGCCGGCGTGCTCGCGTTCGGCGCGGCGGTCTACGCGTGGATCAGGCGACGGCGCTGATCGATCGCCCATTCAACCGAAGGCGCGCTGCAGGAACGCGACGACGGCGCGTCCGGCGCGCCAGTGTTGCGTCAGGACGTCGCACAGCGCGTCGTCGGTGAGCAGGCTCGCCGGAAGTTCGGCGCGGAAGAACCAGCGCCGTCGCCCGAGCAGCGGCTGTCGTGTCGCCGCCTCGCGCAGGTCCTCGGCCATGCGCTTGCGTTCCTCGCCTCGCAGTTCCCCGAAGTGCCGCACGAAGTCGCCCGCGGCGATCGCGCGTTCGAGCGACCTCCCATCCCGCGCGATCAGGTCGCGAACGCGGGTCTGTGTCGCTGCGCCCGCCGTGTGCACACCGCCGAAGACGACGACGCCCTTCGCGGAGAGACGCACGTGCGTGGCCGGATACTCGCGGTTGCTGCGGCCGAAGCGGCCCAGCGAGCACGTGAGATGGGTGTTGTAGGGACGCTTGTCGGCGAGGAAGCGCGTGTCTCGCGTGATGCGGGACATCGCATCGCGCGGTGCGATCGCGAGGGTGCGGTCGATCTTGCCGACCCGCTCGAGCATCTCGCGCGTGAACGCGGCGAAGGGGCCCTTCACCGCCGCCTCGTAGTCGGCGCGGTGTGACGCGAACCACGCGGTGTCGTTGTGTTTCTCGAGGGCCCGCAGGAAGGACGCGAAGCGCTTGTCGAAGCAGCTCATGCGGGAGAGTGCGCGAACAGGGGGCAACCGCGGGATGCCCCCGTCGGACGACATCGCGGCATGGGAACGCGTCGTCTCGGGTGCGGGTGGTGGCTCGTCGTCCTGGTCGCGGGTTCGGCGGCGCCGCGGACGCAGACGTGGGAGTGGCGCGTGCCGCCGCTCGGTGCCGTCGAATACAGGCGTGAGTGCAGTGCCAGGGCGAGCGAACCGGCGCCATCGGCGGCAGCCGCCCGCACCGCTGCCCTCGCGGGCAAGAACGTCGAACGCTTCGTACACCGGATCCCGCCGGCGCCGTGGTTGTGCGACGGCGAACTCGCGTCCGACCGCCGATCCGTCGACGGGCCGGTGCGGGACCTGCGCGACGTCGCGCGCGCGATCGCCTTCGATCTGTCCAGCCGGTCGACGATCCGCGGTCGTTTCCCGCGCGTCGTGCCGTTCGGCGACGTCGTCGTGTCGGGCAACTGGAGTGCACCGTCCGCGGACGGCACCCAGACCCTTCGTGCGACGCTCGTCGCGCGTCCGCCGGCAGCGACGGCCGGCGACCCGAAGGGCACGGTCGAGCGCTTGCGGGTGTTCTGCGTCGCCGGCGCCGACGGCACGGTCGAGATGGAGCGGCGCGTCGACGGCGCCGCGGGCGTCGTCGCGAAGTACTCCGCGGGGTTCGACGTCGTGGTGCGTGAGGAGGACAAGAAGTTCCGTCGCGTCGTGGTCGCCGACGAGTGGACGTTCGTCGCCGTACGCGACAACCAGGACGCGGACTTCCGGAAGCGCGTCGCGGCCGCGATCGCGGCTGGAACGGGCTTCGTGCGCGAGCAGGTCGATGGCAGGAAGTCGTTCTTCGTCGATTCGGGTGGCGACGAACGCAACTACGGCAGCGGGCGCCTCGCGCTGGCGCTCCTCACCCTCGTGCACGCGCACGTCGCGGCGACCGATCCGGTCCTGATGGCGGGCTTCGACGATCTGCGCCGTCGTCAACTCGACGACAGCTACTCGCTCGCGACGGCCCTGATGGCGATGGCCGCGCGCCACGCGCCGCCGGGCGAAGCCGAGCGCCTGCGGGACGGCGGGGCCACGCCCCTGCCTCCGCCGCGCAATCTGGACGACCGCGATCGCAAGGTCGCGGAGAAGTGGACGAAGGAGCTGCTCGGCAACATCGACCCACGCGTCGACCCGGCGCGGCTGCTGCGGTTCAACTACACGAGAGGCCCGCGCTACGACACGTCGCTGCAGCAGTACGGCCTGCTGGGGCTGTGGTCGGCGCTGCGCCTCGGGATCGACGTCCCGAACGGCGCGTTCGCGGCCGCCGCGCGCCAGCTGCTCGCGGTGCAGGGGGCGCCGGAGGAACGTCTCGTGCTGCGTCGCACGACCTACTCGCAGTTGCGCGATGCCATGGGCACCGACGCGCCGCCGAAGGCGGTCGAGGACCGGGTCGCGGCGCGCGGCTTCTCGTACCAGGAGCCCGGGGAGCCGCCGTTCGGTTCGATGACGAGTGCCGGGATCAGCGGTCTCCTGCTCGCGCGTGCAGGCATGTCCGCACAGCAGGACGCCGATCGTTCGCTCCTTTCCCAGATCGACGCCGGGCTCGCGGCGTCGTTCGGCTGGCTCGCGACGGAGTTCTCGGTGCGTTCGAATCCGGGCTTCGCCGAGCGCGCCGACAACCACTGGTACTACTGGCTCTACGGGCTCGAACGATCCTGCGAACTCGCCAGCGTCGCCTGGCTGAACGGTCGCGACTGGTACTACGAGGGCGCGCTGCAGCTCCTGTCGCAGCAACAGCCGAACGGGTCGTTCCGCGCGGAGCACCCGAGCAGCCTGCTGCTCGACACGACGTGCTTCGCGATCCTGTTCCTCGTCAAGTCGACGCCGGCGGTCATCACCGGCGGGTGAGGCTCAGTCGTGCTGCGACTCGAGCCAGCGTTCGACCTCGATCGCGGCCATGCAGCCCGAACCGGCGGCGGTCACCGCCTGGCGGTAGTAGCTGTCCTGGCAGTCGCCGGCGGCGAAGACGCCGGGCACGTTCGTCTCGGTCTTGCCGGGTGTCGTCAGGATGTAGCCCTTCTCGTCCATCTTCAGCACGCCCTCGAACAGCTGCGTGTTGGGCTGGTGCCCGATCGCGAGGAACAGGCCGTCCGCGGTCTCCTGCCGCTTCTCGCCGGTCTTCGTGTGCGTCAGCTCGACGCCCGTCACCTTGCCCTTCTTGACGTCGAGAACGTCGGTGACGTTCTGGTTCCAGAGCACCTCGATCTTCGGGTTGTCGAGCGCACGCTTCTGCATGATCTTCGACGCACGCAGCGCATCGCGGCGCACCACGAGGTTGACCTTGCTCGCGTACTTGGTGAGGAAGTTGGCTTCTTCGCACGCGCTGTCGCCGCCGCCGACGACGTAGACGACCTTGTTCTTGAAGAAGAATCCGTCGCACGTGGCGCATGCCGACACGCCGCGGCCCTGGAGCGCCTTCTCGTTCGGCAGCCCGAGGTAGAGTGCGCTCGCGCCGGTCGACACGATCAGGGTCTGCGTCGTGAAGACCTTGCCGCCGTCCGTCGTGACGGTGAACGGCCGCTTCGACAGGTCGACGCTGACGCCGACGTCGTCGTGGATCTCCGTTCCGAAGCGCCCCGCCTGCTCGCGGAACATCTCCATCATCTCCGGACCCATGATGCCCTTCGGGAACCCTGGGTAGTTCTCGACCTCGCTGGTGATCGTCAGCTGGCCGCCCGGCTGGCGGCCGGTCAGCAGCACGGGGGCGAGGTTGGCGCGGGCGGCGTAGATCGCGGCGGTGTAGCCGGCGGGGCCGGAGCCGAGAATCAGGGTCTTCAGTGTGGCGGTCATGGCGCGTGGGATCGCGGAAGGTAGCGGTGCTACGTGGCCGCGGAAAGGAGTTCCGTCGGCGCGCCCGCTTCCGGGACTTCGCCGTCTCGTGTAGCACGAGTCGCCCCTCCGGCGAAGGAGGGGCGCGTGGCCATCTTCCGCGACAGCACGGATCGTCGGTTCTTGCGGTTCTGCCGCAGTGGCGATGCGGCGGCACTCGGCGCCGTCTTCGACGCCACCGCCCGCGAACTGCTGCGCGTCGCGTGCCATCTGGCCGGGAACCGCAGCGACGCCGAGGATCTCGTGCAGCGCACGTTCCTCGCCGCGATCGAGTCGCGCGCGGCGTACGACCCGAAGCGTCGCGCGCTGCCGTGGCTGCTCGGCATCCTCGCGAACCATGCGCGCCGGCGGCGCCGCGAACGCGCGCGGCAGTGAGGATCGATTCCTCGCGGACCTGCCGACCGAGGCTTGCGAGATCACGGCAGTGGTCACCGACGGGCGCACGACGCGCAAGCGCGTCGATGGCTCGCCGACACCGGTCGACACGACGATCGAACTGCCGCGGTGACCGTGTGAAGGCCGAACCGCCTTGTCAGCGCGGCGGCTGCGCGAGTTCGTGCTGGCGGATGCGGTCGTAGTCGGCGGGCGACAGTTCGCGCGGGACGAAGTCGTCCGGCTTGCCGCTCGTCTCGACGAACTGGGCCGTGAGGCCCGCGGTCGCGACGAGGTCGACGACGAAGCGCCCGTATTCGCGCACGACGACGAATTCGCCGGGCGCGCCGCCGTCGTTGGGGTCGACGACGTGGATCCGGAACTCGGCGCCCGCACCTTCGGTGCCCTTCACGACGAGCGGCTGTTTGCCGGTCACGGCGGCCCAGGGCAGTCCGTCGATCGTGGGGCGCGATTCTTCGGTCACGAGAGTGCGGCAGGTCCCGGCGTCGCCGCGCCGGAGCGCCGACTCGAACGCGCCGAACGCCGTGCGTGCCTCGTCGGCCGCCCCGTCCGACGCGCACGCGCCGAAGAGCGTGGAGATCGCCATGCCGCCGAGGATTCCGATCCGCATGTCGCGAACATCGGCATGTCGGGCCGGCGACTGAACGGGACTGATGCGAGGAGTGGATCAGGTGCCAGATCGTGGGGTGCACCAAGGGAAGAACACCACTGCTGGGGTGAGTCGGCGACTCGATCCATTCGAAGCATCAGTTCGGGTGGGAGGCGATACTGCGGCGATGCCGTCGGCCGGAAGCCACTGGTCGCTCGTGTTCGCGGTCGTCGCCTCGTCCGCGGTCGGCGCCGCGCAGACGACCGAGCCGCCCCGCGCGACGTTCGCCCGCGTGGTCGACACCGACGGCGTACCGGTCGCGCGCGCCGTCGTGACGTTCGCCGGTCATGTGCCGCACCTCGGCGCGCTCGGGCCGACCGACGCGGTCGTCGTACAGTCGGACGAACGCGGCCGCGCGACTGCGAAGCTGCAGCCCGGACTCTGCTACGTCGCCTGGGCGCTGGGCCCCGCCGACGCCGAGGGGCGTTCGATCCACTCGACGCCGACGGGGTACTTCGCCGCCGGCGCCCTGTTCGAGCTCCAGTGCACCGGCTCGACCACCGCACGGCGCCTCGCCGTGACCGGGACCGAGCCATGGGCCGCGGAGGGGCTGCGCTTCTTCGCCGTTTCGCCGACGCCAGGAACCGAAACCGAACTCGAAGTCCGCGACGGCGCTGTCGACGTGCCGGCGATGCCGCGCGCGAGCATCGAAGTGCGCACCGCAGACGGCCGTCCGCTCTGGTCGACCCAGCTCCCCGACAACTCGATCGACGTTCCGCCGCCGCAACACGTTCGCATCCGGGTCGTCGACGAGAACGGGCAGCCGGTGCCGGATGCGACCGTGCGGCAGCGTGTGGCGTTGCTCCCGCCGTGGCGCATGGACGGACCGGGGACTGCGTCGATGGAGCGCATCCGTGACCTCGGTCGCGTCGACGCGAAGGGCGAGGCCGAACTGCTCGTGTGCCACGACGCCGATCCCGTGCGGGAGGGCGGCCGCGGCGACATGTTCCTGCTCGTGCAGGCGAAGGGCCGGGCCGCGGCCGGCGGCGGCGTCTACAAGTCGTGGTTCGTCGTCGACGACCGTCGCCAGAGGCGATCACCGGGTGACGTCCTCGTCTTCCGCTGCCCGCGCCAGGAGCCGCTCGTGGGCAACTGCGGCGCCGTGTTCGCCGGCGGCACCGCCCACCTGTGGGCGATCGCCAAGATCACGACCGCAGCCAACTCGTTCGCGCACGATCCACGTTCGTTCTCGGTTCCGATCGCTGCAGACGGCACGTTCGTCTTCGACTCCCTCCCGACCGAAGTCCACGCGACGCGGCTCGCGATCGTGCCGCGCGACGGCGGTCGCGCGGTGCCGCTGTTCCCGACGACCGCCGGGCGGCGGCTGCCGGCCGAAGTCGTCCCGATCCCCGGTGCGCCTGCCGCGCCGATCGAGCGGAACGAGTTCCGCGTGCGCGTGCTCGAACCCGGGGGCGATCCCGGCAGAGGAGCCGTGGTGTCGCTGATCTCGCTCGCTGCGACGGAATCGGGCATCTTCCTGCGCGACTCCGCCTTGCGATTCCCGGTCGACACACGCGGCGAAGCGCGTTTGAGCCTCGTCGGTCCCAAGTGGGCTCTCGTCGCTCTGACTTCGAACGGCCGCGGCGCGATCCACCTCGACACGCCGCGGGCCGACACCGACGCCGAGTTGCGCCTCGAACCGCTCGGGTTCGTGTCCGTGCGCCTCACCGACGGGAATGGGGATCCGGTTGCCGGCGCGCGCCCGGCCCTGCGAAGTTCCAGGGGCGGCCCGACGGACACGCTCGGGCAGGTGTTCGCCGATGCGACGGGGATGCGCGAGACGTGGAGTGCGATGCGCACGGATCGCGACGGTCGAATGCGCATTCCCTTCGTGCCGATCGAGGGACGAATGCTGCGCATGTACCTGCAGTGGGAGTCGGGGCGGACCGCGGATTTCGATCTCACCGACGGGGAATCGATCGATCTGCGCCCGAAGTAGTCCGCCCCGCTGCCCTCGAGATCGTGAGCGGCGATCGACCGACGCGCTCGAGGTGGTCGAGTGTGCGCACCGTTCGCGACCATCACCGGCCGTCGCGCTCGATGGGCGGAGCGACCTTCGACCGGCGGATCGGCGCGCCGTGCGGGCGGGGTGCGCGACTCGCGGGAACGCGTCTTGGCATCGAGCGCCGGGTCCGGTATCCCGTCGCCGATGGTCGATCCGATCCTCTCGCGCAGCGGCGTCTGCGAGGTCGAGTACGTGCGCGGCGTTCGCTGCGACCGGGCTGCGCCGCCGGACCTCGTGCTCGAAGTGCCGCACGGCGCCACGCGGGCAGCGCACTTCACCGACTTGCGACGCGAGTTCGTGGGCGATGTCGCGGAGGACCTGCGCGACTTCTTCTTCGTGAACACGGACGTCGGCGCGCCCGAGCTGGCGCATGCGATCGCCGCCGCGGTGGTGACGGCGGATCCCCGTCGGTCCGCAGTCGTCGTGCGGTGTCTGCTGCCGCGCACGTTCGTCGATTGCAATCGCCGCATCGATCGCGCCTCCGTGCCGGCGGCGTCCGCACCCGGTCAGATGACACCGGGGATGCCGCCGTGGATTCGCGACGACCGCGATCGCGCGATGTTGCTCGACCGCTACTTCGCCTACCGCGACGTCGCGACGGCGGCGTTCGACGCGGTGTGCGGCAACGGTGGTCTCGGGCTCTGTGTGCACACGTATGCACCGCGCAGCGTCGATGTCGCCGTCGACGAGAACATCGTCGCGAGCATGCACGCCGCGTACGCGCCGGAGCGCGCGGCGACCTGGCCGCTGCGGTCGTCCGTGGACCTGATCACGCACGACCCCGAAGGCCGTGAGATGGCGTCACCGAGGCTCGTGGTCGCAGCACTCGCCGAACTCGCCGCGACGGGTTTCGACGTCGCGCAGAACTCGGCCTACTCGCTGCATCCGATCACGCTCGCCTGGGAGTTCGCGACCAGGTACCCGGGCGCGACCCTCTGCTTCGAAGTCCGCCGCGACCTGCTCGTGCCGGAGTTCACGCCGTTCCGCGAGATGATCCCCGACGCCGCGCGGGTTCGGCGGGCTGCGGCGCCGTTCGCGGCGGCGGTTCTGGCGTCGCTGCACTGATCCGACGTCGTGCTTTGCGATCTCGCCCGCGGCAGAATCGCCGCGTGAACGAACGCGACGTCAGCGGGTCGGGTCGAGGTCGTGGTCGCAGGAAGCGTCGGCGCACCGAAGTGGTCGGCGCGCCGCCCGGCACGTTGGTCGCGGTGCCGGAGTCGGCGCCGATGCGGCTGTCGGCGATCGGGTACGGTGCGGGCAGTCTCGTCGAACACGACGACGTGCGTCTCGCCGACGTGCCCGCGTTGCGTCAGCGCCACGGCAATCTGTGGCTCGACGTCGCGGGATTCGGCGACGTGGGCCAGTTGCAGCAACTCGCCGAGATGTTCGGACTGCACCGGCTGGCACTCGAGGACGTGCTCAACCTCCACCAGCGCGCGAAGGTCGAGGACTACGGCACGCACGAGTTCCTCCTCCTTCGGATGGTCGACGCGGAGAACGACGAGGTCAGCGAGCAGTTCGCGATGTTCGTGGGGCCGGGTTTCCTCGTCACGTGCCAGGAGCGGTCCGGCGACTGCTTCGGCATGGTGCGGCAGCGTCTGCGCGACCCGCAGGGCCAGATGCAGAAGCGCGGCACCGACTACCTGGCCTACGCGCTGCTCGATGCGGTGGTCGATGCGTACTTTCCCGTGCTCGAGCGCCTCGGTACCCGGCTCGAGGACGCCGAGGAGCGCATTCTTGCCGGCGGTTCGGGTGCCGAGCCGGTGCGCGAGCTGTATGCGGTGCGTCGCTGCCTGCTCGACCTGCGCCGGGCGGTCTGGCCGCTTCGCGAGGCGACGAGCGCCCTGCTGCGCGGCGAGACCAAACACTTCGGCGCGGAGGTGCATCCCTACCTGCGCGACGTGCACGACCACGTCGTGCAGCTGCTCGAGTTGTTCGAGAGCTATCGCGAGATCAGCAGCAGCCTGCTCGAGCTGCACCTGTCCATGGTCAACCAGCGCCTCAACGAGGTGATGAAGGTGCTGACGATCATCGCGACCATCTTCATTCCGCTGACGTTCGTCGTCGGGATCTACGGCATGAACTTCAAGTGGATGCCCGAACTGGAGGTCTGGTGGTGCTACCCCGCGGTCCTGGTTGCCATGGCGGTGATGGCGGGAGCGATGGTCTGGTGGTTCCGCCGGAAGCGGTGGTTGTGAGCCGCCCCGCCCCGCAGCGAGATTCTCGAGATCGATGAAACCGATCTGCCGGTTCGGTGCACATGGCTTCCCGCGAGGAGGCCGCGCTTCTCGGGGCGCGCGTCGCTGATCCACTCAATGCATCAGTCTCGTTTGGGGCCCGTGCGGGGCAGATTCCGCAGGGCGGCCGCGGCGCGGGCATTCCCCGGGTCGATCGCGAGCACTTCGTTCAAGAGTCGCTCGGCCG
Source organism: uncultured candidatus Brocadiaceae bacterium (assembly GCA_964538915.1). Taxonomy (GTDB): domain Bacteria; phylum Planctomycetota; class UBA1135; order UBA1135; family UBA2386; genus JAEUHQ01. The sequence continues at coordinate 8,416 of CAZIFB010000062.1, read as the reverse complement.
ACGCGAAGTCGCGTCGCTTCCAGTCCTTGTCCGCGACGTAGAGCCGCAGGTCGACGTCGCCGGGTCGCGCGGCGAGCAACCTGGCGAACATCGGCCCGATCTCGCTGCCGCGGCCGAGCTGTTCGAGCAGTTCCGCGCGGTAGTAGAACGGTTCGACCCGATCGGTCGTCATGTCCGTGACGCGCCGGTACGCCGCCTCGGCCTCCGCACGCGCGCCGCGCGCGCGCAGCAGGTACGCGAGCGAGTTCCAGTACGACGCGTTGTCGGCGTCGAGTTCGACGGCTCGTCGCATGACGCGCTCGCCCTCCGCGACGACCGGGTCGTTGCCGGCCAGCCCGCGTTTCCAGTGCGTCGCCGCGAGGCACGTGCCGAGCGAAGCGAGAACGTCCGCCTTGTTCGGCGCGGCGGCCACGAGCGTCCGCAGGATCGCGAGGGCTTCGTCCTCCTGGCCGCGATGGTGCAGCGACACGGCGAAGTGCATGCGCTCGTTCACGGTGGGGAACGGGCACTCCATCGCGGCCACGAAGAGGGTGTGCGCTTCGTCGAACCGGCCGGCCCGCCAGAGCATCGCGCCGTGGTTGCTGAAGATCTGCGCGGCGAGGAACGTGCGTCGCGACGGCTCGCTCTTCGCGTAGGCGTCGGCCCAGAACACGGGTTCGTCGGCGTAGACCGCGACGCGGCTCTGCGCAACGGCGCCGAGAGTGACGACCGCGGCGGCCCACGCTCCGATCCACGCCGTGCGCACGAACGGTTCGGCGGCCCTCGCTGCCCGATGCGCCGCGACGACGATCGGGACGATGACGAAGAGCATGGGCAGGTACATGCGCCGTTCGGCGACGATCTCGGTCTCGATCGGCAGCACCGTCGAAGTCGGCGCGAGCAGCAGGAAGAACATGCTGCCGAGCCAGCCGAGCCACGGGCGGGTGCCGAGCCACCGCACCGTTGCGACGAGCAGCGCGACGACGAACGCGCCCGGCAGGATGGCGTTGCCGATGTCGAGTTCGGCGCCGAGGTCGTAGGCGCCGCGCAAGGGATGCGGCCAGACGACGAGGCGCAGATAGTGCACGATCACGGAGGCCTGGGTCATCAGCCACTGCCACGGCGTGATCGAGGTGTTCGTGCCTACGGTCGGGTTCGATGCTCCGAGCCAGACGCAGGTCGCCAGCACGATCCAGGTAGCCGCGATGCTTCCGTGCAGTGCGGTGCGTGTCCGCATGGCGGCCCACGACGGCTGCAGGAATGCGCGGTCGAACAGCAGCAGCACGAACGGCGCCACCACCATGTCTTCCTTGCTCGCCATGCCGAGCGCCGTCGCCGCGATCGCGACCGCGTGCCATCGCCACGGTGACCCGGCGCTGCGGGCGCGCAGCAGAGAGTGGATCGCGACGAGCAGGAACCCGGTGATGAGCAGGGTGGAGCGCTGGGTCGCGTAGGCAACCGCGTCGGCGCCGAGCGGATGCACGACCCAGAGCGTCGCGATCGCGAGAGCGATGCGGTCGGCGCCGGCTGCGTCGACCGCTCCGCGAATGCCGGGCGCGGTCGCTGCGCGCCGGATCGTGGACAGGAGCAGCACGGCGATCGCGAGGTGGAGCGCCAGGTTCACGAGGTGGGGGCCGAACGGTCCCCGCCCGAACACCGCGAAGTCCGCGACCAACGAGAGGCAGGTGAGCGGCCGGTTCGCGAGCGGGTGGTGTTCTGGGGCGAACGCAGCGCCCCATGCGTTTCCGGCGAGAAGGGGCGCATTCTCGAGGATCGCCGGGCGGTCGTCGAAGAGGAACTGGCCGTTCCACGTGCCGAACCACGCGCAGAGGCCCGCGGTGATCACGATGGCGATCGCGAGCGGGAACGTGGACCGGGCGGGCATCACGGAACACTACCGGTCCGCCCGCGGGACCCGGAAAGGCCGCTCGCCGGTTCTCCCGGTGTCGTCGCGGCCTCGGCCGGCAGCGATCAGTCGAGGCCGACCGTGTACTTGATCGTGTTGCTGGTCCACGGGATCAGGAACGGGCCCCCGAAGAGGTCGATGCCGATGGCCTGTGCCGTGATCACGACGCCTTCCCAGCCGTGCGGGACCGCGAGAGGGATCGTGCCGGTGAGATTCGTCACGCCGGGGGCGGCGACGAACCACGCTTCCCAGCCGAGCACGATCGGGTTCAGCGTGGTCGACATCATGCAGGTCGGCGCGAGGATGCCGAATCCCGGCGGCAGCTGCAGGCCGGGTTGGCTCGCACCGAGATCGAGGTTCAGCAGCGCGAACGTCGGGCCCGGGACGTTGGCGATGTTCCAGGTCAGCGACTGACCGCCGAACATTCGGCCGGTCTGGTGGACCGAGCCCGCGACCGGCGTCGCGACCGCGGTCAGCGCCACGTTCGCCACGGTGCCTTCGACCGACGTCGCGACCGGCAATTCGTGCGAGAGGTCGCGCGATTGCGGGTCCATGCTCGCAACGACCGGCGTCGCGGACACGCGGCCGCGCGTGAAGCCGACGATCGCTGCGTTCTCGAGCGTGTTCGACCACAGCGTCGACACGAACGGCTGCATCGTGCCGTAGCGGAACTCGACGATGCCGGTCTGCTCGTACATCACCATCTGCACGTTGAACACCTCGTGCCCGAAGACGGTCGGACTGCCGCCGACCACCGGTGTGCGGAACGACCCCTGGTCGCGCCATGTCACGTAGCAGATCGCGTCACCGGCGCCGGGTGCGGTCTCCGGGACGGTCTTCACGTGCAGGCCGGCACCCGTGCCCATGCCCGTGTTGCGACTCGCGGTGAGGTCGGTCCAGAACGGCATGAAGCGCGCGGTGAAGTTGCCCGACGTGCCGAGCATGTTGCCCTTCGTGCACTGCTGCTGGGCCGCGGTCATCGCCGGGTCGAGCCAGACGAAGCCATTGGTCGACGGCTTGATCTGCGTCGTCGATCCGCCGGGGTACTGGAACGGAGTGACGAGGAAGCCGAGGTTGTGCGTGACCACGGCGTCGTCGCCCGTGCTGTTCGGCGCCACGTTGAGTTGCGTGACGTCGAACGGCGCGGCGCCGGTGACGACGGTGTAGAAGTTGGGCGACGGGTAGACGTTGGGGAAGAACGTCATGCCGGCGCCGAGGTCGAACGCCTGGTCCTGCGTGAACGCCTGATAGACCGTCGAGTGCTGCCCGCCGCAGCCGCCGCCGATCAACTCGGCGCGAGCAGGGATCTCGGTCGCCCAACCACCGGCGCCGAGGAACTCGATGCCGACCACCGGCGGTGTGGTGTCGGCGGTGCCCGTCGCGGCAGCGACGGTTGCGGTCCACACCGAGCTGCCCCGGATGCCGGCGCCGTGCGCCGTCGTGTCCTGCAGCGGGATCAGCGATTGGGGCGCGACCTGCGTCGGTGCCGTCGGGATCGTGATGTCGATCAGCAGGTTCGGCTGCGCGGCGTTGTGCGGGTCGTAGACGAACGCTGCACCGATGGCGAGCAGGTCGATGTCGATGCAGTAGTTGTTCGGGCAGCTGCCGATCGACGGCGCGAGCGTGATCGCCGGGACGGTGCCGAGGGGGCCCATGGTGGCGGTGCCCGGCGCACGATTCGTCGCGAACGTCGTCGACATGGTCGCGCCGGTGATCGACGTCGAACCGAGTTCGACGGTGACGTTGGAGTAGACCTGGCCGCCGAGGTTCGCTTCGCCGTCCTCGCCGCGGAACTTCACGTGCGTGATGAGCACGCCGCCCGGCTGGATGCCGGCCTTGCCCGTGAAGTGGCTCGCTTCGTAGACGATCTGGAAGCGACGAGCCGCGGTCGTCCAGCAGTTGTTGTCGCCAGCGTTGGTGCCGTAGTTCGTGGCCTCCATGAAATTGTGGTTGTCGGGCAGCACGAGCGTCTGGCCGAGCAGCGGAGTCGTGCACACGGAGAGTGCGAGCAGCAGTGCGTGTCTCATGGTTGCGTGGGGTCCTTTCAGGGTTCGGCGGGTGGTTCCGCGCCGGAGCTCGGAGGCTAGCGGCTGCGGCTGGGTTCGGTGGTCCCGGCGGCCTCGTGCGAGGGATGAGTTGTTCCCGACGGTCGAGAACATCTGCCGGCACTACGTCCTTCGCATGCTTTCCGCGGGGCGAGGCGAGTCCTAGGCTCCGCGTCTTCACGGTCTCCACGACACGAATCCCATGAGAATCTTCTCCTCGTTCGTCCTCCTCGCCGCGTTGTTCTCCGGTTGTGCGTCGCAGCCTGCCGCGTGCGATGCCTGCAAGAACGCCCAGTCCGTGATCGACGGTGTGGCGAAGCAGAACCCGGACTGCACGCGCCTCACGCTCCACTGCTCGATGGACGGCGGAGCGAAGTGCTGCGCGAGCACGGCCGCCGATCGGGTGGGCAAGGCGTCCGACAAGGAGGACGTCGAGGCGATGAGCAGCGGCAAGACCGTCGTGCTCGACGAAGCGGGCGCGGTCGACGTGACCGTTCCGATCCGCGCGATGAACGGCAAGTTCCTGTCGTCGTGCGGCGTGACGTTGAAGGGCATGCCGCGCGATCAGGCCGTTGCCAAGGCGACGACGATCGCGAAGTCCGTCGAGGACGGGCTGAAGAGCTGCGGCGACGCATGCTGCGCCGGCGAGAGCTGCTGCAGCAAGTGACGGCGACCGGGCCCGAGTGCGGTCGTCCCGGGGGCGGGCGCGACGCACGCTCCCGGCATGCACACGATCATCGAGCCCTTCCGCATCAAGGTCGTCGAGCCGTTCCGGATCACGACGCCCGCGGAACGAACGAGGATCCTCGAGGCGGCGCACCACAACCTGTTCCTGGTGCGCGCGGCCGACGTGATGATCGACCTGTTGACCGATTCGGGCACCGGCGCGATGTCGGCGCAGCAGTGGGCGGCGATCGCGACCGGTGACGAGAGCTATGCGGGGAGCACGTCGTTCTTCGAACTCGAGTCCGTCGTCCGCGACCTGACGGGCTACCGCCACGTCTTCCCCGTCCATCAGGGTCGCGCCGCCGAACGGATCCTGTTCTCGGTGATGGTGGGGAAGGGCGACGTCGTCCCCAACAACGCGCACTTCGACACGACGCGCGCGAACCTCGAACACCTCGGCGCCGACGCGATCGACCTGCCCGTCTCGATCGCGACGGACCTCGCCGCGGAGCATCCGTTCAAGGGCGACATCGATCTCGAGCGCCTCCGCACGTGCCTCGACGGGTCGCGCGGCCGCGTCCCGGTGGGCCTGCTCACGATCACGAACAACCGCATGGGCGGCCAGCCCGTGTCGATGGCCAACCTGCGCGCGTGCGCCGCCGCGTACCGCGCCCACGGGGTGCCGTTCTTCCTCGACGCGGCGCGGTTCGCGGAGAACGCGTACCTGATCCAGCAGCGCGAGGACGGCCAGCACGGCCGCGATCTGCACGAGATCGCGCGCGACATGTTCGCCGCCGCCGACGGATGCATGATCTCGGCGAAGAAGGACGGTCTCGTCAACATCGGCGGTCTGCTCGCCCTGAACGACGACGCACTCGCCGAGAGGGTGCGCAACGTGCTGATCCTCACCGAGGGCTTTCCGACGTACGGCGGGCTCGCCGGCCGCGACCTCGCAGCGTTGGCGCAGGGGTTGCGCGAAGTGCTCGATCCCGAGTACCTCGCATACCGAGCCGCGAGCGCCCGCTACCTCGGTGACGCCCTCTCGGCCATGGGCATGCCCATCGTGCGGCCATCGGGCCTGCACGCTGTCTACGTCGACGCGCGCACGCTGCTGCCGCACATCCCACCGCACGAACTGCCCGGTCAGGCGCTCGCTTGCGAGCTGTACCGCATCGGCGGCATCCGCGGCGTCGAGATCGGCACGCTGATGTTCGGCCGGAAGGGCACCGACGGTCGCCCGATGCCCGCGGATCAGGATCTGGTGCGCTTGTGCCTGCCGCGCCGCGTCTACACGCAGAGCCACGTCGACTGGGTGATCGAGTCGTGCCGCGAAGTGATGCGGCGGCGGAAGGAGCTGCTCGGCTACACGATCGAGCACGAGGCCCCGTTCCTGCGCGCGTTCACGGCGCGCCTGCGGCCGGCCGCCGAGCGTGTGCCTGCGTCCCGGTGAAGGAGCAGGCACCGGAGCGCGTGCGGCGTTTGACTTCTTCCGCCGATGCGGGAGCATCGGGCCGCCTTCCGGGGTGTCCGTGGCGAACGGCCATGCGTCGTTGCGGGTCCGGGAGAGCCACTCGCCCACTCGTTCGAAGGAGATCCCATGCAACTCGAAGCAGCGCCGCGTACCCGCGCGGCATCTCTCGGCGGACTCGCGCTCTTGTTCTTGTCGCCGCTCGCGTCGGCTCAGGTGGTGGCGAAGACCATCACCTACACGCGGTTCGCCGGCCCGCCCGACAACGTCCGCAAGGTCGAGTTCCTCTACGACCCTTCGATGCGCTCGGCGACCTTCGGCGCCAGCACCACCATCACCTCGACGCCCGGCGCCGACGGCGTGCTGTTCGCTCCGGACGGCGACCTCATCATCGGTGGCCAGGCGAACGCAGTGCACAAGGTGCAGCCTTCGGGCTCGTTCACGACCGTCACCGCCGGCGGCGTGGACGCCTACCATGTGATGCTCGACCCGAGCGGCAGGAAGGTCTGGACGGCCGCGATTCCCGGATTCATCGCCGAGGTCCCGCTCAATCCCTTCGCGAACGGCACGGCGCACACCCTGAGCGGGGACGACACCGCGGTCACGCACATCGCCTTCGCCGGCAATCGTGCGTACTACACGTCGAGCGGCATCCTCGGCCTCGGCAACTTCGGCACCATCGACCTCACCACGTTCACGACCACGCGCCTGTTCACGGACGTGACGTGGGCGCACGGGATGACCTACGACTGCTACACGCAGGACATCATGGTGTTCGCGAACGGGTACGTCGCGCAGTTCGATCCCGACACGGACACGGTCGTGTCCATCCTCGACGCGTCCCCGCTGAACCTCGTACTCGATCAGGGGACGTCGGACGGCGAAGGGCACCTGTTCATCGCCAGCAACACCGGGCACATGCTGTTCGTGGACCTGACGATCTCCGGAATGGTCGGCGCCCCCGACTTCACCGACGCACCCTTCCTCGACAGCTTCGTCGACGACATCGCACCGGACTGCGGCCTCGGCGGGCCGACGTCTCCCGCCTTGAGCCAGGGCTACTGGAAGAACCATCCCTCGGCCTGGCCCGTCCAGTCGCTGACTCTGGGTTGCCGCACCTACACGAAGGCGGAGTGTCTGACCCTGCTCGGCCTCAAGGTGCAGGGCGACGCCAGTCGGATCCTCGCCAAGCAGCTGATCGCGGCGAAGCTCAACGTCGCCAACAACAGCCTGAACTGGCCCGTGGTCACGCCCTTCATCGAGCAGGCCGATGCGCTCCTCTGCACCTACCCCGGGGCGCTGCCGCTGGCGGTGCCGGCCTCGTCGGTCAACGGCGCACTGATGTCCGCGCTCGCTGCACGGATGGAAGGCTACAACTCGCCGTAATCCGCCCGGAAGGCGGATCGGCGGCCGGTTCCGCCGGCTGCGAGCTTCATCCCCCTCGGGTGGGCCGGTATCGTGCTCGCCCCGATGACCGAGCCTCCGGAGACCAAGAAGACCCTCGCCGTGTTCTCCGTGAACGGCGAGTCGCTCGAAGTGGCGTTCGCGCCGCACAAGACGCTGCTCGAGGTGCTCCGCGAGGAGATGAGCCTCACCGGCACGAAGCACGGCTGTGAACTCGGTGAATGCGGCGCCTGCACCGTGCAGGTCGACGGCACGCCGGTGCTCAGCTGCCTGCTGCTCGCCGTCGACGCGGTCGGCAAGCAGATCCGGACGGTCGAAGGGCTCGCGAAGGGACCGGAGCTCTGCGAGTTGCAGCACGCGTTCGCGGACCTCGGCGCCGCGCAGTGCGGCTACTGCACGCCGGGCATCCTGATGACCGCCGACGCACTGCTCGCGCAGAACGCGCGGCCGACGCGCGACGAGATCAAGGAGTGCCTCGCGGGCAACCTCTGTCGCTGCACGGGCTACCTCAAGATCTTCGAGGCAGTCGAACTCGCGGCCGCGCGCTGCCGCGGCGAGAAGGCCGAACCGACGAAGGAGTCGATCCATGGTTCTTGACGATCCGGGCACACGGACTCCGCAGCGGGTCGATGGCAAGAACGACGCGCCGTGGCACCACGACGCGAAGAAGGACGACCTGAAGCACATCGGCAAGCCGATCCGCAAGGTCGACGCCCGCAGCAAGGTGAGCGGGCTGACGCGCTTCGCCGACGACCTGGTGCTGCCGCGCATGCTGCACATGAAGCTCCTTCGCAGCACGGTGCAGCACGCCGAGATCGTGCACATCGACACGAAGAAGGCCGCGGCTCTGCCGGGCGTGAAGGGCATCCTGACCGGCAAGGACATGCCGATCCCCTTCGGCATCCTGCCGGTGAGCCAGGACGAACACGCGCTGTGCCCCGACCGCGT
>CAZIFB010000061.1:0-27685 GCA_964538915.1 uncultured candidatus Brocadiaceae bacterium | reverse complement strand
TGGAAGGGCCCGCCGGTCGACGACCCGCGCTACGGCTTCTACTACGACATCGACTTCGGCAACGAGCCGATCACGCACGACGACCTGCCGAAGCTCGAAGCGCTGATGCACGAGATCGTCCAGAAGGACGTGCCGTTCGTGCTCGAGTCGCTGCCGCGCGACGAAGCACGTTCGCTGATGGTGAAGGAAGGCGAGGACTACAAGGTCGCGACGATCGACAAGATCCCGGCGAGCGAAGCGATCACGTTCTACCGCTCGGGCCAGTTCGTCGACATGTGCCGCGGCCCGCACGTGCCGAGCACCGGCAAGATCGGCCAGGGCATCGCGGTGCTCGCGCTCGCGGGGGCCTATTTCGGCAACGACGCGGACAACAAGATGCTGACCCGCATCTACGGCCACGCGTTCGCGGACAAGAAGGCGATGGACACGCATCGCCAGAACCTCGAGGAGGCGCAGAAGCGCGACCACCGGCGCCTCGGCGTCGACCTCGATCTGTTCTCGACGATGGGCGACCTCGGGGCCGGCCTCATCCTGTGGCACCCGAAGGGCGGCTTCGTGCGCCACAAGATGGAGGAGTTCTGGCGCCAGCAGCATCTGCGCGGCGGCTACGACATCGTCTACTCGCCGCACATCGCGAAGGCGGACCTGTGGCAGACCTCGGGCCACCTCGACTTCTACAAGGACTCGATGTACTCGGGGATCGAAATCGACGGCGCCGAGTACCGCCTGAAGCCGATGAACTGCCCGTTCCACGTGCAGATCTTCAAGCACAAGCGGCGCAGCTACCGCGAGCTGCCGTTCCGCTGGGCGGAGCTCGGCACCGTCTACCGCTACGAGAACCAGGGTTCGTTGCACGGCCTCTTGCGTGTGCGCGGCTTCACGCAGGACGACGCGCACCTGTTCCTCACCGAAGAGCAGACCGAGCCCGAGATCGAACGCTGCCTGCACTTCGTGATCGACATGCTGCGGTCGTTCGGCTTCCACGACTACGCGATGAACCTCAGCACGCGCCCGGCGAAGAGCGTCGGCAGCGACGTGAGCTGGGAGAAGGCGACCGCGGCGCTGAAGAAGGCGCTCGAGTCGGTCGGTCTGCCGTACCAGATCGACGAGGGCGGCGGTGCGTTCTACGGCCCGAAGATCGACGTGAAGATCAAGGACACGCTCGGTCGCACGTGGCAATGCAGCACCATCCAGTGCGACTTCAACCTGCCCGAGCGGTTCGACATGAGCTACATCGACGCGAACGGGAACAAGGCGCGGCCGGTGATGGTGCATCGTGCGCTGCTCGGCTCGCTCGAGCGCTTCTTCGGCGTCCTCGTCGAGCACCACGGCGGCGCGTTCCCCGTGTGGCTGGCTCCGGTGCAGGGGGTACTGCTCGCGGTGGGTGAGCGCCACGCCGACGCGGTCGTGAAGATGGCGAAGGACCTGCGCGCCCAGGACCTCCGGGTCGACGCGGACGACAGCAGCGAGAAGATCGGCCAGAAGATCAGGACCCACCTCTTCCAGGAGAAGGTGCCCTACGTCGCGGTGGTCGGCGACCAGGAGCTGGCCAACGGCACCGTCACGGTGCGCTCCCGCGTCGACGGCGACCTCGGGGCGATGCCGGTCGCGGAGTTCGCGGCGCTCTTGCAGAAGAAGGTCGCGGACCGGAGCTGATCCCGACCTTCGCGCGCGTCAGCGGCGCTGGCCGGGCTCGTTTGCGTCGTGGATGCAGAGGATCGCGCCGTTGCGCTGACCCCAGCTGCCGGCGGAGAACTCGACGCGGCCGAGGCCCTTCCAGTAGTAGACGATGCGCATCGTGTCGCGACCGCCGTAGTTGAACGGGTTGTAGGCCTTGCCCGTGACGTGGGTGTCGGTCGACGTCTGCGGCCCGAGGATCTCCGTCACCTGCTGCTCGGACATGCCGAGTTCGACCTTCATCAGGGGCGAGTCCGGAGGGACGTTCTCGTGCATGCGCCGCTTCGCCTCGGCCTCCTGCTCGGCGCGCTTGGCCTCCTTCGCCGCGCGCTTCTCCTCGGCGGAGCGGCAAGAGACCATGAGGGACAGGAACAGGACGGGCAGCAGCCGGAGGAAGTTCTTCATCGCGGGTCGTCGCGGCGGCCGCATCGGCCGGTTCCGCGCACAGCGATCCTAGAGGGCGGCGTGGGTCGGCTGCCACGGTGTTCCCGCCGGTGCGTCTCCGCGGTTGCGGTCCCAGCCGCCGGCAAATAGCCTTCCGCGCCGCGCGGGAGATCCCGTGGCGCCCCGTTCCCGAACCAAAGAGGAGCTCGTACCCAGTGTCGTCGAAGTCGAAGAGGATCCATGTCCAGCAGGCCTGATTCGCGGCGTCCGGTCGTTCAAGACCGCGGTCCGCGCATCAACCACCAGATTCGCATCCGCCAGGTCCGCGTCATCGACGAGGAGAACAAGCAGCTCGGCATCATGGAGACTGCCGATGCCTTGGCTCTGGCGCTGCACAAGCAACTCGACCTCGTCGAGATCGCCCCGAACCAGCGGCCGCCCGTGTGCCGCATCATGGACTTCGGGAAGTACAAGTACGAGGAGAAGAAGAAGGAGCAGGCGAGCCGACGGAAGCAGCACCAGGTCCAGGTGAAGGAACTGCGTGTGCGTCCCGCGACCGGCGACCACGACCTGCAGGTCAAGATCAAGCAGGCGCGCCAGTTCTTCGCCGACGGCGACAAGGTGCTCGTCTGCTGTCTGTTCCGCGGTCGCCAGATGGCGCACAAGGAAGTCGGCGAGCAGGTCGTCAACGAAGTCGTCAAGCTGCTCTCGGACGTCGCGAAGGTCGAGTCCGGCATCCGCATGGAAGGCAAGCGGATGGTCCTGCTCCTGACCAAGAAGTAGGCGGTCGGCGAACCGCGTTGCAGGCGACGGCGCGAAGCGCCGCGCCTGAACGCGAGCATCCGTGTTCGAGAGGCTTGCCGTGAGCGCCTCCGAGTGCGCGAGGCAGTCGGCGGACCGCGTTGCAGGCGGCGGCGCGAAACGCCGCGCCTGAACGCGAGCATCCGCGTTCGAGAAGCTTGCCGTGAGCGGCTCCGGGTGCGCGAGGCAGCCGGCGAAACGGAGTCGAGGTGCTCGTGCCGGTTCGCGGCTGGGTATCGTGGCGCGATCCACGAATGCAGCGCCCCGAGTTCGAAGAAGTCTTCGGCGTGAACGCCGCCTACGCCGAGAAGGTCTACGGCGACTACCTCGCGTCTCCCGACTCCGTCCCCGCGGAGTGGCGGCAGTGGTTCGAGTCGGTGCTCCCGCCCGAACAGCGCGCGAGCCGCACCGCTGCGCCCACGCGAACTGCGCAGGCGGCGGCTTCCGAAGGGCCGACCGGCGGTCTGCAGCCGTTGACCGGCGTCGCCGGCCGCATCGTGAAGAACATGACGGAGAGCCTCGGCGTGCCGACGGCGACGTCGGTGCGCGAAGTGCCCGTCAAGGTACTCGAGGAGAACCGCCACGCGATCAACCGTCACCAGCAGGGACTGCACCTGACGAAGGTGTCGTTCACGCACCTGATCGCGTTCGCGATGCTGCAGGCGATGAAGCGGGTGCCTGCGATGGCGGGAGCCTTCGTCGAGCAGGACGGCAAGCCGTTCCGACGCGCCGACGCCGCGTGGAACCTCGGGATCGCGATCGACCTGCCGGGCAAGGACGGGCGCCGCAATCTCGTCGTGCCGAACGTGAAGGACGCGGGCTCGCTCGACTTCGCCGCGTTCCTCGCCGCGTACGGCAAGAAGGTCGAGCAGGCCCGCGCCGGCACGCTCGGGCCGGACGACTTCGCCGACACGACGTGCACGCTCACGAACCCTGGCACGATCGGCACGCAGAGTTCACTGCCGCGGCTCATGAGCGGGCAGGCGTTCATCCTGGCGACGGGGGCGATCGCGCCGCCGTCGGCCTTCCAGGGCGCGGCTCCCGAAACGCTGACCGAACTCGGCGTGTCGCGCGTGATGACGCTGACCTCGACGTACGACCATCGCGTCATCCAGGGCGCCGAGTCCGGCCTGTTCCTCGACTGGATGCACCGGCTGCTGCTCGGCGAGGAGCGCTTCTACGAGAGTGTCTTCCGCTCGCTCAAGGTCCCGTATCGCCCCGTGCAGAACAGCGTCGACCGGCGGCCGCCGCTGGGCAGCAGCTTGCGAGAGGCGGAGAACCTCGAACGCGCCGCCGGGCTGATGACGTACATCCGCAGCTACCGGGTACGCGGTCACGTGCTCGCCGATCTCGACCCGCTGTCGTTCGAGCCGAAGGACTGGCCCGAACTCGACATGTCGACGTACGGGCTCACGATCTGGGACAAGGAGCGCACGTTCTTCGCCGACGGCGTCCTGAAGAAGCCGTTCGCGACGTTGCGCGAGATCCAGGAAGTGCTGCACCTCACGTACTGCCGCCACGTGGGCGCCGAGTTCATGCACATCGCCGACCTCGAGCAGCGCAACTGGCTGCGCGAGCGCATGGAAGGGAACCGCAACGAAGAGCCGCTCGGAGCCGAACTGCAGCTGCGCATCCTCGACCAGCTCGTCGAAGCCGAGGCGTTCGAGCAGTTCCTGCACACACGCTTCGTCGGCCACAAACGATTCTCGCTCGAAGGAGGCGACACGCTCGTCCCTGTCCTGCACGCACTGCTGGACCGCGCGGCCGAACACGGCGCGCAGCGTGTCGTGCTCGGCATGGCGCACCGCGGTCGGCTGAACGTTCTCGCGCACGTGCTCGGCAAGCCGCTCGTGAAGATCTTCGGCGAGTTCGAGGGCTGGCTCGATCCGTCGACGACCCAGGGGTCGGGCGACGTGAAGTACCACCTCGGTGCGTCGGCCGACTACCGCACGTCGAACGGCGTGTCGATCGCGCTGGAACTCGCGTGCAACCCGAGCCATCTCGAAGCGGTGGACCCGGTGGTGGAGGGCATGACGCGCGCGCGGCAGGACCAGCTGCCCCGCGGCTCCGGCCACGACGCATGGGCGCAGGTGGTGCCGGTGCTCGTGCACGGCGACGCTGCGTTCGCCGGCCAGGGTGTCGTGCACGAGACGCTGCAGATGTCGCAGTTGCACGGCTATCGCACCGGCGGCACCGTGCACGTCGTCGTCAACAACCAGATCGGGTACACGACGCAGCCGCAGGATTCTCGCAGCACGCCGTTCTGCACCGACCTCGCGAAGGGCATCCAGGCGCCGGTCTTCCACGTGAACGGCGACGACCCGCTCGCCGCGGTCCGGATGATCCGCCTCGCGATGGACTACCGCGCGAGGTTCCACGCCGACGTCGTGCTCGACGTCGTCTGCTACCGCCGGCACGGTCACAACGAGGGCGACGAACCGAGCTACACCCAGCCGCTCCTGTATCGCCGCATCGAGGCGCACCCGACGGTGCGCACCATCTACCAGGGCTACTTGATCCGCGCCGGCGTGCTCCGCGCCGACCAGATCGCCGGCTACGACGCCGAAGTGCAGCGGCGCCTCAAGGAGTCGCTCGACGCGGTGCGGGGCGTCGAGCCCGCCCCGGTCGTCGTTCCGGCCGACCCGCAGGAGCACGAGTGGTCGCCGTCGGTCCCGCCGGTGGCGCTCGCCCAGCTGCAGGCGTGGAGCGACGCGCTGCTCGCGTGGCCCGCGGACTTCCACGCGCATCCGAAGGTGAAGACGGTGCTCGGCCGCCGCGCCGAGATGGCGGCAGGACGGCAGCCGGTCGACTTCGCGACGGCCGAGACACTCGCGTTCGCGAGTCTGCTCGCGGCCGGTGTGCCCGTGCGGCTCGCGGGCCAGGACAGCGGCCGCGGGACGTTCAGCCAGCGGCACGCCGCGCTGTTCGACGCGGAGAATGGCCGACGCTTCGTGCCGCTGAACCACTTCGCGACCGGGCTGGCGCCGTTCGTCGTCGTCGACTCGCTGCTCAGCGAGGAGGCGGCGCTCGGCTTCGAGTACGGCTACAGCGTCGTCGCCGGCGACGGACTCACCTTGTGGGAGGCGCAGTTCGGCGACTTCGTGAACGGCGCGCAGATCCAGATCGACCAGTTCCTCGCCGCGGGCGAAGCGAAGTGGCGCCAGGCGAGCGGGCTCGTCCTGCTGTTGCCGCACGGCTACGACGGCCAGGGGCCGGAGCACAGCTCCGCGCGTCTCGAGCGCTTCCTGCAGCTGTGTGCCGAGGACAACCTCCGCGTCGCCAATCCGTCGAACGCCGCGAGCTGGTACCACCTGCTGCGCGCGCAGGCACTCGACACGAACCGCAAGCCGCTCGTCGTGATGACACCGAAGAGTCTCCTGCGCCAGAAGGAAGCGGGTGCGGCGATCGGCGACCTCGCCACCGGCGCGTTCTCGGCGGTGCTCGACGACGCGACGGTCGATGCGGCCGCCGCGGGCGGAGTGGACCGCGTCGTCTGCTGCTCGGGCAAGGTCTACCACGACCTCGTCGACGCCCGCGGAGCGGACAGGAAGGTCGCGCTCGTGCGCCTCGAACTGCTGTATCCGTGGCCCGCGACGGCGATGGCCGCGCTCCGCCGCCGCTACCCTCGCGCTCGGTTCGTCTGGTGCCAGGAAGAGCCCGCGAACATGGGGGCGTGGACCTTCGTTCGCGACCGGTTCGCCTGGGACGCGCGGTCGACACGGCGGGCATCGGCGAGTCCGGCGTCGGGTTCACTGCAGATGCACAAGGCGGAGCAGGCGGCGTTGCTCGCGGCTGCCCTGCGGGCCTGACCGGAGGTCGTGCTCGCCGCGGGCCTGGCGGCTCGCCATGATCGCGGCATGAACGCCGGCCTGTCGATCATGGTCACCCTGTCGTTGTCCCTGGTCGGCGGCATCGCCGTGTGGGGGCCGGTCGACACAGCCGAGGCGGAGACGAAGGATGCGTCGAGTGTCGCTGTCCCGAGGCCTTCGGTGCGCGCGGCGTTCGACACGGTGAACGCCCTCGTCGGTTCGTTCGACGCCACGCAGGCCGGGAAGGCGACGGTCGGCGCGACCGCGACCTCGGCCGTGATGCTGCGCGCCGCGGCGCGGCCGGCGCGGCTCGGGGCGCAACGCGGTCTCACGTGGACGGAGATGACGGAGCCGCAGCGAGCGTTCGCTGCGTGGCTGCTCCATCGCTGCGCCGAGTCGGCGGGTGTGTCGGGGCCGGCCCTGTCGGGCGAGGTTCTCGACGAACTCTCGTTCGCGAGCGCCGGGAGCGTCGCGGGGACCGGAGCGGCGTACTTCCGACTGCACGCGGACACGTTCGTCGTCGAGGTGTTCCGCGCGGACGGCGGTGCCGCGCAGTTCGTCTGGCGCGACTTCGGCGCGGAGTCGCCCGGGCCGTGGCTCGGCGAGAAGCTCGCGGCCGAGGGCCGCTGATCGTCGTGATCAGCCGGTGACGCGGCGGACGAATGCCGCCGCGGCGTCGATGGCGCGAGCAAGGTGCTGTGCTGCGGTGAAGCCGCTCTTCTTGCGCGGCTCGAGCGAGTGGTCGCCGTCCTCGAACCAGTCGATCGTGATCGACGGCGCCAGCGTGTAGCCCGCGACATCTTCGCGTGTGCCGAAGGGATCGCGTTCGCCCTGGAGGATCAGGGTCGGTGTGCCCAGTTCGGCGAGATGCGCGGTGCGAAGGCGCTGCGGCTCCTTCGGCGGATGGAACGGATAGCCGAACACCACGACGCCCGCGGCGCCGAGTTCGTCGGCGACCATCGTCGCGACACGGCCGCCCATCGACTTGCCCGCGATCACGAACGGCGGTTTCGCGTGCTGCGCCACGACGTCGCGCATGGTCGCCTGCAGGACCGGCATCGGATCCGGCGCCCGGCGGCGGCCGACGCGGGCGTCGTGCTGGTACGGGAACTCGAAGCGCACGATGCGATGGCCGGCAGCCGCGAGGCCCGTCGCGACGTTGGCGAGGAAGGGATGCTCCATGCCGGCGCCGGCGCCGTGGGCCAGCACCACGGTCACGCGCGCGTCATTCGGGCCGTCCTGCAGCACCGGTTCGTCCATGAGGAGTGGAGATCGTGCCGGAGCGGTTGCTCGACTGCGAAACAAGGTGAGCCGCTCCGGCGAAGAAAACTGTCGGAACCCCCTGGGCGACCGCGCCGGTCTCGGCATCCTGGGTCGGCCCGGCACCATCCCCTCGGTGACGGTTCCCCTTTCGGAGACCCCCGATGCGCATCCCGACTCTCCTCGCTCCCCTCCCGTTGCTCGCGGCGCTCGCGCCCGCGCAGCACACCATCCTCTTCGTCGGCGGCACCGCCGATCGCAGCACGCTCGCCCTCGACGCGACCGAAGTCGACCTCATGCGAACGGACGAGATCTACGAGATCACGCCCGTCGTCGGGTCGCTCGCGCCGGCGCGGCCGTTCCTGCCGATCAGTTTCGAGTACCACCTCGTCGGGGATCTCGACGGCAACGCCGTCTACGTCGAAGACGACGTCGAGGGGCCGGCGGACACCATCGATGCGATCCTGGTGAAGGCGGGCACGGTCGGTCCCGTCACGCCTCGCGACGTGTTCTGGAGCGTCGCTTCGGTCTCGACGGCGAACATTCCCGGCCTCCGCATCTCGGACGTCGTGCGCTACTCGGGCCAGGGCACGCTCGAGTTCTTCATGACGCAGGTGCAGCTCAACGTCGCCTGCGGCTATGCGACGACGTCGAACACCGTGAACCTCGACGCGATCGCCCAGTCCGCGGCAGGCGACATCTTCTTCTCGCAGGCGGGCGTCAACACGATCAACGGCGTCGCGACCGACGACGGGGACATCCTGGTGATCCCGGCGAGCGCGATCACATACGACGCGAACGGCAACGTCAGCGCGATCGCCGCGGCGTCCGCGGTCCGCATCGCAGCGCAGACGGACGTGATCGCATGGATCACGGCGAGCGGCCAGCGCACGTCGGTCGGCGGCGTGGTCGGCACGAGCCCGAACATCGAACTGTCCGGCCTCGAGATCGATCCCAACGGCGGCACGTGGGTCTCACCGCTCGACTCGCTGACCTACCCGAACCTGCTGTTCTGCTGGAGCGACTTCCACAACGACGGCGCGATCATCAGCACGGCCGGCGGCGGCTCGATCGCGGTGATCAACGGTGTGCCCATGGGCTCGACGGTCGCCACGCTCGGCGACCAGCTCGGCTACCTGCCCGACAGCACGGGCACGTTCGGCCCGAACGCGCTCGCCCTGATCCCGCAGCAGGAGGCGCAGTTCGTGGTGAAGCACTTCCCGCGCAACCAGCACCCGGCGCCGAGCGCGTCGCAGGTGAACACGATGGTGCAGTTGCAGACGAGCGGCGGCACGCCGTTCGGCTTCACGATCCTCTTCTGGTCGATCGAGTCCCACGTCGCGAACGGATCGTTCCTCTCCGTGCCGGCGCCGCTGCCGTTCGGCGGTGACATCGGCGTCAGTGCACCGATCCTGGTCGGTCTCTACGCCAACGACGGACTCGGCAACGCCCAGTCCGAGATGTTCGTGCTCCAGAACGCCGTGATGACCGGCATCAACCTGGCGACCCAGGCCCTGGACTTCACCACCCTCAAGCTCTCGCGCCCCGGCGCGATGTCGTTCCTGTGAGGTGACCCGATGAACGCACGAACCTCATCCGCCTCGAACCACCGCACACCCCTCGGAGCTTCCCCAATGCGCATCTTCTCGCTGTCCGTCGTCGTCCCGCTGTGCGCCGCGCTGGCGCCGGCCCAGTACACCGTCCTCGTCACTTCCGGATCGACCGAGGAGTCGACCCTCGCGCTCGATCTCCCCGAGATCGACCTCATCCGCAACGACGAGATCTACTCCGTCCTTCCGGTCGTCGGGCAGTCGTACTCGGCGCGCCCGTTCCTCCCGATCAGTCTGCAGGACCACTGGGTCGGCGACCTCGACGCCGACGGGCGCTACGTCGAAGTCTCGACCGAGGGCCCGATGGGCAGCAGCAACGCGATCGACGAGATCTTCGTGAAGGCGAACACGGTCGGCCCGGTGACGCCGCGCGACGTGTTCTTCAGCATCTCGGCGGCGAGCACACCGATGGGGCTCCTGCCGTGCGACGTCGTACGCTATGCGGCGCAGGGTGTGCGTGAGGTGTTCCTCACCGAGGCACAGATCACGGCCGCGACCGGAGGTACGACGCTGAACCTCGACGCGCTGTGCCAGTCCACCGCCGGCGACCTGTTCTTCTCCTTCTCGCTCACCGAGACACTCTGGTTCGGCAGCGCCGCCGACGGCGACCTGCTCTACATCCCGGCGAGCGCGATCACCTACGACGCGAACGGCAACGTCAGCGCGATCACCACGAACTCCGCGGTGCGCATCGCGACGGAGGCGAACCTGCTCGCGATGGTGAACGCGAGCGGCTTCAAGCAGGCGACCGGCGCCGGTGTCGGCACGGTCTTCAACCTCTCCGGCCTGGAGATCGATCCGAGCGGCGGGACGTGGGTCTCGCCGGTCGACACGCTGAACTACCCGAACCTGCTGTTCGTGTGGCGCGATTCGACGAACGACGGCGCGATCCTCAGCACGTCGGCCGGGGGTTCCATCGCCGTCATCAACGGCGTGACGATGGGCTCGACGGTCGGCACGCAGGGCTCGCAGCTCGGCTGGCAGCCGACGCTGTCGGGTACTTCTGGCCCCGGCGGCCTCGCACTGATCCCGGCACAGGCGCCGCAGTTCTCGCTGCTCAACTACCCGCGCAACCTGCACACGATGGGCGACGGGCAGACGTTCGTGCAGCTGCAGGCGAGCGCAGGCACGCCGGGCGGGATCACGATCTTCGTGTGGTCCGTCGAGTCGGCGATCGCGGGCGGCACGTTCCCCGCGGTCGGACCGATCCCCGGCTTCGGCGGGGAGATCGGCATCTCGTCGGTGATCCTCGTCGGTGCGTTCGTCAACGACGCGCTCGGCAACTCGGCGACCCCGCTCATCGTGCTGTCCACGCCCGTGATGACCGGCGTGAACCTGGCGTCGCAGGCGTTCGATCTGACGACGTCGTCGTTCTCGACGCCGACGGGCATGAGCTTCCTGTGATCGGACTGTCCGCTGGGCCGCCAGGAGGCGTGCTCAGCGGGCCCGACGGTCGCGAACCAGGAACGTGAACGTGCCCTTGGCGACCGTGCGGTCGCCCTGGGTCACGACGCTCTCGCAGACCGCGATCGTCGAGCCGATCCGCAACGGCGTGGCCGTCGCGCGCAGCGCTCCTGCGTCCGCCCGGGCGGACGTGAGGAATCGCATCGAACATTCGATCCCGGTCATTCCGCGTTCCGCGGGCAGGTCCGGCCACAGGAGCCACACCGCCGCGGTGTCCGCGAGCGCGGTGAGGATGCCGCCCTGCACGACGCCTTCCTCCTGCACGAACTCGGGACGGACCGGAAGTTCGAGCTCGACGCGTTCGCGGCTGCGGGACACGAGCCGCAAGCCGAGCCAGCGATTGCACGGGGTCGCGGCGAAGCGATCGTCGACGGTCACGGCGGCGTGCCTCCGCTGAGCGGGTGTGCCGCGATCAGGCGCTCGGTGACCACCTCGCCGCGGAGCAGATGGCGCTGCACGATCTCTTCGAGCGCGTCAGGGTCACACTCGCCGTACCAGGCGCCCTCGGGGTAGACGACCGCGATCGGGCCTCCCGTGCAGATACGGAGACAGTTGGCCTTCGTGCGCAGCACGCCGCCCTGCTCGGACATTCCCAGCTCCTTCAGCCGCCGCTTCAGGTACTCCCACGCGACGACGCTGCGCTCCTTGTCGCAACACTTCGGGTTGGACTGGTCGCAGCACAGGAAGATGTGCCGCCGCGCCACCGGGATGCCGACCTTGTCGACGAATGCCCGCTGCGCCGCGCGATCCGGGGTCTCGGTCATCACGGCAGGATGGCAGAACCGACGGCACCGCACCACTCGCAGCCCGACGACCGGGGCGGTTGCGGACCTCGGACCCGGGAGGCGCGAGGTGCGGCTTGCCCGGAGAGCCGCCAACGCGTTCTCTCTCCCGGCATGGCGAGCCATCCGTTCCGCGGCGTATTGCCCGCGATCACGACGCCGTTCACCGACGCCGACGTCGTCGACCACGAGTTCCTCGCACACCATGCGCAGTGGCAGCTCGATCATGGCTGCGGCGGCATCATCCCGCTGGGTTCGCTCGGAGAGGGCGCGACGCTCGACTTCGACGAGAAGGTGGCGATCGTGAAGACGCTCGTGGCGGCGGCCCGCGGCCGCCCGGTGTTGCCGGGGATCGCCGCGCTCTCCACGCGCGCCGCAGTCGGCCTTGCAGAGGCAGCGGAGCGTGCAGGCGCGAGCGGTTTCATGGTGCTGCCTCCGTACGTGCACAAAGGGCCGCTGCGCGAAGCCGTTGCGCACGTGTCGGCCGTGCTCGGCGCGACCAAGTTGCCTTGCATGCTCTACAACAACCCGCCGGCGTACGGTGTCGACTTCGCGCCCGCGTGCATCGACGAACTCGCTGCGGCGCACGGCAACCTCGTCGCGGTGAAGGAGTCGAGCGGCGACGCGCGACGCGTCACGGCCGTGCGGGCGCGACTCGGCGACCGGCTCACGGTGCTCGTGGGCCTGGACGACATGGTGGTCGAGGGCGTCGGGGCCGGAGCGAGCGGCTGGGTTGCCGGCCTCGTGAACGCGTTCCCGGCGGAGTCCGTGCGTTTGTTCGACCTCGCGCGTGCGGGTCGGCGCGACGAAGCGGCGACGCTGTACCGCTGGTTTCTGCCGCTGCTGCGGCTCGACACCGTTCCCGAGTTCGTGCAGTTGATCAAGCTCGTGCAGGCGAAGGTCGGGCGGGGCAACGAGCGCGTGCGGTTGCCGCGCACGCCGGTCCAGGGCGCCTTGCGTGTCGAGGCACTCGCAACGATCGAACGCGCCCTGCGCGAGCGGCCGAAGGAGGCCTCGTGAGCGTTCGCGGGGAACAGTGGATCGCGGGGCGGGCCGAGCGGGGCCGCGGCGAGGCGTTCCGCGCGTTCGACCCGATGACGGGGGAGGCGTCCGGCCCCGAGTTCTGTGAAACGACGAAGGAGCAGGTCGACCTTGCGTGTGCGGCGGCCGGTGACGCGACAGCAGCGTTCGCGCGGGTCGATCCAGCCGCGCGCGCCGCATTCCTGCGTGCGATCGCCGCGGGACTCGAAGGACTCGGGGACGCGCTCGTGCGCTGTGCGGTCGCCGAGACGGCGCTGCCGGCGGCGCGGATCGATGCGGAGCGGGCGCGCACCGTGCTGCAGCTCCGCCAGTTCGCCGCGCTGGTCGAGGATGGCTCGTGGGTCGACGCGCACATCGACCACGGCGACGCGACACGCCTGCCGCAGCCGAAGCCCGACCTGCGCCGCATGCTGGTGCCGATCGGGCCGGTCGCGGTGTTCGGTGCCTCCAATTTCCCGCTCGCGTACTCGGTCGCGGGTGGCGACACGGCGTCCGCGTTCGCCGCGGGTTGCCCCGTCGTGGTGAAGGGCCACCCGGCGCACCCGGGGACGAGCGAGATGGTCGCCCATGCGATCGTCGAGGCCGTGCGCGCCGCCGGCTTGCCGGCCGGCACGTTCTCGCTGCTGCACGGGAGATCGCACGAAGTGGGCGCCGCAGTCGTGCGGCATCCGGCGATCGCGGCGGTCGGGTTCACCGGTTCGTACGCGGGAGGTCGTGCTTTGTTCGACGTGGCCGCGGCGCGCCCGTCACCGATCCCGGTCTTCGCGGAGATGGGCAGCATGAATCCGGTCTTCGTGCTGCCGAAGGCCCTCGCGGGGCGCGGCGCGGAGATCGCGCAGCGCCTGGCGGCGTCCGCGCTGCTCGCGAGCGGGCAGTTCTGCACGAGCCCCGGCATGGTGGTGTGGTGCGACGGCCCGGGCGCCGAGACATTCGCGAAGGTGCTGCGTGCTGCGATCGCGGCTGGCGCCGGCGCGCCGGTCGTGCATCCGTCGATCCGCGCCGGCTACGAGAAGGCGCTCTCGGAGGTGAAGGCGACCCCCGCGGTCGAGACGGCAACGGGCTCGGTCGCCCCGGGTGCCCTCGGCGTCTGCCCGACGTTGTTCGAGGCGAGCGCCGCCGTCGTTGCTTCGCACCCACGGCTGCGGAGCGAGGTCTACGGCCCGGCAGTGCTCGGTGTGCCATGCGAGACCGCCGGCGAGATGTCGGCGCTCGCTCGGTCGCTGCACGGCCACCTCACGGCGACCGTGCACGGGGACGGCGACGATTACGCCCAGTACGGTGCGCTACTGGAGATCCTGCGTGCGAAGGTCGGCCGCCTGATCGCCAACGGCGTGCCCACCGGCGTCGAGGTGTGTCCGTCCATGGTGCACGGCGGTCCTTGGCCCGCCTCGACGGATGCGCGTTTCAGTGCGGTCGGCGCGACCTCGATCCGCCGCTGGGCCCGCCCGGCGTGCTGGCAGGACTGGCCGCACGCATTGCTGCCGGCGGAACTGCGCGACGACAACCCGCGCGGCGTGCGGCGCGTGGTGGACGGCGTTCCTCGCTGAGCCCGCGGGAACCCGAGTCGGTTCCCGGCGGGTGCGCGTCTCGCGGGAATCGTGACGTCGGGCTGCCTACGAGCAGCCGGACGTCCCGCCGCAGGACACGCACTTGAGGCACGTGCCGTTGCGAACGAGCGTGAACGCACCGCACCCGCCGCACGGATCGCCCTCGTAGCCCTTCAGACGGGCCTCGGCGACCTTGAGCCGCGTCTGCCGCGTCTCCATCGACACGGTCACGGTCGACTGCTCGGTCCGGAGCAGAACGGCGTTCTTGTTCGCGGCCATGGGCGCCGACGACAGCATGCTGCCACCGGCACTCCCCGTTGCACCGCTGCTCGGCGTGCCGCCGTTCGGTGCCTCGTGGCCGCGGAGGATGCCGCGGCTGTGCGGGTGGAGGTGCGCGTTGTCGTGCGGCGTCGAGGGGGGCTCGTCGCCTTCGTACACCGTCTCCGACACGATTTCCTCGTCGGTGTACTCCGCGTCGTTGGCGCCCATCGTCGTGTTCCGCAGGTCTTCGCTGTGCACCTGGGCCAGCTCTTCGCGGCCGAGGTAGCTGATCGCGAGTTCGCGGAACACGTAGTCGATCACCGACGTGACCATCTTGATCTGGTCGTGGCCCTGCACGATGCCGTTCGGCTCGAAGCGCGTGAACACGAATGCGTCGGCGAACTCGTCGAGCGGCACGCCGTGCTGCAGGCCGAGCGACACCGCGATCGCGAAGCAGTTCATCAGGCTGCGGAACGCGGCGCCTTCCTTGTGCATGTCGAGGAAGATCTCGCCGAGCGAACCATCCTCGTACTCGCCGGTGCGCAGGTAGATCTTGTGCCCTCCGACGACCGCCTTCTGCGTGTAGCCGGCGCGCCGGTTCGGCAGGCGGCGCCGCTTGGCGATGTAGCGGTGCACGATGCGCTCGGTGATGCGCGCCGCCATCGCCGCGACTTCCGGCGTCGCGGGCGACGCGGCGACCTCGGTCGCGTCGTCGTCGACCGTCGACGACAGCGGCTGGCTCAGCTTGCTGCCGTCGCGGTAGAGCGCGACCGCCTTCAGCATCGTCTTCCAGCCGAGGCGGTAGGCCTCCTTCACGTCGTCGATCGACGCGTCGTTCGGCATGTTGATCGTCTTGCTGATCGCGCCGCTGATGAACGGCTGCACCGCGGCCATCATGTGGATGTGCGCGGCGTACGGGATGTAGCGCTGGCCCTTGCGACCGCAGCGGTTCGCGCAGTCGAACACCGGCAGGTGCGCGTCGCGCAGGTGCGGAGCACCTTCGACGGTCATCGTGCCGCACACGTAGTCGTTCGCGGCCTGGATGTCGCCGCGCGAGAAGCCGAGGTGCTTCAGCAGGTCGAAGTTCCAGTCCTCGATCTGCGCGTCGGACACGCCGAGCTTGCTCTTCAAGAACTCCGCGCCGAGCAGGTTCTTGTTGAACGCGAAGCTGATGTCGAACGCGCCCTCGAGGGCCTTCTCGACACGCTGCAGCGCCGCATCGTCGAAGCCGCGGGCGGCGAGCGTCTCGTGGTTGATCGCCGGCGCTCCGGCGAGCGTCTTCCGGCCGACGACGTACGCGAGGACGTCGTCGATCTGGTTCGGCGCGTAGCCGAGCTTCTTCAGAGCGGGCGCGATGCTCTGGTTGGCGATCTTGAAGTAACCACCGCCGGCGAGCTTCTTGAACTTGACGAGTGCGAAGTCCGGCTCGACGCCGGTCGTGTCGCAATCCATCAGCAGACCGATCGTGCCGGTCGGTGCGATGCACGTGACCTGTGCGTTGCGGAAGCCGTGCTTCTCACCGAGCTGCAGCGCGCGGTCCCAGCACTCGCGGGACGCCTCGAGCAGGTCGCTCGGACAGGTCTGGGCATCGATGCCCACGGGCGTGACGGAGAGCCCCTCGTACTCCGACGCCATGGCGTTGTACGCCGCGCGGCGATGGTTGCGGATCACGCGCAACATCGCTTCGCGGTTGCGGCCGTACGCCGGGAACGCACCGAGTTCCTTCGCCATCTCCGCGGAGGCCGCGTACGACTCGCCGCAGAGCACGGCCGAGAGTGCACCCGCGATCGCGTACGCCTTCGGCGACGCGTAGGGGATGCCGAGCCGCATGAGCACCGTGCCGAGGTTCGCGTAGCCGAGGCCGAGTGTGCGGTACTCGTAGCTCTTCTGCGCGATCGACTGGCTCGGGAAGCTCGCCATCAGCACGCTGACCTCGAGCACGATCGTCCAGAGCCGCGTCGCGTGCTTGTACCCGTCGATGTCGAACGTGCCGTCCTCACGGAGGAACTTCGTCAGGTTGATCGACGCGAGGTTGCACGCCGTGTCGTCGAGGAACATGTACTCCGAGCACGGGTTGCTCGCGTTGATGCGGCCGTCCGTCGGGCACGTGTGCCACTCGTTGATCGTCGTGTCGTACTGCACGCCCGGATCGGCGCATGCCCAGGCCGCATACGCGACCTTCTCCCACAGGGCGCGGGCATCGACTTCCTTGGCGACACCGCGGTCGGTGCGCCGGATGAGGCGCCACTTCGAACCCTCGTCCACGGCCCGGAAGAACTCGTTCGGCACGCGCACCGAGTTGTTGGAGTTCTGACCGGAGACCGTCCCGTAGGCCTCGCCGTCCCAGTCCGTCGTGTACTCGGGGACTTCGACGGCGTGCAGACCTTGACCGCCGAGCTGGATCGCGCGCTGCAGATAGCTCTCCGGCACACAGGCGGTACGTGCGTCGACCAGGGCCTTGTGCAGGCGTTCGTTCTGGCGCGGTACGACGTTGACCGTCGACGAGCCGTCGTCCCCGGGGACGTGGCAGCCGTTCACGACGGCGTTCAGGTGCTTCTTGATCAGCTTGCTGCCGGTGACGAGTGCGGCGACCTTCTGCTCTTCGTTCACCTTCCACGAGACGAAGGTCTCGATGTCGGGGTGGTCGAGGTCCAGGCAGACCATCTTGGCGGCGCGGCGGGTCGTGCCGCCCGACTTGATGGCGCCGGCGGCGCGGTCGCCGATGCGGAGGAAGCTCATGAGCCCCGAGCTCTTGCCGCCGCCCGAGAGCGGCTCGTTCTCGCCGCGCAGCTGGGAGAAGTTGCTGCCGGTGCCCGAGCCGTACTTGAAGAGTCGCGCCTCGCGCGTCCACAGGTCCATGATGCCGCCCTCGTTGACGAGGTCGTCCGTCACGGCCTGGATGAAGCACGCGTGCGGCTGCGGCCGTTCATACGCGTTCTTGCTCTTGTGCAGCTTGCCGGCGCCCTTGCCACCGTTCTTGCCGTCGCTCTTGCCTTCGCTGCCCGGTTCGACGAACCAGTGACCCTGCGCCGGCCCGGTGATGCCGTACGCGTAGTGCAGTCCGGTGTTGAACCACTGCGGCGAGTTCGGCGCCGCGTGTTGCGCGGCGAGCATGTGGCAGAGTTCGTCCTCGAACGCGCGCGCGTCGTCGGGCGAGTCGAAGTAGCCGTACTCTTCGCCCCAGTGACGCCAGCAGCCGGCGAGGCGGTGGAACACCTGCCGCGCGTCGCGCTCGCCACCGAGCACCGGGTTGCCGGCGTCGTCGGTCGCGAGCTTGCCATCGGCGCTGCGCTGCGGCACGCCGGCCTTGCGGAAGTACTTCTGCGCCAGGATGTCGACTGCGACCTGGCTCCACTGGCTCGGCACGTCGATGTCGCGTGCTTCGAACACGAGCGAGCCGTTCGGGTTGCGGATCTCCGAGTGCCGCTTGCTGAACGGGATCCCTTCGTACGGAGACTTGCCCTTGACCGTGAACCGCCGAGTTACCTTCACGCTACTTCCTCCAGGAGGTGCGGCCCCTTGGCGTCGCGATGCGTTGCCGAGAGCCCACCGTTGTCGCTCGTTGACCGTGCCAAACCGTTCTGATGAACCGGGTGAGCCGTCCCGAGACGAAGGGGGCGGCCCTCACCGAGCTCGGGACACCTGACCGAAGTGCCCGAGCCTGCAGTGCCCGGATCGTCGACTGCCCGGGATGCCCGACGACGCCGGCACACGCACATCGAGGCGCTTCGCAAGGCGCGGGATGGCGGGTGCGGGACCGTCGCGGGACGGGGGGACGAGGGCGGGGAACCGCAGGGGGCCACTATCTATTGGGTGCACCGGAAGCAGGCAACCCAGGGGTAGCGAAAAATCCGAATCTCCGGGCGCGAGCGGGCGACACGGCGGGGGCAACGGTTTCGCAAAACTGCGCCCTTCGCGCGGCGCTGGTGCCTTGCCTGGATCAGCTACCGTACGTGGGGACCGCTCGCTGGCCGGACCACGACCGATGGTGCCGATCCGCGGGCTGATCCACGGAATGCATCAGTCCCGGGGAAGGGCGGGGAGGAGGCAGCCGGTGGCGGGGACAAGCGGTCGCGCGACCGGTTCCCCAGCGAGCGCGGCTGCAACGGCATCGCGCAGCGTCTCTTCGGTAGGGGTCGGCAGGCGCTCGCCGAGGGCGGGCCACTGGTCGTCGATTCGGCCGCGGTACGACACGCCGCCGCGGCTCAGTACGACCGCCTCCGGGGTGCGCGTCGCTCCGACCGCACGCGCGATTCGTTGCCCCGGGTCCAGCAGGATGCGGCCGGGCAACTCGTAGGCGGTTGCGTGGGCGCGCGCGGCCGCGACCGTGACGTCCGGATCGACGTGGACCAGGAACAGATCCACCGGCAGCGGCCGCCACGCTTCGGCCAGCGTACGCAACGTCGGTGCGTACGAGTTCGCGATCGGACACTCGTGGCTCGTGACGACGAGGACGTGGATGCGCCCCTCGGGCACCTGCAGCGGGTCGCACACGAGCCCGTCCAGGTCCCGCGTGCTCGCCGGCGGAGACGTCGCACTCCCGCACGCCGCGGCGAGCAGCAACACGAACGCGAAGCCCATGCTGCGGGTCACTTGCCCGCGTCCTTCTTCGCGCGCCCGCCACCGGCCCCGCCGAGTCCGCGGCCGAGGAGGTCGACGATCCCCTTCGCCTCCTCTTTCGTGAGCTTGCCGTCCGCGTCCTTGTCCAGTGTGCCGAAGAACTGGCGCAGGTTCGCCGGAACTTCGTTCTTGCTGAGGGTGCCGTTGCGGTCCGTGTCGAGCGCCGCGAAGCGGGCGTCGACCTGCTCTTCGATCCGAGGCGCGAACCGGCCGAGGTTCTTCTTGCCGACGGCTGCTTGCAGCGTCTCGAGATCGGCCTCGTCGGCCGGCACCACGAGCAGAGTGACGCTGCCCATCTCGTCCGTCGTCTCGCGACCCCATCGAACGCGCTGCGGGGGTTTGTTGGGGTTGCTCGGGTTGTCCCTGCTGTTGTCGTAGAGCAGTTCGGCGCGCAACACCGCTCCCTTCGCCAGCGAGACCGGCTCGCGGAACGTGTAGCGGTTCTGCC
Source organism: uncultured candidatus Brocadiaceae bacterium (assembly GCA_964538915.1). Taxonomy (GTDB): domain Bacteria; phylum Planctomycetota; class UBA1135; order UBA1135; family UBA2386; genus JAEUHQ01. The sequence continues at coordinate 7,981 of CAZIFB010000061.1, read as the reverse complement.
AGTCGAAGTCCCAGCGGGGGATGCGCAGCAGTGGCGTCTGCGCGCCGTCCTTCTGCTCCGCGAACATCGTCATCGAAGTGCACAGGCGATGTGCATGGCCTCCGATCGTCACCGCGAGCACGTCACAGGGCAGTTCGAACGAGTCCGTCAGCCGGTACTCGCGCTCGCCGGCCGGAATGTCGAGGCCCGCGGTGAAGCCGAAGAACGGCGGCAGCTGGATCGACACGATCGTGCGCTTCGGCGGCTCCTTCGCGAAGTAGAGGCCGAGCGTCGTCTGCTCCTTCTCCTTCTTGCCGGAAGGGTGCAGGTGGCTCTGCAGCAGGAGGTCGCTGTTCTTGGGGAGACGCATCGCGAGCCCGTCGGGCAGGTGCTCGGGCATTCCCCCGACGGCCCAGCCGCCCAGCATCTGTGCGCGCTGGAGACGCATACCGCCGAAGCCGGGCTTGCCGTCCTTGCCGTCCTGCTCCTGTCCTTCGCGTTGTTCGTCGACGAACACGAGCACGTGATGGAGCACGGCGCGCGCGGACGGTCGGACTTCGATCGCGGTGACCCACTTGTCGTCGGGAAGGCCGAGCGGGATCGCGAAGTTGCGGTAGATGTCGCGGCCCGACGCGGGCACCTCGAACGCGCCGCTGGTCGACACCACCATGTCCGGTGTGCCGAGCTGCCAGCCCTCCGGGAACGTGGGCAGTTTCGGCAGCTTGTCGGGTGGTCCCTCGGGCATGCCACCCTTGACCCACGCGCGGATCGTCTCGATCTGCGCATCGTCGAGGCGCGGATCGTGGCGGAACGAGCCGTAGCCGGGCTCGGGGTGCCACGGCGGCATGAAGCGGTCCTCGACGACCTCGAGCAGGTGCGGGCCACGCTTCCGGACGTCGGCGAACGAGAGCAGTGGGAACGGTGCCACTTCGCCCGGGCGGTGGCAGTGGGAACACGACGCGAAGACGATCGGCGCCACGTGTTCGGTGAACGTCGGCGGGGCCGCTTGCGCCAGAAGGGGCAGGGCCGGGCCCGCCGCGGCGAAGAGGAAACGGAACATCGTGCCGCTTTCGCCCGCGACTCCTTGGCGGGGGACAGTGCCCCGCCGTGGCGTTCACTTCGCCGAAGTGCGCGGCTCCTCGCCGAACTTGATCTTGAGCACGTTCTTGTAGGCGGCGACCTGGCGGATGTCCTCGCCGCGCTGGTGCATCAACGTGCGAACGGCTTCCTGCAGCTGGGCGTCCTCCTGCGGGTCCCCGAGGGCGCGCTGACCGGGGTAGACGGCACCGCGGAGGTCGCTGATCTGGTCGCGCACCTCGTAGCGGATCCACCGGCGCACGTCGTCCTCGGTGAGCTTCGTGTCGAGGCTCTTGTAGAACTGCGCGAACTCGGGGTACTTCGCGGGGTCGCCGTCGTCGCCCTCGGCGAGCTGGCGGAACAGTCCTTCGTTCGTCGGCAGGTGCTTCTTCACGTATTCGCGGAAGGAGCCCTTCTTGAGGATCGCGAACACCGCCGCGTTCTTCCACGCGTCTTCCGGCTTGTTCTCGAGGAGGTCGATGACCTTGTTCGGCATCACGCCCCAGTTGGGATCGATGATGCGGCCTTCCTTGTCGAACTCGCGGTGCGGGCAGCGGCCGCTCGGCAGGTGGTACTTCGCGACGGTCAGCTTGATGTGGCTGCCGAAGTCGTACTTGCCGTTCTTGTTGCGATCCTCGTAGGGCTCGCCGTCCTGCCAGTTGCCGTCACCGTTCAGGTCGGAGAACCGCTCCGGCGGGTCGTTGCGCAGCGCGATGAGGTTCTGCACGCTGCCCTTGCCGAACGAGCGCTGGCCGATGATGGTCGCGCGGCCGTGGTCCTGCAGCGCGCCCGCGGTGATCTCGGAAGCGGACGCCGAGAAGTTGTTCGTCAGCACCGCGAGCGGCAGGCGGCAGACCGTGCGTGGCGTGTCCTCGGTCTCGTAGTCGCGGCGCGGCTCGGCCGGGCCCTCCGTGTAGACGACGAGCTTCTTGCCGTCGAGGAACTGCTCGACCACGTCGCTCGCCTGAGTCAGGAAGCCGCCCGTGTTGTTGCGCACGTCGAGCACGATGCCCTTCGCGCCCTTTCCGGTGAGGTCGGCGAGCGCCTTCTGCAGCTCGTTGCTGAGGTTGCTGCTGAAGTTGATGAGTTCGACGTAGCCGATGTCGCCCGGCACCATCGCCCAGTTCACGGCCGGCACGCTGATCTGCCGGCGGACGATCGAGAGCACCTGCGCTTCGGTGAAGCCGGCGCGGAAGACCTTCAGCACGACGGGTGTCTCCGGCTTGCCCTTCAAGCGGAGGACGATCTCGTCGGACGTGTGGCCCGACGTCTCCCAGCCGTCGACCTCGAGGATCTTGTCGCCGCTGCGCAGGCCAGCCTCGTAGGCGGGGCCCGAGTAGATCGGGCGCACGATCGAGAAGTCGTTGTCCTGGTCGAAATTGACGAAGGCGCCGATGCCGCCGTACTCGCGGTTCAGGTCGAAGAAGAACCGCTGGTACTCGTCGCTCGAGAAGAACGTGCTGTGCGGGTCGAGTCCTTCGAGCATGCCCTTGGCGGCGTACTCGAGCAGGTCCTTGTCGGTCACCGTGGCGCCGCGGATGTGCTGCGCGTGGATGCGCTGGCGCAGCTCCGCCAGGATTGCGTACTCGGATTCGTCGGTCGTGCTGCCGGCGGTCCCAGCGCGGTCCAGCAGGCGCGCGAGGTCGCGTTCGAACTGGCGTCGCGTCTCCTCCCTCTGCAGGTACAGCTTGGCCTGGCGGCCGGCGTCCGACGGCTCGTCCTGGATCTCGCGAAGGATCGTCCAGGCCGGACCGCCTTCGACGTTGATCTGCGCGAGCGCGAGGGCGCCCCGCTGGCGCAGGTCGCGGTCCATCGACCGCAGGAACTGCTCGAGCGTGGTCTTCGCAACCAGGCGGTCGTCGTTCGAGCCCACGTTCCACAGCGCGAGGGCCGCTTCGATGCGGACTGCGGCGGGGACCGCCTCGTCCTTGCAGTTGGCTTCGACGAGCTTGCGGACCTCGCCAAGGACGCGGTTGTTGAACAGCCGGTCCTCCCCGAGCACCGCCATGGTCGCCGCGCGTACGTCGTCGTCCTTCGACGTCGCGACGGGCTTCAGCAGGTCGAGCACGTCCTTGCCGAGCACGTTGTCGCTGCGCAGCGACCGCAGCGTCAGGGCCGCGCACAGCCTCGCCTTGTCGCTGGCGCCGCCGTCCGCTTTCGCCACGGCGCGCTTGATCGATTCGGCGAATGCGTCGGTGTTCGCATCGGGCGTCAGGTCGCCGACCTGGTGCGCGAGTTCGTACACCTGCGCGAGCGGCGCCGTCGAAGCCTGCTGCAACAGGGCCGCGATCTGGTCCGTCTGGCCCTGGCCGACGCACGGTGCCGCGCCGAGGCCCGCGAGGGCGAGCAGGATCCAGGAGTGCGGAAGGGCGAGCAAACGGTTGGCTGCATTCATGGGGTCGTGTCCAGGCTCGACTCGCCGACAAATCGGCGTTCCGGGGAACGGGGGTGCACACAAACCGGGCGGCGCGTTCGCGGAGGAACGCAGCGGGGCCGGCGCGCGGCCGACCCCGCACCACCTATACGGTGGCATCGACGAGTTGCCGAAGAGGATTTCTCGCCGGTGCCTTCGAGTAGAGGTGTGGTGTTTCGCTAGGCTCCCGCCCGTGCCACGCAAGAAGACCGCTGCAGTGCCGGCGCGGAGCGCGCGCCGCCGACGCCCGCCACCCGATCTGACCCACGTCGATACGCGCGGACGCGCGTCGATGGTCGACGTCGCGACGAAGCCCGCGACGCAGCGCCGCGCCGTCGCCGAGGCCGTCGTTCGCCTCGACCCCGCGGTGCGGGAGCTGCTCTTCGCCGGTGCCTTGCCGAAGGGGGAGGCGCTGGCGGTCGCGCGTATCGCCGGGATCCAGGCGGCCAAGGAAACGTCGCGCCTCATTCCGTTGTGCCACCCCCTGCCGCTCGCGAAGGTCGCGGTCGAGTTCGCGCCCGACGGTCGTGACGGGGTTCGCATCACCACGGAGGCGGTCACGGTCGCGTCGACGGGAGTGGAGATGGAGGCGCTGGTCGCGGCGAGCGTGGCGGGCCTCACCGTGTACGACATGGTCAAGGCGGCGTGCCGAGGCGCGCGCATCGAGTCGGTGCAACTCCTTCACAAGTCGGGCGGCAGGACAGGCGATTGGAATCGCTCGAACGGAGGGAACGAAGCGTGAACGGCAAGTCGGTGGCGATCGTGGGAGCGTCGGGTGCGGTGGGTCAGGACTTCCTCGCGGTGATCGCGGCGCGCGACCTGCGGCCGAAGAGTCTCCGGTTGCTCGCGTCGCCGCGGTCGGCCGGTCGGCGGATCGTGTTCCGAGGGGAGTCGTTGCCGGTCGAGTCGCTCGGGCCCGATTCGTTCCGCGGCATCGACGTCGCACTGTTCTCGGCGGGGGCATCGGTTTCGCGCGAACACTCGTCGCGCGCCGTGGCGGCGGGTGCGGTCGTCGTCGACAACAGCTCCGCGTTCCGCATGGACCCGCAGGTGCCGCTCGTCGTTCCGGAAGTCAATCCGCAGGCGATCCGCGAACATCGGGGCATCGTCGCGAACCCGAACTGTTCGACGATCCTCCTGGTGCTGGCACTCTGGCCCCTGCATCGCGCCGCCGGCCTCAAGGCGGTGGTGGTGTCGACCTACCAGGCGGCGTCGGGCGCCGGCCAGCAGGCGATGCTCGAACTGCGCGACACGACCGCCGCGGCCCTGCGGGGCGAACGGATCCACCCGCGCATCCTGCCGCAGACGCTGGCGTTCAACCTGTTCCCGCAGGTCGACGTGTTCCAGCCGGACGGCTACACGAAGGAAGAGGACAAGATGCAGTTCGAGACGCGGAAGATCCTCGGACTGCCCGACCTCCGTGTCGACGCGACGTGCGTGCGCGTGCCGGTCGAGCGGTGCCACAGCGAATCGGTTGCCGTCCAGCTCGACCGCGCTCTGTCGGTTGCGGCGGCCCGCCAACTGTTCGCCGACGCGCCAGGTCTCGAGCTCTGTGACGACCCGGCGCAGAAGAAGTACCCGATGCCCCTCACCATGGCGGGGCGCGATCCGGTCGCGATCGGCCGGATCCGTGAGGGCCGCGTGTTCGCACCGGGCCTGACCTTCTGGCTCTCCGGAGACCAGTTGCGCAAGGGCGCAGCACTGAACGCGGTGCAGATCGCCGAGCGGTTGTGAGCGCCCCGGCCGCGCCGATGCGTGGCCTGCAATTCGAGAGGCTGTCCGACCCCATCGCGACGTAGTGGGATCCGCGTGTCGCGGTCCACTTCGGCCGCGCGACCTCGATCGCAGGTCAGGCTCGGTGTCTCGGAACGAGATACCATGCCTCCGCTCTTCCCCTCGTCGACCATGACGTACCCGACTCGTCGCGCCGCTCGTGCGGCAGTCCTGGCCATCGTCGTCCTCGGCGCGTGCCACGATGGTCGTGATGCGACGACCGCATCGGCGAGCACGGCGTTCGACGCGGCATTCGTTCGCGAATGGAACGGCGTCGCGATCGACGCGAGCGGGCTCGATCATGCGCCCGCGACGCAGGCGCCGTCGCACGTACCCGGGGCGCAGGCGGGGCCTTGCCGGGCGTCGCGGGCGATGGCGATCGCGCACGTCGCGATGTTCGAGGCGTGGAACGCGATCGCCGGCGACCGACAGAGCCTGGTCGGCGTGCCGGTCGCGACGAGGCCCGCGTCGCCGCGCGTCGCCGTCGCGCAGGCGGCCCACGATGCGCTGGTGGTGCTCTACCCGTCGCAGTCGGCGATCTTCGCGGCGAAGCTCGGAGCCGTTCTCGACGGCGAGCCGGACGTCGCGCTGCGCGACGAGGGTGTCCGCATCGGCGCGGCGGCGGCGAGCGCCGTGCTCGCGCAGCGCGCGGGTGACGGCAGCGACCACGCGGAGCCGCGCGTCGACATCGAGCACATCTGCTCGAACGACGCCGGGCGATGGCGCAAGGATCCGATCAGCCAGCACCCGCTGGCGCTCGGCGCCCACTGGATCGTCGTCCGGCCCTGGGTGCTCGACGACCGGGCGCAGTTCCGGTGCCCGGCGCCGCCGGCGATCGACACTCCCGAGTACGCGGTGTCGTTCGCCGAGGTCTACGCGTTCGGGGGCGACGGCGTGCATTCGCCGACACTGCGCTCCGAGGAGCAGTCGTTCGTCGGCGTCTTCTGGGCCTACGACGGGATGCCGTCCTTGTGCGCGCCGCCGCGACTCTTCAACCAGCTCGTCGTTCAGATCGCGGAGCAGCGGGGGACCGGGGCACAGGAACTCCTGCGTCTGCTCGCGATCGCGAACGTGGCGATGGCGGATGCGGCACTCGCGAGCTGGGACTCGAAGTGGTTCCACGACTACTGGCGACCGGTTTGCGCCATCCGAGAATCCGAGCCGGGCACCGGCCCGCTCGGGCTCGGCGACGGCAACCCGCTGACGCCCGGCGATCCGACGTGGATGCCGCTCGGCGCGCCGGCGAGCAACGCGACGGGGCCGAACTTCACGCCACCGTTCCCGGCGTACCCGTCCGGGCATGCGACGTTCGGCGGCGCCCTGTTCCAGGTGTTGCGTCGCTTCTACGGCACCGATGAGCTGCCGTTCACCTTCGTGTCGGACGAGTGGAACGGCAAGACGCGCGACAACCAGGGCAACCTCCGCCCGCTCCGGCCACGCACGTTCGCGCGCCTGTCGGACGCGGAGGAAGAGAACGGGCAGAGCCGCATCTGGCTCGGGATCCACTGGAGCTTCGACAAGACCGCGGGCATCGAGCAGGGAAACCTCGTCGGCGACTGGGTCTTCGATCGCGTCTACCCGCACCGCTGACGCATCGTTCGCGGCCCGACCGCGCCATCGCACGGGGCAGAGCACGCTGGACTCCGGCGGGGCCAAGCCCTTCACTTCTGCAGCCCAGGCGGCGGTTGCCGCCCGGACATCCCCGATCGATGGCCAAGAAGCGCTCCGACAAGAAGTCGTCCTCCGGCAAGTCTGCCGGTTCCCAATCGTCGTCCGGTCCCGATCGCCTCGGGCACCTCGAGCGGTTGATCGAGCTGATGGTCCAGAAGGACGTCGTCGAGGTCGAACTGGAGGAGGCCGGTACCCGGTGGCGTGTGCGGCGGACCGAACCGCAGGCGGTGACGTTCGCGGCGCCCGCGCCGATGGCCCTTCCCGCCGTGGCGATGCCGCATGGCGCTGCCGTGGCAGCCGCCACGAGCCCGGCAGCCGCTGCTCCGCCGGCACCCCAGGGTGAGGTCTTCAAGTCGCCCATGCTCGGCACGCTCTACCGCGCGGCGTCACCCGAGGCGGAGGCGTTCGTCAAGGTCGGCGACCGCGTCACTGCGGACCGCACGCTCTGCATCATCGAAGCGATGAAGGTGATGAACGAGATCAAGGCGGAGCGCGAGTTCGAGATCCTCGACATCCTCGTGAAGAACGGCGAGCCCGTCGAGTTCGGCCAGCCCCTGTTCCTGATCCGCTAGGCGACCTGATGTTCCATCGCATCCTGATCGCCAACCGCGGCGAGATCGCGCTGCGGATCCTTCGCGCGTGCAAGGACCTCGGCATCGAAGCCGTGGCCGTCTACAGCGAAGCGGACAAGGACTCGCTGCATCTCCGCTATGCGGACGAGACCATCTGCATCGGCCCCGCGCCGAGCACGGACAGCTACCTCAACATCCCGGCGCTGATCGCCGCGGCGGAGATCGCCGACGTCGAGGCCATCCATCCGGGTTACGGCTTCCTGTCGGAGAACGAACACTTCGCCGAGGTCTGCCAGAGCTGCAACATCAAGTTCATCGGCCCGTCGCCGACCGCGATTGCGCAGTGCGGCGACAAGGTCGCGGCGAAGAGGCTGGCGAAGGATGCCGGCGTGCCGACGGTGCCCGGTTCCGACGGTCCGGTCGACAACGAGCAGGATGCGCTGGTCATTGCCCGCAAGATCGGCTTCCCGGTGCTCATCAAGGCCGCGGCCGGCGG
>CAZIFB010000060.1:0-29811 GCA_964538915.1 uncultured candidatus Brocadiaceae bacterium | reverse complement strand
GATCTGGATGATCGCGTCCGCGCTGCCGAACATGAACGTGGCGAGGCACTTCGACAGCCACGTCTTGCCGACGCCCGACGGGCCGAGGAAGACGAAGCAGCCCATCGGCCGGTTCGGGTCCTTGAGGCCCGCGCGCGAACGGCGCACGGCTTTTGCGATTGCCGCGATCGCGCGTTCCTGGTTGATGACGTCCTTGCCGAGTTCCTGCTCCATCCGGAGCAGGCGATCCGCTTCCGCCTGGTCGAGGCGGTTGAGCGGGATGCCCGTCATCTTGGAGACCGTTTCGGCGATCACGTCCTCGTCGACGATGCCGCCCGACTCCCGCGAGTTTTCGCGGTCGCGCCACTCGCGCTGGATCTCTTCCTTCTTCTTTCCGAGCTTGAACGCCTGATCGCGCAGGTCGGCGGCGCGCTCGAAGTCCTGGTTGGCGACCGCCTCTTCCTTCTCCTTGTTGAGGCGGGTGATCTCCGTGTCCATGTCGCGGAGGTCCGGCGGTGCGGTCATCGACTTGATGCGCACGCGGGCACCGGCCTCGTCGATCACGTCGATCGCCTTGTCCGGCAGGAAGCGGCCCGTGATGTAGCGCGTGCTGAGGTCGACGGCGGACTGGAACGCTTCGTCGGTGTAGGTGACGCGGTGGTGGGCTTCGTACTTGTCGCGCAGACCCTTCAGGATCTCCAGCGTCTGCTCGGGCGACGGCGGCTCGACGTTGACGGTCTGGAAGCGCCGCTCGAGCGCGCCGTCCTTCTCGATGTACTTGCGGTACTCGTCGAGGGTCGTGGCGCCGATGCACTGCACTTCGCCGCGCGACAGCGCGGGCTTCAGCACGTTGCTCGCGTCGATCGCACCTTCGGCGCCGCCGGCGCCGACGAGCGTGTGCAGTTCGTCGATGAACAGCATCACGTCCTTCGCGCGGCGAACCTCGGTCATCACCGCCTTGATGCGCTCCTCGAACTGGCCGCGGTACTTGGTGCCCGCCACCATCATGGCGAGGTCGAGCACGACGAGGCGCTTCCGGCGCAGGATCTCGGGGACGGTGCCCTTGACGATGCGCTGCGCGAGTCCTTCGACGATCGCGGTCTTGCCGACACCTGCTTCGCCGAGGAGGACCGGGTTGTTCTTCGTGCGGCGCGACAGGATCTGGATCACGCGCTCGATCTCCTGATCGCGGCCAATCACCGGGTCCAGCTTGCTCTCGCGAGCGAGGTCGGTGAGGTCGCGGCCGAACGAGTCCAGCGCCGGCGTCTTGCTCTTGTTGGCACCGGCGGGCGTGCTCGAACCCTGGCTCGGCTGCGCGCCGCCGTTGCCGCCGTTCGACGACTCGCTGCTCTCGCTCTCCTCTTCGCCGCTGTTCTCCGAGGCGCCGAGGAACTCGAGCACTTCGTCGCGGACTTCGTCGAGCTTCACGCCGAGGTTCATCAGCACCTGAGCGGCGATGCCTTCGTTCTCGCGGATCAGGCCGAGCAGCAGGTGCTCGGTCCCGATGTAGTTGTGGCTCAGCTGGCTCGCTTCCTCGAGCGAGAGCTCGAGCACCTTCTTCGCGCGCGGCGTGAAGGGCAGCTGGCCCATCGTGACCATCGAGGGTCCGGTCTTGACGATCTTCTCGACCTCGTGGCGGATCTTCTCGAGGTCGACCGTCATGTTCTTCAGGACGTTGGCCGCGACGCCGCTGCCCTCCTGTACGAGCCCGAGCAGGATGTGTTCGGTGCCGATGTACTCGTGGTTGAACTTCATCGCCTCCTGGCGGGCGAAGCTCATGACCTTCTTGGCGCGGTCGGTGAAGCGGTCGAACATGCGGTGGGTAACCTCGGGGGCCTTGGTGGCTTGTCCCTTTGATCGGATGCCTGCGGTATAGGATTTACACCACTTGGAGATCCAGCACGCCACCTTGCCGGACCGTGGTTTTTTGGCGGTGACGAGTGGCGCGAACGGCTCCGCGTCATCGCCGACCGCGTGACCCGGAGGGGATCGGGGGTTGTCCCGATCAGGGAGCCGCTGCCGTGAGGCAGCCGGGGTCCGCAGCCGAGACCTCAGGGTGCGCAGCCGAGAACTTCGCGTAGCAGCTGGGCGCGGCGCTGGTCGCGTTCTTCCGGCTGCAGGCGCTCCCGGGTGTGGCGCTGCAGATGGCCCGGCTGGGAAAGGAGCAGCGCCCGGTTGACGTCCGCGACCCGGAAGTCGCGGAGCAGCTCTTCCTCGATGCCAAAGCGCAGGGCCGAGAGACAGCCGAGGGCCTCTTCGCTCGTCAGGATCTGGGCGCGTTCGAGCACGCCGAGCGCGCGGTGGATCCGGTCCAGGGTCCTCGTGCGGGCCGAACCGCGCAGGAGGGCTTCCCGGACTTCGCGCTCCCACTGCACGATGCGCCCGACGGCGAGGAAGACGTCGGACTGGATCTGCGACTCGTCGCGGCCGAGCGTGACCTGGTTGCTGACCTGGTAGAAGTCGCCGAGAGCGCGGCTGCCCTCGCCGTAGAGGCCACGAACCGCGAGGTGGATCTTCTGCGCGACGTTGGTCGCCTTGTCGATCTCCTCCGACCACACGAGGCCCGGCAGATGCAGCATCACGGACAGTCGGAGCCCCGTGCCCGTGTTGGTGGGGCAGGAGGTCAGGAACCCGAACTCCTCCGACCAGGCCATCGGCAGGCGCTGGATCAGCGCGTTGTCGAGGCGCTCCGTACGCCGCCAGACTTCCTCGGTCTGCAGGCCCGGCGCGAACACCTGCACACGCAGGTGGTCCTCTTCGTTGATCATCACCGCGACGCTCTCGTCGGGATCGACGGCGACTCCGCTGGCGCGGGTCTTCGCTGCGAGTTCGCGGCTGATGAGGTGCCGCTCGACCAGGACCGACCGTTCGAGTTCGTCGATCGACTCGAGGTCGACGACTGCCAGCGCATCGGGCAGGCCGGGCTTCTGCAGACGCGACACGATCGTTCCGTAGAGGTCGCGCGCCTCGGCTTCGTCGAGACACGGAGAGAACCGGAAGCCCTGCAAGTTGCGCGCGAGCCGCGCGCGGGTGCAGATCGCGATGTCGTGTTCGGGGCCCGTGCCGAGCAGCCACGCGCCCGGGCGGAACTCGGGCGGCTTGTCGCCGCGGCGACCCTTGCTCACGACTTGGCTCCTTCGCCGCGCTCTGCGCGCCTCAGGTCGTCCCGCAGGCGCGCCGCCTCTTCGTAGCGCTCGCCGCGAACGGCGTCCTCGAGCCTGCGCCGCAGTTCGGCCAACGAACGGTCCTCTGCCGGCGCCGGTGCTGCCTGGGCGAGGCGCGCGGGCAGGCGTCCGCGATGGCTCTGGGACTCGTGGATCCGCTGCAGCAGCGGCATCAGGTCGTGCCGGAAGGTTTCGTAGCAGCGGGGGCACCCGAGGCGCCCTTTGCTGCGGAACTCGGCCGGCGACATGCCGCAGCCTGGGCAGGACTCCGATTTGTGCGGCCGTGCCGGCTTGTTGCCCTTGAGGCCGCCGAGCAGGTCCTCGAGCAGTTCCGGCGAGAACTTCGGCGGCAGCTTCTGCTGCACCACGCCCATCTGTTCGGCGCACGCTGCGCAAACGTGCTGCGAACCGGTCACCGCACCTTCGGTCAGGTCCATGATGACGATCGTCGCGGGCGCCTTCTGGCAGGCCGTGCAGTACTGCATCGCCGACGAGTCTAGCCTTCCACCGATTTCGCCGCACGCGGCGAGCCGAGCCACTCGTGGAACTCGAGGGCGCGGGCGCGGAAGTTCGGATACTGGTCGAAAGACGCGAACCCGGGGCTGAACAGCACCGCATCGCCCGGCTTCGCCGCCGCGAACGCCGACGCCAGCGCTTCTGGCAGCTTCGTGTGCACGTTCGTCGTGACGCGACCCGCGATCGCTGCGGCCAGCGGCTCTGCGGCAGCGCCGAACAGGTGGGCGGACACGATCCTCGGCGCGACCGCCGCCGCGACCGTCGCGTAGTCGCCGTCCTTGCTCTTGCCGCCGCCGACCCAGTGCACGCGGCCGTCGAGTGCGAGGAGCGCGGAGCGGGTGGACTCGACTTCCGTCGAGACGCCGTTGTCGTAGACGCGAACGCCGTCGCGCACGGCGATCAGTTGCAGGCGGAACGGCAGCGGCGCTGCGTTCGCCATCGCGAGCCCGGTCGCGGCGGGGTCGGCGCCGACGAGTCGCGCCGCACTGCTCGCCGCCATCACGTTCTCGACCTGGAACCGGCCGAGCAGCCGCAGTGCGTCCGTGTGCACGATGCGCTCGGCCGCGCCGTCGTCGAGCCGCGTCGCGACGAAACCGTCGACGAGGCCGGTGCTGCGCGGTGCGGGCTCGGCGTCGGCGTACACGACGCGCCGCTCGGCGCGTGTCGTGTAGGCGCTCGCCACCGGGTCGTCGGCGGCGTGCACGACGAACGCGCTCGCGGCCGCGGCGAGGCGAGACTTCGCTGTGTGGTAGGCGGCGAGCGTGCCGTGGCGGTCGACGTGGTCTTTCAGGACTCGCGTGAAGACCGCACCGTGCACGGCGCGCCGCGGGTCGAGGCGTTCGAGCTGGAAGCTCGAGATCTCGAGCACGGCCACCTGGTCGCGTCGCCACAGCGCTTCGTCGGCGAGCAGGCTGTTGCCGATGTTCCCGCCGAGCAGCGCATCGCGGCCTGCGCGCCGCAGCGCCGCGTGCAGCAGCGTCGAAGTCGTCGACTTGCCGTTCGTGCCCGTGATCGCGACGACCGTGCCGGGATATGCGGCGAGGAACAGATCGACTTCCTGCGTCATCGGCACGCCTCGCTGCCGTGCGGCGAGCAGGAGCGGGTTCTGGTCGGGGATCGCCGGGTTCGCGACGAACGCGTCGACGTCGTCGAGCAGGCTCTCGTCCTCGCTGCCGAGCCGCCATTCGACGCCCGGTGCGTCGGCGAAGGTCGCGCGGATCGCCTGCAGGTCGGCGCCGTCGCTCTTGTCCGCGATCCGAACGCGGCAGCCGCGCCGGGCGAGGTAACGCACGGCTTCGCGACCGCCGCCGAACCGGCCGAGTCCGTGCACGAGTACGCACTGGTCGCGCGCGGGCAGGGCGGGATCGGCGCTCATCTGCGGATGCGTGCGCGCCGGGCGCGCGCGTCGAGGTCGGTCTGGCCGGTCGGCGGCACTTCGGCGTCGATGCGTTGGTCGGCCGGCACCGCCGGCAGCACGATCTCCGCGGTCACGTCTTCCCGCCCGAGCAGCGCGCGGCGCACGAGTTCGATCGGGAAGTCGACCGGGAAGAGCCACGGGCTCGCGGGTGGGGGCTGGTCGATCGGTCCCCCGGCGACCTGCAGCGACCAGTCCGGTGCGTCGCGGCCGACGTCCGCGGGGAGTGCGCTCCACCATCCGGTCCCGTAGTAGCGGAACGGCAGTTCCTGCGCGGCCACCGCGGTGCCGTCGACGAAGACGCGGTGGCCGGCCGGGTTGTGCACCCTCGTCGCCGGGCCGGTGCACGCACCGGCGAGGCACGCGGCGAGGACCGTGAGACGCGACAGACGGGTCGGGTGCATCCGTTCGGAAAAGGACCAGCCGGGAAGCTGGCGGAGAGGGGGGGATTCGAACCCCCGGTACCGTTTCCGGTACATCGCCTTAGCAAGGCGACGCAATCGGCCACTCTGCCACCTCTCCGGGGGGGTAGCGGGCGCGCAGTAGACCCGCCGACCACGGTCGGTGCAACAGCGTTCTTGGTCGGCCTGTCCGTCAGAACACGATCTGCTCGGGGTTCGTGAGCGCAATGCCCGTCGGCGTCGACACCACGCCCTGCATCGTGATCGCGAAGCCGGACGGAAAGCCGAACGGGATCGGGATCGCGGTCGTGACCTCTCCCGCCGCGTCGAGCACGCCGGCCGCGTCGCCGTTGAAGCCGCTGAAGAACAGGTCGATCGGCGCGGCGAGATTCACGAGGCCGATGCCGATCGGGACGCCGAGCGGAGCCGGGGCGCCGAAGAACACGCCGCCGAGCTGGTTCGGGAAGCCGCCGAGGTTCAGGAACAACGTCTGCCCGCCGGGCAGGAAGTGGGCGGCGTTGCCGGCGAACCCGCCGCGGTTCGCGAAGTTGTTGATCCGCAGAGCCGCGTCGCACGTCGGCGGCTGGGTGGTCGGCGCGATCGGCCCGTCCTGTCGCCACACGAAGCCCTTGTCGTCGAGTTCGTCGACGAGGATCACGTCCGTGTCGCCGTCGCGATCGAAGTCCACGATCACTGCGCACGATCCCGCGATGCTCGCGTCGATCGTCGAGGCGTTGCCGAGCACGCCCGCGCCGTTGTTGCGCAGGATCGTCGCGTTGCCGTTGCTGTAGCTGGCGACGACGACGTCGAGGTCCGTGTCTCCTTCGATGTCGCCGATGTCCACCGAGACCGGGTTGTTGCCGACGGGGTAGCCGACCACGGGGCTGAGGCCGCCGGTGCCGTTGCCCAGCAGGACGCCGGCGCGGCCGTTCGTGGCCTCTGCGACGACGCAATCGACGATGCCGTCGCCGTTCAGGTCGCCCACCGCCATCTGCCACGGGAATCCGCCGCAGGGCTGCGACCAGCTCGGCGTGAACGTGCCCGCCCCGTCGCCGAGCAGCACGGTCACCAGCTGCGAACTGCTCGTTCCGCAGAAGATGTCGACCTTGCCGTCGCCGTTGGCGTCGGCAACCGCGATCGACCATTCGCCGTTGCCGCCGCCGTTGAAGAACGTGGGCGCCTGGAACGTGCCGTTGCCGTTGTTGCGAACCAACGCGATGTTCGACTGGTTCGTCGCGAGTACGTCGACGTCGCCGTCGCTGTCGACGTCGGCCACCGCGACGCCGTGGACTCCGCCGCCCACCGGGATCACGAAGGGCGCGAGGTAGCCGCCGGCTCCGTTGTTGAGGAAGAACGCGACGGAGTTGCCGTTCTGGTTCCCGGTCACGAGATCGAGCCAGCCGTCGCCGTTGAAATCGGCACCTTCGTTGGGGCTCGGCTCCTCGCCGGCCGGCAGCGGCGAGACGGTCTTCGGACCGAAGTGGCCGCACCCGTCGTTCTTCAGCAGGCGCACGTCGAACGACACTTCGTTGGTCGCGCTCATGTCCGGGCTGCCGTCGCGATCGATGTCGCCCGCGAAGAAGCCGTACGTGCGGATGAGGCCTTCGCCGGGCTGGCGATAGTCGACGACGTGATCGAGCACGTAGTTGCCGGTGGAGGGCGCCGAGCCGACCCACCACATCGCGAAGTGGCCCCCCGCGAGGGCCGTGCCCGTGCTCGACGCCACCGAGTGCGAGACCATCAGCGTCGCGATCTCCGTGGCGAACAGCGCCCGCAGCGGCGTGAACGTCACCACCGTGCCGCCGGGCGCGATCGCCAACGTGCCCGGCACCGGGCCGCTCCATCGGCCGACGACGCGGACGTTGGCCGCCGTGATCGTCGTGGGGTCGACCGGCGCGTTGAACGTGATCGTCACCGTGGCTGCGGGGGAGATGCCGCGCGCGTTGTTGGCAGGGGTCGTCGCAGTGACTGCGAGTTGCGCAGTCGCCGGCGCGAGGCAAGCCAGGAGGGCGAACGGGAGGCTCGAAGAGCGAACGAACTCGGGGAGGGTGGGCATGGAGGACCTCGCCTTGCCTACGACTCGAAGGCGGCGAAACGGCTCGCGTTTCGCCGAGGGAGTTCGGCTCGAGAAGTGGCGGTGGGAGAGGGATTCGAACCCCCGGTCGGCTTGCACCGACAGCGGTTTTCAAAACCGCCGCATTCGGCCACTCTGCCATCCCACCGCGCGGGTCGGGCCGGTTGCGCACCCTACCGGCGATCGTGTGCGCCCGCCAGCGCGCGCAGCAGCGGGCAACGACGGTCAATCGGACGCGAGTGCCTCGAACACGTCGCGCGCGACGAGAATGGGGGCGCCCGTCTGCACCGCGAGCGCGATCGCGTCGGACGGCCGGCAGTCGACCGTGCGTTCCGCGTCGCCCTTGCCGCCGTCGCGAGGCACGAGCGACAGCATCGCGTAGAACGTGCCTTCGCGGAGTTCGTTGATGACGACGCGCTGCAGGCGATACCCGAGCGAGGACAGGATCCTCCCCACGAGGTCGTGCGTCAGCGGGCGCGGCGGCTGCACTCCGCACAGCTTGCGGTTGATCTCCTCGACTTCGTTGAAGCCGATCACGATCGGGAAGCCGCGGCTGCCCCTCCGCTCACGCAGGTGGATGTACTGCTGGTCGCCCTTCTGGTGGATGACGACGCGGGCGAGTTCGACTTCGACGAGGTCCATGGGCACGGGCCCGGTCCTTATAACGGTTCGCCCGGGGCGCGCGACGGCGACGTCGGCTGCGTTCGCCGCGGTATAAGGGTGGGCCGTGAACGCATCGCCCGGCCAGAACCCCGTGATCGCCGTCGCGACGCGCAGCGGCCACGTCGAGTCCCGGCACCGCGGGGCGGTTGCCGTCCGTCACGGCGACGAGATGTTGCTCGCACTGGGCGATGTCGAGGCCCCGGTGTTCGCGCGGTCGGCCACGAAGCCGCTGCAGGCACTCCCGTTCGTCGAGCGCGGCCTGCCCGAGCGGCTCGGTCTGCCGCCCGAGGAGCTGGCGGTGGTCTGCGCGAGCCACGACGGGGCGGCCGTGCACACGGCGGCCGTGCGTTCGCTGCTCGCTCGCGGCGATCTGCCGGAGTCCCTGCTCGGTTGCGGCCCGCACGCGCCGTTCGACACCGACGCGCGCCTTGACCTCGTGCGCCGCGGCGAGAAGCCGGCGAAGGCGCACAACAACTGCAGCGGCAAGCACACCGCGTTCCTCCTGCTCGCCCGCGAGTGCGGCGACGACCCTGCGGCCTACCTGGATCCCGCGTGTCGGAGCCAGCAGGAAGTGGCCGCCGCCGTCGGGGCGATGACCGGTCTCCCGCGGCCGCCCGAAACGGGGCTGGATGGCTGCGGGGCGCCCACGTTCCGGCTGCCGCTCTCGGCGCTGGCGACCGGCTTCGTTCGGCTGGCGAACCCGGATGCGCTCACGACCGTTCGAGCCGCGGCATGCCGCACGATCCTCGACGCCGCCGGTCGGGCGCCCGTCCTCCTGGCGGGCGAGCGACGATCGTGTACGGCCTTGATCCGGACGTGGCCCGGGCAGTGTTTCGCGAAGAACGGCGCCGAGGGCGTCTATGCGTTCGGGATCGCCGGCGCCGCCACGCGCGGACGCTGGCCGCGCGGCCTCGGCATCGCGATCAAGGTCGACGACGGCGCGGAGCGCGGCTACCAGCCGGTTCTGATCGACCTGCTGCGGCACCTCGGCCTGCTTTCGGAAGGGCTCCCGGCCGCGCTCGCCGCGTTCCACCGCCTGCCGCTCCTCAACACGCAGAAGAAGGTCGTCGGCGACGTGCACAGCGTCGCGAACTGGGATTCGGGATGGCGGGGGGACCCGCGATGAAGGTCGTTCGCTCCGTTCCCGCGCTGCCGCGGCGAGCGCGCGATGCCCACAAGGGCGACTGCGGGACCGTGCTGGTGATCGCGGGCAGTCGTTCCATGCTGGGTGCGGCCGTCCTGTGTGCGACGGCGGCACTGCGCGGCGGCGCCGGCCTCGTTCGCGTGGCACTGCCGACAGAACTGCAGCCGCTGCTCCCGCTGGCCGTGCCGGCGGCGACGACGATCTCGCGCGCTGCGAACGAACTGCGCCTCGCCGCAGCGACCGCCGACGCGATCGTGATCGGTCCCGGCCTCGGTGCCGCGCCCTCGACGCGGGCGCTCGTCGACACCGTGTTGCGCGTCCGCACGGGACCTGCCGTGCTCGACGCGGATGCGCTGAACGTGCTCGCGCCGCTGCGGCGGCCGCTGCCGCGCGGCGAAGACCTCGTCCTGACACCGCACCCCGGCGAGGCGGGCCGCCTGCTCGGTACGGGCGGCGCGCGGGTGCAGTCGGATCGCACGGGCGCACTCGCCGCGCTCTGCGAACGCAGCGGTGCGGTCGTCGTGCTGAAGGGAGCGGGCACGCTCGTCGGCGACGGCTCCCGGTGTTTCACGAATCGAACGGGCAATCCTGGCATGGCGACCGGTGGATCGGGCGACGTGCTCGCGGGCCTGCTCGCCGCGCTGCTCGCGCAGGGCATGACGCCGTTCGACGCCGCACGCCTTGCCGTGCACGTGCACGGCCGGGCGGGGGATCGTGTCGCGCGGCGTCTGTCGCCGGCCGGTCTCGTCGCGACCGACCTGCCGCTCGCGATCGCCGAGGAACTGCGATGAACCGCGCCGCCGCGTGGCTGCTTCTGTGTGCGGCGACGCCGCTTCGGGGCCAGGTTGCCGTGGATCCACGCGCGGTGCTCGCCGACGCCGAGGCGTCGTCCGGGGATCGCTGCGCTGCGTTGTCCGTGCTGCAGGACCGCGGCGATCTCGACGTCCCGACCGCGCTGGCCGCGCTCGCCGGCGACGACGAAGACGTCGCGGCAACGGTCGTCGCGATCGTGCGCCACGAATGGCTCTCCCTGCCCGACGAGATGCGGCGCGGTCTCGACGCTCGGCCGGTGGCGGCACGTCGACTCCTGCGCGAACTCGCGATCGCGCCGCGCCCGTCGTTCGTCGACTGGGTCGTGCACTGGTTCGAGCGGGGGGCGGACCGATCGGACGACGATCGTTGCCTCGCGCTGGCCGCCCGCGGAACGCCGCTCGCGCCGGCCGATGCCGACTTCGTCTGGCGGGCCATCGCCGCGGGCGGGGCCGGCGACGGGCCGCGCTTCGCGATCGCGTTCGTGCCGACGGATCGTGTCGACGCCTGGATCGGGCGCATGTACGAACTGATCGAGCGCGAGCCGGGCGCGGTCGACGCTCTCGGGCCGCTCTTCGATCGCCTGTCGACGGGGGGAGTGCGGCAGTTGCTCGGGCTCGTCGAGACCCTGCCGGAGGCGTCGGCCCGCGTCGTGTGCACGCGGATCCTCGAGCGTTCGCCGGATCTCGTGATCGAGCGCGCGCGCTCGATGCTCGACGGCGACGGGCCGGTCGGCGGGCCCTGGCTCGACTACGCCGCGCCGCTGCTCGACGACCGGCGCCGCCGCGACAGAGTGCTGGCGGTCGTCGCGGATCCCGCGAGCGACGAATCCCTGCGCGAACGCGCATTCGAGGTCCTGCTGTCGGCGAAGGCCGTCGATGCGCCGGTGTTGCACCACGCGGTGTCGCGCCCGGACACACTCGCGCGCCTGCTCTCGCGTGCGGTCGATCGGGTTCCCGGCGACGTCCTCGTTTCGTGGCTCGGCGACGATGCAGCTGTTTCGGCGGTCACCGCGGCGGCGCTCGTGCATCGGCAGCAGCTCGGCGACGACGTGGAGCGGCGGCTCGTCGACATACTGCTCGAACGCGAATGGGCCTCGGGGACGTTCTTCGACGCGATTGCCGCGGCCCTCGTCGCGCACGCTTCGGAGGCCGCGCTCGATCGTGCGTGGCCCCGGCTGCGCGCCGCCTCCGCGTGGCGCCCGATCTTCGACACGCTGGGTCGTCGGCGCGAACCGTTCGTGCACGAACTGCTCGTCGCGGAACTGGCCGCGAAGCCGCCCGAGGGCTTGTCGGCGGAGGCGATCGGCGAACGACTCGACGCGGTCCGCCTCGCCCTCGTGGCCGTCGGGGATCGCAGCCAGCTCGCGGAGCTGGTCGCCGGCAGCAAGGGCCGCTCCGCGACGTTCGTGAGCCGCTGCGCTCACCACGCGCGGCCCCTGCCCGCTCCGCTCGCCGCGATCGCGCTGGACGGGGCCCTGTCGGTGCAGGACCCGGACGTGGCGATGGCGCTGCTCGAATGGGCCGCAGCGACCGACGACCCGGCGATCACCGATCGCCTGTGGCGGCTGGTCGACGAACCGGCGCAGGCCATCGAGGGCGAAGCGCTGCGCGAGGTCGCGGTCCGAGCACTCGCGGCGGGTTCGGGGCGTCAGCGCCTCGTCGAGCGGCTGCAGAAGGCGTATGCCGCGGGGCCGCTGCCGGACCTGTTGGAGTCCGTTCCGTTCGAGATCGTCGCGTCGACGCCGGTGCCGCTGTCGCCCGCCGACGCGCGCTTCCTCGCCGACCTGACGTTGCGCCCGCCGCTGTCGGATCCCGAGCTCGAACGCGATCAGCGCCTGCGCTGGCCCGACGGCCGCTTCGGCTTCCGCCTCGTCGCGGCGGTCGCCCAGCGCTTGCGCGGCGGCGAGCCCGACGTCGTGCGCGAAGCGTTCCGCGCTGCGGTCGCCGCGGTGCGCGAAGACCCGCGCTGGATCGAGATCTCGCGTCAGCGATTGCTCGTCCTGTGGCGCAGTCTCGAAGTCGATCGCGAACTGATGGCCGTCGTCGCCGAGCCCACCGCGCCGCTGCTGCTCGCCCTTCCCGATCCCGATCACACGGGCGGCGGGCCGGCGAACTGGTTCGCCATGAACGCGTCGGCGGCGGCCGGCGACGACCTGGCCGCCGTGAAGCACGCGCGGGCCGCGATCGCTGGACTGTTGCGCCTGCCGTCGGAGCGTTCGACGGCGCGCCTGTTCCTGGGCGAGCGGGAACCCGCTTCGGGGCGCGACCCGTGGGCGGCTCTCTCCGCAGCGCCGCACCGGTTCGCCTTCTGCCGCGCCGTGGCCCGCGGGGACGACTCCGCGGCGGCCGCGACCGCTGCGCTCGTGCGCGAGTTCGCGGGCCGCGACACCGCTGCTCTTGCCGAGATTCCTTCGACGACTCAGGATCCCAATCGATGAAGACCTTCTCCGCCTGCCTCCTGTCGGCCGCGCTGGCGTTCGGCCAGACACCTCCGCCGCCGCCCGCTCCCGCTTCGCCGCCCGCGGACCCGAAGGCGGCCGAAACGAAGCAGCAGGGCGAAGCGCTGCTCGAGGAGGTCAAGAAGCAGTTCCAGAAGGAGCGCATCGAGATCGATGCGAAGGCCGGCACCCTGGCGATTCCCGCGGTCGTCAACGATCCGCCGGATCCGATCGAGTACCTGCTGATCCACCGGAAGGGGAAGCGGCACGAGGCCATGTTCTGGACCCAGACGAAGCCGAGTGTCCTCAACGCGGCGCTGCTGATGGTCGGGCTCCAGCCCGGCCAGAACGCGACGTACACCGAGAAGCAGCCGCCGCCGACGCTCGAGGAGATGGAGAAGGGCGCCGACGCACTGATCGTGACGCCGCCGAAGGGCATGGAGTTCTGGATGACCGTGCGCTGGAAGGACGGCAAGGACGCGGACGGCAAGGACAAGGAGGTCGAATACTGCGTCGAGGACCTGCTGCTCGACCTCGGTACGCAGAAGCCCGTCGTCGACTGCACGTGGATCTACCTCGGCGGACGGATGGCGAAGATCTACCGCGACGAGCCCGAGGTCTACGTCGCCGACTTCGAAGGCAACCTCATCAGCGTCTGCTACCTGACCCCCGACAACCATCTCGGCACGATGGTCCACGCGAATGCGCGCGACGACCAGAACTGGTGGACCACGAAGCTGCTGCCGGCTCCGGGCACGGAGGTGCGGTTCGTGTTCCACAAGAAGGAGCCGCAGGTGCACCGGGATCGGGCGGCGCGCATCGAGAAGGAGAAGGCCGCTGCACCGCCGGCGAACGACGCTGCGAAGGGCAAGGGTGAGGCCGGCGAGAAGGACGGGAAGGCCGGCGGTTGATCCGACGAGTTGGCCCCGAGCCACCCGCGAGCGTTCGGCGAAGCCTGCAGTGGCCGACCCAGCCTGTCGCCGTTGAGCCGCGCTCGCCGCGGGCATCGGCTCCAACCGGGCGGGGGAAGCCGCTTCTTCGCCCGTGCCTCAATACGCGATCGTCTTGCCTGCCTGCGACATCGCCATCAAGCCGGGCACCGACGTGTCGAGCACGATCCACTGGAAGAACATCGGGACGTAGCTGAGACCGCCGGCCGGCGGCAGCATCACCGGCGCCACGAACTTGCCGGGGGCGACGGGTGAGAACCCGCCGAGAGGGATGTCGAGCGAGACCGACAGGTGGCTCTCGTCGAAGCCCGGTCCCAGGATCGCCAGCGGCAGGGGCAGCGGGCTGCCCGAGTAGGTCGTGTTGCTGAGGCCCGCGTAGAGGAACGCCGCGACGGTGTTGGGCACGCCGCGCAGCGTGACCGCGAAGGACGTCCCGCCTTCGAACGGCGGACCGCCTTGCATGCCGCACGTGCCCATCTGGCTCCAGCCGAAGCGGTACGGGCCCTTCAGCTCGTAGAGGAAGGAGTTGTTGCTCGGATCGTTGACGATGCACGCCATCCGGAACTCGCCCGTGCCGCGGCGGCGGTACACCTCGAAACCCGACGCGATGCCGCCTCTCGGCAGAGCGCCGGCGACGTTCAAGTTGCCGAGGAACTCGGTGCCGGTCGCCTGGAAGTCGTAGGCGGACCACTCGAAACCGTTCACCTGCAGCGGGCCGAACGGACTCGGGCGCGGCGTCGCGCTGAAGCCGTAGAAGTAGCCGAACGTCGAGTCGTACCCGAGCCCTGCGAAGCCGGCACCGGGAACCGACACCGCGACCGGGTGCGATTCGAGCAGCGCCCCGAGGCGGCTGAACTCGTACAGGTTGCCGCTCTGGTCGCTGACCCAGAACGTCCCCGCTCCCAGGTTTCCCGACGGGTCGAACGCGAGGCCGAAACGCTGGGCCGGGATCGCCGGGAATCCGGTGAGCACGATTGGCGGGAGCAGCGTTCCCGCGGTGTCCGTGCGGTACAGGCGCACCTGCCCGCCCGGGATCGAGCGCTCGTCGACCAGCACGTAGACGAACTGCTGGATCACGCCGGGGCTGACGTTCACCGTTTCGACGGCGACGTCCTGCGCGCCGAGCGGAGCCGTCGTGAGCGTGGTCGGCAGCGGCGTGCTTCCGACGAGGCTGCCGGCCTGATTCACCTGGAGCAGCAGATGGTTGGCGCCAGGGATCGTCGCTTCCGTGCTGATCCAATACGTGCGCGGGAATGCCGGGCCTGGCCCCTCGGTGACGCCCACGCCGCGGCAGCGCTGGCCGGGTATCGGCGGCGCGAAGCCATCGTCCTTGCCGAGCGCTTCACCCTTCTCGTCGTCGCCGGGCTTCACGCACTTGCTGTTCACGTAGAGGTTGTCGATCGCCTCGGTGCCGAACGCGTTCTCGAAGAACGACCAGTCGATCTTCTCGTCGTCCGGCTGCGGGACGAGCTTCGCGGTCACGGTCACGGTTTCCCAGCCACCGCCGATCGGGTCGCGACTCTCCTCGGTGACGGTCGCGCGGCCGTACTTGCCGAGGTCCTTCTCGATCGAGGCGGCGACGTTGCCGCTGGCGCCCCTGAACTCGTCGAACTGGAACCAGAACACCTTGATCCAGTCGAGGTGCGGGTCGTTGTCGACCTTGAGCGAGAGTGTGCCCGTCCTCGGGGTGCCGTTGCCGACGAGAGCCAGTACGCCGCTGTGCGTGGTCAGCGTCGGCAGCCACGTGAGGTTGCTCTGCGTGCCGCTGGTCACGGCCGACGAGTACCACGTCGGCACGACTTCGATCGCGGGCACGAACGAGTTGGGCGGCGGCAGGGCGAAGTCGAAGTACAGGCTCACCGTGACGTCGTCGGCGACGCGCCACCACGGCGGCGGCTTCACGGGAGACTGGGCGTTCAGCGCCCCGCTGGTGAGTGCGGTCGCGAGAACGACCGACGATGCGAGGTGGAGTGGGTTCATGGCTGCAGGGTCCGAGGGTGGTGCGAGGCGGGAGGGGGCGACTACCTCGCGCTCGGGGGAAGTTCGTAGGTGCGGCGCTCGGTCTCGGTCAGGGCGCGCAGGCGTAGACGTTCGGCGACCGAAACCGGATCCGTGGGCCACACACACGCCGTACCGTCGCGCGCGGTGCTCACGGCCCAGTGACCGTCGTCGCTGAATGCGGCGGAGAGCACCCCGCCGCGGTGGCCGCGGAATGCGAGCACTTCGGTGACGCTGTCGCCGTCGACGCTCCACAGGCGGGCGGCGTGGTTGCCGCCTTCGGCGCACGTGAGCACGTAGCGGCCGTCGCGGCTCCAGGCGATCTGCACGACGGCGTTCTCGCCGTCGATCGTCGCGAGCGTCCTGCCGTCCAGCGAGCACAGCCGGCCGGTGCCGTCGTCGCCGGCCGTGAGCAGTCGATTGCCAGCAGGTGCGAACCGGACCTGCGTGACCGAGCCGCGGTGGCCGCGCACTTCGCCGCGCGGTGCGAGACCGGGGACCGTCCACAGGCGAACGACGTCCGCGTCGCCTTCCACGGTCGCGAGGATCGCGCCGTCGGGACTGAGGTCGGCCGCGACGACGTCGCGCGGGAGTTCGAGCCGTTCGAGCAAGGAACGGTCGTTCGCGTTCCAAAGGGACAAGGAGCCGGCGGCCACGGCGTCGCGGCCGGGGCCCGCCTTCTGCCGGCCGGCCGTCAGGATGCGGGTGCCGCCCTGCACGAAGCGCGCG
This sequence comes from uncultured candidatus Brocadiaceae bacterium, assembly GCA_964538915.1. GTDB lineage: Bacteria > Planctomycetota > UBA1135 > UBA1135 > UBA2386 > JAEUHQ01. The sequence continues at coordinate 13,529 of CAZIFB010000060.1, read as the reverse complement.
GTCGTCACGCCGCCCGGATGCGCTGCGAGCGTGAACAGCGGTTCGCCGTCCGCGAGACGGTGCACGGCGACCGTTCCGTCGGTCGTGCCCGCGACCACGCGGTCGCCGGTCGGGGCGATGTCGACCGTGCGCACGGGGTTGCCGAGCTTCTCCGACACCCAGAGCTGGCGGCCGTCGTGCGCGTTCCACACGCGGATGCGCTCGTCGTCGCCCGCCGTCGCGACGCGGTCGCCGCCCGGATCGAAGCACGCCGAGGGCACCTTGCCCGGCTGGCGCAGCGTGACGACGCCGCGAGTGTCGCCGAAGTCCCACACGAGCGCGCGGTGTTTGCCGGCGCGCACGAGCAGACGGCGGCCTTCCGGGTCGAACGAGCAGTCCTCGACCGCGGTGCCGACCTCGTAGCGCATCAGTTCGGCGCCGGTCGCGGACTGGCCCGTGCCCGCGTCGAACACGCGGACGACGCGGTCCTTGCCGCCGATCACCGCGAGGCGATCGGTCGGGTCGAACGCGACGTGCATGACCTGGTCGGCGGGTCCGACGAACGTGCGCTGCTCCCGCAACGTCGCACCGCTGTCTTCGCGACGAAGGCTCCAGAGGCGCGCCGTGGTGTCGCGCGAGCCGGACAGGAGCCGCGTGCCGTCGGCGGAGAACGCGAGGCAGTCGACGGCGTCGCTGTGGCGCGCTTCCGCCAGCATCGCGCCGCCGGGCACGTCGAACACGCGGATCGCGCCGTCCATGGCGGCGGTCGCCACGAGGGCGCCGTCGGGCGAGAACTGGATCGCCTGGACCCGGTGGTGGTGGCCGCCGAGCCGTGCGACCACGGCGCTCGTCGCGGTGTCCCAGAGCCGCACGTCACCGCGTTCGCCGCCCCAGCTGGCGGCGTGGCGGCCGTTCGGACTCAGCGCGGCGACGATGCCGAGCTGGCTGTGTTCCACCGACGCGATGCGGCGACCGTTCGCCGTGTCCCACACCTGCGCCTGGGACGGCCCCGTCGGTCCGGAGTGGCTCGTGAGCAGGATCAGCGCCCCCGCAGCGTCGAGCGCGAGCGAACGCACCGCGCCGTCGTTGTGCCACGTCGCGAGCGGCGTGCCGTCGTTCACGCGCCACAGCCGCACCGCGCCGTCCGAGCCCGCCGTCGCGAGCCGTTCGCCGTCGGGGAAGAACACGGCGGCCACGACCCAGTGCTTCGACGCCCCCTCGAGCACCGCGCGGCGCGCGCCGGTCGCGGCGTCCCACAGGATGGCCGTCCCGTCGTCTCCGGTGGTCACGATCGTGCGCCCGTCGCGCGACCACTCGGCGGCGAGGATCTGGTGGTGGCCGCGCAGCTCGCGGGTCGCGTAGCCGCTGCCGAGTGCGTCGAGCACCGACGATCGCGTGTCGACCGCCGGCCGCTTGCGGTCCGCCTCGAGCGCGAGCAGCAGGGCCAGCTCGCGATCGAACGCGATCACGCGAGCACTCTCCTTGCAGAGGCTCTGGGCCTCGATCGCGATGCGCTTGCTGCTCTCGTGGTAGAGAGCGAGCCGGTTGCGGCCGGCGTCGTCGTTCCGCTTGCCGAGCGCCGCGGTCGCCAGCTGGATCGCCTTGTCGTGCTCGCCGTGCTCGTGCGCCGCGGCCGCATCGGCGAGCAGCCGGTCGGCTTCGCTGGCGGTGCGCGCCGCGTCGTACCAGTTCCAGCCGAGCAGCCCGAGTGCCGCGATCGTCGTCGCCGCTGTCGCGACCGTCCCGGTGCGGTGGCGCCGCAGGAACTTGGCGAGCCGCGTCAGCGGGCCGGCGGGACGTGCGTGGATCGGTTCCCACGACAGGAAGCGCTGCAGGTCCGCTTCGAACTCGGCCGCGGTCTGGTAGCGGTTCTGCGGATCCTTCTCGAGCGCCTTGCCGCAGATGATGACGAGGTCGCGCGGCACCTTCGGGTTGCGCTTGCCGATCGGCACCGGCTCCTTGAAGCAGATCTCGTAGACGACCTGCTGCAGGTTCTTGCCGTCGAACGGCCGCTTCAGCGTGAGCAGCTCGTACAGGATCACCCCGAGTGCGAAGATGTCGGCGCGGTGGTCGACGTCGACCCGCTTCGCGAGCGTCTGCTCCGGGCTCATGTAGTGAGCCGTGCCGGTGATCTCGCCCGACATCGAGATGCTGCCTTCGCCCAGCGACTTGGCGAGGCCGAAGTCGAGCAGCCGCGCCTGCCGCTTCTCGTCGATCATCACGTTGCGCGGCTTCAAGTCGCGGTGCACGACGTTCTGCTCGTGCGCCGCGGCAAGCGCCGAAGCGAGCTGCGCACACAACATCGCACACTCGGCGACGTGACCCTTGCCCGGTGCGACGCCGAACGAACCCTCGATCGCGGCGGGCGAGTCGCCGTTCGCGAGTCGCAGGTCGTCGAGCACGTCGGCGAGGTTGCGGCCCGCCACGTAGTCCATCGCGATCGCGAACGTGCCGTCGACTTCGGTCAGGCTGTGCACCGGCACGATCGCCGGATGGCGGAGTTGCGCCGCCGCGGCAGCTTCGCGGCGGAACCGTTCGACGTGGCGTTTGCTGAGCGTGAGGCCGCTCGCCATCACCTTGAGTGCGACGCGGCGGTTCAGCGACCGCTGCCGGGCGAGGTACACGACGCCCATGCCGCCGCGGCCGAGTTCTTCCTCGATCACGAACTCGCCGAAGGTGCGGCCCGAAGGCTCGGGTTGCGCGGACGGTTCCCATTCCTGGTGGCCGAGCAGTCCATCGAAGGCGAGGAACTCGCGGCACTGCGCGAGGATGCGCGGGCGCAACGCGGCCGGGTAGCGCGCCGCGAAGCCGGCCGGATCGACGGACTCACCCGACGTCCGCATCTCGACGAACAGTTCGACGGCGTGCTGCACGTCGTGGCTCTGGCTCGGGTCGCCGTCGCGTCCCGCGGAAGGCGCCGCGCCGGGTTCGGGGTGCATCACGCCCCCTCGGTGCGAGACAGGAGGCCGGACAGGCGCGCCTGCGCGCGGGACAGCAGGGCCCGGACCGCCCCTTCGGTCGGCAGCCCCATCTCGGCGCAGATCTCCTCGGTGTCGAGTTCGAGGTAGCGCCGCAGCACGATGATCTCGCGTTCGCGATCCGGAAGCTGCTGCAGCGCCATGCGAACGCGCTCCGCCAACTCGGTCTCGTCGTGCACCTGCGAGGGCGTCGCGTCCTTCGCCACCACGAGCTGTTCGACGTCCTCGTCGAGGCCGATGACGCCGCCCGCGGCGGTGCGCTTCTTGGTCTCGAGTGCGCGGATGCGCCGCACGATCTCGTACTCGGCGCCCTTCAGCAGCCAGGCGAGGAACGAGCCTTCGCCGCGGTACTCGAACTGGTGCAGTCGCCGGAGCGCCGACAGGATCGCGTCGTGGGTCGCGTCCTCGCTGTCCGCGAGCAGGAGGCGGTACTTCGGGCCGATCAGTTTGCGCAGGGCCGAGCGCAGCCGGTCGCGGTAGCGCTGGAAGAGCAGATCGATCGCCTCGCGGTCCTGGTCCAGGGCGCGGCTGACGAGGTTGCGCGTGTTGTCGTCCACGAACGGAGCGGTGGCAGGAACGGCGTGATTCTGCCCCGTCTGTCCCGCCCGGCAAGGCACGCGCGGCACGCGCGCGACGAATCGTCGCAGCAGCGAAGTCGGGTGTGCCGGGAACGTGGTCATCCAGAGGAGGAAGAGCCTTCGCCCGCGTCGCGCACGCGAAAACCGCGAATCGCCGCAAGACACCGTGCCACCGGGCGCCTGCGTCGCGTCCGGACGGAATCTTCGAGGAATCCGCGTGCGGTTCCGGGGGAACGGTTCTTCCCGGAGTGGATCTGCTCCCTCCGTCCATCCCCCGACCCAACCGATCATGCACCACGCTTCCCGATTCGTCGTCGCCGCTCTCGCCGTGTGCGGCGCTCTCCACGCCCAGCGTCTCGCTTCGTATTCGCCGGCCGCCGGAGCCGTGGCCGAGCTGCAGCCGCCCACGGCGATCCTGCCCGGTCCGGTCCCGCCGCTCGTCGTCTACCCGCAGGTGCCGCTGATGCCGCTGCTGCCCGCTCCGGCGGGGGACAGCACGTTCGACAATGTCCGCGCCTTCAGCTGGTTCACGAACGGGGCGCTGATGGTGCCGCAGCCGACGCCGAGCTTCCCGCCGGCCGGGCCACTGCCGGCTCCGTTCCCGATTCCTGCCGCGATCCTCGCGCTGATCGGCGGGGGCCCGGTGACCGGAATCGCGTACGACGCCGGCGCCGGGATCATGTGGCTCGTGGGTGCCGCCGGCGTCACCATCGGTTGCGCTCCGATCCCCGGGATGCCCGTCCTCGTCCCGGCGTTCCCGCTGATGTTCCCGACCGGTCCGATCACGGGCCTCGAGTGGGACGCGATGGCGGGCACGCTGATCGCCTGTGATGCCGCGGGCGTCTGCTACACGTACCTCCCCGGCGGTGCGCCCGCCGCGCCGCCGGTGTTCCCGCCGATCCCGATGCCGGGCATCGCGGGGGACGTCGCGCTCGATCGCACCCTGCGCCTGAACGGCGCCGGCCTCCGGCCGCTGTTCCTGGCCGCCGTCGGCGTGGTGTTCGACACCCGCGATCCGGCGCCCGTGGTGTTCCCCGGCGGCCCCGCGCCGCTGCAGGGCCTCGCGTTCATCAACCACCCGGCCGCGAACCCGCCGATCGGCACGTGCATGTGCCCGGGCACCGGCTACCCGACCACGTTCACGACGTCGCCGATGACGTCGATGAACCCGGCTTGGGGCATCGGCGTCGGCGGCCTGCCCCCGGGCTGGCCGGTCCTGTTCGCGTTCGACTTCGCGTTCCTGCCGGGCTTCCCGCTGGTGAACGGCGTCGGCTGCGGCCTCGGCCTCACGGCGCTGCCCGTCATCTTCGGGGCGGCTGCCGACCCCGCCGGCAACGCGATCCTGTCGCTCGCGATGATTCCCCCGACGCTGCCGCTCGGCGCCGGACCGTTCTACAACCAGAACTTCACGCTGTGCGCCACCGACCCCGTGCTCGGGCTCGTGCTGACGCCCACGCAGACGATGCACGTCTCGTCGTTCTGACCCGCGAGTGCGGGGCCGGTCAAGTCGGCCGGCTCCCCTGCCGATGTCCCGGTGGCATGGCCATCCTCGCGTCCGCTCCGGGAAACGTCGTCGTGCCCGCCGCCTCCGTTCGTGTGCCGACGACGCTGCACGTGGGGAGCGGCAAGAACTTCCAGCCGCAGTGGCTGAACCTCGACATCGATGCGCGGTGGCGGCCGGACTTCGTGTTCGACATCGGCCAGCCGTTGCCGGCCGACGGTCAGGTCGTCGTCGAGACGAGCCGCTTCGGTGCGCTGACGCTCGGTGACGAAATGTTCGAGGCGATCGTGGCGCAGGACGTGCTCGAGCACATCCGTGACCTCACCACGGCGATGTCGACGATGCTGCGCTGGCTGCGGACCGGCGGTGTGTTGCGCATCGGCGTGCCGTACGACCTATCGCACGGCGCCTGGTGCGATCCGACGCACGTGCGCGCCTTCAACGAACGAAGCTTCGACTACTACGAAAAGTGGTCGTGGTACCTCGGCTGGCGCACACACAACTTCGCCGTGAAGCGCATGGACTTCACGACGAGCCCGCTCGGCACTGCGATGCAGGCCGAGGGCCGGCCGGTGGAAGAGATCCTGCGCACACCGCGGGCGGTCGACTCGATCCAGGTCGAACTGCAGAAGGTCCGGCTGTCACCGGACGCGCGGGCGACGACGGACTGGATCCACGAGCGGCCCCTGCACTGATCCTGATCCGTGCAAGGCGCCGCGCGGTGATCCGCAGGCGTCAGCGGTCCTGGGACATCGGGCGCGCAACCGCGCTCGACAGGCGGTAGGTGCCGAGTTCCTGGCGCAGGTGGGCCAGGATCGAGTCGTCGTACGTGACGGTCGCGTAGTCGCTCGCGCCTTGCACCGTGATCGTGCCGGTCACGACGACCGCGCCCTGGATCTCGCTGGGCTCGCGGATCGTCAGGTTGCCCTGCACGTACAGCAGGCCCGAGAACGCCGAGTAGCTGCCTTGGCCGATCGTCGTGTTGCCGACGATCGCGACGACGCCGGTGCCCTTGAGCGGCTGCGCCGCCGTGAAGGTCATGCCCACCGTCGACAGCACCAGCGTGTCGACCGGCACCGGGCTCGGGAAGTCGGCGGCGGTCGTCACGACGTAGTCGGCCATGGCGGTGAGTTCGCTCTGCGAGACTCCGAACACGGCTTCGAAGCTGTCGTCGTACGGGCCGCCGACCGGGAGGGGCGTGACGGACGCACCGGTGCCGGAGATCGTGTACGACCCAGTGCCCGTATTGGAGAAGTAGATGCCCTGGGCGATCGAGCCACCGTTCACACGCCCGCGAGTCAGGACATTGATTCCGCTCGGGTTCCGGGTGCACAGAGCGGCTTGGCCCGGCGGCTGCAGCGCGAGGCGCCGCGCTTCGACCTCGACCATCTCCTGGCCGATCACGTGGTTCGGCGCGACGTTGAACGCGACGGCGGGATTGACGCGTTGGAAGACGTAGCCGAGGCTGCGAATGCGCCAGATCGATCCGGCGCTCAGGGTGCCGCGCATGCCCGAGACGTCTTCGCACTGCATCTGGTTGCGCCACACGGACCGGACTGCGTCCGGATCACCGGCCCACGGCTTCCAGACCTCGTAGCGGCCCCAGACCGAGTTCGTGATCTGGAATTCGCGCACCAGACCGATGTCCGGGTCGATCGTCTCCAGGACCGGCGGGGTCGACACGGTGTCGAGCTGCGGCGCGAACACGGTCACCGGCTGGCTCGTCTGCTTCCGGCACCAGCCCAGAGCTTCGATGAGGCCCGAGCGGGCGAACTGCACGGCCTGGCCGTGCGCGACGAAGCTCACCTTCGTCTGCTGCTGGTGTGCGCGCAGGACGAGGGCGCCCGTCACGGTGATCCCGACCACGATCAGCGTGAACATGATCCCGAGGATCAGCGCGACGCCGCGTTCGCCGGCGCGGTCGTCCCGAAGAGAAGACTCCTGGAAGTGGCGCATGGTTGCTCTCCTGGACCCGCGAGGGATCCGGTGCATCCCTATCGGACGCCGGACGGGGGCGCCTGCATCGGCGCGTCCCGCTTCGGGACCCGACGACAAGTCCGGGCACACACGATGCCGATAGGGGCGGCATGAACCGGCTTCTCGCCACCGTCGTCGTGCTCGCCGCGACCTCCACCGTACGAGCCCAGGATCCACCCGCCGGGGCCGACCCGCGCGACCAGGTGCGAGCCGAAGAGCGCGCACGATCGATGCGCGAGCAGATCGACACCGGCAAGCAGGTGAAGAGCCACGTGCGCGTCTCCGTTCGGCTGAAGAACGGCAACAAGCTGGTCGGGGTCGTGAAGGACGGCCGCTTCGTCGAGCGTGTCGACGGTCTGCGCTTCGTCGATGCGCAGGCGAACGATCGCGGCGCCGGCATCCGCCTCTGGTACACCTCGGGCATCCGCAACTACGTCTTCGTGCCGTTCGCCGACTTCGTCGACTACCAGGTGCTGCAGCGCCTGACGACGAAGCAGTTGGAGGAACTCGAGAGCGAGATGCAGCTGAAGGAGGGAAGGCGAGCGGAGCGGGAGGCGGCCGACGCGCGCGCGGCCGAGGCCGCGAAGGCGCGTGCCGACGGCGAGGCCACGGGTGACGCGGTGACGCCGCCGGCCGAAGGCGAGACGAAGGAACCGGCGACGGAGGAAGCGGCGAAGACGACGCCCGTCAGCAAGACCAAGAAGGACAAGGCCGTCGAAGCGAAGCCCGAGGGCGAGGGCGGCAAGGGCGAGACGGCGCAGCAGCGCCAGTGGTTCGCGCTGCTGCAGGCCTACCCGCCGACGGGCGGCTGGAACAAGGCGAAGCGAGACGAGATCGCGAAGCGGTTCGTCGTGGTCGGTGCGAAGCCGAGCGAGACCGAGCAGAAGTTCGTCGACCAGTTCGCCGAGTGGGAGAAGGCCTGCAGTTTCTTCGGGGTCACCGAGGCGAAGGACGCCGGCGCGGCGCCGGCTGGCGAGACGCAGACCGAATCGACCGGCCGCAAGTCGCGCCGCAAGTGACCGTGCGCGGGGCTGCCCGCGATTCCCGGCTGCCGGCTTGATCGCGCCCGGCCCCGCGAGGAATGCTCACGCGCCATGAAGCGCGCCTTCCTCTTCACCGGTCAGGGTTCCCAGGTCGTCGGCATGGGCAAGGAGCTCGCCGAACGGTTTCCCGCCGCACGGGACACGTTCGCCGAAGCCGACCAGGCGCTCGGGGAGCGCATCAGCGAACTCTGCTTCGCCGGCCCCGAGGACCGCCTCGGCCTCACCGAGAACACACAGCCGGCGACGCTGACGGTCGCGATCGCGGCGTTCCGATCGCTCGGCATGAAGCCCGATCTCGCCGCTGGCCACAGCCTCGGTGAGTACTCGGCGCACGTCGCCGCGGGAACGTTCGGCTTCGCCGATGCAGTGCGGCTCGTCCGCGAACGCGGCAAGCGCATGCAGGGCGCGGTCCCGGTCGGCACCGGCGGCATGGTCGTGCTGCGCAAGATGGGCCTCGACGAAGTGAAGGCGATCGTCGCGCGTGTCGACGCCGGCCTGTGCCAGATCGCGAACGTCAACGAACCGGAACAGATCGTCGTCTCCGGTGCGGTGGCCGCGATGGACCAGGTCGTCGCGCTGGCGCCCCCCAAGAAGGCGCTCAAGCTGAACGTCAGCGTGCCGTTCCATTGTGCGCTGCTGCAGGGCGCGGCCGACGGGTTCGGCAAGCTGCTCGACGGCGCGACGATGCGCGATCCCGCGTTCCCCGTCTGGTGCAACGTCGATGCCGCGCCGGTGACGACGGCCAACGCCGCTCGCGACGCGCTGAAGCGGCAGTTCGCCGGCTCGGTGCTCTGGCAACAGACGATCGAGGGGATGTTCGCCGCGGGCATCCGTCACTTCGTCGAGTGCGGCCCGAAGCCGACGCTCGTGAACATGGTGAAGCGCATCGCGCTCGCGAAGGGCGTCGAAGGCGTCGAAACCGTCGCCGCGACGACCGCCGCCGAGATCGAGGCGCTCCGGGCGAAGTGATGGCGGAGTCGCCGGACGGCAATCCGCTCCGCCAGGCGCTGTGGCCGCTCGGGCTGGCATGGGGCGTCGTCGCCGCCGTTCGCAACTGGACGTTCGACGCGCGGCTGCGCGCCGTGCATCGGCTGCCGGTCACGGTCGTGTCGGTCGGCAACCTCACGGTCGGCGGCACGGGCAAGACGCCCACGGTTGCGTGGCTCTGCGCGCTCGCGCGTGCGCGAGGCCGCCGGCCCGGCGTGCTCGCGCGCGGCTACGGGCGGGCTCCCGCAGCTGCGCTCAACGACGAAGGGACGATGCTGCAGTCGCGCCTGCCGTGGCTCCTCCAGGAACAGGACCCCGACCGCGTCGCCGCCGGACAGCGCCTCGTCGGCAAGGGCGCGGACTACGTCGTGCTCGACGACGGCTTCCAGCATCGGCGGCTGCACCGCGATCTCGACGTGGTCTGTCTCGATGCCGCGCGACCGTTCGGCAACGGCGCGTGTCTGCCCGCGGGGGACCTGCGCGAGGTCCGTTCCGGCCTGCGCCGCGCCGGGCTCGTGCTGCTGACGCGTGCCGCCGCGCTGGACGCGGAAGGCGTCGCGTTGCGCGCGCGGCGGATCCGCGAACTCGCCGGTCGCGCCGACCTCGGTGTGTTCGCATGCGAGCACGGGCCGGCCGATGTCGTCGTGCGACCGCGCGGTGAGACGATGCCGGTGGAGGCTCTGCGCGGGCGGCGCGTCGTGCTGCTGTCCGGGATCGCCCGACCGCAGAGCTTCCGGGCCACGGTCGAACGACTCGGCGCTGCGGTGGTCGCGGAACACCGCCATCGCGACCATCATCGGTTCACCGATGCGGAGGTCCTGGCCGCCGCATCGGCAGCACGCGGCGCCGATGCGTTGCTCCTCGTCACCGAGAAGGACGACGCGCGCCTCGCGGAGTCACCCGTCGAACGGTGCGTGCTCCGCGTCGAACTGCGCTTCGTCGACGGCGAACCTTCGCCCGCCGCCCTCTTGCTCTGACGCCGGCGCCCGCCGGGCGGACGCGGCCGGTGCTCCCGATCACCGAGAGCGACTGCTCGCGCCGCGCGCGGATCCGCGCGGGAGGCCGGAGATCAGCGCCGATTGCGCGGTCGTCCGCCGCCGTGCGAGTGCGTCGGGCCGCCGCTCTGCTGGCGGGGATGCGGATGCGGCCGCGAGTGCGGGTGCCGCTGCGAGTGCAGCGGCCGCTGCGCTGGCCGCTGCGGCTGGGGCTTCTCGCGCCGCAGTTCGGGGTCGACGAGGTCGGGAGTCGCCGGCCGGCCCTTGTGCGGCCGTTCGTGGCGGCGCTGCTCGTGGCGGGGCTGTGGGTCGCGCGCCGGGCGCGGCGGCGACGGAAGGTACGGCCCGGGCGCCTCGCGATGCGCCGGACGCTGCCGCTGAACGGGGCGCTGCGGCGCCTGCTTCTTCGCGATCTCCGCGGGGTCCATGCCGAACTCCTCGACCGCCTCGGTCTTGGCGGGCGCATGCCACGGATTGTGCGGATCGCGGCGCGCCGCGGCGGGCGCCCGTTCGGTCGGCGCAGCGTGCGCCGGTTCGCGTCGGCGCGTCCCCGACATGCGATCGCCGGCGACCGGGATCTTCTGGCGGATCAGCTTCTCGATGTCGCGCAGGTACTCGCGTTCTTCCGCGTCGCAGAACGAGATCGCGATTCCGTCGCGGCCGGCGCGCGCCGTGCGGCCGATGCGGTGCACGTAGCTCTCGGCGATGTTCGGCAGGTCGAAGTTGATGACGTGCGAGATGTCCGGCACGTCGATGCCGCGCGCGGCGATGTCGGTCGCGACCAGCACGGGCGCGCGGCCGGTGCGGAAGTCGTCGAGTGCGCGTTCGCGGTTGTTCTGCGACTTGTTGCCGTGGATCGCGTGTGCGTGGATGTCGACCTGGCGCAGGTGCTTCACCACGCGGTCCGCGCCGTGCTTCGTCCGCGTGAAGACCAGTGTGCGCTGGAACGCAGGGTCCTCGAGCAGCTCGGCGAGCAGGTCGCGCTTGCCGGCTTTCGTGACGAACCACACGCTCTGCTCGATGCGGTCGGCGGTCTTCGCCGGCGGCGTGACCTCGACGCGGACCGGATCGATCAGGAAGTCGTGCGCGAGCGCCGTGATGTCCGCCGGCATCGTCGCCGAGAACAGCAGCGACTGCCGTTCCTTCGGCAGACGCGAGAGGATGCGCTTCACGTCGGGCAGGAAGCCCATGTCGAGCATGCGATCCGCCTCGTCGAGAACGAGGATCTCGACCTGCGAGAGATCGCAGAAGCGCTGCTGGATCAGGTCGAGCAGGCGGCCCGGGGTCGCGACGAGGATGTCGACGCCGCGGCGCAGCGCCTGCACCTGCGGGTTCTGGCCGACACCGCCGAACACGATGGTGCCGCGCAGGCCGAGGTTCTTGCCGTACGCCTCGAACGAGTCGGCGATCTGGGTGGCCAGTTCGCGCGTCGGTGCGAGCACGAGCGAACGCGGCTTCTGCGGCATCGGGCGGTTCTTGGACGCGGCGAGGCGCTGCAGCATGGGCAGGGCGAATGCAGCAGTCTTGCCGGTGCCGGTCTGCGCGATGCCGAGAAGGTCGCGGCCTTCCAGGAGGTGCGGGATCGCGCGAGCCTGGATCGGGGTGGGAGTGACGTAGTCGCGCTCTTGCAGTGCGCGCAGGATGGCCTCGGACAGACCGAGGGAAACGAACGTGGGTGCAGTCATTCTGGATCGGGCTCGCCTCGGCGGTTCACCGCTCCTGCGGGAAGCGCCGCGTGAATCGGACCAGGCGGGCCATGCCTTCGGGGTTCCGGCGCATCTGCGGCGGGGGGAGCCGGTCGGCTCCTGCGGGTGCACCCCTCGACAATGAGGGCGAGGAGGATAGCGGAAGCCGCGGCGAACGGAAACTGCCGATTCCGCCTGTTTCCCCGGGGTCTGTTCCGCACAGGTGGTGGACCTGGCTGCGAAGGCGCGGTGCCGCCGTGCGTTTCGCGCGAGCGCGTGCTGCGGCGTGTTCGTGAGCGGATCCCGCCGACACGACGAGACTTGGGCTGCACGAACGCGGTCCGGTAGCTTCGCTCGATGACCGCGACCGCCTCGAGTCCGCCCGCGTCGCGACGAACGCTCGCGATCGGCGTCGTCGTCGCGGTCCCCGGAACCCTCACGGCCATCGCGTGGAACCGCGCCATCGGATTGCGCCGCGCGCTGGCGGCGCTGCATGGCACGCGCCGATCTACGACGATTTCTCGCCGGTCGGCCGTCGTTCGTCCAATCCGCCGATCGCTGCGCTGCCGTACTCCTTCGTCGTCAGCGACGACGCGGCCGTCGTGCATGCAGGACTCGTGTGGATGTCGCGCATTGCGTTCGTCCTGTGCCTCGTGTGTGCGTTCGTGCTCGCGGGGGGAACGTGCGTCGGCGGGTCTTGGTCGCGGCGTTCGTCGCGTGGAGCGCGCTCACGTTCTTCCCCTTGTTGCGCGCGGTGGAGCTGAACCAGGCGTCGCTGTTGGTTGCGGTGTGCATCGGCGCGAGTGCCCGCGTCGTTGCGCGGGGCAGGGTCGCCGCGGCCGGAGCGGCCTGCGCAATGGCCGCGGCGTTCAAACCGCAGATGGCGGTCGTTCCGTTGCTCGTTGCCGTGTATTCGCGCCCGTTCGTGCGAGCGGCGCTCGTGACCCTCGCGGCCGCCGGACTGGCGTCGCTGGCGTACGGCGGCATCGCCAACCACTGGCGATACGTCTCCGTCGTGCTGCCGCAGATGGCCCGCGGCTACGCGTTCCATCCGAACCAGTCCTGGAGTGCGTTCTTCCTGCGCCTCGGCGGCGCGTCGCCGCTGGAGTTCGAACTGCCGACGCCGGCGCCGTGGGGGGGCACCGCGAGCATCATGGCGGCGGGTGCGATGGTGGCGGCGGGTGCGCTGGTGCTGCTGCGTTCGGCGCGCCGGCCGGGCGCCGCGGACCAGCTGCCGCTGGTCGTCCTGTTCGCGTGGCAGGTGGCGACGCTCGCGTCACCGATCGGCTGGGAGCACCACTACGTGCCGGCTCTCTTCGTGCTCGCGTGGCTGCTGCGGGAAGCGCTCGCCGGACGTGCGTCGCGGACCACGGTGCTGTGCGCGGCGTTCGCGGCGCCGGCGATCGGTGGATTCATCGACGTGCGCAGCTGGCCAGGTCACCCGATCGCGGTGGTGGCAGCGTCGTACGTGCTGTGGGGCGCGTTGCTGCTCGCGATCGCTCCGGCCATGCACCTGCTGCGGCGCCCGATCGCCGCGTGATCCGTGTGCGATGTCTGCGAGCCGAACGGGTCGATCGGCCCGATCCACCTTCGTGCCTTCGCGTCGCTGCGGCGATATCGTCGCGCGCGCGAGCGCCCGTAGCTCAGCCGGATAGAGCATCGCTTTTCTAAAGCGGCGGTCCCAGGTTCGATTCCTGGCGGGCGTGCCAGCTTCGCGCAGCGAAGCTCGGCCCGCCCGACAGGCATCGGGTATGGCTCGCTCGGCGCGATGCGCCGATCTCGCCAACGGCGATTCCGTGGCGGGAG
>CAZIFB010000059.1:0-31045 GCA_964538915.1 uncultured candidatus Brocadiaceae bacterium | reverse complement strand
CGCGAGTCCCGGTGCGAATGGCCAGGCCGGCGGCGCGGGTGGTGTCTTCGGCGGTTCGGGCGGCAAGGGCGGCGATCGTCCCAGCGGAGTGCCAACTGCGCTGTCGAACGGTGCGGACGGCACCGCGGCGCGCGTTCTCGCGGGCCACGCGTACACGTTGCAGTCTGCCGCGACGGGTGGTCGCGGGTCTTCGGTGTTCCCCGCGAGCGGCCTCCCGACCGAGCTCATCTACCCGGCGCCCCCGTTCATCATCGCCTACAGCGCGTCGGCCGCGGCCGGCGGCGGTGGCGGCGGATTCGTCAACGCGGGTGGCATCGGCCGGGTGGTCTCCAACAACTTCCCGAACGGGGCTTTGGCGATGGGGCCCGACGCGGCCGGTGGGGCGGCGTTGCCGTTGTTTCCGTTCCCGCTCGTCCCGGTGCTGGATCGCAGCTCGATCCACTTCCTCGTCGGGGGTGCCGGCGGCGGTGGGGCCGGCAGTCACGGCTGCTTCTCGTCGAATTCGAACAAGGTCCTGGTGGGCGGCGGCGGCGGTGGTGGTGGTGGTGGTGCTCTCGCGCTGCGCGCCGGGGATTCGCTGCGCCTCGCGCCGACGGGACTCGTGCTCGCGAGCGGCGGCAGCACACCGAGCAGCAATGCGACGGCGTTCTCGTCCGCGCCGGGACCTGGCGGTGGAGGCTCGGGCGGTTCGATCGTGCTCCAGACGGGGCGCGCCTCGGACCTGCTCGGGATCATCGACGTGCGCGGCGGCACGGGCGGCAACATGGCCCGCACTTCGTCCGCGAACGTCGGATCGGTGCCGGTCGTCCCGGCCAACACGCAGGTGACGATCAAAGCCGGCGACGGGTCGCCCGGATTCGTGCGGTTCGAGGCGCCGGTCGCGCCGACCACGAGTCAGCTCGTCTCGATGCTGCCGGCTGCGACCGTGGACAACGTCGGCCAACTCGCCGAGCGCGACGACCTCGTCTCCTTCCGCTCGAAGTTCTACTCGACGGGTCTCGTGTTCGGCCCGACCTACGCGCGCTACGAGATCTACGCGACCGTGGACGGCGCGCCGATGGTCTTCAGCGACGACCCGAACGTGTCCACCATGACGGCATCGGTGGGCGCCCCGATCCGCGCGCTGTTCCAGGCGGGGACCATCGACCTGGTGACGGGCGAAGTGGTCGAGACGGGCGTCTGGCGCAGCGGCGTGCGCACGGCGCTCGGCGTCACCGGTATCCAGTCCGATGCGTTGAACGGCTTCCGTTTCCTGTTGGTGATGGACGGCACGCTCGCGACGAACGTGTCCGTGCAGAAGGTCGTCGTCGTCTACCGCAACTGATCCGAACCCTCCGGTCCTCTACCATGCGAAAGATCCTGTCTTCGAAGGTCCTGTTCGGTGTGTTGGCGCTCGGCGCCGCCGGCTGTTCCGGCGGTTCGACCGACACGACCGGCGACGTGTCGATCCGGTGCGCCGGCGGTGAAGCGTTCTGCTTGATCAGCTGCGACCTCAGCTGCACGCAGACCGGGTGTGCGGTGACGGAGATCGCCGAGAACCAGCGCCTGCGCTTCGTGTTCTCGGATCGCCTCGACACGGGCACGGTGAACGCAGCCTCGGTTTCGATCCGGACTCCGACCGGATTCGCGCCGGCGGGCGACTACCTGGTGTCCGGCCGCGAGCTGACCTTCGTGCCGCGTGTGTCGAGCTCGGGCGGCATCAGCACGTTCGGGTTCCTGCGCAACGAGAGCTACATCATCACCCTCGCCGGCGGGACCGACACGCACGGCGTCCGCAGCGTCTCTGGGCACGGGCTGAATCAGGAGTTCTCCTGCACGGTGTTTGCCTCGCGGGGCATCCAGGACGAGGACCAGCTGCCGCCGGTCGTCACGCTGGTTTCCCCGGCGACTCTCAACGACGTGCCGGCGAACCCGACGATCGTGCTCCGCTTCTCGGAACTGGTCGACACGTCGGGCCTGCAAGCCGGGCTGTCCGCGTCGTCGCCGATCACCGTCATCGTGCGCGGCACGGTGGACAGCGGCGGTGTGCTTGTCTGCGACGAGGACGCGACCGGCGTGGCTCTCGAAGGCATCCCGACCATCACCACGGAGCAGGTCGGTCCCACGCCCGTGACCGTCGTGACGTACCAGCCGTCCGTCGCCCTGCCGGGTTCCTCGTGCATCACGGTTGCGGTGACCGCGGACCTGCGGGACCTCTCGGGCCGCGCCGCCGAACCCGCCTCGTTCGTGTTGAAGACGGCCCCGGTGGCGCCGGCTCCCTTCACGGTCAACGAGTCGTTCGCCGGTTCCGCTCTCCAGGACAAGGACTTGTCGAGTGGCGTGTGGGCGAGCGGTGCGCGCGCCGGCTTCATCGGCGGTGACGGACGGCACGGGTCGTTCGCGCCGACGCTCGGCGCGCTCGTCGCGCCGAACACCTACGAGATCAACATCCAGAACACGGCGATTCCGGCGGCCAACACGCTCGACGGCCTGCCGGCGACCGTGACCGACGGACGGTTCTTCTTCTCGGACTTCGTGGTCCCGCAGAACATCACGGTCCGGTTCAAGGGAACGACGGATCCCGTCCCGCCGGTGCAGATCTTCGTGCGCGGCAAGGTCGAGATCCTCGGCAAGATCGACATCAGCGGCGAGGCCCTGCCGGCGTGGATCCCCCCCGCGGGCATGCCCCTGGCGGGCCAACGGGTGCAGGACTTCAACGCGCGCGGCATCGCGGTCTTCGTGCTCGGCCAAGCGGGTTCCGCTGGTGGGCCCGGTGGCGGCAAGGGCGGCAAGGGCGGCGACGAGTCGAACGTGGCCGGCGGCATGCCCATCGCGAACACGCGCGGTGTGGCGGGCTCGGACGTTCGCGTTCAGGCCGGCCACGCGTTCAGCGGCGCTGTTGTCGGCACGGGTGGTATCGGCGGCCCGGTCGCTCCGGCGACGGGGACGTTCTCGATCTACACGGCGGCAACATCGCTCGGCCCGGTCCTCGCGCAGTCCTACCGTGGTCAGTTCTCGCCGGGCGGCAGCGGCGGTGGCTTCGCACTCGCCGGCTCTGTGCCGACGTTCACCGCACCGGCAGCATCGCCGAAGTTCGTTGCCCAACCGGCGCCGGCCGGGGGCATCCAGTTCAACCTCGCGGGTGGGCTGCCTGGCGGTGCCACGTCGCTGAACCACTACCTGGTCGGCGGGTCGGGCGGCGGCGGCGGCGGCTCCCATGCATTCGGCACCGTCATCACGAGCGCGACGAACGACCACTACGTGGCGGGCAGCGGCGGTTCGGGCGGCGGCGGCACGCTCGCGTTCCGCGCGGGCGGCAACGTCACGCTCGGCGCGAGCGCGGTCCTCACCTCGCGCGGCGGTGCTGGTGTGTTCATCAACGGCGACGACAAGGCGACGCCGACGACCAAGGACTCGAACTGGGGCGTCAGCTCGCCCGGCGGCGGCGGCTCCGGCGGCTCGTTCCTCGTGCAGGCGGGCGGCCACCTCGAAGCATCCGGCCTGTTCGACACCACGGGCGGCGAGGGCAGCGAGATCAAGGAGGTCTTCCTCAACGTCGTCACCGTGGCGCCGTACAACATCACCGCGAAGGCCGGTGCCGGATCGCCCGGCTTCTACCGCCTCGAGTCGCCGACCCCGGTGGACTGGAACAGCGTGCAGGTCAGCGTTCCGGCGTTCAACGCGGCCGCGAACACCGGCACCCTGGTCGATCGCGACGACATCACCGCGAGCATGTCGGTGTGGCGCTGGAGCGGTCGTGTGTTCCCGCCGACCTGGCTGCGCTACGAGCTCGACGTCGACACCGACGGCGATGGTGTGGTCGACATCACCTACACCGACTCGGGCGCGCCCGGCACGCAGAAGGCGAACGACCCCGCCGGTCCGGTCACGATCCAGTTCCAGGGTGCGACGCTGAACCAGACGGGCACCGCACCGGTCCCGGGCGACGTGGTGCGCAAGTGGCGCGACGCCGTCGGTCCGGGCACCGGTCCCGGCATCGGCATCGATTCGCCGAACGGCTTCCGGTTCCTGCTTCGCTTCAACCGCGTCGCCGGCCCGAACTGCGTCGTTCGCGCGCTGCGCGTGATCGGCGAGGCATGACCGGACCGGCCGTGCCCCGCGCCGGTGCGCGGGGCGGCCGCCTCGTAGCCCGCCGGATCGTGCTCGACGACCGGCACGTCCTGGACGGCGCCGAAATCGTCTGGGACCCGGACGGGCGCATCGTGCACTTGCGCCGCTCCCGCGAACGCGCCGCCGATGTCGTGGTGATGCCCGGGTTGGTCGACGCGCACTGCCATCTGCAGATCGCCCCGCTGCGTCGTTCGTCGCGTTCGTTCGTGCCGTGGGTGGGCGCCGTGATGGCGGCACGTGCGGCCGACGACCCTCGTCGCGAACGCGCACGCACGATCGCCGCCGCGCACGATCTGTTGTCCGACGGAGTCACCGCGGTCGGCGACATCGACGCGACGGGCCGAGGCTTCGCCGCTCTGGCCGCGACACCGGTGGCCGGGCGGAGCTATCGCGAACTGACCGGCTTCCACCTCGAAGGGACGGCGGCGCGCCGTCTGGTTCGTGAGCGCTCGGGTGTCGCTCGCGGGGACCTGCACGCCGGGCTGTCGCCGCACGCGCCCTATTCGGTGTCGCCCGCACTCTTCACCGCCGCCCGCCGCACGGGCCGTCCTCTCGCCATCCACTGCGCGGAGACGCCCGAGGAGCAGGAGTTCCTGCGCTCCGGCGCCGGTCCGTTCCGCGACCTGCTCGAGCGCCTCGGTCGTCTCCCGGCAGGGTTTCGGCCGCCGCGCGTCGGCGCCGTGCGCTGGCTCGAACGACTCGGCGTTCTCGGCCCGCGCACCCAGCTCGTGCACTGCCAGGAACTCGAACGCGGCGACGTCGCGCGGATCGCGCGGTCGGGTGCATCGATCGTCGTGTGCCCCGGCACCATGGCGTGGTTCCGCCGCACGCCGCCGCCGGTACCACGCTGGCTCGCGGCCGGCATCCACGTCGGCCTCGGCACGGATTCGCGCGCGAGCAACCGGCAGTGGTCGATGCGAGCCGAACTCGGCATCGCGGCTCGCATGTGGCCCGAACTGTCCTCGACGCGACTCCTCGCGATGGCCACGACACACGGCGCTCTCGCGATCGGTCGGCCCGGCCTCGGCCGCCTGCGACGCGGCGGCCGCGCGGATTTCGTGGTCGTTCGCTGCGACGGCGACGCTACTACCACGGTCGAACGGTTCGTTCGAGGAGCGGCGACGCCGATCGTGGTGGTGGCCGGCGGCCGGGCCGTCGGGCCGCGGTCTCTACGGCGTTGAGCCCCTGCCCGACGGGCCGTACAGTCCCTCGCTCTCCAGGGCCCCAACGTTGACCAGGTTCCTCGATTTTCTCCGCACGCACGACCGCCTGCTGTTGACCGGCCACGAAAACCCGGACGGTGACTGCCTCGGCGCGGAAACCGCGCTGTTCCACCTGCTGCGCGCGCTCGGCAAGCACCCGGTGATCGTCAATCCGGACCCGATCGGCAAGGGCTTCGACTTCCTGCTCCGCCACACGCCGTTCGGGCATGCGCGGGCCGAGGGCGCGCTGCCGCCGTTCGACGGCGTGGTCCTGCTCGATTGCGCTCACTTGTCGCGGCTCGGAGCGCTCGGGCAGCGGCTTCGCTCGGCAGGGGTTCCGATCGCGGTGATCGACCACCATGTCGGCAGCGAGAAGGGCGACGGTTCGGTGAGCTACGTCGACGCGACGGCAGCGGCGACCGGCGCGCTGGTCCGCCGCATCTTCCGCGAACTCGGCGTACCCCTGAACGCGGCGGCCGCGGAGGGCATCTTCCTCTCGCTGATCGCCGACACCGGGTGGTTCCGCTATTCGAACGCCGACGCCGAAGTGTTCGGGATGGCGAGCGAACTGATCGCCGCGGGCGTCGACGCGAGCCTCGTGTACGACAGCCTCTTCCGCCGCAATCACGCCGACTCGCCGGCGCTGCTGGCGCAGGCGCTGGCCGGGCATCGCTTCCGTCTCGACGGCAAGCTGGCGATGGTCAGTCTCGACAAGGCGTGGATGGAGCACGCGGCGCGCGCGGACTTCGACACGGACGCGGTGCTCGATCCGCTGCGCTCGATCGAGGGAGTCGAAGTGGTCGCATTGCTGAAGGAGCGTTTCGACGGCACGGTGAAGGCGTCGCTGCGCGCGCGGCGCGACGTCGACGTGCAGGCGGTCGTTGCGGCGTTCGGCGGCGGCGGCCACAAGAAGGCTGCCGGCGCCACCCTGTCGATGGGCCTTGCGGCCGCCGAAGCGGCGATCGAGGCCGGAGTGCAGAAGGCGCTGGTCGCCGCGGGTGCGAGGCAGCCTTGACGGCGTTCGCGCTGATCTCCGATCTGCACAGCAACATCGAGGCGGTGCAGGCAGTGCTGCAGCGCATCGACGACCTCGGAGTCCGCGAGATCATGTGCCTCGGCGACGTGATCGGCTACGGCGCCGATCCTCTGCCCGTCACCCGCCTCGTGATGCAGCGCTGCAAGTGGACGATCCAGGGCAACCACGACTGGGGTCTGTTCCACCACCTCGACGACTTCAATCCGCTGGCTCGCGAGGCGCTGCTCTACACGCGCGCGAAGCTGCAGCCGTCGTTCTTCCACCCGCGGAGGCGCCCTGCGTGGGAGTTCCTGCGTTCGTTGCCGGAGCGGATGCAGGACCACGGCTACCTGTTCTTCCACGGCTCGCCGCGCGATCCCGTGATGGAGTACGTGCTGAAGAGCGACGGTTTCCTGGAGCCCGAGAAGATGCAGCAGCTGTTCGCGCTGATCGATCGCCCCAGCTTCGTCGGGCACACGCACTGGCCCGGCGTGCACGGTCCCGACTACCGCTTCACGCAGGCGACCGACGACCGCAGCTCTTTCCCGCTCGACGGCCCGTGCATCGTGAACGTCGGCAGCGTCGGGCAGCCGCGCGACGGCGACCCGCGTGCTTCGTTCGCGGTCGTGCGCGATGGCCGCGTCGAGATCCACCGCGTCCCGTACGACTTCCGCCGCACGCAGGCGAAGATCCTCGCCGCGGGGCTCCATCCGGCGCTGGCCGAACGGCTCGCGCGCGGCAAGTGACCGCGCCGGCGATCGTCGTCTTGTGCACGGCGCCGGCCGCCGCTGCCGGGGTGCGCCTCTCGGCGGAGGATCTGGCGCGGCGCCTCGTCGACGAAGGGCTGTGCGCCTGCGTCAACGTCGTGCCGGGCGTTCGGTCGTTCTTCCGGTGGGAGGGGGCGGTCGACGTGGCCGACGAGGTCCTCCTCGTCGCGAAGACGACGCGCGACGCGGCGCCCCGTCTGCGTCAGCGCATCCTCGAACTGCACCCGTACCAGGTGCCCGAAGTGCTCGAACTGGCGGTCGACGGGGGCTCGCCGGCGTACCTGCAGTGGCTGTCCGCGAGCGTGGCTCCGCCGCGCGCTCTGCCGTGATCGATCCGTCGCATGCGGTGCCTTCCGGGCACGGCGACGTCTCGATGCGACGGCTCGCAATCGCGATCGCGATCGGCACCGTGTGCTGGTGGCTCGGACGGTTCCTTCCGTTCGCCGACGGAACGGATCCCGCGCCCGCGTGTCGGCTCCTGTTCGTGACCGGCCTCGTCACGTCGTGTTGGTTGCTCGCGGCGATGCCGATCGCCGCGGCGTCGCTGCTGCCCCTTGCCCTCCTGCCGATCCTCGGCATCGAGTCGACCGCGGAGGTCACGCGTGGTTACGGCGATCCGATCCTGTGGCTGTTCGGCGGCGGGTTCGTGCTGGCGCAGGCGGTCGAACGCGCCTCGCTGCATCGTCGTATCGCCCTCGGCATCGTCGGCCGCGTGGGTCCGTTCCCGCGCCGGCTCGTCTTCGGCTTCTTCCTCGCCGCGACGTTCGTGTCGATGTGGATCAACAACACGGCGGTGGCGCTGTTGCTCCTGCCGATCGGCAAGGTGCTCGTGCAGCGCACCCGCGAACTCGGCGAACTGTCGGCGCGCGCGCAGTCCAACTTCGGAGCCGGCGTGATGTGCGGGATCGCGTTCGGCGCATCGATCGGCGGGATCGGCACTCCGATCGGCACCGCCCCGAACGCCCTCTTCTTCGCGTACTACGAACCGCTCGTGGCGCAGGGCGCGGCGCCGGTGTCGTTCTTCGCGTGGATGGCCGCGTTCGCGCCGTTCTCGATCCTGATGGCGGCCCTCGCGGCGCTGCTGGTGACCAGGTTCGCGCTCCCGTTGCCCGGCGCGCGGCTGCGGCGCGGTGACGAGCTGCTGCACGAAGCCCGTTCTCTGGGGCCGTGGAGCAGAGCCGAGGTGCGCACGGCGCTCCTGTTCTCGGCGGCCGTGCTGCTGTGGAGTACGCGGGGCGACCTGCGCTTCGGCGCCGACAGCGTGGTGCGCGGCTGGGCGAGCTGGATCGCGCCCGTCGGACAGAACGAACGGTTCGTGCTCGACGGCTCGGTCGCGGTGCTCGTCGCGATCGCCGCGTTCCTGATCCCGGCCGGAACGAAGGACGGCGCGCGTCTCGTCGACTGGGACACCGTGCGGCAGATGCCGTTCGACCTCCTGCTGCTGCTGGGTGGGGGCATCGCGATGGCGGGCGCGTTCGCGCCGACGGGTCTGTCGACCGCGTTCGGCGAGCTGTTGCGGCCGCTCGTGGCGACCGTGCATCCCGCCGTGCTGATCGGCGTGCTCGTCGTGTCGATCACTCTGCTCTCCGAGATCGCCAGCAACACCGCCGTCGCGGCGCTCCTGCTGCCGGTGCTCCGCGACGGCGCGAACGCGGCAGGGGTCGATCCGCTCGTGCTGATGTTGCCGGCGGTGCTCGGTGCGTCGTGCGGCTTCATGCTGCCGATCGCCACGCCGCCCAACACCATCGTCTTCGCGTCACGGCAGATCACGTTCGGCCAGATGGCGCGCGCCGGATTGCTCGTAGACCTGCTCGGCGCGCTGCTCCTCGTGCCGGTCCTCTGGTGGTGGGCGCTCCCGTTGCTCGGCGCATCGGCGGCCGGAGGCGGGAAGTGAACGGCCCGGGCTCCTCGAAGGCGCTCGCCCTGGTGCTGCTGTGGCTCGGCGCGTTCTTCGGCTTCGCGTCGGTGGCGCACGGCAATCTCGACACGGTCGACGCGGCCTTCTCGATGCACGCGGCGCGGGCGATCTGGACACGCGGCGACAGCGCGCTGCTGACGCCGGAACAGGGCGGCGAACTGCTCGGCGAACGGATCGGCGCGATGCACGTGCACCGCACCTCGGACGAAGGGCACCGGCAGTTCGGCAAGGTCGGCCGCGACGGGCGCGTCTACGTGTGGTTCCCGGTCGGCTACGTGTGGTTGCTCGTGCCGTTCGTCGCGGTCGGCGAGGCGCTCGAGAACGTCTGGCCGGAGGCCGAGTCGCGGTACCGTTCGCTCACTGCTCCCGGTCTGTCCGGCGACGACCTCGCGAACAGCGTCTCGTATCTCTACGGACATCCCGTCCTGACGCAGGGACTGATCGCGCTCGTGATGCCGGCCGCCTTCGCCGCGACGTCGTTGTTGCTGCTGCTGGCGATCGGTCGCGCGCTGGGTGCATCGTGGCGCGATGCGATGATCGCTGCCGTCGCGATCATGGTCGGAACACAGGCGTTCGCGCTCGGCCGCGAGCAGCTGTCGGACGGCCCCGGTCTCACGTTCGTCCTCGCGATGCTGCTGGTCACCGTGCGGGTGCACACGGGCGCCACGGCTCGTGGTGTCCTGATCGCGGGCGGCGCTGCGGCCGGGATCGCGGTGCTGCTGCGTTACCAGAGCGCGTTCCTCGTGGCCGCTTGCGCCGTCGGGGTCGCCGTCGCGTGCCGCCGCCGCGGTCGGCTGCGCGACGTCGCGTGGTTCGGTCTCGGCGGACTGCCGTTCCTCGCGGCTCTGCTCGCGACCGGGTACGCGCGCTTCGGGGATCCGCTCGACACCGGGTACCCGAAGTACGACGCGTGGTTCGACCAGCCGATGCTCTCCGGCCTGACGAAGCTGTTCTTCGCGGCGGGGCGCGGTGTCGCGTGGCTGTCGCCGCTCCTTTGGCTGGGTGTGCCGCTCGCCGCGCGGGAGCGCTCGCTCGTGCTGCGTTGGCTGGCGCTCGTCTTGTTCGTCGCGCCGTTCCTCTTCTTCGCGAGCGCGCGTGGATGGCAGGGCGGCCAGTGCTGGGGCGTTCGGTACGTGACGCCCGGCGTCGTGCTCCTGCTCGCGATCGTGCTGCCGCAGACGCGCCCGTGGGAACGTTGGCCGCGAACGTGGCTCGCGTTGCTCGGCTGCGGCCTCTTCGCCAACCTGACCTCCGTCGTCGCGCCGACGCGCGGACAGATCCAGCTGGCGTCGCAGGCGGTGCAGGCCGCTGCCGCGAACGAGGTCCCGCCCCGGATCCTCTCGCCCGACGAGATCATCGATCGCATCTCGTGGGAGCCGCGCTGGTCTCCGCTTGCCGCGAACTGGACCTACGTCACCAGGTCCCATGTGGGCGGGTTCGAGACGAAGGACGGCGCGCCGGCGACGGGTGCTGCCGCGACGATCGAACCGATGTTCGGTGTCGTGTCGACGGACCCCCTGCTCGTGCTCGGACCCCAGTGCCGCGAGGACCGCTGCGGGCGACATCTGTGGTGGAACTTCTGGAGTGAGATCGCGGGCGTGCCCGCGTGGCTCCTGCTGTTGCCGGTTCTCGCCGCGGCGACCGCTTGTGCGTTTGCCGGAGTGCGTCGCCTCCTGCGGTGAGGCGGGAGTCGCGACGCAGGGTCCGGATTCCGTACGGCGGCGTCGGATTCTTCGACACGGCGGTCAAGCCGGTGGCATCGGGCGTTCGATAGCGGCCGCGGAGAACCCATCCGCATGCTCGCGACCCTGATGTTGCTGTGTCTGTGCCAGGATCCCGCCCCGACCGCGGAGACCAAGGCGCCGGCGGCCCTGGACCTGGTGGTGCTGAAGAACGGGGACCGCCTCGAAGGGCGCATCACGGCCCAACTCGACGGCTACGTCGAACTGGAGATCGAGGCCGGCGCGTCGATCGGTCTCGCGATGGCCCAGATCGCCGAGGTGCGGCGGGGTGCCGTGGCCGCATCGGCAGCCAGGTCCCCGACCGTGACACCGAGCGACGAGTGGTTCGTACTGCACGACGGCACGGGCGCGGCGGTCGGCTGGTTGCATGCGGCGGCGAAGCCCGCCGCGGACGGCGGGTTCTCGATCGTCGAGGAGTACGAGTTCGCGGACGGGCGCGCGCGCTGGCAGGTGACGTCGATGTGCACCGCCGACGCGTCGTGGCGGCCGATCAGCTGCTACTTCCGCGAGCGTCGCAGCGATCCCCTGCTCGGCGCCGCACCGCTCGCCATGATCGACGCCGCGGCGAACGCGACGCGCATCGTCGACGAACGCATCGTCGAGGCCGTGCGGCGGGACGACCGCCTGCAGATCGTCCGCCTCGACCGTTCGGGTCGCCGCGAGCGCACGATCGACTTCCCCGCCGACGCCACGTTCCCCCTGCTCGCCCGCGCGATGGCGCGCGAGGCGAGGGGCGTCGATGCGGCGATGCCGATCTTCGACCCGGCGATCGACGAGATGGCGCGACGCACGTTCTCCGGTGCGCGCAGCCGCCGGGTCACCATCGACGGCAAGGTTGCCCGCGTGCTCGAAGTCGCCGAGTGCTCGACGAACGGGCGCAACAGCGAGTGGATCGACGGTTCGTCGCGCACGCTGCGGCGCGAACTGGCAGGGCCGGCGCTCGTCGCGGTCCCGACGGACTCCGCGAACGCGCAGCGAGCGTCCAGCGGCGGCGCGATCCCTGGCGCCGTCGTGGCCGAAGCCGGCGGCGGGTTCGGCGTCTGGGTGCCGAACCCCGCTTGGCAGACGAGCGAGGAAGTACCGGCGGGTCAGGTGTCGCTGCAGTGCGATGCTCACGGGGCGACGATCGGCCTGTCGCGGATCGAACACCTCGAACCAGGAGCCTCACTCGACACGGCGACCAGCGCCGTCGCGAACTGGTTCCAGCTCCTGCACACCGATCTGCGCATCGAAGGCCGCGAGTCCGTCGTCGTGCGCGAGCGCAGCTGCTCGCGGCTCACGGCTCGCAGCCGGTCGGGCCCCGCGCCGGTGCGGGCCACGATCGACGTGATCCCGTGGCACGAGAGCTTCCTCGTGCTGGTCTGTCGCGCGCCGGTCGCGGCCTGGGACGAGCTGGAAGCGGACTTCGCATTCGTCCAGCGGTCGATCGAACTCGACGCGCAGGCGATCGCGCCGAAGCTGCAAGGGCCGCTCGCGGAACCGGTGCGCAAGAGCGCGTCGTCGGCGCGCAAGCCGGCGCCCGCGGCGTCGACGACTCCGGCGTCGCCGCGGCCTGCCGGTCCCGTCGTTCGCATTCCGAACTGAAGCGGCGCAATTCACCGGAGGCTCGGCGCGCGGAATCCGCGCAGGGCTGCCGCCTCGAGTATGTCGGCGTCGACGACGGTGTCGCGATCGTCGAGGTCGGCGATCGTGCGAGCGAGGCGCAGGAGCCGTACCCGACCGCGACCGCTCTGATGATGCAGCCGCAGCACGTCGTCCGCAGCGCGCAGCGCGGCGTCGTCTCCGGAACACGCCTGCTCGAGGGCACGGTCGGCGAGGCGCGCGTTGGGCGTCGTGACTCCATGACGGGTCTGGCGGCGGACCTGGCGCGCTCGAGCCAGCAGCACACGCTCGCGCAACGCCGCGGTGGTGCCCGCGGCGTCGGGCGGTGCACGCAGCTCGTGCGGCAAGAGGGCCGGCACGTCGACCTGCAGGTCCAGGCGGTCGAGCAGCGGGCCCGACAGTCGAGCGCGGTAGCGCGCCACGGCCGGGGGCGGGCACGTGCAAGGCCGCTGGCGGTGGCCGAGATAGCCGCACGGGCAGGGATTCATCGCCGCGACGAGGAGGAACCATGCCGGCATCGTCACGGTGTGGCGCGCGCGACCGACGGTGACGATCCCGTCCTCGAGCGGCTGGCGCAGTGCTTCGAGCGCGTCGCGGCGGAACTCGACCAGTTCGTCGAGGAACAGCACTCCGTGGTGCGCGAGCGTCACTTCACCGGGTCGCACGTCGGCCCCGCCGCCGAGCAGGCTCACGGTCGAACTGGTGTGGTGCGGCGCCCGCAGCGGGCGGCGGCCCGGTGGCGGCAGCGGCAGGCCGGCGGCGGCGTGTACCTGCAGGATCGCGAGCCGTTCGGTCGGTCCGGGCGGCGGGAGCAGACCGGGCAGGCGGCGAAGCATCGCGCTCTTGCCCGTGCCGGGCGGACCACTGAAGAGCAGGTTGTGTCCACCGGCCGCGGCGACGGCGAGCGCGCGCTTCTGGGTGGCGAGACCCCGCAGGTCGCCGAGGTCGGGCACCGGATCGCCCTGGGCCTCGGGTGTCGGCGCGGCACGCGGCAGTTCGCGCCGGCCCGCGAGCCACAGAACGGCGTCGGCGAGAGTCGTCGCGCCGTGGATCGGCAGATCGTCGACGATTGCACACGCCTCGGCGTCGGCGCGTCCGCAGACCATCACCGCACCGCCTTCGTGCCGGGCCGCGAGCGCAACGCTGACTGCGCCGCGGGCGGGCAGCACGTCGCCGCGCAGGCCCACTTCGCCGAACGCGAACAGCCCGCGCGCCCGTTCGGGCGGAAAGAGCCCTCCGGCCCCGGCCAGCGCGAGCGCCAGCGGAAGGTCGAAGCCGCTCCCGTGTTTGCGCAGCGCAGCCGGCGCGAAGTTGACCGTCAGGACGCCGCGCGGCTGCGGCAGACCGAGCGCGAAGAACGCCTGCAACACCCGGTGGTAGGCCTCCCGCACGCACGCGTCGACCAGGCCGAGCAGCCGCGGCGTGCCGTCTCCGGCGCTGCGCGTCGTCGCCTCCACGCGGATCGGTACCGCGTCGACGCCCTGCACGAGTCCGCATCCGATCGTGATCGTGGGTGAGTCCACGAATGCTCATGTGCACCGTGCTCCCCGACGGTGGCACGAATCCGCGGGATCCGGCGCGTCACCAGGCCTTCGCGGCAGCGGCAGCGGCGTCCTGCGCGAGTGCGTGCGCGAGCCGCTGTGCGTCGCCGACCGTGAGGTCGGGCAGGCGGGTGGGCGAGCCGCCCGCGACGTAGACCGTGAGGTCGGCGAGCCCGAGCAGTTGCGCGAGCGGTCCCTGGCGAACGACGACGGCCTGGATCTTCGCGGTCGGCACCCAGGCGAGGTAGCGGCCGATCACGCCGTGGCGGAGCGCGACGAAGGCGCCGCCGTGCGCGAAGCCGAGGTTGCGCCACACGAGGACACCGAGCAGCGCCCACACCGGGACGAACAGGAGCGCGAGCAGCGCGTAGGCGCCCGCAACGTGCCAGGTCGCGGCCAGCGCGACCGCCGCGAACAGCGCGCCCTGCAGCGTCGTCCGCACGACGAGCCGGGGTGAGCCGCGCAGCCAGCCGAACCGTTCGTTCTCGATGCCGGGCAGCAGCGCCGGCAGCAGGGCGTCGGCGACGGGCAGTCGGCAGAGCGGCACGACGACGTCGAAGCCGCCTGCCGCGTCCTCGCCCTCGGTGCGGCTGCCGCCGGCCGAATCGGCCTTCACGACGGCGACGCCGAGAAGGCGGCGCAGCCACGGTTGTTCGACGGCCACGCGCTGGATGCGCGCACGCGGCAGCGTCTTCGCGCGCGTCGTCAGCAGGCCGTAGCGGCGCTGCAGCACGTCGCCGCGCAGCGTCAGCGTGAAGCCGTGGAACTGCACGAGATTGCCGACCGTCGCGGTGACGACGCCGAACGCCATGACCGCGAACAGGAGTCCGGCGAACAGCGCGATCGCCGTGCTCGTGGGCAGCCGATCGATCCAGTCGCGGAAGCTGCGCGCGATGCCCTGCACCTGGGCGACCATGCCGAGGCGATCCCCGAACTCGAGCGCCGCGAACCCGACCAGCACGAACGCCGAGAGGCGCAGGTCCGTGATGCCGCGGAGGAGCAGTTCACCGGCCGTGCTGCGGTGCACGACCCACTCCGGCTCGGGCTCGGGTGGCGCAGCCGGTTCGCTCGTTCCCGCGTCGGCACGGGCCGCGATTGCTCCGGCCGTGGCGTCGCGCCGCGCCGCGAGCAGGACTTCGCGCAGGTGCTCGGCGTCGGCGCGCGACAGCGCGTCCAGGCGCGCTTCGACGCCTCGACCGGACGCAGTCTCGACCTGTACGACGACGAGGCCGAGCACTCGCCGCAGGATCGTCGACTCGAAGCCGAGGTCCTGGATGCGATCGAGCGGGATGCGGCGCTCCTGGCGCTCGAGCAGCCCTTCGCGGATGCGCAGTTCCTCGGGGGTCAGCGTGAACTCGAGCGTCAGGTAGCGGGCGACCGCGTAGCCGAGGTTCAGCAGGAACAGCACTCCTGCGGCGACGAGCGCCCAGCGGGCGGCGAAGACGCCGATCAGCACCCACACGGCGACCTGCCGCAGCACGTCGACGAGCCGCAGCAGGAGGATCGCCGGGTGCAGGTGGCCGCGCGCGAGGACCACGTCGGCCGGTCGCGGCGCTACCGGTACCGGGTCGCCTTCGTGCGTGCGCTCAGAGGCGTCCGTCACCACGAGCCTCGACGATGCGGTCGCGAAGTTCCTGCGCGCGGGCGGCGGACAGGCCGGGCACCCGGAACGCGGAGCCTTCGTTGCCCGCGGTGAACACCACGAGCGTCGCGAGGCCGAACAGGCGCTCGATCGGGCCGCGGACCAGATCGACGTGCTGCATGCGCCGCACGGGCACTGCTCGTTCTTCGACGAACAGGATGCCGTAGCGCATCAGCAGCAGGTCGCCGAGGAACGCGAAACGCCAGCGCAGCCACGCGAGCGGCGGCGACAGGATCGTGAGCGCGAGCAGGCCGAGGCAGCAACCGAGGAGCACGTTGTCGAACGTCGGCGACCACGTCTTCCAGTTGTCGGCGAGCAGCGGCCGCGCGACGAACCACGCGAGCCCGGTGACGACGATCGCGCCGAGGCCGTCGGCGATGAGCCAGTACGGGACCACCCGCGCGAGCAGTCGTTCGTTCGGGCGCGGGATCGAGGCCGCTTCCATTCCGCGAGCGTGCCCGACCGGCGCGTCCGAAGCAACGGAGCGAGGTCGCACGAGGCGCGCGGATGTCGGGGGCCGGCAGGCGGTTTCGCGCGGTCCCGCCCGGGCCGCACGCGCGGTTGCCGGGCGCGCCGGGCCCGCTATCACGGGGCGTCAACGGAGGAACTCGATGAAAGGTCATGGCTTCGTTCTGCTCGTCTTGAGCGCTTCGGCCACCGCGCAATCGGTGGCTCTCACGGCGCTCGCGCCGATCACGGTCACTGCCTCGCACGGACTGCAATCGCAGACGCTGACGTTGCCGGCGGGACCGATCGCTCCGTCGCCGCTGCTCATCGCCTCGGTGAATCCAGGACCGGGGGATGTCGCGAACGCGCAGTTGGCCTGGGCGGTGCTGTCGAGTCCGACCCGGATGGAGGTCGTCTTCCAGCAGTTCGCGTCCGTGGCGTCACTTGGCAATCCGGCGTTCGTGCACCTCGGCCCGACCGACTGGGTGGTCGAAGTCACCAATCCGCTGCCGATGCTGGCGAAGATCGAACTGCGACAGGAGGGCGGCATCCCGGCCGGTTCGAACCAGCAGATGTTCGAGGTCGATTCCGGGGACAACGGCTCGATCGAGTATGCGTTCGGCTCGCCAGACACGACGCTGGTCGGACTGATCGGGCCGACACCCTGGCGCCTGCGCGTTCGCAGCGACACGACGTTGCTCGGGCCGGGGATCGTCACGCCGAAGATCCGCATGGTCGTCACGCCGTGGCCCGGCATGACGGTCACGCCCTCGGTGCCCGGTTGCGATCCCGACCGTTACCTGCTGGCGGCTCCGACCTTCACCGGCGACCTGCGCTTCGACATGGGGTTCGGCCTCGACGCCGCGCCCTTCGTGCTCGCGCTCGGCCTGTCGGCGCAGCCGGTCGTGCTGGGTGCGGTGCCGCCGATGCCGTGCCTCCTGATGCCGGCGCCGGATCTCCTCGTGTTCGTGCCCTTCTGGCTGCCCGAGTACGTGCTGCCGTTGCCGCTGGCAGTGCGTCCGTTGGACTTCTTCGGCCAGGTGGTCAGCCTCGATCCGGCCGGCCTGTTGACGACGAACGCGTTCTTCGTGTCGGCCTTCTAGGCAGGTCGGTTGCGGAGTCGCACGCTCGCGATGCAGGCCGAGCGGTCGCGCACCCTTTCGAAGTTCGAGTGGGGATCGGTTACCGGGCGTGTGGCAGCGGCATACCCGGCGAGGAGGATCCGATGCACGCCACACTGCTCTCTTTTCTCGCCTTCTCCGTTCCGGCTGCGGCCCAGACGATCACCGTGTTCGCCTCGGCACCCGTGCCGGTGACCGCGCAACTCGGCGGTCAGACGCAGACGGTGATGGTGCCGGCAGGCCCCGTTGCACTGCCCTCGGTGACCACGGCGTCGGTGTCCCCGCCGCTCGGCCTCGGAGGGAACTGCGACGCGAACTTGGTCTGGACATCGGCGGAGGGGCCGCTCCTGGCATCCGTCGAATGCCGCCGGTCGATCTACTCGAATCTGGCCAGCCCGCCGGTGCAGGCGTCGATCGGCCCCGCGGACTGGTTCGTCGTGCTCTCCGCGCCGCAGTCGGTCGTCGTCGAACTCAGCGTCCGCCATCAGGGTGTCATCCCGCTGGGCGCGGTCAGCCAGTCCCTCGAAGTCGACGTGGGGAACGACGGGTTGCTCGACTTCTCGCTCGCCGTCGGCGGCGAGTGGTACCAGAACGTCACGCTCGGGCCAGTGCCGCTGTTGGTTCGTGTGGTCGGCGACATGTCGGCGATCGGGCCGGCCTCGGCGGAGTCGGTACTGATCATCACGGCGCGCCCGCAGGCCGGGATCGTGTCGACGCAGGCGATGCTCGGTTGCGACTCCACGCAGTTGACGGCGTGGCCGCAGTTCGACGGGAACCTGTACCTGCGGCGCATCGACTGGCTTCTGGTCCCGAGCCTGTCGGTGTTCGTGATCGGACTGGGGGTGCAGCCGGTCGTGCTCGCGCCGGCGACGCCGTTCCCGTGTGTGCTCCTGCCCACCGCGGACCTCCTGTTCGTCGTGCTGGGACAGGACCTGACGTTGCCGCTGCCGCCTGCCGTCCGACCGGTCACGTTCGCCGCCCAGTCCGTGCAGATCGATCCGTTCTTCGGCCTGACGACCAGCACAGCGCTCCTGGTCAGCGCGTACTGATCGGTCGTCGTCGCTGCCCGCTGCGGGCGCCGCGTGGTAGACCTTCGCGGATGGCTCGCAACCAGAAGGCGACGACGCTCGGCGTGACGATCCCCGTGGCGATGGCACAGGCGGTGTTCCAGCTCGTTCGCGACGGACGCTTCAGCTCGCCGAGCGAGGCCGTTCGGGCAGGGCTGCTGCTCCTGTTGGAGAAGGAGGGGGTTCAGCTGCCGCAGGTCGACGACCCGGCGAACACGGTCGCCAAGAACCAGGCCGGCAATCGCAGCCGGCCCCGCTGAGCCGAGTCACGCGCGCGCCGCGACCCAGATCGTTCGCCGCGGCCCCTTCGTGCGCCGTGCACGCACGTGGTGCGTCTCGACCCGGAACGGCGCGCGCCGGAGCCGCGTGTCGAACGCGCGGTGGTCGGCCGACGACCACACCGCGAGCACACCGCCGGGACGCAGCGCCGCATGCAGCGCCGCGAGGCCGCGCGACCCGTAGAGACGATCGTTGTCGGGGCGCGACAGGCCCTCGGGACCGTTGTCGACGTCGAGCAGGATCGCGTCGTACGTGCCCGTCGCGGCGGCGATCGCATCCGCGACGTCGCCGACGAACACGTTCGCCCTGGGGTCGCGCAACGGGTGGCCCGCGCAGTGGCCGAACAGTTCGCGATTCCACTCGACGACCGCGGGCACGATCTCGGCGACGTCGACCCTCGCACTGCGCGGCAGGACGGCCAGTGCGCGCGCCAGGGTGAAGCCCATGCCGAGACCGCCGATCAGGACTCGGGGCACCTCGCGACTGGCGAGATGGGCGAGCCCGAGTTCCGCGAGCGCCTCTTCGGACCCGTGCACGCGGCTGCTCATCAGCTCCGTTCGGTCGATCCAGATCGCGAAGTCGCGATCGTGTCGATAGCACCGAAGTTCGCCGCGATGCCCGGGAACGCTGGCGGTGCCGACGAGCTCGCGGGCGATCATCCGGCGCACGCTACCACACGACCGGCAGTCCCTCGCAGGAAGGGAGATGCCCGCTACGCTGCCCGCGCCTCTCATGACCTCGTTTCGTCGGTTCGCCGGCCGCTTCGTGCGCTGCGGCTCGTCTTGGCTCGTCGTCGCGGCGATGTCCGCGGCCGTCCTCTTCGCGCAGGACGCGCCGCGGTGGTCGGCGGCGGCGGTGACCGCGATCGAGACGGCGATGCGGGACCTGCAGATCCCGGGACTCTCCTGCACGATCGGCGTCGACGGGGCGCTCTCGTTCCAGCGCGGCTTCGGCTTCGCGGATCTCGAGAACGAAGTGCCGGCGACGGCGGCGACCGTGTACCGGCTCGGTTCGATCAGCAAGCCCGTGACCGCGGTGCTCGCGATGCAGCTCGCCGAGCAACGGCGCCTCGACCTCGATCGCGACGTGCACGCCATCGTCGCGGAGTGGCCGGAGAAGGCGTGGCCCGTGACGACCCGCCAGCTGCTCGCGCACCTCGGCGGCGTGCGTCACTACCGCGGCGAACCGGAGAGCACGGTGCACTACGCGACGCAGGTCGCGGGACTCGTGCGCTTCGCAGCCGATCCGCTGCTGCACGAGCCGGGCACGAAGTACCTGTACAGCACGTACGGCTACAACCTGATCGCCGCGGTCGTCGAGAAGACGGCGAAGCAGCCGTTCGGCGATCTGGTGCGCGAACGCATCGCCGTGCCGTGCGAAGCGCCGACGCTGCAGGACGACGACGTGCGGCGGATCGTGAAGGGCCGTGCACAGGGCTACGTTCGTGAGGGCGGTGTGCTGCGCAACAGCGAGCTGATGGACGGTTCGTACAAGCTCGGCGGCGGTGGCCTGTGCAGTTCGTCGGACGACCTCGTGCGGTTCGCGGCGGGCCTGATGGCCGGCAAGCTGGTCTCCGCCGAGACGCTCGCTGCGATGTGGACGCCGCAAAAGACGAACGCGGGCGCCACGATCGACTACGCGCTCGGCTTCCGGGTCGCGCAGCGCCGCGGGAACCGCGAGGTCTTCCACGGCGGCGCCCAGTCGCGCGTGAGCACGTTCCTGCTCCTGCTCCCCGAGCGTCGCGTCGCGATCGCGGTCCTCTGCAACCTCGAAGGCGTGAAGCTGCAGGCCCTGGCGCGGCAGCTCGCGGATCTGGTGGTCGATGGCAAGTGAACCCACGCCGCGTCGCCCGCGCCGCTGGCGCGTGCGGCTCGGGCTGTTCGCCGTCGGCTGCGCCGTGGCCGGGATCGCCGCCGAGATCGCGGTGCGCATCGGGTGGGCGGTCTTCGATCCGGACATGGTTGCCGCGTCGCAGCACCGAGGCCAGGACGCCGCGAAGCCGCTGCCGGGCCGCCCGGTCCGCCTCGGCCACCTGATCCGCGCCGCGCGCAACCACGACATCGTCTTCGAGATGGTGCCCGACCTCGACGTCGAGTTCCTCGGAGTCCCCGTGCGCACGAACGAGTTCGGCTTCCGTGGCCCGTCGCGCTCGAAGGAGAAGCCGCCGGGCACGTGGCGCATCGTCGGGCTCGGCGATTCGGTGCTGTTCGGGTGGGGCGTGCGCTACGAGGACACCGGTCTCGCGCGGCTCGAGGGCCTCGTCCAGAAGGCCGTGCCCGGCCGCGTCGTGGAGGCGATCGACACCGGCGTGCCGGGCTACAACACCGCGATGGAAGCGTGCGTGCTGCGCGAGAAGGGGCTCGCGTTCGCGCCCGATCTCGTGCTCGTCGACTTCGTCGGCAACGACCTCGACCTGCCCAACTACCTTTGGCGGCGGCCGGACTACTGGCGCCTCGACCACTCGTTCCTGTGGGACCTCGTGAAGCGATCGGCGTCCTGGCGCGAGGAGGAACTGCACGGCCCGTTCGTGTGGGCGCCGACGCGCGAAACCGGCGCGTTCGAACAGGACCCGGAGCGTGTGCCGCCGGAGTATCGCCACCTCGTCGGGCTGGGTGCGTTCCGTCGCGCGCTCGAGGACATCGCGGCTGCCGGCAAGGCGAACGGCTTCCCGGTGCTCGTGACGTGCCATCACGACCTGTGGCGCGAGGTGCGTGCCGTGTGTGACGCGATTCCGCTGCCCGTCGTGCAGATCGGGGAGCGCGTGAACCGGTACCTGCACGACAACGGACACGCGGCCCTGCTCGGCTCGCCGCTGGCGCTTTCGGCGACCGACCCCCATCCCACACCGATGGTCCACGAATGGTGGGCCGAAGCCGTGTTCCAGCGGCTGTCGGAACTCGGCTGGCTGCCGCGATGAGGCTCTCCCGATGAAACCG
Organism: uncultured candidatus Brocadiaceae bacterium; assembly: GCA_964538915.1. Taxonomy (GTDB): domain Bacteria; phylum Planctomycetota; class UBA1135; order UBA1135; family UBA2386; genus JAEUHQ01. The sequence continues at coordinate 9,656 of CAZIFB010000059.1, read as the reverse complement.
CGTACGAAAGCCGCGTTCCCAGACGGTCACTTCTACTCGCCCGTCGTCGACACGGCCGACGTCGTCGCCCGCGAAGCGCAGATCTGGCCGGCGGCGCCCGAGATCCTGGGCATCGAGTGGAACCGCGAACACCACGAGACGGTGCTGGGAGAGTACTTCCCGCGCCACCTGCCGCGGTACGACTACCCCGAGACGCTGCCCGACACGCCGGACCTCGACCGCTTCTACACGCGCAACAGCCAGTTCTCGTGGCTCGACGCGCGTTCGTTGTTCGTGCTGCTGTCCGAGTGGAAGCCGAAGCGCATGGTCGAGGTCGGCTCCGGCTACTCGACGCTGCTCACGGCCGACGTGAACCGCCGCCAGTTCGGCGGCGCGATGGACTTCACCTGCATCGAGCCCTACCCGCGGCCGTTCCTGCGGAAGGGCACGCTGCCCGGTGTCACGCGGCTCCTGCAGCAGCGCGTCGAACACGTCGGCCTCGATCCGTTCCTGCGCCTCGGCGCGGGCGACATCTTGTTCATCGACTCGTCGCACGTGGCGAAGACCGGTAGCGACGTGAACTTCCTGTTCTTCGAGGTGCTGCCGCGGCTCGCAGCCGGCGTGCGGATCCACGTGCACGACATCCACCTGCCGCGCGAGTACCCCCGCGAGTGGGTGATCGGCGAGAACCGCAGCTGGAACGAGCAGTACGTGCTGCGCGCGCTGCTCATGTACTCGACGGCGTTCCGCGTGCTGTTCGGCTGCAGCTGGGCGTTCCACACGATGCCGGAGGCGGTGGGGAAGGCGCTGGCCCATCCGCGCGGTGCGCTCTACGGCGGCGGTTCGCTCTGGCTCGTGCGCGCTTGAGCGCGCTGCGTCAGAAGCGGTGGGTGACCATCAGGTAGACGCCGCGCTGCGCTTCCTCCAGGTAGTAGTACTCCTGGTGGTGCGGGTCCGTGAGGTTCTGTCCGACGAGGTCGATCGACGTGTTCTCGCTCGCGCGCCAGCCGAGGCGCAGGTCCACGCGCCACCACCTCGGGATGCCGGCGCGGCGCTGCATGTAGAGGATGTTCGTGTCGAGCTCGAGGCCGGGGACCGGATCGAAGCCGATCGTCGCGCCTCCGCGAAGCGGCGGCACGTCGTTCTCGGGCGTCGTGAACTGCGACTCGTCGATGTTCCGTGAGTTGGCCTCGGTCACCGCGAGCCATGTCGTGGTGCGCAGGTGGTCGAGCGGCTTCCACGTGACGATGGCTTCGCCGCCGAACGCAGTCGTGCGGCCGCCGGTCTCGTAGGTGGTGGCGCCGGTGCCCGGGTCGGTGCCGAACCCGTTCAGCTGGTCGCGCACGTCGTACGCGAAGGTGTCCAGCTGCAGCATGAGCACTTCCCCGAAGCGGCGGCGAACGCCGAGTTCGTACGACAGGAGGCTGCTCGAGCGGCGATGGACGAGCAGACCGGAGTCGGCGATCTTGCGGTCGGGCTCCTTGTTCGCGCCGACTGCAGCCCAGACCGTCAGGTCGTTCTCGGGTGTCCACGCGAGGCGGACGTCGGGCTGCGCGTCGACGCCGCTGCCGTCGAGACCGTCCTGGTAGCCGACGTTGCCACCGAGCGTGATCCGCACGTGGTCGCCGATGTCCCAGTCCCACGACGCGAAGAGGTCGCCGCGTGTCTCGTTGTACTCCGCACCGGTCGCTGCGAAGATGCGGAAGTTCTCGACGGTGAGCGTGCGGATGCCGACGCCGACGGACACGTGGTGGTCGAGTGCGACCTGCCAGGAGTGCCGGACCGAGGCCTCGAACAGCTCTTCGCGGTAGCGGAGGCTCTCCTCTTCGACCTGGTCCCGGAAGTCGCGGATGTCCTGGTCGTAGCCGTCGAACGCGACGCGCAGCTCGGACGTGTGGTCGTCGTCGTGCGCGATGGTCGCCTTCGACTTCACGTGCCCGCCCTTGATCATGTTCATCGACGTGAAGCCCGGGTCGATCTCGTACGAGTCGCCGAGGAAGCTGTCGTGGTACAGCCCGTCGACGGTGAGATCGACGCCGGGAGCGAGCATCGTGTCGAACCGCATGCCCACGCTGTTGTTGTCCCAGCGGTCGCCGCTCGTGTCGGGATGGCCGCCGTCGCGCTGCGCCATCTTGCCGAAGACGTAGAAGTCGGAGTGCTCGCCGACCGACGAACCGGCGCGGAACGAGCCGATCAGCCGCTCTTCGGTGCCGACCACGCCGTTCACGCGGGCGCCGTGCGCCTGCGCCGCCTTCTTCGTCACGATGTTGATGACGCCCTGCGACGCCTTGTCGCCCCAACGCGCGCCGCCCGGGCCGCGGACCACTTCGATTCGTTCGATCACACCGATCGGCAGGTCGATCGCCTGGAAGTACTCGCGGCGGAGCAGGGTGGTGTAGAGGCGCTGCCCGTCGATCAGCACCAGCATGCCGCTGAACTGGTACTCGCCGAGGCGGCTGCCGAAGCCGTACGCACCGGGCACGTCCTGCGAGATCACGAGGCCCGGCACGAGCCGCAGCAGTTCGCCGACGGATCGCATGCCCGAGCGCCGGATCTCGGGTTCGTTGAGGACGAAGACGGCCGCCGCTGTGTGGGACATCGCCTCGCTCTGGCGACCCGCGACCTCGACCGGGACGTCCATCAGCTCTTCGAGGCTGAGGTCCATGAGTTCGAGTTCGGGGCCCGCCGTGCCGGCAGTCGGCGCCGCCGGGTCCTGTGCGGGCAGCGCGCCGATGCAGCAGACCGCGAGCAACACGGAGAACTGGATTCGGAACGGTTCGGTCATCGGACTCGCGCCTCGTTCGTGGAGATCGCGTCGAAGGTCGCCCCGCCGTAGCGGGCGATCGTCGCGCGGAGCTTCGGAATGGAGACAGGCTTCGGCAGGACGTCGTCCATGCCGGCGTCGAGACACGCGCGGCGGTCCTCGACGGTGGTGTTCGCGGTGAGAGCGACGATGGGGATGCGATGGCCCGTGCCCTTCTCCACCCGACGGATCTCCTCGGTCGCCTGGAGCCCGCTCATCTCGGGCATCTGCATGTCCATCAGCACGAGATCGAACGGAGAACGACTCCATTCGTCGCAGCAGACGCGGCCGTTCATCGCGATCGTCACCTCGTGTCCGTCGCGCACGAGGATGCGTTGGATCAGCTTCTGGTTCACGGCGTTGTCCTCGGCGACCAGGATGCGCAGCCCGCGGAGCAGGGCGTGCGGCGCGGCGCCGGCCGTCCCGGCCCGTGCGCCGGCGGCCACATCGGGCCGCGCGAGCCGCAGGGCGAGTTCGCGCGAGGACACCGGCTTCGTCACGTAGCCGGCGTAGGCATGGTCGCGGCAGCGCGCGGCGGTGGTGGCGAGGTCCTGGAACACCGTCGCGAGCAGCAAGGGGCGAACGCCGTCGGTGCGCGGCGGGACCATCGCGCACAGGGACACGTCGTGGTCCGGATCGCGGTCGTCGGCGACGACGACCGTGCCGGGCGGCAACGGACACGCGGCCGCGAGGGCGTCGAGGGAGTCGAAGGCGAGGAACTCGGCTGGCAGCCGGCCTGCGAGAGCGGCGAACGACGCGCGCTGCACCTCGGAACCGCCGACGAACGCGATCCGTGTGCCGGTCGGCACGGCCGGTGCCGGAGGGAGCGGACTGTCGCACGGCTCGAGCGGCAGGATCACCGTGAAGGTCGTCCCGACGCCGACCTGGCTCTGGACGTCGATCGAGCCGCCCATCAGACGGACGAGCCGGTCCGTGATGTGGAGCCCGAGGCCCGTTCCGGCGAAGCGCCGGGTGATCGTGCTGTCCGCCTGCGTGAACGGCTCGAAGATCGCCCGCTGGCGGTCCGCGGGGATGCCGACGCCGCTGTCCTTCACCGTGAACTCGACGTGGTGGGACCCGGTTTCGCTCGTGCTGCGGCGGCGCACCGCGACGTGCACGAAGCCCGACTCGGTGAACTTGATCGCGTTGCCGACCAGGTTCGTCAGCACCTGCCGCATGCGCACGTCGTCGATGCGATAGCCCGTGGCGAGCGCCGGGTCGACCGCACAGGAGATCTCGAGGTCCTTGCTGTGCGTGCGCGCGGTCAGCGGGCGCAATGCGTCGAGCAGCAGCGACTCGAGATCGGTCGGCACGACGGAGAGTTCGAGCCGGTCGGACTCGATCTTCGAGAGATCGAGGATGTCGCAGAGCACGCCGAGCAGGTTGGAGCCGGCGCTCCGGATCACGCCGAGGTACTCGCGCAGTTCTTTCGGATCCTCTGCCTCGAGCGCGAGTTCGGCCATGCCCAGGATGGCGTTCAGCGGCGTCCGGATCTCGTGGCTCATGTTCGCGACGAACGTCGACTTGGCGCGCGTCGACGACTCGGCGGCGTCGAGGGCGCGACGCAGTTCGGCGGTGCGTTCGCGCACCTGGTGCTCCAGCCGTTCCGCGTTGCCCGCCAGGTTTGCATCGCGCGCGGAGATCGCCTCGAGCATCGCGTTGAACGCGGCCACGAGCGTGCCGACCTCGTCGTCCGCAGTGCGTTCGGCGCGCAGCGTGTAGTCCTCCGTGCGGCGGACCTCGTTCGTCGTGCGGACCAGGTCGGCGATCGGCTTCAGGAGGCGGCTCACCAGCCACCACGCCGCGAAGCCCAGAGCGAGGAGCGCGATCGCGTTCGTGGTCAGCAGGCGTTTCAGGTAGAGAGCGAGACGGGTGCGGGTCGGTTCGCCCGACGCGCGCACCAGGACCTGGCCGACACGGTCGACGACCTGCGAATCCTTGTAGGGCAGCGGTGCGCGCGCCACGGCGTCGTCCGCCGCTTCGAACTCGAGGTCGCGATGGGCTGGCAGGAGGTCGACCTGCCCGGCGGCCGCGAAGCGGGTCCCGTCGTGCGTGTACACGGCGATCGCCTGCACGTGCGTCAGCGCCATCACCGTGTCGAGGAACGTGAGCACGTCGTCGACGCCGTCGAACTCGACGCCCGTGCGCGTGTTCAGCGCGACCATGTTCGCGAGGGTCTGCAGTCGGTTCGCCGTGTCCTCCTCGAGCGTCGCGCGCTCGCGATTCCACGAATCGATGCCGGTGGCGACCAGGGCCGCGACCGTCAGCGTCGTGCAGATCGCGGTGAGCCGCCGGCGCAGGGACCCGCGGGCATGGCTCACGACGGCCCCTTCTTCGACAGCTTCAGCAACTGCGGGTCCGCGCGGACCCCCTGCTTCTTCAGCGCGTCGAGGTTGACCTCGAAGCGGACGCCGTTGTCCTGCACGAAGAGCTGCACCGTGCCGCCGGCGGCGGCGAATCCGGTGCGTTCGCAGACCAGCGGAACGGGGGCCCTGGCGTGTGCCGCGACGATCTTCTTCATCTGCTCGTCGCTGACCGAGGCCGCCACGTAGATGAGGTCGTACGAGCCGAGTCCCTTGCCCTCGGCGGCGTCGGCGGGCTGGATCTCGACCACCGCGACCGGGGTCGCGCCGACCTTCTTGGCAGGGAGGTGTGCGTGGATCGCGCTCGCGACGGCGTCGGTCCCGACGACGGCGATCCGGTACTTCTCGGGCGGATTCGCCGGCGGCGGAGCGTCGACGGACAGGTAGCCCGCGATCTTGAGAACGATGCTCGCCCGCAGGATCGCGGCTCGCAGTTTCGCCTCGTGGTCCTGCGGCGGCGTGGTGGCGCTCTGGCTCACACCCGCGATGGCGAGTGCGAACACGAACGAGGCGGGATTGCCGCGAAACCACCCAACACTCCGACGGAGCGCCACGTCGTGCTGATCGACGCCGCCCGTGGCGCGGGTACTCAGGGGTTTCCCCGAGTGGGCGACGGGTGCTGTCGAGTTCTTCGACGCTACGCGACGACCGTACGAACGCGCATCACCGCGCGAGAGAGTGCTGCTGGTCCTTGCGCGACTTCGCGACGATCGCGTCGGCCGACTTCGGATCGGCGCTCGCTTCGAGCAGCGCGGACAGCATCAGCGGCACGACGATCGTCGCGTCGGATTCGACGACGAACATCGGCGTCTTCTCCGTGAGCTTGTCCCACGTGATCTTCTCGTTCGGCGTCGCGCCGGAGTAGGAGCCGTACGACGTGGTCGAGTCGGAGATCTGGCAGAAGTACGCCCACGGCTTCACCTTCTCCTCGAGGTCGTACTTGATCGACGGGACGACGCAGATCGGGAAGTCGCCGGCGATGCCGCCGCCGATCTGGAAGAAGCCGATGCCCTTGCCCTTCGACAGCTCGCGGTAGTCGTCGTAGAGCTGGCCCATGTATTCGATGCCGGACTTCACGATCGAGGCGTTGCAGTCGCCGAGCTTCACGTGCGACGCGAAGATGTTGCCGAACGTGCTGTCCTCGTGGCCGGGCACGACGATCGGCAGGTTCTTCTCGGCGGCGGCGAGCAGCCAGCACTCGGCCGGGTCGCCTTCGAACAGGCGCTTCGGCAGCTTCCGCACGAGTTCGTAGAAGTACTCGTGCCAGAAGCGGCGCTCGCCGTTCTTGGACGCCTTCTCCCACATCGGCACGAGGAACTTCTCGACCGCGCGGAACGCTTCGTCTTCGGGGATGCTCGTGTCCGTGACGCGGCGCATGCGCTGCCGCAGGATCTCGGTGTCGTCCTTCTTCGTGAAGTAGCGGTACTCCGGGAAGTCCTTGTAGCTGTCGTGCGCGACAAGGCGGAACAGCGACTCTTCGAGGTTCGCGCCGGTCACCGACAGTCCGTGCACGAGGCCCGCGCGGATCGCCGGAGCGAGCGTGATGCCGAGCTGCGCGGACGACATCGCGCCCGCCATCGCCCAGTACATCCGGCCGCCGGATCGCACGTGGTCCCAGTACGCGAACAGCGCGTCGCGCGTGCTGCGCGAGTTGAAGTTCTTGTAGTTGCGCGCGACGAACTCGAGGATCGGAAGACCGGTCGTGGCCATGGGGGCGAACGCTATATCACGAACCTGCGCGTGAATCGCGACCGGTCGCGCTCACTTCTTCGACGGCCGCACCGGTTCGGGGTCAGCGCGGCAGGCCGACCGGCACGTCGACGACGCCCTTCTCGGCCATCAGCTTCTCGATCGCATCCGGCGTCGACGGCACGTCCTTCGACAGCACCTCGCAACCGGTCGACGTGACGAGCACGGTGTCCTCGATGCGGCAGCCCATGCCCTTGTCGCGCAGGTAGGCGCCCGGCTCGACCGTGACGATCATGCCCTCGCGCAGTTCGTCGACCGACGGATCGTGGACGGCGAGCCCGACGTGGTGCGTGCAGCCGTGGTCGTTGCGGTAGCCCCGCGCGATCAGCTTCTCGGCGCACACGGCGTACAGCTCGCTGATCCTCACTCCTGGCTTCACCATGGCGATGAGTTCCTGCTGCACTTCGTACACGTCCTGCACGAGCTTCCTCTGCTCGGCGGAGAACCTGCCCGAGGCCGGGAACGTGCGCGTCACGTCGCTGCAGTAGCCGTGCACGGTCGGTGCGTAGTCCATCACGATCAGGTCGTCGGCTTCGAGCTGCCGCGTGCAGGCGCTGTAGTGGAGGATGCAGCCGTTCGGCCCGCCGCCGACGATCGCCGCGTACGCGTCGGGACCGGCGCCGCGCAGCGAGAACACAAAGCGAGCGACCGCGGCGAGCTGGTACTCGTAGAGGCCCGGACGTGCGCACTTCATCGCCTCGGCGATGCCCTCCGCGGCGATGCGCGACGCCTGCCGGATCAGCTCGATCTCCGCGGCGCTCTTGTTCGGGCGCAGCTTCAGGAGGAGCGGCTCGAGCGGCTTCACTTCGAGGCCGTCGAACTTCGAGGTCACGGCGTCGACGAGCGCGCCTTCGCGGCTCTTCCTGCCGTCGAGCTTGTCGTTCTTCATCGCCTTCGCGGCTTCGTCCGCCTTGCCCGGTGTGCTGCCGATGCGCGGCGCGGCGCTCTTCGGCGTGACGAGCACCGGGCGCTTGCCGTCTGCCGACGCGGCGAGCAGTTCGTCGAGGCGCGCGGTCAGCTGCCGCACGTTGCCCGCCACCGCGAAGCCCGTGCGCGCGGCACTCTCCGGGCCCGGCGCCAGGAAGTCGCCGTTCCACGTCGCCGCGAAAGGCGAGAACGGCGGCACGAGCAGTTCGTCGGTCGCGAGCGCGCCGTCGGCGCCGGGCACGAGCAGCATCGCGAGACCCGGTTCGTCCACGCCGGTCAGGTAGAGGAAGTCCTGGTCCTGCACGAACGGCCCCATGTCGCTCTGCTCCGCGGCGCCGCGCACGAGCACGACCGCGTTGCCGTGCTTCTGCTGCACGAGCCGGGCGAGGGCCACGCGCCGTTCCCGGAACTGCTCCTTGCCGAGCGAGGGCGGCGGGGCCGGCAGCGATGCCGGGGCCTGGGCAGCGGCGAATCCGAGGAACAGCAGGGCGACGGCGGTCGCGGGAACGACATGGCGCGGCATGGGGGCACCTTACGAGGGCGCCCCGCCGCCTGCTGGCGTGTCCCGGGCATTTCCCCGGTAACGTGCGGCTGATGCGCCTCCTCGCCTTCGTGTGCTCGTTGCTCGCCGTGCCTGCGCTCGCACAAGAGGCCGCCGATCCGCGCGGCCATTCGCGCCACGGGTCGGCGTTCGACGAAGGCCCCCGCACCGCCGCGCAGGAGATGCCCGGGATGAATCCCGACGTGCACTTCCCCGTCGCGGGCCTCGAAGCCACGGCACAGCGCCTGTTCGACCAGGGCATCTGCCAGCTGCACGGCTTCTGGTACTTCGAGGCCGAACGCAGCTTCCGAACGGTCGCGAAGGCGTGCCCGGACTGTGCGATGGCCTTCTGGGGCATGGCGATGGCGAGCGTCGAGAGCAAGCCGCGCGCCGCGCAACTCCTGGCCGCCGCCGTGCAGCGCAGCAGCGCTGTGCCGCGGCAGGAGCAGCTGTGGATCGACGCGTTCGCCGCGTACTACCGCATCGACGACGCGGCGCGCGCCGAGCTGCGGTCGGGCGACGCCGCGCGCGTGAAGAAGACGACCGAAGCGCTCGCGGTCGCGAACGCCGACAAGGCGCGCGACGAGCAGGCGCTGGCGAAGCAGCTCATTCGCGACATCGAGACGATCGTGTTCGAGTTCCCCGACGACGTCGAGGCGAAGGCGCTGCTCGCGCTCCACATCTGGCTCGCGTACGACTGGGGCAACGGCGTGCCGATCACGAGCCGCGCCGCGGTCGATGCGCTGCTCGACCAGGTGTTCGCGAAGGTCCCGTCGCACCCGGCGCACCACTACCGCGTGCACCTGTGGGACCAGGCCGAGAAGGAGCGCGCCCTGAAGTCCGCGGCGGCGCTCGGCGACAGTGCCCCGGGCATCGCGCACCAGTGGCACATGGCGGGCCACATCTACGACAAGCAGCACTGGCACGCCGAGGCCGCGTGGCAGCAGGAGGCGAGCGCCCGCGTCGACCATGCGCAGATGCAGCGCGGCCGCGTCATGCCGTTCCTGATCCACAACTACGGCCACAACCAGGAGTGGCTGGCGCGCAGCCTGTCTTGGACCGGCCGCGGTCGCGAGGCGCTCGAGGTCGCGAAGAACCTCGCCGAGATCCCTCGCCATCCGAAGTGGAACTCGCTCGACGACGAGGAATCGATCGCGTTCGACGCGCGGTCGCGCCTCGTTTCGGTGTGCGAGGACCACGAGATGTGGGAGGACGCCGTGCGGCTCGCGGAGAGCGGCCACCTCGACCGCACCGAGTCGGTTCGCGGCGAGGTGATGCGGTTGTCGCTGCTCGG
>CAZIFB010000058.1:0-32292 GCA_964538915.1 uncultured candidatus Brocadiaceae bacterium | reverse complement strand
GCCAGCGCGTCGAGGTCCGCATCATCAAGATCGACACCGACGAGCGGAAGATCGGGCTCACGCTCATCCAGGCGCACTTCGAGGAAGGCGAAGAAGGCGACGCCGGCACCGCGAAGGAGCCGGAGCCGACTCGTGCTCCGACGCCGGCGGCCGGTTCGCTCGCCGACCAGCTGAAGGGCATCGGTCAGCGCATCGCCAAGCGCGCGGGCGAGACCGAAGGGCAGTGAGCGAGGGTTCGTGACCCTTCGCGCGGAACCGACCCGGCAGCGTGCGTCGCGAGCGTTGGCTCGCGGCGCGCTGCCGGTCGTGCTGGCCGCGTGCGTCACGACCTACGAGGATGTCCCGATCGACGTCGCCGCGCGCTCGGCGACGCCGGTCGCGCTTGCGCAGACGATTCCGTTCCCGGTGTCGGATCGCGATGTCGGTGATCGTGCGCTCCTCCAGTTCTATTCGGGGATCCTCGATCGCATGCAGGGCGCGGCGCGCGACCGCGATGGCGCCGGACTGGAGGCCCTGCTCGACGCGTACGACCGCTCGGACGTGCCGGCATGGTTGCGCGGCGTGCTCGACGGCTACCGCGCGCTCGCGAAGGGCATGCGGTTCGAGCGGCATGCGAAGTCGAGCGCGGTTGTCGACCTGGTGCGGGACGAGCACGGCGCCGAACCGCCGCTCGGTGCTTCGACCCGTTTCGTGCTGCGCATTCCCGCGGCACCCCAGACCTACCGGCTCGGCGGATCGTCCGAGGCGGATCCGACCGGGTTCCTGGTCGCACTGTCGGTCGAGGACACCTTCGTCGACGGCAGCACGAGTTCGTCGCGGACCCAGGACTTCGTGTGGTTGCCCGCTCCGTTCGAACTCGGCGGCAACGTCGATCTCGAGCTGCCGATCGGCGTCGACCTGCCGGCGGCAGCCGCCGTGAAGCGCGTCGTGAACGTGCGGGTGGACCTGATGCCGGGTTACGTACAGGTCGACGGTGTGCGGGCGCCGGTGCAACGCACGTCGGTCGGTGCAACCATGGTGACGCAGTGGCCGGCGGGGCACGAAGAGATAGAGAAGGCGCCCCTCGCGTCGCTGAAGGCGGCGCTGCAGATCGGCGACGCGGCGCACTTCCCGCACATCTACGTCGCCGCGGAGTTCCTCCGCGGAGCGGAACGGGACGAAGCGGTGCCGCTCCTGATCGACGTCGTACGTTTCGGTCGTGAGGACCAGGCGCGGCTGGCGACGGTCGCCCTGCGGATCGTGACGGACGCGAAGCTGCCGATCGGCGACCGGCAGAGCTGGCTCGCCTGGTGGCAGTCGCGGCAGCGCTGAGGCGCTCCGCACCGTTCGCTGCGAGCGCGATCGCTCGCCGCCCGAGCGATCGGGAGCGCGCCGAAGCGCCCGGGTGGCGTGCGTCGGCAATCGTCCCGAGACGGCGAGCGGACCCGCTCGATGCGCGGTGGTTCGCACGGATCCACCGTCCTCCGCCCGCTCCACTCCGGGGCGCCGCCGCCGCAATCCGAGGAACGCACCTTGCCTTCCGCAGAGCCTCGGAGGCAACGATGAAGACAACCTGGTTCGCGTTCGTGCTCGCGTGTGTTTCGGCGGAGGTCCTGGCCCAGGGCCCGGTGTCGCTCCGCTTTCCCGACTTCGTCAACGGCGACGGGCGTCAGTCGCTCGCGGAGTTCCAGGGACATGCGGTGCTGTTGGTGACGTTCGCCGAGGTGTGGGGCGGCCTCGGCGGCCTCGATCGCGGCACGAAGCTGCTCGAGGAGCACGCCGACGACGGGCTCGTCGTCATCGCGTCGCACGTCCCGACCGGCAGCACGTTCGGTGACGGCGCGTCGGGCGTCGACCTCGCCAGCTGGGTGATGCGCAAGCGGCCGGGGTCGCAGGTGCGGTTCTGCGGGGACGTGCGCAACGCATGGAAGTTCGAAGGCGACCTGCCGCCCAACTACGCGGTGTTCGGGCCGGATGGCGCGCTCGTGCGCCAGGGCGACCTGCAGAAGGGCACCTCCGATCTGGACAAGGCCGTCGACACCGCGCTGCGGATGGCGACGAACGGCTGGGGCCGGCCGGAGGAAGCGGCGGTCCGTGCCCTGTTGCGCCGCGGCAGCCTCGCGGCGGCCCGGACGAAGGCGGGAACGGATTCGGCGCTGCTGACGGAGGTCGACGCGGCGTTCGCGCGATGCAAGGCCGGTGTGGAGTGGTTGCTCGGCGACGGTCAGTGGGTGCGGGCGAAGGCCTCGGCGGACGGCCTGGTCGCCGCGACGAAGGGAGTCCTCGAGTGGGAGGCGTCCGTGCAGGCACTGCTCGCACGCTTCGCCGACGACGCCGGCAAGCGCGAACTCGAGCTCGACGGCAAGCTGTCGGCGCTGCTGAGGCCGCTCGCCCAGAAGGGACCGGAGCGCACCTTGCCGAGACGCCTGCGCGAACTCGGGACGAAGGCCGAAGGGACCACCGTCGGCGCCCGAATCGAGCGCGTGGCGAAGACGGTCGAAGGCGTGATCGAGATGCACTGACGCTGCGCGTCCGCCGCAGCGCTTCGCTGCTGGCCGCGCTTGCCCGTCGACGGACCGGCGGCTAGGACAGCGAACGTGAAGTTCGCACCCGTCGAGGAACAACTCGCGATCCTGCAGCGCGGCGTCGTCGATCTCGTCGATCTGCAGGACCTGCGGCGTCGCCTCGAACAGAGCCGGACCGAGAACCGGCCGCTGCGGGTCAAGTTCGGCATCGACCCGAGCTCGCCCGACATCCACCTCGGTCACACGGTGCCGCTGCGCAAGCTGCGCGACTTCCAGCGCCTCGGGCACCGCGTCATCGTCCTGTGGGGGACCGCGACCGCGATGGTCGGCGACCCGACGGGGCGCAACAAGACCCGCCCGCCGCTCACCCGCGAGCAGGTCGAGCAGAACAAGCAGACGTACCGCGCGCAGGTCGGTGCCGTCCTCGACGTGAGCAACGTCGAAGAGCGCGAGAACGGCGAGTGGTTCCATCGTCAGTCGTTCATGGACTGCATCGCGCTGGCCAGCCGCTGCACCGTCGCTCGGATGCTGGAGCGCGACGACTTCCAGAAGCGCCATCGCGAACAGCAGCCGATCGCCATCCACGAGTTCCTCTACCCGCTGCTGCAGGGGCACGACTCGGTCGAACTCCGGTGCGACATCGAGATCGGCGGCAGCGACCAGTTGTTCAACCTGCTCATGGGCCGCGATCTGCAGGCACAGGCCGGTCAGACGCCCCAGGTCTGCATGACCATGCCGCTGCTCGAAGGGCTCGACGGCGTGCAGAAGATGTCGAAGTCGCTCGGCAACTACGTCGGCGTCGCCGAGTCCGCTTCGGTGCAGTTCGGGAAGCTGATGAAGGTCCCGAACGCCCTCCTGAAGAAGTACTTCCTCCTGCTGACGGATGCCGCGGTCGACGGCGAACTCACCGCCGCGATCGACAGGAGCCCACTGGACGCCAAGTTCCGCCTCGCGCACCTGGTCGTCGCCGGGTTCCACGGCGACCCGGCCGCAGCCGCGGCGAGGGCGGAGTACGACCGTGTGCACCGCGACGGGGCGATGCCGGACGACGCGCCCGAATGGCGTCCGCCCGCCGACATGCGGCGCGATGCCGCCGGGCGGATCCCGTTCCCCGCCGCCATCGCGGCTTCCGGCCTCGCTGCGTCGACGAGCGAGGCCAGGCGCCTGATTCAGGGCAACGGCGTCCGGGTCGACGGCGTCGTCGTGAACGACGTGAACCTCGGGTTCGGACCGGGATCTTTCGCGGTCCAGGTCGGCAAGAGCAAGGCGGCGCGCTGGATCATTCCCGGATCGTGACGGGTTCGTGCGAACGGGTGCAGCCGATCGCGCGGAATGCCGATGCTGCGGTCTCGCGCTCCGGCGCTAGGATGCGCGGCGGTCGGCCGTCGCGCGCGTCGCGTGCGACCTTGCGAGCGAGGATGGGCATGTGATGGCGGTGAACGGACGGACGGGATCGGCGCGGCGAACCGGTGCACCATGGAGTGCGCTCGTCTTTCTGTGCGCGCTGACCGTAGTCGAGCGTCCCGCCGTGGCTTCTCCGTCGCCGGTGCAGCGGCCACAGGACGCGTCGGCGTCCCAGGATCTCGAACGGCTGCGCACGATGCTCGCTTCGAGCGGGCCCGATGGTCGCGACGCTCGCGACACCGCGATCGCGCGCCTCGTCGCCATGCCCGACGTGGAGGCTCACCGTGTCCTCCAGGAGCGGCTGCTCGTCACCGACGATGTGGACGGTGTGCGTGAATCGATCCTACGGGCGCTCGGCACCAACCTCCTCGGCAGTCCGTCGGCCATCTTCGGCGGCGCCGGCGACGTCGTGCGCCGCCAGATCCACGCGGGATACGTCGCGACACTGGCGATGCTCTGGACCGAGGCCGGGCACGCGATCGTCGACGCGACGGACAACCCGGTTCGCGCCGCGGCCCGTACGTTCCTGCAGCGCGTTCCAGCCCAGGAACTCGACTCCGCGGCCCGCGCGGTGCTCGGTACCGCCAACGCCGACGTGCGTGCGTGCGTGCTTCGGTGCCTCGCCGACATGCAGCAGGTCGTACTCGCGCAGACGATCGCCGACTGGCTCGAAGATCCGGAGGAGTCGGTTCGCCGACAGGCGCGTCGTTCGCTGCAGCTGCTGACGTGCCACGACGAGGAGTTCCAGACGAAGGCGCAGTTCGCGGCGTGGTTCGAGCGCAATCGTTCGGCGCGCTACGTCGACCTGGTCGAGCGCGCGGCGCGTCTCGGCCCGCGACCGCTCGAACGGCTCCGCGAAGAGCTCGCGAAGCTGCGCATCGACGCGGCCCGCGACGTCGTGCGTGCCCTCACGGCCCGGTCCCCCGGCATCGACTGGACGAGTGTGCAGGCGCGGACGCTGGTCGACGATCCGTCCGTGCTCGACGCGTGCCTCGACCAGCTGCAGCGTTCGCTCGCCAGCGGAATCCCTGCCGAGGACCAGGCCGCCGCACGCCAGGTCTTCTGCCGCGCGCTGCTGCAGCGTTTCGCGCAGGTCCCTTCCGATCAGGCCCGGCGACGAGCCCTCTTGCTCGAGGTCTCCGCGTACCTCGTGCGCACCGACGAGCTCGAACTCGCCGCGGAGGTCACGACGCAGCTGCTCGGACAACTCGAGGCCAGGAGCGCCGACGTGCAGCTCGCCGCGCTGCGCGGGCTCCGTCGTTTCCCGAGCGTCGAAGTGCGCACGCGGCTCGTCCGGTTCGCGCAGACCCGACTCGCGTCGCTGCCGGATTCGCGCGAGACGGCGCTGACGACCCTCGCGACGCTCTCGTCGCGCTCGGCTCCGCGTTGGGCGGCGCCCGGCGAGAACGACCTCGACAAGGCGGAGTGGCTCGCCCTCGTCGCCGCAGCGTGCCGGGTCCAAGGCGACAACGACGTCCGCAGCGCCGGCCTCAACCTCGCCCAGACGCTGGATGCGAAGGACGCCCGCGTTCCCCAGGCGTTCGGTGTTCTGCTGGAGCTGGCGAAGGATTCGACGCAGGACCCGAAGTTCCGTTCGACCTGCATGATCCAGCTGCAGGGATGGCGCGGGCAGTCACAAGCCGCCGAGGACTGGGTCCGCGCGATGCACGATCTGCTGCGCGATCCGGCGCCCGAACTCCGCCAGCAGGCGGCGGAGTCGCTGACGCGACTGCCGGAATCGGTCGAGCAGCGTCGCGGCGAGTGGATCGTGTCGACGATCCTCGTCGTCAAGGAACGGCTGGCGATCGAGACCACGGCGTCCGTGCAACGCGCCCTCGTCGACTGTCTGCTCGCCTGCGGACGCGAACCGCAGATGCCGGAACGCGCGATCGGCGCACTGATCGAGCTCCTGAGTCCCTCGGTGACTCCCGAGACGCAGCTCCGTTCGGAGCTCTTGTTGCAGGCGCTGGCCGCGGTCGCCGCGGATTCCCACGCGGAGCTCGGTCAGTGGCTCGCGGCGTGCAAGCGGTTGCTCGTCGCCGAGAAGCGGCAGAGTCTGCGCCTCGTGCTCCAGGGTCACGGTGCCGTCGACCTTGCGCGTTCGGTCGTGAGCGAAGAGCCCGGTCTCGCGACGAGCGCCCGCTACGCGATGCAGTGCATCGTCGGCACGGCCCTGCTGAAGCCGGCCAAGGACGCGTGGACCAGCAGCGACGAGCTGAAGCGCGAAGCCTTCGAGGTCCGATCCGCGTTCGCGGCGCTGGACGGGGTCGACGAGCCCGATCGGCTCGACGAGACCCGCCATCGCATCCTCCGCCTCGAAGTCGACCTGGCCCTTGGCAAGCACCTCGAACTCGTCGATCGTGCGAACGGCTACCTCGCGAACGGGGGCGGTCCGAACGGGGGCAGCGGGAATGGTGCGGCTGCCGGCAAGCCGGAAGGCAGGCGGGCGGCGATGACGCCCGCCGAGCGCGATCGGGTGCGTGTGCTCGCCGCCGAAGCGCAGCTCGCTCTCGGCAAGCCCGAACTCGCCGCCAGGATGTTGACCGAGGTGCGCGCCGAGTCGGCCAAGGATCCAGCCGTGACGGATCTGCAGTCGCGCATCGCGCGGGCATGGTTCCCGATCGACTCGGCCGGCGCGGTGGCGCTGTTCGCCGCTTCGTGGCGCGCGACGCCGCCCGAGGACCCGCAGTTCCGCTCGCGACTCGTCGATTGGATGACGTTCCGGCTGCGCCTCGAGCCGACCGCCCGCGCGGAGGTGCTGCAGGAGGTCGCACCGTTCGCCCCGCAGTTCGAAAGGGCAGATTGTGCGCCCGAACTGCGCGACGCGTTCCGCCGCATGCACGACGCGCGCTGAGCCGGTGCAGCACGCGGCGGCGTCGGCGGCGGTGTCCAACTGCCGGTGCCGGACGCCGAAGGCAGCCGTCGCCGTACGGCTGCACCTCCGCACAGTCGAGCCGACCGTCTCGATCGCGGACCGGGTCGGCGACGTGACGAGCGTCGTTCGCAGGTTCCAACTCGGGCACGAGCGGCGATCGCGGCTGCACGAGAACGTCCTGTCAGTGTGCCGCAGCGACCACGAAGCGGTGCTCGATCACGTCGCGAAAGCCCCAGCGGGCGTCGACGACGGCGAAGCGGTGCGTGTAGGTACCGGCCGGCACGGTGGCGGCGACGGTCGCCAGCACCTCGATCTGCCCGCGTTCGCCCGGATACAGGTGCGTCCTCCCCGATGCGTCGGGGGCGTAGAAACGGGCGGAGACCTGCGGGCCCTTCTGGGGCTTCGGCAGGGGCGTGAGTTCGACGAGGCGCACGTCGGTCGGGCCGTTGGCGGCAAAGGAGAGATCGACGAAGTGCGTGGATCCGTGCGAGTAAGCGGTGCCGGCGGTTGAGGCGTGCGACACCTGGCTCAACGGGAAGACCTGCAGTTCGAGTGCAGGCACGAACTGCGAGAACATGTGCACCGGCGTACCGCTCGTCTGCAGGACCTCGCAGGAGCCGCAGTTGGATCCGAGGGCGATGCAGCCTCCGAAGTCGAGGAAGCCCAGTGCTCCACCGAACGTCGCGACGCTCTCCACCCAGTCGCGGCCCGTGTTGTAGTACATGCCGCCGCTGCTGCCGGGCAGGGCGGGTGAACTGGCGAGCGTGATCGAACCCCACGGGTTCGCGGGCACACCGTCGGTCAGTTGCGAGGCGTAGCCGGCGGTCGCGATCTTGGCCGGCAGACCGTCGGGATGGCCGATCGTGGCGACTGCGTCACCGACAGCCAGCGGGACGGAAGCGGTGCGGCGCAGGCGCATGAAGCCACGATCGCCGGTGACGGGACGGTCGAGGCGGATCAGGAGGAAGTCGAAGTAGAACGACTCCGGACCCGAGCCGGCGATGCTCGGCCCGTGCGCGACGATGGCGGCGGCGGTGTAGACGTTCGCGGCGGGCAGCGTGAGGCTCGGCGGCAGCAGACCGGTGCTGCCCTGCGTGACGTGCCAATCGAAGACGAACTGGAAGCTCGCTTGCACGAACGCGAGGTCGTTCGGGATGCCGTGTGCGGCGGTCAGCACGAGGTCGGGCCCGACGAGGAACCCGGATCGACCGGCGAACGGACTGGCCGGCCGCGGCTGGCCGTGGAACGGGATGCCCGCGCAGAACTGCGCCGACGGTTGTGTGTTGCCGCGGAGGTGCGTGAACGGATCGTTCGTCACCTGCCACGAACCGTCGAGGTTCGGCGCGAGCGCTTCCTTCCGCATCAACGCGCAGGAGCGGCGCGCGGCGGTGCGCAACCCCTGGTCTTTCACGAGGGCGACTTCGCGCCACGACGACAGGTCAGCGACCGTCTGCGCGAAGGCGCCGCTGGTCAGGAAGAGGAGCGGGAGGACGAGTGGGATTCGCATGGCGCAGGGACGCCGCGCACGCGACTGCCGCGCGTGCCCCGGGAAACACCCCGTGCGTCAGGCATCCACACCCTTGCGATCGACCTTGGTCGCATCGCGGCGCTTCTCCGGCACTGGTGCGCGCTCGCGGCTCTCGAGCGGGATCTCGACGTGGAAGGTCGTGCCCGTCGGGCCGCTTTCGAACGTGATGCCGGCGCCGAGCCGCGCCACCTGCTTGTTGACGACGTACAGGCCGAGGCCGCTTCCGGGAATGGAGCCGGAGTGGAAGCGCTTGAACATGCCGAAGACCTCGGTCTGCCGGTCCGCCGGGATCCCCGTGCCGTTGTCCTCGACCTGGATGAAGAACCTGGAGGCCGTGTTGAATGTGCGAACCACGACGGTGCGCTTCGACTTGTTCGGGTCGCAGTACTTGACGCCGTTGCTGATCAGGTTGTCCAGCACCTGCGTCAGGCGGGACGGCTGCACGATCAGGTCCCGCTTGTGTTGGAAGAGGAAGGAGAGCTCTGCTCGCGTCTCGGCGAGGGTCGCATGGAACTTGTCGGCGGCGGTGGTCGCGTACGAGGCGAAGTCGAACGCGCCGACGGGTTCGTTCGTGAGATCGACCTTCGTCAGGGTCAGGATGTCCTCCACGAGTGCCAGCAGCTTGTCGGAGAGCTGACGGATCCGCTGGGCACCTTTTCGTGCGTCCGCGGCCTGGTTGGCGTCGATGTCGTCGAGGATGCAGTCGGCGATTCCGACGATCGACTTGAGCGGGGACCTGAGGTCGTGCGAAGTCCGGTACGAGAACTCCTCGATCTCCTGGGTCTTGCGCTGGATCTCCGCTTCCGCGTTGCGTCGGAAGGTGATGTCGACCACGGAGGCGATCACGAACGCGTCACCGCCGGACACGATCGGCTGCAGGCCGATCTCGACGGGGATCAAACGACCCGATTTGTGGCGTCCGAAGAGCTCGCGGCCGATGCCCATCGATCGCGACTCGGGCTTGCGGAAGAAGGCCTCGACGAAACGGGGATGGTGGGGTCTGAAGTCGTCGGGGACCAGCGTTTCGATCGTGCTCCCCGTGAGCTCGTCTCGGGAGTACCCGAAGGTGGACTCGATCTGGCGGTTGCAGATCACGATGCGACGACTCGCGTCGATCATGAGCATCCCGTTCGGCGCTGCTTCGAACGCAGCCCGGAGTCGCTGCTCCGCCTTCTGCCGTTCGGTGACGTCGATGACCGAACCGATCACCATGGTTTCGCCGTCGACCTCGATCGGGTGCAGACCGACCTCCACCGGGAAGAGGCTGCCGTCCTTCTTCGCGCCGAAGAGGACGCGGCCCCGACCCATCTGGCGGGGGAGTGGTGCGCTCACGTACTCCTGGACGAGCGTCGGGTGCCGGCTTCGGACGTCCTCCGGCACCAGGGTCTCGATCTTGGCCCCGATGAGTTCGCTGCGTTCGTACTGGAACAGGCGCTCGAGGGATCGGTTGACGAGGCGGATGTCGCCGTTCGCCCGCACGAGCAACGTGGCGATGGGGCTCCGGTCGAAGAGTTCTTCGAAGATCGTCGACATCAGAGGAATCGTGCGATGGCGTCCCGAGTCGCCGCGAGACCGACGGGCTTCACGATGTACTCGTCGGCCCCGAGCGACTTGGCCTCGTCGCGGTCGCGCGCCTGGTCCGACGACGTGAGCATCGCCACCGGCTTCATGGTCGCGAGTGCGGGGTGTTGCTTCTGCAGTTCGGCCAGCCTGCGAAGGAAGGCGAAGCCGTCCATGACCGGCATGTTGATGTCGACGAAGACCATGTCGGGGATCCGATCCCGGCTCGTCACGAGACGGTTCAGGATCGCGAGTCCGATGGCCCCGTCGGCTGCTTCCCAGACCTTCGTCACGGCCGGCAGGCCGCGACACGCGCGACGCAGGATCTCGAGGAACGAGTCGTCGTCGTCGACGAACATCAGGCACTTCGACACGCTGTTCTCCTCGCGATCACGGTTCCCGTCTGGTCCATTCGCCGGCCTTCGCGGACGACCCTCGTCGTTCACCCCGGCCGACGCGACGGGCGCAGGCTACGCGTCCGGGCTCCCTCGGGAAGGGCAAAGGGGCGGAACGGCGTACGGCGGCCGTTCCGGACCGTGGCTACGCGGAGATGATCGGCAGCGGGCAGGCCCGCTGGAGCCAGTGATTCCACCGAGGGTGCCGTGGAGGGGATCGGTGATTTCCCTCGGATCGCGGTCGCTCGGCCGCCGGCCGTGCCCGAGGCTAGCGGCGAACGGTCGCCGCTCCGATCGCGGCGAACAGGCCGCCCACGAGCACGGTGAATCCGAACGGCCACATCACGCACTGCGCGAGCGTGAGCATGAACGGGACATCGGCCTCCGGAGCCTCGGGCGGCCCCTTCGCGAAGTGCACGTCCCACGCCCTGTCCACGGCGACGAACTGGATGATGGCGACAGGGATGCGCGCGAGGATGCCCGCCGACAGGTTGACGAAGTAGGCGCGCTTCCACGCGACGAGCGCGAGGAGCCCGCACGCCAGGGCGCCGGTGTTGATCACGATGGCGCGAGTCCGCCAATCGTCGGTGACCTTCATCGAAAGGGCGAACACGCCGAACATCAGGGCGATGCCCAATACCGGCATCAGGATCGCTCGGGCCACGGACTCCGGCCGGTTGCCGGCCGCCGCAAGGCGTCGCCCGAACCAGAAGCCGACGGGGATCACGAGCCAAGAGATGCCGAGCGGCGAGCCGCCGCCGCCCCCGGCCCGGTTGAACCAGAACGGGTTCCATTCCTGCAACTCGCCCCAGAGGCGGAACAGGTTGATGGCGAGCGCGATCGCAGCGGACGCGAGGATCGCGGGGACGATGCTCCTGGGTGGTGCGGCGGGCATCGGGGCATCTTCGTTCCGGGTCGGTTGGTCCGCCACGGACAAGTGGTCGGCGCCGGTGGTCGTGAGTACCTGCAGGCGGAACGACGAGGCGAGGGGCCGCGGGGAGAGGTCCGATCCCGGCTGGTCGGTCGAGCAAGGAGCGTGTAGGGTCGGCGCGCGAGACACTCCGGCGTTCCGCGGCCTGCTGTGTCGGCACGTGCCGATGGGACCGACGCGCCGGCTCGCGCGTCGGTGCGGCCATGAGGTCTGTCGCCAAGAGTTTGCCTCGCGTGTGGCTGGAGGGGCTGCTCCTCGCCGTTCTCGCAGTTCCCGCCCATGCAACGGCGGCCCGCGTTCCCTTGGTCCAGGCCCTGCCCGCCGCTTCGCGCCTGCCGGTCGACGGAGTGCACACGAAGAGGTACCACGATGCGCTGCTGGCGTTGCGCGACGATCTGAAGCGCACGGCCCCTCCGCCGATCACCGCGAAGGAGCAGGCGGACTGTGCCGACTGGATGGCCAAGGCGAATCCGGCGATCGAACACGTGCTGGTCGGGCACCACGTCATCGCCATGGCGACGAAGGGCTTCGCGGAACGGGCAGCCAGGTCCGACTTCCTGCTTCGCGTCGATCTCGGTTTCGAAGTGCTCGTGCACCTCTTCGGCACCGACCCCACGGCGCGGGTCGGGCGGCGGTTCTTCATCTGGCCCGATCCGGACATGGGCGGCGGCCACCGCTGCATCGGCAGTGATCTGCGGATCCATGTCGGCCGCGGCGACCAGGACAACGCCGACTGGTTCGAGCGCTTCTTCCACGAGATGACCCACGGCTTCCAGTTCGCACACCCCGCGGGTCACGTCATGCTCGGCGGGTTCTTCGAAGGCTGGGCCGAGTTCATGCAGGCGGCGGTGACCGAGCACCTGTCGCCGCTCGGTCCTCCGTTCGAGGGGCGCGCCGACTGGTACGCGGGGCACTTCCCTGCGGCTGCGCAGTTCGAGTACCTGCAGACGCGGCTCCCCATCGAGGAGATCGTCGCCTACGACCCTTCGGCGGGACTGCTGATGGAGCTGGTGAACGCGACCAAGGTGGGCGAGGCCGGCCATCGCGACTGGGCGCCGATCCGAGCGCTGCTGCAGGAACCCTTCGCACACCCGCGCTGGACCCCGTGGCACTTGTGGCCGGCGATGATGGCCAGCGACTGCATGGCCGCCTTCGGCGCGGCGAGAGCCCGGCCGATCCTCGCACGCTACCGGTTCCCGGTCGACGCGACGTCGCTGGAGCAGGCTCGGCGGCAGAATTGGGGCTGCGCGAAGCCAGATCCTTCACCTCGCGCGGGCGTTGCAGGCGGTGACGGGTGGTTCTGCATCGGGCCGATCGCCAACCCGACATGCGGCGGTCTCGAACGGGATCC
Organism: uncultured candidatus Brocadiaceae bacterium; assembly: GCA_964538915.1. Lineage (GTDB taxonomy): Bacteria > Planctomycetota > UBA1135 > UBA1135 > UBA2386 > JAEUHQ01. Next base: position 19,744 of record CAZIFB010000058.1, on the reverse strand, counting down.
GCTCGACGCGGAGGACATGGCGTGGCGCTGGCGCGAAGTCGCGCCCGACGCGAAGGTGCCGCCGAGCGACGTGGCGCCGAAGGTCGAGTGGCGGACCGTTGCAGGCGATGCGAGCAACTGCATCGCACTCGACGGCGACCGCGGCGAACCTGCCTACTTCTACCTCGCGACGACGCTGCCACCCGAGCTGCGGACCAGGCTGACGTTGTATGCCTCGTCCGACGACGAGTGCGCGGTCTGGCTCGACGGGAAGCTCGTGCACTTCTTTCGCGGCACACGAGCCTGCACTCCGGACTTCCCCGACGTGAACTACGCGGATGCGACCGGCACGCGGGGACAACTCGTGGTGCTCGTCGTGAACCACGGCGGGCGGGCCGCCTTCTCGCTGGCGGTCGCGAAGGGCGGGCTCCTGTTCGCCGGCTTCGCGGAGAGGTTCGGCGGCGACGACCAGGCAGATCGGGCGGCGGCCGTCGCCTACCTCGCCTCTCGGCGCTTTCGGCAGCCGGTCGAGGGCATGCTCGCGCAGGCCGTCAGGTCGCACGACGCGCGGATCCGGAACGCGGGGTCGTGGTGGCTCGACGAACGACCCGCCGTCGGTGTCTACGCGGAAGCGGAGGATGCCTACGCGCGGGGCTCGATCATGGGCGGTTTCTACTGGAACAACGCCGGCGCCTCCGGCAACCAGTGCGTCGCCCGCAACTGGGGCGGCGGTGCGACGAACTGGCTCAGCCTGCCCCTCGCGGCGCCGGCGGACGGTGCGCGCCGCGTTCGCATCCGATACGCCTGCGGCAATCGTTCGACGCTGCGAGTGCGACTGCGCCGCGGCGACCGGATCGCGTTCGTCAGCGACGTCCAGAGCCTCGAGCCTTCCGGCAAGGACTGGAACACCTGGGCATGGCACGACGTGGTCGTGCCCCGGACCGTGCACCTGACCCGCGGCGTGTACCACGTCGAACTGATCGAGCCGTCGGGCGGCGTCGACATCGACGTGGTGGGGCTGGTGCCGCGTTGAGAGCGGCGCGGCCCGACCGACCCGGTGGCCGTGCCGCGCCGCAACGAAGCACGCTGTCAGAACTGCGTGCGCAGACCGTTGCTGGTCGTGATGCCGAACGAGTTGAGTCCGCCCGGGAAGCTGTTCGCGGGGAAGAACGCGATCGCTTGCGACCAGAACGCGAGGCCCGGCGCGAGGGGCGGCGGGTAGACGAGCGGCACTCCGACCGTGTCGCTGCCGACCGAGCTGAACGGGAAGATCACGTCGAGCGACGCGATGTTCAGTGCGCACGCGGGAGCACCGAGGAAGCCGAGGTCGACGCCCGGGAGCGGCGCCACACTGAACGTGAGGAAGCCGAATCGCACCTGCGCCGGCGGCGCCGCATCGGGGATGTTCGCGACGGTGTAGGTGATCGGGTTGCTCGACCCGCTGCCCAGGATGACGGGCTCCGGCGCCGCGTCGAGGCGGATCGCACTGAAGCCGTTGATGGTGATCGCATTGCCGCCCGGCTGGGCGAGGAACATCGAGCCGGGGTCCGACGACGCACCGGCCGGTGAGTAGCCGATCGCGTGGGCCGAACCGAAGTCACTCGTCGTGTTCGCATCGACCGTGTCCCAGACGTACCGGACCGCGCCGCTCGTGAGATCGAACTGGAACTGGAAGCGACCGGGGTTCGCCACCGTCGGCACCGAGTAGTTCTCGACTCCGTCCCAGGTGATGCAGAGCGTCGTCGTCGCGGCTTCGTAGTGCCAGCGGACCGGACCGCCTGCCGTGTCGGCGGGGTTCCAGTCGTGCCAGGCCCAGAACGCGGTCTCCGGCGCCTTCACGAGACTCGGCGACGGCTCGAAGTCGGTGCCGAATTCGGTGTTCCAGGCGCCGTTGTCGTTCGTCGCGCCGGTCGTCGAAACGAAGCCGTTGCTGTGCACCCACAGCATCGTCGTCGAGCCGCCCGGGAACGGGAACGGCGGCAGCCCGGCCGCCGAGAGGTCGAACGCCACCTGCCCGTCGTCGGAGCGGGCGAAGTCGGTCGCCGCGACCGGAGTCTTGAACAGCGTCGCCGATGCGCCCGGCAGCCACGCCGCGGTGTAGCCGTTGCTGTTCGGGGTGAGGAACAGCGCGTTGCCCTGCAGCGCCGCCGAAGCCGCCGCGGCGTCGGGGAGCAGCTGGTAGAACGAATCGCCGTAGCACCCGCCGCCGTTGTTCTCGTGGGTCCCGGTCTGGCAGCTGAGGGCCGACGCGTAGCCGCCCGTGCCGTTCGGAGACAACAGCACGGACCGGTCGCTGAACGCGGGGACGACGCCGATCAGCGTTTCGAACAGCAGGCCGACGGTGCCCGAATCGGCGCCCGCGACGAGGTTGCTCGACGGTGTCGTCGCCGTGCCGACCTGGTCGCCGATCGACACGCCCGCCGCGGCGAACGCGTTGAAGTTCGGCAGGGGCGGCAGACCGTCGTACGAGAACTCGACGGCGCCGCTCGCGAAGAGCGACGCGCTCATCGAGAAACGGTCGCCGAAGGACAGGAACTCCTCGACGTCGATCCAAGTGACCTTGAAGCGGCCCGGCACGGACGCATCGACGTTGACGGCCCAGTTGATCGTCGACGCCCACAGGTCGGTCCAGAGGGGGAACACGCGCGGCGAGGCGCCGGCGACGCCGCGCAGGCTGCCGAGGCCGGTCGGACCGAAGTTGACGGTGCCGGTCGCGGCGCCGCCCGTGGTCAGGTAGATGACGCCGTTCGATTCGACGACGGCGTGCGTGTAGTTGCCGGCGAGCGAACCGGCCATCGGGAAGCTGAAGCCGAGCGCGATCGGTGCCGAGCGGCCTTCGTCGTCGACCGGATCCGTGCCGGTGGCGACGAGTCCGGCCGGGGAACCGCCGGATGTGTCGAGACACTGGGCGTGCAACGCGCCGAGAAGCAGGGGAGCACCGACCAACAACGCGGGTATGCGCATGGGGAACGTCAGGGAGGGTTGGGCCTCGCCGGTAGGGGGCGAAGACGACGAGGGCGCCGCCGACTACCCGGGCCGATGTCGCCGCCTACCGCTCGGGGAAACTCACCGCGCGGCGAACTTCCTTCGTGTGCGGCGAGCTGGCCCTGCGTCGCGGAGTCCTTCCGCGAACCATGCGTTGCGGCAGCGTGCGCCTCTCGATCCTCGTGTGTCTCGTTGCCGCTTGTGTCACCGCCTGCGCTTCGCCCCCGCAACCTGCGGAGTCCTCGGTCGGGCTCGTCGGCCGCGTCACCAGGGAAGGGCACTACGACCGCCCGCATGCCACGCGCACGCAGCCCATCGCGATCCGTTTCGTGCACCGCGGACCGTGTGTGCGCTGCGAACTCACCGAATTGCCCCGAACGGGCAAAGTGACGACGGTGCTCGTTCGCGACGCCGATGGCCGGGTATGGACCAAGACGGCCGACGCGCCGAAGTTCCGCCCGAGTCCGCCCGAGGACGTGCGTCTCCTGGCGATCGCAGCGGCGGCCCTGTCTGACGGTGAGCACGACGCGGTCGTGGCGTTCCGGCACCCGCGCCTCGGCGACGTGTCGGACAGCGCCACCTGGAGCGGTCCCGAGGGTGAACGGGAACTCCGGATCGTGTGGCAGCGCCCGAGCGACAGCGCGGAGTTCGTCGTGCACCGTTCGCCAAAGCCGTTGGCCCGGATCGACCCGACCTTCGAGGTGCCTGCGGCCGAACGAATGGAGCCGGCGAGCGCGAGCGCGCCGACGACGGTGTTTCGTACGATCGCGGAGGGGGTGCACGAGATCACGTTGCCCGCGACGGACACGCGTTCCCTCGCGATCGAGTTCGCGGATCACGTGGTGCTCTGCGAAGCGTCGCTCGACAACGACGCCGGTGCCCGCCTCCTCGCGGCAATCGACGAGCACCTGCCGGGCAAGCCGGTTCGCTACGTGGCGTTCGGGCACTACCACCCGCACTACACCGGTGGCCTGCGCCCCGTGATGGCCCGTGGCGCGGTGGTCGTTGCGCCGCCGCTCGGCGCCGCGTTCGCGCGCGAGATCGCGTCGAGGCGGTTCGTGTCGCCGCCCGACGAACTCGCTGCGAGCGGCCTCGATCCGGTCATAGAGACGTTCGTCGGCGAACGCACGCTGCGCGACGGCACGAACGAGCTCGTCCTGCTGGACATCGGCGAGGACTCGCACCACACGGCGGAGTACGTCGTCTTCTGGCTGCCGCGGCAACGCATCCTGTTCCAAGGCGACCTCGGCTGGTACGGCGTCGGCGCCGGTGTTCGCGCGGGTGGCGAGCGCGCTCGCGGACTGTTGGCGGCGATCGACGCGCGCAGGCTGCCTGTCGAGACGCTCGTGCAGGGGTGGCCGTCGACGGGCCGTTCGTCCCTGCCGATCGCCGAACTGCGCGCGCTGCTGGCGAAGTAGCGCCGCGCGCCGCGACGTTCACTTCGTCGCGACGGCGCGCTCGATGGCGGCGAGGTCGATCTTCTGCATCGGCAGCATCGCGTTCATCGTGCGTTCGCGGATCGCGGCGTCCTGGTGCGTCAGCAGATCGACGAGGCGCGTCGGGACCACCTGCCACGACAGGCCGAAGCGGTCGACCATCCAGCCGCACTGATCGGGGTGGCCACCGCCGGCGAGCAGCGCGTCCCACAGGCGATCCACTTCCGCCTGGTCCTTGCACGGCACGAACATCGAGTAGGCCGGTGACAGCCGGTAGTGAGGGCCGCCGTTCAAGGCCATGAACCGCTGGCCGTGCAGCCGGAACGTCACCACCTGCGACGACGCATGTTCGATCTTCGAGTCCGGGAAGATCGAGCAGTAGAAGCGGGCGGCTTCCTCCGCTCGTCCTTCGAACCACAAGAAGGGCACGGGGACCTGGGACGGGGACGCGATCGGTTGGTTCGGTTTCATGGGTTCCTGGGGCGGCGACGCGAAGAACGAAGCGACGAAGAGGAGAAGGGCGAGAGGGATCGTTTTCATCGGGGGAGTTCCGGGCGACGAAGTTCGCGCGGTCGCTCCCGAGTCGGAGTCGGCGCACCGTTCTCGACATCGGTCCCCGAGTTTCCCGCGGCACCGGACTCTCCGGTGTTCGGGATGTTCCCGATCCGACGCCACAGGATCGCCGCCGATGACCCGGCTTCACAACTTGCCAGACCGCGAGGAGCCGCACCGTGGGGGAGAAGCCAAGCATCCTGTTCGTCGACGACGAGCCCAACGTCCTGCAAGCGCTGAAGCGCATGCTGCACACGGCGAAGGAGTGGCACCTCGAGTTCGCCGAGGGGGGTGAGGCAGCGCTCGGCATCCTGCGGTCGCGCAACATCGACGTCGTGGTGACCGACATGCGGATGCCGGGAATGGACGGCGCCGAACTCCTCGCTCGCGTTCGCGATGCATGGCCTGGAGTCACGAGGATCGTGCTGTCCGGCCACTGCGACCACGAGCTGGTGATTCGCGCGGTCGACGCCGCGCACCAGTACCTGATCAAGCCCTGCGACCAGGAAACTCTGAAGCGGACGATCACGCGTGCCGTCGGACTGCGAAAGCTGATCGCCAACCTGCCGGTCCACTCCCTCCTGTCGAAGCTCAACCACGTTCCGACCCTGCCGGCGCTGTGCCTCGAGATCCGTTCCGCGCTCTCCAGGCCGGACAGCTCGGTGCGCGACGTCGGCGCGCTCGTCGCGAAGGACGTCGGCTTCAGTGTGAAGCTGCTTCAGCTCGTGAACTCGGCGTTCTTCGGGTTACCGCGCGCGGTGAACACTCCGGAGGAGGCGGTCGTCCTGCTGGGCACGGACCTGGTCCGGGCCCTGGTCCTCGGCACGAAGGTGTTCTCGATGATGGAGAATGCCAGCAAGCCCGAGACGATCGCCGCGCTGTGGCGCCACAGCGTGAGCACCGGGGCTCTCGCGCGACAGATCGCGACGCGAATGGGGCTCGATCGCCACGGAGTCGATGCGGCGTTCCTCGCTGGATTCGTGCACGACATCGGACGCCTCGTGATCGAAGCGGACCTGCCCGAGCAGGCCGCCCGGTGCCGGGCGATCACCCAGTCCGGCGTCTCCCACCACGCGGCCGAGATGAAGGTGTTCGGCACGACCCACGAGGCCATCTCCGCGGCGCTGCTCGGCACCTGGGGGCTGCCGGACGCCGCGGTCGAAGCGGTTGCGTTCATCCACACGCCGAGCAGGGCCATGACGGCGGAAGTCGGTCCGCTGGCCGCGGCCCACATCGCGGAAGTGTTCGACCACCAGATGCAAGGCGACGACCCGCGGGCCGAACTGGACAGCGATTACCTGGAGCGCCTCGGGCTCACGCAACAGGTCGAGCAGTGGCGGGCCGAACTGCTGGTCAGTTCGCCCGAGCCGGTGGCGCGGATGAGAACGGCGTTCCTTCCCGACGGATCGCCCGTGCGAGGCGGACGCCGGCGAGGCCTGCTCGGTGCCCTGCTGGTGATCTGGGGCGTCGGGGTGGCGGGCACGACGGCGGCAGTGTGGCGCTACAAGAGCACGCCGGGACCGCGTGCACGTGCACCGGAACGATGGCCGACCGGGAGCCGCATCGTCCGGTCGCCCACGCGCAACAGCCTGCTCGTGTTCCTGCACCCGAAGTGCCCGTGCAGTTCGGCGACGCTCGACGAAGTTCGCCGCTTCGCCGGCGCAGCGAACGGACCGGCGACGACGGTGGTGTTCGTGATCCCGAACGGCGTCGACGAGACATGGCTCGACGGCGACCTCTCTGCCGCTGCGGCCCGGATCCCGGGCGTCACCGTGGTGGACGACCATGGTTGCCGTGAAGCCGCGCTGTTCGGCGCGCGGACGTCGGGGCATGCGGTTGCCTACGCGCCGGGCGGGTCGCTGTTGTTCTGCGGCGGACTGACGACCGCTCGCGGACATGCCGGCGCGAACGCCGCGGCCCTCGACTCTGTCCTGCGCGATGGAGCGAACTCCCGGCCGATCGTCGCGCCAGTCTTCGGCTGCGCCCTGGAGGACCCATGACGGGTGGCGCGGCGTCGAGCCCCGCGGAGGAAGTCGTCGGCGAGAAGCTGTTCGCCGCTGCGTTGCACGAAGTGCATCGTCGTTGCGACCGCATGTTCTGTGTGCTCACGGTCGTCCAGTGGGCGTTCGCGGTGGTGCTCGCGCTCACGTTGTCCCCCCGGACGTGGGACGGTCGCGAACCGTCGCTCCACGTGCACGTCTGGCTGGCGACGGTCTTCGGTGCGGCGCTCGTCGTGCCGGTGCTCCTCCTCACGCGGTGGCACTCCGGAGCGGCGGTGACGCGTCACGTGGCCGCGGCGTCGCAGATGCTGTGGTCCGCCCTGCTCGTGCACCTGACCAACGGCCGCATCGAGACCCATTTCCACGTGTTCGGCTCGCTCGCCTTCCTCGCGTTCTATCGCGACTGGCGCGTGCTGGTGACGGCCACGCTCGTCGTGTCGTTCGAGCACCTCGTCCGCGGTTCGTGGTGGCCCGAGAGCGTCTACGGCATTCCCAACCCGGAGTGGTGGCGCTTCCTCGAACACGCGGGATGGGCGGTGTTCGAAGCGATCGTCTTGGCCAAGGGCATCCATCAGAGCATCGCGGAGATGCACGCGGCATCGCGGCGGCATGCGGCGCTCGAGGCGCTCCGGGCATCGCTCGAGAATCGGGTTGCAGAGCGAACGGGAGAGCTCGACACGAGCCGTGAACAGTTCCGCGCGCTCGTCGAGAGTCTGCGCGCAGTTCCCTTCGAGATGGATCTCGAGTCCACGACCCTTCGCTGGGTGGGGCCACAGGCCGGCCGCTTGCTCGGCACGAACTCCGCGCGGTGGCTGAAGCCGCGCTTCTGGGAGGAGCACGTGCACGAAGCCGACCAGGAGCGCACCATCCGGTCGTTCCGCGGCTGCACGACGAAGGGCGCCGGAGAGATCGAGTTCCGCTTCCGTCGGCACGACGGAGCATGGGCCACGTTGCGTTGCCTGTTCGCGCCGGCGAAGGATCGGCCCCGACCGACGGTGCGTGGTCTCCTCCTGGACGTGACCACCCAGCAGCGGCTCGAAGAGGAGCTGCGTCAGGCGCAGAAGCTGGAGTCGGTCGGTCGCCTCGCGGCAGGTGTCGCACACGAGATCAACACGCCGACGCAGTTCATCGGCGACAACGTGCGATTCCTCCGCGAGGCGTTCGGGAGCATCGACCGCCTCATCGGAGCGGCCATCCGCCTCGCTACGGCGCCCGATGACACCGAGCGCCATTCCGCCGCTGCGGCCATCGCCGGTATGCGCGACGAGGTCGACCTCGAGTTCTTGCGTGCCGAATGCCCGCTGGCCCTGGACCAGTCCCTCGACGGCATCGAGCGTGTCGCGAGGATCGTCCATGCGATGCGGGACTTTTCGCACGCGGATCAGGCCGAGAAGGTCACGGTCGACTTGAACCGAGTGCTTCGCACCGCGATCACGGTCTGCCGCGCCGAGTGGAAGTACGTGGCGCAGGTCCGTCAGCAACTCGACGCGACGAATCCGACGGTTCCCGGGTTTGCCCAGGACCTTGGCCAGGTCGTCCTGAACCTCGTGGTGAACGCGGCCCAGGCGATCGCGGCGAAGGGAACCGGCACGTTGGGCACGATCCACGTCCGGTCGCGTCGCGTCGCCGCGGGAGTCGAGATCGAGGTGGAAGACGACGGCGCGGGCATTCCGGAAGCGGTTCAGCCACGGATCTTCGAGCAGTTCTTCACGACCAAGCCAGTCGGCAAGGGCACCGGTCAAGGTCTCGCTCTCTCGCACCGGATCGTGACTCAGAAGCACGGTGGCGAACTGTCGTTCCGCAGCGAACCCGGCGCTGGAACGACTTTCACGATCCGCCTGCCGGCGAGCTGACTGCGGCACAGCGCCCGCATCGGGTTCGGAGCAGGCGTGCGGGGTGACGGCGGCCGGTTGTCGCCGGTTCGGAGAAACGCGGGAAGGAGCTTGCCGCGACGAGTCGCGTCGCTATGTTTCCTCGCCTTCCAGCGACGCGGGGTGGAGCAGCCCGGTAGCTCGTCGGGCTCATAACCCGAAGGTCGGAGGTTCGAATCCTCCCCCCGCTACCACTCGCCGAGAAGCGAACGCCCCGGGGCCACAAGCCCTGGGGCGTCTTGCTGTACCGAGCCTACGTAGGTGCCGTGAAGGACGTTGGATGCGGCGGTGGGTGCCGGCGGGGCGGTGGTCGGGGCGCGACCCGGGTTAAGAGGTCGAGAGCAGAAACGGCCCGAAAGGGCTCTGAAACTCTCAGAGCGGGGCTCTGGGTTCATAACCCGAGAGCAGAAAAGAGGGGGTCGATCGAGACGCTCTTCGGACTCGCGCCCGACGCGGTTCCACCGCCGGTGAGCCGCGCTACCGGTGTTGCTGCTGGTATCGTCGAGGCGCCCGCGCTGCGCGCCAGGAATGAATGAAGGGACCAGCCCGTACACCACTGAGGGTCGAAGTCGTGTGGTTCTTCGGCGTAGTCCTGGTGGCTGGGGCACTGGCAATCATGGGCTTCGGCTGGTTCCTCGCGCAGTTCCGAACGCTCTGAACCGCCGAACGCCGCCCCCATGGCAAGAGCCACGGAATCGCGACGCTCGGCGGCTGAGGTCGCCTACTTCTTGGGCGGAGCGTTCCCGCGGTCGCCGCCAGAGGGCTTCCCGGTCGTGCTCGGCCAGTTGGGATTCGGCGCGTTCCCGCCGGATCCCTTACCGCCGCCCTGGTTGCCGCCTTTGGGGCCGGAGCCGCCCTGGCCAGGAGAGTTGGAGTTCGAATTGGACTTGGTCATGGTGAGTTGAGTTGCCGTTGAGAGGGACACCGGCGGAGTACGGCGACCTCGACCGGGCAGCGGGTCGCCTGACACGAAGTGCGCCAGCCGACCCGCCTAGTTCATTCGCCGCTGTCGCAGAGGTGATCCAGCTCGGGGTAGTCGTCGAGTGCATCAGCGAGCCGGTCGATTCGGCGCGCTTGAGTCGCCGAGGAGCCAAGGTGCTCGACGACGATCGGAATGACCGCGTGCGCCAGTTCCCTGATGTGCCCGTCCTGGTTGTCGAAGGCTACGTTGCTCGTGCTGAACGCCTGTGCGATGCATCGCAGGCAGGCTTCCGTTGCACGGTCCCGATCACACTCGCCCGGCGGGCGTTCGACGCGGTACTTGGGCGCCGGTTGCTCGGCCTCGACGAACGGTCGTGGGATCGCGACAGCGACGAGACCCTCCACGAGCGTCGCGAGGAAGTCGCGCGGCAGCGTTCCATAGCCATCCCGCCACCCTGAAGCGGCTTTCGTCAGGACCTCGGTCAGTCGTCGTCGAACGCCGGGCTCTTCTCTGCGGCGACGATGCTCCAGAAGCACCGTCTGGTAGGGCGCCCCACGTCGTTCCGCCTCTTCGCGAACCGACTCCTTGCGATGCCTGTCGTACGTCACTCGAAACCTCCAGGTACACAGCGCGGCGCGCCCCCGTCGCGCTGCGTGCGCTTGCCATGAAGGATTCGTCGACCCACTGCTCCAAGCCGAATTCGGCCTTTCGACGTCCGGCGGGTTCCGGGGGAAACCCGCACCGTCAGGTTCGGAGCGAACAATCGGAGGGTAGCTGGCCGTCGACTTGGCGTCCAGTCCAGCCAGTTGCCTCCCTCGCTTGCGCCCCCGGCATCGCTCAAGTCAAAGCGACCTGAGTCAGTGCCGGCGTTGGCTCCACCGGCACTCAGCGATGCCCTTGGTGTTGGTCAACAACCCAAGACGTTGTGCGGCTCCGCCCATGTCCCTAGAACTGCCGAGACGGAGGATGACGATGGTGCGACGTCTCGTGTTGCTGGGTGCGATCCTGGCGCTCGCGGTGGTGGGCGTCATCGTTCTGTGGCGTGTGTCGGGTTCTGTCGAAGGGCGGGAGCTGACCGACTCGTCGAGCCCCGTCGCCAACGCGCCCGATCGGGACGCTGGTCACGCTGCGTCGGCGGAGCGCTACGCGGCGGACGAGTCGGCAGTCGAGGCGCTGGTGACTCCAGTGTCGGCGGTGGCCTGGAAGGACCTGCCCCGCACGCGCGATGACGTCGGCTAGGCTGGCTGTGTGCAACCAGGCCCAGGTCGCCTTTCGGCGCCTCCTCCGACACGAGCGTTGGAACCCGAACGACACCGAGATTGCAGAGGCCCCCTGGCGAGCAGCGGAGGCGGAGCTTGCACCGCTGTGGGCTCGCGTTTCGACGAACTACGCGGAGGAGGCCCGAATCGGCAACGAGGAGATGCAGGCACTGGTGGCGGCTGGTGTGGTTCGCGGTGCGCCGGAAGATGCTCCCCCCCAACCAGTTCGGAAGCGAACTTCTCGGCGCAGGCCGAATCGTAAGTGGTCGCGGCTACATGAAAAATCTGAACTGGTACGGGCGGCTGCCAAGGCCCGTCATTCTCTTGACCACGCGTGCCAGGAGTTTTGCGTAGCCAACCGTCACCGGCAGTGGGTCGTAGAGCGAATCGTTGTTCCAATCCATTTTGGAGAGAGCGAGAACGGCGCCAGCACTGTCGTCCCAGGGTCCATGACCCGCATGGCGAATCAAGCGGAGTGGGCGGGGAGTGCTGCGTGCTCCCTTGAAAAACGACTTGTCCTTCACAACGCCAGTTGAATCGCCGTGAGTCCAGAGGAGAGCTTCGCGAGGACCGATCCCCAGGAGTGTGCCCCGAGCTACGGGAAAAGAGGCCGGCCTTCCTTTCCCGCCAGTACCGGAATCGATCTTTGCTCCTCGCCATGCAACATCCTCTACAATCTGAATGAGATCCACCGCCTCACATAGATGAAGAGCCTCCATGCAACCGTGCAGCTCCTCAGCTTTGAACTCGGTGGTCTTGTGCACCATGACCTTGCGCGGCGTGCGCCCAGCATGACGTCGCTGGTAGAGGTCGAGCGCCCGAGTCATAACCCGAAACATTTCCGTCCGTGAAAGATAAGGATTGTCCCTCTGCACCTCTACATCATGAGCATCGTAAGCGATGAATTCTAAGCCCGAGCCGTTTGCGTCGAACACTTGGCTGCAGCATGTGACGAAGCGGGGGCGGTTAGAATCTGGTGGGCGCACTGCGTACGAAATGCCGATGTGCGCGGTCTCGGGATCAGCATCAGCGAGTGTCCAAGGAACTCCGCCCGCCTTCGTATACAGGGCCAGGCCAACACGCCACATGACACTAGCTCGGCAGTGGTAGGTAAGTGCGCTATCTTCGCGGACGAGTTGAACCGGTACTCCCCTTCGAGCCGTGTCGGCCTTCACATGGTCGTGAAGATCGAAGTCCTCTTCGGCTGCCCCCTTAAATCCCAAGTGCCAACGCTCTGGAACGTAGATAAAGACAACGTCGAACTCCGACCGCCTCATCTGAAGTACTTGAAGTCCGCGTTGTAGGGCGTCCGCCAGAACGATGTGCGGCGTAAAGGACGCTTCCATCTCAGAGTCCAAATCCTTGGAAAGCTCGACGTGGCAATCCTTCGCCGCGGCCTCCATACGGACACCAAAAACCTGATGAAAGCCCGGCCACGGCGGTAGGTAGTCCTTGCGCTCAGCAGGGTGATGGGTTGAGCGAAGTTCTTTCAAGAAGGCATAGAGTCTCCTGCCCTCACCAGATGGAACGAGCGTCGCCACCCGAATCGGGTCAGGCATCAACCCCTTGGAGTGAGGGCCGTGGCGCAACAGCCCCTGCAGCGGATGTACATCACGATCGGAAGAGCGGTCCGGATGAAAAGACAGTTCTGGCTCCGGCAGAAAGGAATGAAGCGGAAGCTCACTAACCGTCATGAGGAAGTCCTCCTAGAGAATCCGCAGACGTTCGAGATGCGAAACACAGCGTCTACTCCATTTGAGAGGCCGAAGGCACGAAGCTCGCGATCGCCGCCAAGCAGATTCGACCAGAAAGCGAGAAGGTCGTTCAGCATCCGGTTGTATCGCTTGACCGTGCGCTCCCGAGCAAAGTCGGCCGCGGCCGCGCGATTCTCATTGGTGACGCCGTCGAACACCGTCATCGGGTCAAAGAGAAGCCATAGCTGATCGTTTGCCCAGTCGAGCCGAACGCCGATGCCTTCCCGCCAACTAAGTTCAGGATGCCTCGCGAGTTTGCCGGAAAGGGGAGGCACTAGTTGCTTCAGTTGGGCCCACTGTCGGTGATTGGGATCGGATGGAGCGAGCAGATCCGTGCTCCCCTTTCTAGCAATATCCAGACCGAACTCCTCAGCAAGGGCTCGCGTCAGAGCCTGGCGTAACAACCCGCGTTCGCCGCTGTCGAAGGAGAGGCGTCGAAGCTCGATAGTGTGCAGGTCGAAGTCCGTGATCGCATGACGTTCGAATGCCGCCCGGACATCTGCGTCCGAACCAAACGCCAGTACTCCAGCATTGACCCTAGCAATCAAGACGTCAACACCCGCAGTCGCAACCGCTGCGCGAACCTCTGAGTAACCACCCAGGTTGCAGACTACTCTGCGGCATTGCGTTGGTGCTTGAACAACCGGAAGGGCGTTGAGGCGCACGACGGGCCACGTTCCGCGCCCTTGGTGCGCGGGAGCCGGGCTCCAAACGCTTCGCTTCGCTGCAAAGGAATCGAGTGCCGTCGTATCAAGCCCGTCCACCAAGCGAATGACATCGCGAAGGATTTCGTCAAAGTTGTCGATGCGAACGAGAGCTGCGTCAACACCGGCTTTCGAGGCTCGCAGAAGCAACTTGCCAACACATTCAAGCGGCTCGTTTGCACCGCGATGCAGCCAGAACAAGCCCTTGGGAAATGCAAGCCCGTCTTCGAGTGCTGCTTCGAGCGCGTTCATGACCGAGGCATCGCGCCCGCTGTACCCAACTACTACGAGCCCATAGCGACGGCAGGATGCGATGAGGGATTGCCTGAGGGACTGATCCTGCTCCCGCAACTCGTCAATCGTGTTCTTGAGCCGACGGAAACGAAAGTCGCCGTGAAGCTTGAACTCAATTGGCCAGCGTTCGTCGGCAATGGTCGCTTCGGCGGCGTCGGCTCGGTTAAGGTCGATGGAGGTCAGATGTCCAGTTCCGCCAAAGACATGTGCCACTGCGTCCGCGACCAATGGATCGAAGTTGGTCGTCCAGACGATCCGCGCGCTTCCAGCGCGCATGAGCGTAGCAAGTGCCAGATGTCCGTAAGAGGGCTTCCCGCCTGCTAGCTTTCCATCCAAGTACGCGCGGCGGTCGGCCTCGGACGGGTAGACGAACTCGAAGAGCGCGGCGTACTCGTCGGGATCGTCACGAGCGGGAAGGGACTTGAGCGAATCGACGTGTTGTTGCAGTCGATTGCGAACCGATGGGTTTGACAAGTCGGCGACGATAGTAGGCGACACTCGCTTCTGGCTGACGTATAGGCGCTGCTTAAAGTCCCAGGTCATGTGCAGTGCCGTCGGTACTCCACTCGATGCCGACGCGCCCGCTCCCAGGAACCACATTAGGTTGCTCGCTCGCAGGGCAAACCGGCGTGCAAAGTCGTCTGGCGCCAACTCAGGAGGAGATTCGGGCATGGCTAGACCTTGCTCACCGAGTTATCATCAAGAGCCAGAGTCGAGTGGCACAGCAGAAGATGCAGCCGCTTGCTTGGGCTTGCGGGGTGGTAGCTAGATTCACCTTCGTTACCTCGCGGCTGACGGTAGCGACGTAGGGGAAACCGGGCAAACTGGAATGCGAGGTTGTGAAAGGTCTGCGTGCCCCAGCGATGTTCCTTCGGCTTCCCGCCAGCGGTCACCGGCACCTGTCGGGGCTGTGCCTCGCACGCCTGTCGGCGCAGGTGGGCGCGCCATTTCATCCGAGAGTCCCCGGTGCGTGCCGAAGCGAACTCGCGCGCGCGGGGGCCCGAAAAGGTCGCGCACGCGGCAACGTGTCCGCGACTCGATGCGCGGTAGAAGGGTGCTACCAGAGCCCGTGACCGGTGACGCCCTTCACGAACTGGTTCACAGTTGCGCCTGTCTTGCTGATTAAGGAGTCAACTAGATCCAGGAAGTCCTTTACGTCCTTCTTGCGCACCGAAGTCTGTGCGACTCCGCGATGGGCAATTGAGCCTCTGAGCCTTACGAAGCGGTCTAGTTCTTTTGCAGTATCTTTAGCCGATTTATGGCGCCATCTCCAAGCAGTGGAGACTGAAGCGATCCCCAGAGCTTGCGCAAAGAGGTCATCAATCTGTGACGTTTTTGGCGTATTGAGTGCAAGGTTGCGCTCCTCAGTTAGTGCGACCAGACGCGCTCTGGCCTTGGCGCGCCAGCCATCGTCGGCCAACTCCCAGGGGGATAGCTCGTGAGGAGAAGTCTTCAGCTCTTTGGCCATCCGCTGCTTTAATGTCTTTGGAAGAACATCGGCCGTGGCGGCCTTGGCCACGATCAGTTCCAGACCTTCCGCCGCCACATCTTCGCAGTATGCTTCCCACAGTGCGGTGATCAGAACGATGGCAGCCTTGTTTAGGACTTCGAGCTGGCGTCTACCTGGAGCCGAGCCGCCCAGTTGTGCGTGTATGCGCAGCAACTGTTGAACTTCTGCGCTGGAACTGTTGAACGCCTTTCGCGCCTTGCTTGCCATAGCTACGAGTCGTTGTATTGGTCGGATCTTTCGGACGCGGTGTGAGATCAGGCAGCCGAAAGCAGCTCACGGAGCCGTCAGGCGCGGCATTCCGGACTGGCGGAAGGTAGCGCGAGCGACGCCCCTCGTCTACCTCGCCGCCTTGTCCGCCGCCGCCGGCATCTTCCAGACGTGCCCGCGGGCGCGCACGACCGCGCGATCCAGTTCTTCGAGCGCCTTCAACGCTGTCTCCCGGACCTGCGCAAAGCGCAGCGCAGCCACCGCCATCTCAGGGTGTCTTGGTGCCGCGGCCGCTGTCAGTAGCTCGATCCTCGGGACTTCCGAAAGTCGCAGCAAGCGCATCGAATCCGCGACCGTCGAGCACATTCTTCTCGCTCGGCAAGTAGCGCGCGAGCAATGAACCGTACGCTCGGAACGCAACTACTCCGGCGAGGGGCAGCACCGCTCCAAAGTGCTGCGACTCTCGAATCGGTCGCAGCACTTCGCCTGGTCCGATTCGCAAATGACCTGACGGATCTTCGGCGTGGGCGGAGGCGGAGAGGATTGGGTAGACCTGCAAGTACTCTGCTTCGCGGTTCAGTCGCTGGGCCATTTGCCGGCGGTTACTTACCCCGGAGGGGTTTGCCCAGAAGCTCCGCGTCCCATCCTTGAACTTTGCCTTCGTGGCTGCGAGATTCGGCATCGAGAGCTCGCGATCGAGATCGGCGATCTCCGCTCGCACCTGCTCTTCAGGTCTAGATCCCGTGGGCACATGGCCATGCTCCTGGTGGTAACCGCTCTTCGGAAGCTCCTGCTCCCACATGGCGCGCCGCCAGAGAAGGTGGCTCACCCAAAACGAAGCAACTCGCTCTTCGGTATCGGATGTCAAGAGCCATGCCAGAGACAGTTCTGCCTCCCACATCTGTCGTAGCAGCCCGTGGGACGCCAACCCGCAACACTGTTGAAGTAGGACAGTGATTCCATCCAGCATCGCAACTACTTGCTTGCCCAGGATTCCAATGACGACCAGGTGTTCTGTGCGCACGTCCATGCCAGTGGGCATTGCGTTGCAGAGAATGTGCGTCCCCAGATCTACCATCTCGGCTAGTGCCGACAGTTGTGGCGCGTAGACACTTGCCGTCGCGACGGCAGCGCCACGATCCAGTAGCACCGGAGATGGTCCTGCTGGCCAGATGATTCGGTTGGTATCCATGCGACGCGACGAGAGCGACCACGAACGCGAACAGGCGTAGCGCAGGAGTCACCTCTTGGAGACGTATGATTATCTCGTCGTCGGTGGGCGGGATGCAAGGCGCTCGACGGTCGGGTCGGGGCGCCGGAGACGCCCGCTACCGTCCGATCGCGTGGGTCCGGTGCGCCGCCTTCACTCCTTCCCCGCTCGCCGCTACGGTTCCGGCACGCGGCGACCGCGGGTGCGTGTTGCGATCTCAGAAGCGTGAGGCGGTAGTGAAGTTTGCCGAGGACACAACCACAGGCACGAAGTGGTACGGCATGCTGTCGGACGACATCGCTGCCTCGGAGGTGGAGGCCGAATCGGGTCATGGTTCACCGTCTGACAGGTGCGAGGTGCAGGTGCAATGCGACACTGCGCAGGCCAAAGGCAATGTGGGGGTCGGCGGTCCTGAGCAGGTGACGGGGCACGCTCCAAGTTGACCGAGCTTCGGTGACCCGCGTCGACTCGGCGAGGATAGGATGCGGGCGCAAGGAGGATGTCGTGATCTGCCTGGGGAGTGCGCAGCGACCGCCAACACCGTTGGAGGCTGAGGCAGCGCAGCTGCGCATGCTGTCGTTGTTCCGAGCCGACTTCCTGCGGCGCCATGTTGGCGGAGTCGTGATCAGTGAACTGGAGTACATGGGGCGCACGACTGCGGCCCCCAATGCCCCTGGGCCGCTCGTGTTCCCCGGGAACCCGCAGCTCACACAGGTGATGGCGGCGCTGTCGGCGGACTTTCGGCGCTGGGTTCGGGACCGAGATTATCGCAAGTGCGATGCTCTCGGTATCTCCAAGGACGCGCTCAACGCGGAGCTCATGGAGGTCACGACCGGGACCAACACCGCGGCGGCGGTCCTCCAGATCGAGGCGAAGCTTGCGATACTGAGGGAGACGGTCAATCGGATTCACGGTCTGCGCGTGAACTGGCGACCCACGACGTGGCGCCCCACGGGGCATGGGTTGTTCTATGCGTTGCCGGCGAGCCCGAGCGAACTGCGGTATCTCTGCTTCGTTCCCACGAGTCGCTTGCTCGCACCGCCCGGCGTCGTGCTCTACGAAGTCCACATCGTGGGGCGCCCGCAAGTTCCGATTCCCGTTCGGCTACCCGACGTCGCCAAGGAGCCACTCCGAGATCGATACCGCCAGGATCGACCGACCACGGAGGGTGCCGAGCGTTGGGCTCGGCAGTTCCTCAAGGACCACCCGCTACTGAAGGTGGCGCTGCAGGGCATGGCTGCGGTCGCGGGAGTCGCGTTCTCGATCGCTGCGGTGGTGCTTCTCTTCGATCCGGTTCCTGGGGACGAAGCCGCCGCCGCCGCGGCCGCAAGCGCGCTGTTCGCCATCGCCTTGGACACGAGCCAATGAGGGTCGGTGTTCCGCGGCGTGGCTGGAATCAGCGTTCGAGGGCGCGCGCGACGGCGGGATAATCGTGCGCGACGTCGGTGACGAGGTCGGGGTAGCTGACCGTGACGTTGCCCGTCTGCTTGTCGGTGAGTTCGAAGCGTACAGGCTCACCGATCAACAAGTTGAGGATGCCGATCACCGGCAAGAAGTGCTGGCCCCCGGAGAAGCGAGACACGACGTAGCGATGCCGTTCGTCCTGAACATCAACCAGCGGAACTGCCCACATCCACAGCACGATCAAGAGCTGAACCCCGTAGGCGGCAGGGACAGCCCAGAGGCGCCAAGAGGGGATCATTCGCGGCGGGCGCATGTTGGTCATGACGGAGCGGACCATCGTGGGCGATTCAGGGACGCCTCAGGCCAGCGCCGCCTCCAGCGCCGCGATCGCCTTCCGGATCGCCGCCCGCAGCCGTTCTGCCTCCGCGCCGCTCTGCTGCTGCAGCTTCGCGACCACCTGCTCGATCATCCGGGCGGGGTCGGCGACCTCCGAGGTGCGTTCACGCCGGGGCTGTCGCGGCGCCGGCTTCGGCGCGGGGACGACGGCGGGTGTCGAGATGGCGGGGGTGCTCGGCTTTGTGCCGGCGAGCATCAGCTTCTGCGCCGCGGTCACCGACGCGCCGGTGATCCGGATGCCGTGCATCAATGCCTGCGCCTTCAGGTCGTCGAGCGCGATGTCGGGGTTGGCGTGCAGGGCGTGGATGCAGAAGACGATCGAGTCCTTCACCTTCGGGTAGCGGGCCTTGAGGTTCGCGAATGCGGAGTCCCACGAAGCGGTCGAGGGCGAGGGAGCAGGCTGCAGTTCGGTTTCAGTCATTGCGTGTCACCATTGTCAGGTAGGGGAACAGAACGAGGAAGGCCCGCACCCGGAACGTCCGGTGCGGAGCCCTCCGACTTCGGTGTGCCGAGGCTCGGCAGCGCGGCGAGTTGCTCACGCCAGGACGCGATGCGAGCGAGGCGTCGCAGCTGCTTGTCGCCGAGTCGCAGGGTGCCGAGCAGCAGCGCCTCCTGGAGCTGCGGCGCGAGCATCGTCAGCGACATCAGGTGCGTGAGGCGCGGCTGCGAGACGCCCAGGAGCCTCGCGGCGCCCGTGTAGTCAGCGACGAGCCCACGCTCGATGAGGTCCTGCAGCCGGTACGCGAGCGCCAGGCTGCGGGCGGCACCGCCGTTTCGCGGTGAGGGTGGAGGCGGCGCCTTCTGGCGTGGCGCGGGCGCGAACGTCGCGGTGAGCTTCATCGGGTAGCTTCCTTGGCGAGTGCAGCGATGCCGGCGGGGCGCAGTTCGAAGTCGGCGTTGCCCGTGTCGGGGTCGAAGTCGACGCGTTCGATCAAGAGGCGCAGGATGCGTTCGCGTTCGGCGGGGAAGAGGTGTTGCCACACCGGCGCGAACGCGGCGAGTGCGGTGCGCAGGCGCGGTTCGGTGGCGCGGTCCAATGCGGCGAGTTCGGCGCGCACGTCGGCGAGCCGTGCACCGAGCGTGGCGGCACGGTCGCCGTCGAGGCGCTGCAGTTCGCGTTCTCCTCGACGCAGCTCCGCCTGCAGCTGTTCGCGTTGTTCCTCGGCGCGGCGTTCCAGGGAGTCGGCAGTGCGAGCGAGCAGTTCCTCGTCGGTGCCGATCACCGCGATCTGGTCGAGCACGAACTTCTCGAACGCCCCCG
>CAZIFB010000057.1:0-32322 GCA_964538915.1 uncultured candidatus Brocadiaceae bacterium | reverse complement strand
GCGTGTCGGCGCGGTAGATGCCGCCGCCGCTGTTGCCGAAGTAGGTCGGCGCGTTGATCATCCAGTAGTTGGAGCCGTTCAGTTCGTTGTTGAGCGAGCTGACTTCGCCGTGGCTGGGTACCGGGTCGTTGCCGAGCGGGCAGCCGACGGCGCAGACCGGATCCCACACTTTCACCTGGCCGCACTCCGCGCGCGGCAGCACGTTCGCGACGAACTCGAACTTGCGATCCGTCGCGAGACGCACGAGCGCGGCGTCGATCTTGGTCTGGCTGGCGATCATCTTGCCCTTCACGTTCACGCGTTCGCCCGCGAGGTAGATCGTCACGTCGATGCCCTCCTGCGCGGCCTTCGGCGTGTCGGCGAGGATGTTGCGGACGACGTGGTGGGAGGTGAGGACGTAGGTCTCGGTGGCCTTCGTCTTCGGGTTCTCGCCCGAGAAGACGATCGTGCCCGAACCGACGGTGTCTTCACCGTTCAGCTGCACAGTGGGCATCAGCATCGTCCGAGTCATGGTGGACGGATCGCGGTAGATCTGTCCCGCGAGCTTCTGCAGGTCGGTACGCGTCGCCGAGAGGCTCGAGGCGGCGTCTTGTTCCTTGGCGCGGACCTCGCGGATGTAGGCGTCGACGAGCGCCTTCGTTCGCTCGAAGTCGTTGGACACCTGGCTGCGGAAGTTCGCGGCGTCCCGCTTCGCCTGCTGCAGCTCTTCTTCGATCTGCCGCGCGTGGCTCGAGCCCGCCGAAGCGTTCTGGAGCTGCACTTCGAGAGCGGACATGCGCGTTTCCGTCGCGTTCAGGATCTCCTTGCGCATTCGCTCGAGTTCCTTCGGGTCCGACGAGGCGGCGACCACCCGGTCGACCTTGCGTTCGAGGTCGGAGACGTCCTTCTGCTGCACTTCGAGGCGCGCGATCTGATGGTGCAACGACACCATCAGGACCAAGGCCGCGAGGCCGCAGACCACTTCCACCAAGGTGCGCTTCATCCCGGTTCTCTTCTTCCCAGTTGCGTCCGACTCCACCCGTGCCGCACGGCAATTCGGCGTCGCCACCGGAGGCGCTGAAGAAAAAAACAAGTCGGGTTCACACAGTGACTTGTGACCGCCATGCCAACGCAGTTGCGGGTTTCGCCGGAGTGGTCCGGGGCTACGGCGGCTGCCGTGAGATGCAGCACTGCGGGGCCCGTACCGTCGAGTTCTTCCGCAGCGCGGGTGCCCTGCGCGCGGGAGGACGTCGGATGCGACCTCCGCGCCGGGTGGGATTACACTCCGCGCCCCCGTCCGCCCGACACTCACGACTCCGACATGACGTTCTCCACGATCCCCGAACTGCTCGAAGAGCTGAAGGCCGGCCGGCCCATCGTCCTCGTGGACGATCCGGACCGCGAAAACGAAGGGGACCTGTGCTTCGCGGCCCAGTTCGCCACTCCCGAACGGATCACCCAGATGTCGCGCCATGCGTGCGGCCTGATCTGCCTCGCCCTGGAGAGCTCGATCTGCGATCGCCTGCAGCTGCCGCTGATGGTGAGCGAAAACCGCTCGCGCTTCGGGACGGCGTTCACGGTGAGCGTCGAGGCTGCAGAAGGTGTCACCACCGGCATCTCGGCGAAGGACCGCGCGCGGACGATCCTGGCGGCCGTGAACCCTGACGCGAAGCCGACCGACCTGTCGCGGCCCGGTCACATCTTCCCGCTGCGCGCCCGCGACGGCGGTGTGCTCGTGCGGACCGGTCAGACCGAGGGCATCGTCGACCTGTGCCGCCTCGCCGGACTCACGCCGGCCGGCGTCATCTGCGAGATCATGAAGCCCGACGGCGAGATGGCGCGAGTGCCCGATCTCGAGCAGTTCTGCCGCACCCACGACGTGAAGATGGGCTGCATCGCCGAGTTGGTCGAATACCGCCGCAGGCGCGAACGGATGATCGAGCGGGTTGCGGTCGCACGGATGCCGACTCAGTTCGGTGAATTCGACTGCCACACCTACACGAGCCTCGTCGACGGCCGGGCGCACATGGCGCTGACCGTCGGCATCGACCGGGTTCCCGACGGCCAGCAGCACCTGCCGATCGCCGAACCGGTCCTGGTTCGCGTCCACTCACAGTGTCTGACCGGCGACGCCTTCGGATCGTTGCGTTGCGACTGCGGCCCGCAGTTGCACGCCGCGATGACCCAGGTGCAGGCCGCCGGTCGGGGCGTCGTGCTCTACATCAGCCAGGAGGGTCGGGGCATCGGCCTCGCGAACAAGCTGCGCGCCTATGCCCTGCAAGACGCCGGCATGGACACCGTCGAGGCGAACGTGCACCTCGGGTTCCGACCGGACGAGCGCGAGTTCGGCACGGGCGCGCAGATCCTGCACGACCTCGGGCTGCGTCGGCTGAATGTGCTCACGAACAACCCGAAGAAGCTCGCCGGCCTGCAGGGCTACGACCTCGAAGTGGTCGCCCAGGTGCCTCTGGTCGTTGGCCACAACCCGCACAATCAGAAGTACTTGGAGACGAAGCGCGACAAGATGGGGCACCTGATCGCGAGGCCCGAGTGACGGGCCGCGGCCGCGCCGACAGAGGGGGTCGGGGGTCGCGTCGACCCGATGCCATCGACGGCTTTGCACGCGGGTGCGGTGCCGCGCAGGGTGAGCGGGAAGAAACCGGGCCCGCGGACCTTCCCATGGCCCCGTGTTCGCCTTGAAACGCCCCCTCGAAGTCCCCGACCGCGAGCTGATCGCCGCGGCTCTCGACGGCAGCGAGCCCGCATTCGCGGCGCTGATCGATCGCTACAAGGACCGCGTCGCCAGATTGCTCGGCCGCTACTGCCGGGATGCGGTCGAGTGCGAGGACCTGGCGCAGGAGGTCTTCCTCAAGGTCTTCCGCAAGCTGCACACCTTCCAGCAGGAGTCTGCGTTCTTCACGTGGCTCTACCGCATCGCGGTGAATGCTGCGACCGACCACCTGTCGCGGTCGAGCTACCGCCGCCTTCGGCTGGTCGAGGACGAGACCGTGCTGGACCCGGGTTCGCGCGACGAGGCGAGTCCGGTCGCGCCCCTGATGGCCGCGGAACTCGCCGCCGTGACTCGAGAGATCGTCGCGAAGCTGCCCGAGAAATACCGGACGATCCTGATCCTGCGTGAATACGAGGACCTCTCCTACACGGAGATCGCCGACGTGCTGCAGATCCAGATGGGCACGGTGGAATCGCGGCTCTTCCGCGCGCGGCAGCGCTTCAAGGAGCAGCTCGAGCGCCTGCATCCGGAACTCGTACCAGGTCGTGATCTCGAGCCCGCGAGCGGCCGCAACGGCTCGCGCAGCGGAGGTGTGCAATGAAGATCTCTCACGACGACGAAGGCAATCTGCAGCGCCTGCTCGACGGCGAGTTGTCGCCCGAGGCCGCCGTGGCGCTGCGTGCGCGCATCGCGGCCGAGCCGGCGCTCACGGCGCGCTTTCGCGCTCTGGAAGGCCTGCGTTCGTGCTTCGCGGGCGACCGTTCGGCAAGCGAGCACGGTCACGGCACGCCTCTGTCGGCGGGGTTCACGGCGGGTGTCCTGGCGGCCGCGCGGCGGCTGCCGAGCCGCATCGAGATGGACGAGCAGGAGGTCGGCGATGGTGTCGTCGTCTTCTGCCGGCGCCTGTTCCTGGCCGCAGCAGTGGTCATCGGTTTCGGTCTCGTGTGGCGATCCGGTGTGATCGGTCACGTGTTCGAGGTCTCGCACGGTGCACTGGAGGCGGAATCGAGCGAGATGGACCAGGAGATCCAGCGCCTCGACGCCCTGATCCAGTCGGGAGCGATCGGCGAGAGATCCCCGAAGTGAAGCGCGTGCAGTTCTGGATTCTCGGCGCGGTGATGGGAAGCTTCGCCGCCGGCATGAGCGTGGGTCTCCTGGTTTCGCAAGCGATGGCCGCGCCGGTCGAGATCCGATCGGTCGACGGCGACTATCTGCGCGACATGGTCGCGACCTACGGTCTCACGGCGACGCAGGAACGGCAGCTGCGGTTCGTTCTGCAGAAGGGCCGCGAAGAAGAGATCGCGATCCTGACGAGCACCGAAGCGACGCAGCTGCCTGAGTCGGTGCAGAGCAGATTGCTCGGTGCACGGCGTCGGATGGAGCAGCGCACGCAGGCGCTGCTCGACGAGCGTCAGCGAGCGCTCTACGAGCGGGCCAGCAGGCCCACGGAATCGAGGTGAGGGCATGGTGAGGAGCATCGGCATCGATCCTGGCGACCACACGGTGAAGGTCGTCGAACTCGACGGCAGCTACCGCAAGACGCGCCTCCTGCGCGTGCATGCCGTCGCGCTGCCGTTCGTCCAGGACGCCGCGGCGCGCGCGGCGGCCGTCGGCGCGGCCGCCGAAGAAGCGATCGGCCAGGGCATGCGCGGCGACGTCACCGTCGGCCACCCGTGTCGCGAAGCCGTGCTGCGCAGCATCGAGTTGCCCTTCAAGGGGCACGACGCGATCCGCAAGGTCATCAAGGCGGAGATCGAGGGCGAGATCCACAGCCACGTCGTCGACGACATGATCGTCGACTTCCACGAAGTGGGTCCCGGCACCGGGGGCGGCACGCGCGTTCTCGTCGCATCCGTGCCGAAGGAGGGGCTGCGCCTGCAGCTCGATGCCCTCACGGACAGCGGCATCGAAGCCGAGACGGTCGATCTCGACACGATGGCGCTCTGGCGCGCGGCGCACTGGGCGGGCGCGTTCGAAGCGGACGAGGATGCTGCCGCCGAGGCGGAGACGGCTGGTGCCGGAGAGCCGGTCACTGCGGTCGTCGATCTCGGCGCCCGCAGCGTGAAGGTCCTGCTCGTCGAGGGCGAACAGCTCGTCGACATGCGAGCGCTCCGAATCGGCGACGATGCGGTCACCGACGAGATCGCGCGCCGCACCGGCATGACTCCGGATCGGGCGCGCGAGGTCGTTCGCGCATGCCTCTCGTCGGGACGCGATCAGGTGGTCGAAGTCGAGGAGGCGTTGCCCGCTCCGGCGGGAGGAGCGGCAACGGACGAAGGCGCTGCTCCGGCACCTGCCGTGCTGCGCAAGATCACTGTTGCGTGCGCGGACGTCGAGGCGGCCCAGACGGGCTTCTTGCAGCGGGTCGCGCGCGAACTCACGCGCTACCTCACCGCGTGCGGCAAGAGCAGTCGTATCCGCGCCGTGTGGACCGCCGGCGGAGCTGCCAACGCGCCGGGAATGAAGGAGATGCTGGGCGAGGTGTTCGGCGTCGAATCGAAGCCGCTCGACCTGCTCGCTCGGCTGAACCACGAGCTGGACGACGACGTCGTCGCCGACCTCGGGCCGCGCCTCGCAGTCGCCGTCGGCCTCGCCCTTTCGAAGTTCGGCGGCCCGGAGGGCATGCAGCTGCGCCAGGAAGACCTGGTCGTGACCCGCGGCTTCGAACGCATCAAGTTCCCGTTGGCGATCTGTTGCCTCGTCGGCTGGCTCGCGCTGTTCGTCCACGGCAATCGGCGCGCGGCCGAACTGCGCAACCTCGAGCTGCGGATCGGCAGCACCTACGTCGATCGATCGAAGCCGAACGCGCCGATCGTCTTCCACGGGATGGTGAACCGCGTGCTCGGCACCAAGTGGTTCGAGGACAAGCAGCACTTCAGCTGGGCGCGCGATCGCAGCAAGGACTACGTCTACAAGGACCTCGTCGCGGAACTCGACTCGGTCGATGTGCATCGGCGCCTGCAGTTGATCCACGACAAGTTGAAGCTCGTCGCCGACCAGAAGCAGAAGGAGTCCGGCATCTACGAGGACGTGTCGCTCGAATCGGGGCTCGCGGTCCTCGTGCGCTACTCCGAGATGCTGAAGTCGGTGCACGACGCGCTCGGGCGCTACCTCGTTCCGAAGCTCGACCTCAACATGAAGACGGGTTCGCGTCGTCTCGAGTTCACGATCGCGTTCCGCGGGGACGACTTCCGGCAGCGCATGGCCACGCTGCAGCAGGCGATCGAAGCCGAGTATGCGAAGCCCGACTCGCCCTTCGAGAAGCCGCCGGCGAACCGCGACGGGATGCCGGAGACCAAGTTCTCCGACAGCGACCAGAGCGGCGTCCCGGGGGCGTACTTCAAGGTGACGATGCCGATCAGGGACGTGTTCGCGCCGTTCGGCGTCAGCGCCGACGGAGGTGCCAAGTGAAGTTCTTCCGCGACATGGACCTGTACAAGGCCATCGTCATCCTCTCGTTCGTTGTGCTGCCGCTCGGCGCGTGGTGGAGCCAGCATCTCGACGAGCAGATCGTCGCGTGCAACAAGGCGATCCACGAAGCGACGCGGCCCGGCGGGCTGCTCGAACGCATCGGCGGCCTGCAGCGCAGGGTGGAGGTCGTCGTGCAGAACAGCCGCATCACGACCGACGCCACGAAGCAGCACGGCCCGTACTTCGAAGGGCAGTTGATCGCGTCGGGTGCGTCGAGCACGAGCGACTTCTCGATCGGCGTCCAGAAGGTGGAACCCGTCGTGTCCGTGGGCGGGTCGAGGCAGAAGGCCGACGACTACGTCGTCGACATCACGTGGGGCCGCGACTACCACGTCAAGCTCGACTTCGTCTACGCGGTCCTCTTCAACTGCGAGTCGAGCGCGCGCGCCGCCGGCGACAACTCGGGGCGTACGTCGATCTGGAAGCTGCGTGAGCTGCAGCTGGTCAACGCGACGGACGAACGTCTGATCCAGGCGTCGAAGACGCCGCCCCCGGAACTGGCCGACCAGTGGTCGATCAAGCAGATGAAGTTCGCGCGGCGCGAACCGTCGCGCAAGGGGACCTGATCCGTGGCCCGGCGCTTCCTTCGCCGGGTCGTTGGTGTCGCCGCGCTGCTCGGCGCGGCCTCCTGTTCTCCCGTCGTCACCTACACGAACGAACTCGTCGACGCGCGCTTCGGTCGCACATGGTTCACGCGGCTTCCGGCAACCGTCGGCGCGACCACGGGGTTCGCGGTCGGGATCCCGCTGGACGTCGTGGCGCTGCCGCTCTCGTACCTCGTCTACAACGCGCAGTCGAGGGAGACCCGGGATGCGCTGTCGATCTTCCTCTTCCCGTCGTTCGTGTTGTGGAAGGCCGGTGCGCTGCTCGGGACTCCGTTCGACGTCGTGGAACTGGCTGCATGGCGTTCCTGGCAGCCCGACCGGCCGCGGACGCAGGAGGAGTGGGACGCGATCGAGCGATCGTGGGACGCGCGGGAGTACACCGAGTATCCGGTCGACCCGCTGTACCCGCGGCCGACGGGTCGCTGATCCGTCCGCGACGGGCGTGGTCTCGACGCAGACTCGCAGTAATCTCGGCGCGATGGTGCGGTCGTCTGGAGGCTCATGGCAGGCGCGTCGCTGACGCTGAAGAAGCTCGCCGAGCGGGTGCTCTCGGGCAGCGGCGAGGTGCCGCTCGCGCTCCTGCTGGAGCACCTCGTCTCCGTCGTGCGGCTGCGCGATCTCGCGCGCAAACACGGGTTGTCGCCGAAGGGCGGGTTCCGCATCGACAAGGCTCCGGCGCACGTCCTCGCCCCGCTGCTGGCCGAGCAGCGCGAGTCCGATCGACTCGACGAAGTGCTCGCCCTGCTCGTGCCCGAGGGGCGCGGCGCCGCGAAGCCCGCGTCGAAGTCCCCGTCGACCGAGCCCGCCGCCGGCGGTGGGCCGGACACGGCGGCGGTTCTCGCGCTGCGCGATGCCGAGATCGTGCGCCTTCGCGAGGACCTCGAGCGCGCGCGTGAGTCGGCGGCGCGGGCGCAGAAGCGCGAGAGCGAACTGACGAAGCGACTCGAGGACGGTGAGCGCGATCTGGTGGTGCTCCGGCAGCAGGTCGAGCGTTCGGCGCGGCGCGCCGTGCCCGATGCGTCGCCTCACGACGACCAGGCCCTGCGCCGTCGCATTCGCGAACTCGAAGACGAACGGGACGGCTTCCTTGCGGCGGACGAGGCCCTGCGCCGTCAGCTCGCGCACAACCAGAGTCGTCTGCGTGCGCTCGAGGCGGAAGCCGAAGAACTGCGCGAAGCGGTGCCGAAGGGACGGCGCAAGAAGAAGGAAGCGCCGCCCGAACCGCCGCCCGAGCCCCGTTCGTTCCGTCTGCCCTGGTTTCTGCCGTCGTTCTAC
Source organism: uncultured candidatus Brocadiaceae bacterium (assembly GCA_964538915.1). Lineage (GTDB taxonomy): Bacteria > Planctomycetota > UBA1135 > UBA1135 > UBA2386 > JAEUHQ01. Next base: position 24,261 of record CAZIFB010000057.1, on the reverse strand, counting down.
AAGTCGCTCGAAGGCAAGGATCGTCGCGCCGTCGAACGCGCGTTCCAGGCCGTGCTGCTGTTCTGCACGGAAGGACATTCCTACCCCGGCCTCGAAGTGAAACAGATGGGTGGCCAGGACACGTGGAGCCTGCGCGCGTCTCTCGGGCTGCGCGTCTACTTCCGTCCGCGCGGCGACGCCGAGATCGAGTTGCTCGAACTGGCCGATCGCGAAGAGCAGCACACGACGTTGCGTCGCCTGAAGGATCGGTGAGATGCGCGCTCCGCGGCCAAGCCCCGTGTTCCTCCGGCCGGACGACCCCCTGCGGTTCCCGGATCCGCAGCAGTTCGATCGGGAGGGCCTCGTCGCGATCGGCGGTGACCTGCGGCCGGAGCGGCTCCTGCTCGCGTACCGCAGCGGGATCTTCCCGTGGTACGCCGAGGGCTACGTGCCGATGTGGTGGAGCCCGGATCCGCGCGCGATCGTCACGGCGCAGTCCCTGCACGTTTCGCGCAGCATGCGCCGCGTCCTTCGCCGCGCCGACTTCCAACTGACGTGGAACCGGTGCTTCGCGCGCGTCATGAACGAGTGCGGCCGCGGCCGCGGCGAGGGCACGTGGGTGATCCCCGAGATGGTCGCCGCCTACACCCGTTTGCACGAACTCGGCCGCGCGCACAGCGTCGAGGTCTGGCAGGAAGGGGAACTGGTCGGCGGGACCTACGGCGTGCAGGTGGGTGCGCTCTTCGCCGCCGAGTCGATGTTCCATCGGCGAACGGACATGTCGAAGGTCGCCCTGGTCGCGCTCGTGCAGACCGCGGCCGCAGCTGGAATCGAGGTGTTCGACGTGCAGTTCCTGACCCGGCACCTGGCGACGCTCGGTGCGCACGAGTTCCCCCGCCGCGAGTACCTCGAACGCCTGCGCGCGCTGCGCGACACGGTTGTCGATCTGCGTCACCCGCAGCCGGTCGCGGTCGCGCCCACTTCCTCCGACGACCGACCGCCGCAGAGCGGCCTGTGATACCTTCCGCGCCCCGAGGAGAACCCCGATGACTTCGCGCGTCGTTCGTTCCGTGTCCGTGGTCGTCCCGATTGCGCTGTCCATGGGAGTCCTCGCGCAGGTTCCGCCCGGCAAGGTCGTGCCGGGTTCACCGGCCGTTCCCGGCGTTCTCGTGCCGGTTCCGCTGCAGCCCGTCCAGCAGCCAGCCCAACAGCAGCCGGCCGGGCCTCAGGACCCGAAGGCGGCGCCGCAGCAGCCGCCACTCGACCCTGCTGCAGCCGCCGCAGCCGCCGCGGCGAAGGCGGCCGCGGCGGAGAAGGCCGCTGCGAACGCGCGCCTGCAGAAATGGAAGCAGCTCACGTTCGATCGACGCCCGTCGTCCGTGCTCGCCGCGTGGGCGGCCCCGGAGCTGAAGCCGTACGATCCGTCCGAGGAGAAGCCAGCGGATGCCGCACAGGCCGGAGGGGCTGCGCCGGTGACACCGTCTGCGCCGTCCGCCGACGGACCCGGCATGGTGCTCATCGAGGGCGGTGAGGTCATCGAGATCCGCGACGTCGTCGAGGTGGCGGGCGGCGGCGCTCCGGTCCAGGCGGTGCCGAGTCCGGGTGGGGCGCCGGCCGATCCGGGCGCAGCCAACGCCGCGAACAAGGAGAAGGAGATCGCCGAGAAGAAGCTGCAGCGCGAGCTGCAGATGGTGCAGCGCGCGGTGATGCTCGATCGATGGCCGGCGGTTGCCGCGTTCCTGCAGACGCTCGACGAGAAGGCGAGGAAGGATGCCTACGAGCACTTCCTGCGCACGGTGCTGAACGCGCCACCGGAGCAGAACCAGAAGGTTCCGCCGAACCTCGCCGAGAAGAACCGGTTCGCCTTCGAGGACGCGCTCGTGCTCGCAGGCCTCGCACCGGGCGGCTTCGACAAGAAGCAGGTGCCGATGATCGCGCCGATCGTGTACCGGGCCATCGAGTATGGCGCCGTGCTCGAGGAGCTGCTGCGCCTGCTCGAAGTGGAAACGAAGAAGCCCGCGGCCGAGCAGCGCATCGACCGGCGCGAAGCGGCGATCCTGCTCGCGACGATCGGACAGGAAGCGGAGGTCGGGCCGTTCCTGCCGACGGCCGCGGAAGCGGAAGCGGCGAACGATCGCGAGGGCCTCAACCTGCTGGCCCGTCATGCGCTGGCGACCTACGCGAAGGACAAGCGCACGGTGCACCTCGAGACGGCGTGGAAGGTCACGCAGGCCGTGCTCGCGAAGGGCGAGGTCGAGGACGCGGTCAAGGTCGAGGCGCTTCGGCGCGCGGTCGAGCTCGCACCGAAGGTCGACGCCGCCCTGGGGCCCGCGTGGCTCGCGGACAGCTTCACGAACCGCCCCGAGCGGGGCATGGAGATCGTTGCGACGATCGGCGGCCAGGTCGCGAAGGGCTTCCAGGACCGGCCGCAGGACTCCGCGTACCGCGCGACGGGTCTGCGGTTGCAGAAGACGGCCGTCGATGCGCTGCTCAAGGAAGCGCCGGCCCTGGCGGAGCAGTGGCGGCCGACGCTCGGGATGCTCGCCGCGGGCTGGATCGTCGAGGCGTCGTACAGCTACGCCAACTCGCAGTCGGACTCGTTCGGGCCGATGATGCAGCGCGACGAGTTCGGCAACATCTTCTGGTCGAACATGCGGCGCGGCGGCGGCGGGCAGGTGCAGGCCGTGGAGCCGTCCGACCTGCTCGAAGCACAGCCCGGTCCCGCATGGGCGAAGCTGCTCGGCGATGCGCTGCTCCCGCACTTCCACGCGGTCAGTGCACAGCTCTTCTTGAAGGTCAACGAGCCCGAGAAGGCGTTCCCGTTCATCGAGGACCTCGCGAAGGTCAATCCACGCAAGGCGAAGGATCTCGCGCAGGAGTTCCTGCGCGTCTGGATCCGCAACAACAACCCGAACGCGAACACGCGGACGAACTCGTACATGTTCATGTACGGCTTCGAGCAGCGTGCCAACGGCATCCCGCTCACGCGCAGCAAGCAGGAGCGCAACCTCGCCGAACTCGGCAGCTGGGTCGAGCGATTGCGCCAGCTGCCGATCGGTGGCGTCGACGAGAAGCTGCTCGGCGAAGCCTTTGTCGCCGCGCACAGCAAGGCCGAGGTCTATCGCATGGAGACCATCGAGAAGGTCTTCGGCAACGTCGCCGAGATGGATCCGGTGCTCCTCGGCACGATGCTGGGCACGATGCGCACGAACCTCGCCACCGTCTGGCGGCGGCCGGACGTGCAGGAGAACGCGAAGACGAAGCGTTCGCAGCGGGAGACCCTGCAGGAGGTCGCGCGGGGCTACGAGACGGCGCTGCAGGTGGCGCAGCAGGCGTTGCAGGCACGTGGTCCGCACTGGGCGCTGCTGTCCGTCGTCGCGGCGATCCTGCACGACCAGAACAACTTCGCGCGGGAACTCGGCGGCAACAGCCAGTTCGCGGACGCGCGGAAGGCGGCGTTCGAGCTGTTCGCGCAGGGCGCGAAACACTACGTCGAACACGCGGACGAGCTGCGTCTCGACCAGGAGACGACCGCCGCGTTCGACACGTGGTTCTATGCGGCGCTCGGCGCCTCCGACCTCGGCGCCGTCAGCGAGGACACCGTGGTGGCGAAGAGCCAGATGCCGCTGATCCGCGCCGCGATCGACGAACTGCCGGAGCCCGGCCGCGAGCGCCACATCGGCATGTTCGCGAACGCACTGTTCACGCGGATGTCCGCGGTGAAGCCGCAGATCAAGTACCGCTACCTGGAGAACGGGTTCGCGATCGTGGGTGACCACCCGCAGGCGGCGGAGGCGAAGAAGGTCTGGGACTACTACGCCGACCTGATCCGCGAACTGCATCTCGAGGCGGTCGTCGAAGGAACGACGGCCGTCGGCACCGAGCCCTTCGGCGTGCGCATCGACATTCGCCACTCGCCGGAGATCGAGCGCGAGAGCGGCGGCTTCGCCAAGTACGTGCAGAACCAGAACAACATGAGCTACGCCTGGAACTACGGGCGTCCGCTCGAGGACTACCGCGACCGCTTCACCGACGCGGCCACGGCGGCACTGAAGGAGAACTTCGAGGTGCTGTCCGTGACCTTCAACAGCGAGACGATGTCCAGCAAGCCGACCGACGTGCCCGGATGGCGGCGGACTCCGTACGCATGGCTGCTGTTGAAGGCGCGCGGACCGCAGATCGACAAGATCCCGGTCGTGCAGATCGACTTCGACTTCCTCGACACGTCCGGCTACGCGGTGCTGCCGATCGCGTCGAGCGCGGTCGCGATCGACGCGTCGACCAAGGCGCCGCGGCCCTTCAAGGACCTGCAGGTCACGCAGTTGCTCGACGAGCGCCGCGCCGACGAGGGCAAGGTGACGCTCGAGATCAAGGCTTCGTGCCGCGGGCTCGTGCCGGAACTGGACTCGATCCTCGCCCTCGAGGCTCCTGGCTTCGTCGTGAAGACGTCGGCGGACCAGGGTTCGTCGGTCGTCAAGTTCACCGAGGACCAGGACAGCGTGCAGAGCGAACGCACATGGCTCGTGTCGCTGGTTCCCGAGCACGCCGACGATCGGCCGCGCACCTTCGTCTTCGGCAAGCCGAGAGTCGACGGGATGCAGGTCGTCTACCAGCGCTACGACGATGCCGACCTGCAGACCGTCAGCGCCGAAGTCGCACTGTCCGGCAGCCTCGATCGAGGGCACCCGTGGTGGATCTGGGTGCTGCTCGGTGCGGCCACGGTCGGCTACGCGATCTGGTTCACGCTGTCCCGGCCCGGCCGTGGGACTGCGCACTCGGCGATCGCCGCACTCCAGATGCCGCAGCGGGTGACGCCGTTCACCGTGCTCGCCCTGCTCGACGAAGTGCGTCGCCGCGGTCGCCTCGACGACGATGCGAAGCGACAGCTCGAGGCCGCGATCGCACGCATCGAGGCGTGCCACTTCGGCCGCACGGACGATCCGACGCTCGACCTCACCGCCGTCGCCGCGGAGTGGGTCCGCCGCACCGGTTGACCACCCGGACGCTGCCAACGCCATCCCTTCCCGTCTTCTTCCGCGCCGCACTCCCCATGACCGCATCCGCCCCTTCCACGCCGCGCTTCGCCGAGACGCGCGAGTTCCTGCAGCAGATCCGCACCCGCGTCGGCAAGGTCGTCGTCGGCCAGGACGTCGTCGTCGAACGCGTGCTGATCGCGATGCTGACGTCGGGCCACCTGCTCCTTCAGGGTGTGCCCGGCCTTGCGAAGACGCTGCTCGTCGCGGCCGTGTCGAAGACGGTCGACCTCGCGTTCGCGCGCATCCAGTTCACGATCGATCTCCTGCCGTCGGACATCGTCGGCAGCGAAGTACTCGACCAGAAGACGCACGAGTTCCGCACGCACAAGGGCCCGATCTTCACGAACCTCCTGCTCGCGGACGAGATCAACCGCGCCGCCCCGAAGGTGCAGAGTGCTCTGCTCGAAGCGATGCAGGAGCGCCGCGTCACGATCGGCAACCAGACCTGGTCGCTCCCCGCACCGTTCCTCGTGATCGCCACGCAGAACCCGGTCGAACAAGCGGGCACGTTCGAACTGCCCGAGGCGCAGCTCGACCGCTTCATGCTGCTGCACCGGCTCGAGTACCTCGCCCCGGCGGAGGAGAAGGAAGTGCTGCGCCGCAACGCGGCCCTCGGCGTCCGCCGCGACGGCAAGGGTGCGGTCGCGAGGACGGAGTTCGACGTGCTCGGCGACCAGGCGGTCGGCAGCTCGGAGAAGCTCGTGCAGGCGATGGAGGACGTGCAGCAGGTGCACGTCAGCGAGGCATTCCTCGAACACTGCGTCGAGATCGTGAACCGCACGCGCAAGCACCCGAAGCTCGAACTCGGCTGCAGCCCGCGCGCCGGCATCTCGCTCGTCAAGGCGTCGCGCGCCCGCGCACTGCTCCACGGCCGCGACTACGTGCTGCCGGAGGACCTGTTCGCGCTCGCGGAGGACGTGATGCTGCACCGCATGCGCCTCACGTACGAAGCGGTCGCCGAGGGGCACACGACGCAGGGCGTGTTGCAGCAGATCCTCTCCGAATTCGCGCAATGACCACGTCGCGTCGAGCCGCCGAGAACGCGAGAGAGCGCGAGCGTGCGCTGCCGGGGGATCTCGCCCACGTCGAGCCGCTGGCTGCGCGCAAGTTCGTGATCGCGATCCGCCGGCTCGCCGACGACCTCGTCTACGGCCTCGACGGCTCGCGCTTCCTCGGCTCCGGCATCGACTACGTGCAGTCGCGCACCTACCTGCCCGGGGACCCGGTCAAGTCGATCGACTGGCGCGTCACGGCCCGCACCGGCCGCGCGCACGTGAAGGAGTACGAGGCGCCGCGGCGCATCGCCGCTTGGTTCGTGATCGACACGTCCGCTTCGATGGTGGCTTCGTCGATCGCACGCAGCAAGTACGAGCTCGCGCTGCACGTCGCCGGCGGGCTCGCGTTCGCGTGCCTCGATCGCACGAGCCCCGTCGGAGTGCTGGGCGCCGGGACCCGCGACGTGCGGGTCGAGCCGAGTCTGGCGAAGGATCAGGTCCTGCAGTGGATGCTGCGTCTGCGGCGCCACGCGTTCGACGAACCCACGCAGCTCGTGCGGCGCCTCGCCCAGCTCCGGCCGACGCTGAAGAGCCGTTCGCTGATCGTCGTGTGCAGCGACATGCACGAAGAGGGCTCGCTGCACTCGGTCGCACTGCTTGCGCAGCAGCACGAGGTCGCCGTGCTCCAGTTCCAGGATCCGTCCGAGGTGTCGCTGCGCGGGACCGGCTTCCTGCGTGCGCAGGAAGCGGAGACCGGCCGCGGGCTCGTCGTGCACGGTCGTCGCGCGTCGATCGATCAGTCGCGCATCGAGGCGGAACTGCGCAAGGGCGGCGTCGAGCACCTGCTCATCCGCACGGACCAGCCGTTCGTGCATCGCCTGCGCCACTTCTTCCGGTCCCGCGGCCTCGCCGGGCGGGGGGCGCGATGATCGTGCGGCGCACGGCCATCGCCGCCGCGGCGTCGTGTATCGCGGCGATCGCGCCGGCGCAGGCCCGCGACCAGCGCACCGCCGCGGTCGGGATGCGTGCGTACATCGACCAGATCGTGCTGCCCGGCACCGAACTGGTCGCCGCGGCGGCAGAACGCACGGCGCCGGTCGTGCTGCGCGTGCTCGCGACCTGGCCGCACGGCGATCGCTTCCGCTACGACCTCGAGTGGGTCGGGCTCGAAGTCGGGCGCCACGATCTCGCGAAGTACCTCGCGCGCAAGGACGGATCGGCGACCGAGGGTGTCGGACCGATCGAGGTCGCGGTCACCGGCGTACTGAAGAAGGGGCGGATCGAGCCCGGTGAACTCGATCCCGTCGCGCCGAGGCGTCTCGACGGCTATCGCACGGACCAGATCGTCTTCGGCGCGCTGTGGTTCACCGGTCTGCTCGCGATCCTCTTCGCCGGTCGCAAGCGGCGCCGCCGCCAGGCGCCGCCGACTCCCGCGCCGACGCTGGCCGACCGTCTGCGTCCGCTGGTCGAGTCGGTCGCCGCCGGGCGCGCCGACGACGCCGCGAAGGCCGAGCTCGAACGGCTGCTGGTCGCGTGCTGGCGCTCGCGGCTCGGGCTGCGCGACGTGAAGGCCGATGCGGCGATCGCCGCCATCCGTGCGCACGGCGAGGCGGGAGCGCTGCTCCGGCAGGTCGAGGCGTGGCTGCACGTGCCGACGCCGCCCGCCGCGATCGATCTCGAGAAGCTGCTCGCGCCCTACCGCGCGCTGTCGGCGCAGGATCTGGCACCGGTTGCGACCCGGACGGAGGCCGCGCTTGTTCGGTAGGCCCTGGATGCTGCTGCTGCTCGCGCTGCCGGTGTTGCACCTGTGGTGGGTGTGGAACCGTCGCGGCCGCCGGGTGACGTTGCCGTTCGATTCGCCGCGCGACGCCATGGCGCGCGGGCGCGGCTGGTTCGTTCGTGGACTGCTGCTGCTCGGCGAGTCGCTGCCCGCGCTGCTGCTCGCGGTCGCCGTTCTCCTTCTCGCGCAGCCGCAGGACCGCGCGGCGCCGAAGCTGAAGCGCGCGCTGACGAACATCCAGTTCTGCGTCGACGTGTCCGGATCGATGTCGGCGAAGTTCGGGACCGGCAATCGCTACGACGCGGCGATGCGGGCGATCAACGACTTCCTCGACTACCGCACCGGCGACTCGTTCGGACTCACGTTCTTCGGCAACAACTTCCTGCACTGGGTGCCGCTGACCAGCGACCCGTCCGCGTTCCGGTGCGCGGCGCCGTTCATGGGGCCCGAGAACTCGCCGCCCGGCTTCGGCGGCACGGCGATCGGCCGCGCGGTGCTCGCTTGTCGTGACGTGCTCGTCTCGCGCAGCGAAGGCGATCGCATGATCATCCTCATCACCGACGGCGACAGCCCGGACATCATGAACGGCGCCGATCTCGAGATCGCGAAGAAGCTGAAGCGCGAAGGGATCGTGCTCTTCGCGGTCAACATCCAGGAGAGCGAGGCGCGCGGCGAACTGGTCAACATCGCCCGACTCTCCGGCGGCGAGGTCTTCAACCCCGGCGACACGCAGGCTCTGAAGAGCGTGTTCGAGCGCATCGACAAGATGTCGAAGGCGAGGCTCGAGCAGGGCACATCGGAGACGGTCGACTGGTTCGAGCCGTTCTCGATCGCCGGTCTCGCGGTCCTGGCCCTCTACGCGCTCGTGCAACTCGGCCTGAGGCACACGCCATGGTGACGATCCTCGCAGCACTGGGGGCGGCACTGCTCGCTCTGCTCGGGGAACTGCTCCACGCGCGGCGCGTGCGGCGGGCTGCGCACCTCGCGTTCGGGCCGAAGGGCCGCGCCGCGAGCTGGGTCCTGGTGGTGCCTTTCCTGCGTGTCCTGGGGCACGGGGGGCTCGCGTGGGGGCTCGCGACGCTGCTCACGATCCAGCCGGCGGTGCACCAGAGCGCCGAGATGGCGGAAGCGGAGTGGCGGCACCTGCTCCTGGTACACGACGTGTCGCCGAGCATGTTGCTGAAGGACGCGGGGCCGAACGGCGACATGACGCGCGCGGCGCGGGCGAAGGAAGTCGTCGAGTCGCTCTTCTCCCGTGTGTCGATCGGGTCGTTCAAGATCACGGTCATCGCGACCTACAACGGCGCGAAGCCGGTGGTCGAGGACACGAAGGACATCGACCTCGTGCGCCACATCCTGGGCCAGCTCGACATGCGCTACGCGTTCAAGGCCGGCAGCACGCGCCTCTTCGACGGCATCGCCGAGGCTGCGCGCATCGCGAAGCACTGGCGCCGAAACAGCGCGGTGCTCGTCGTGGTGAGCGACGGCGACACGGTGCCGGCGACCGGAACGCCGGTGCTGCCACCGTCGATCGGCGGCACCCTCGTCGTCGGCGTCGGCGATCAGGTGACCGGGAAGTTCATCGCCGGCCAGCAGTCGCGGCAGGACGTGAGCACGCTGCGGCAGATCGCGGTGCGGCTCGACGGTGAGTTCCACAACGGCAACAAGCGCCACGTGCCGAGCGACATCCTCGCGGCGGTCTCGGCCGACGAACGGAAGCCGCTGATCGAGCGACTGACGCTGCGCGAATACGCGCTCATCGCGGTCGTCGCTTCGAGCGCGCTGCTCGCGCTGCTCCCGATGCTGCTGCACTGGTTCGGCACGCGGTGGCGCGCCGGTGCGGCGCCGGCCGCGGTCGCCGCCTGACACGGTCGATGGTCGAGCAGCCGGCAGCCAGGTCTCCATCGCGGCGCTTCCGCGCCGCGACAGCGTTCGCGGCCGTGGTGGTCTCCGGGCTGGCATCTCGCCGATGGCCGTTGCCGGGGCCGTTCGCCGAACACACCGGCGACGCGGCGTACGCGATGGCGGCGTTCTTCCTGCTGCGCGTCGTCCTGCCGGACCGGCCGTGGCTCGTCGCGGCGGCGGCCGCGCTCGGGTTCTCGGCGGCGGTCGAGGCGTCGCAGGCGCTCCGGTGGCAGTGGCTCGTGGACCTGCGGGCGACGCGCGTCGGCGCCCTGTGCCTCGGGCAGGGATTCCAGTGGGCGGACCTCGGGGCCTACGCCATCGGCGTCGCGGTCGCGGCGGCCCTCGACCGGCGGTTCGTCGCCGTGAAGGACTTTCGAAGCGGACTCGACCCGCGCACCCCGCCTTCTCGATAGACTTCGCGACCTGCCGAGGCGCTTGTCGCGCCTCCCCGTCACCATCGAACGGAGTCGACGATGCGCAACGTGCTGCTGGTGAGCTGGCTGCTGATCCCGATCGGCGCCTGGGCCTATCACGAAGGACCGGGTCAGGATCGTGTCGCTCTCGAAGACGCCGACGCGGTGCTCGTGCGCGCGCACGAAGACGCCGCCGACGGCAACTGGAAGGCCGCGGTCCGACGCTACGAAGAGGCGCTCGGCAAGCTGCCCGTGAAGCAGGAAGGCGTCGTCTCCGAGTCGACCGTGCATCGGCTGCGGCTCGAGCTCGAGAAGGCGCGCATGAAGGCCGGCGGACTGCCGGACGCACGCGTCGCCCTCGACGAACTCGTCGAACAGATGGCGGCCGATCCGAAGGCCGACAAGGCGCTGCTCGGCGAAGCGCGGCAGGCGCTCGCGCAGAGCCAGTTCTACATGACGTGGTTGATGCGCCTCGAAGGCATCGACCGGAAGGAATGGGAGCCCGAGATCGAGTCCGCGCGCCAGAACTGGCGTCTGCTCGCCGAGCAGGCCGGTGACGAAGCGACCGCCGCGCGGCATCGTTCGGATCTCGAATCCGCGATCCGGCTCAGCCGCCTCGAGATCGAGGATCTGCAGGGCCTGCCGCTACCCGGTGAATGACAAGGCTGCAACTCGAAGGCCGGTCGGCCTCGGATGGGTAAGAAGCCTGGCAAGCCGAAGCAGGGTGGTGGCGGCGGCGACGGACCGCCCCCGGACACCGGCGGCAGCTGACGTTCACTTCGTGGGCGGCGCGACTTCTCGGATGACGGCGCCGCGCTGTTCGTCGAGGACGAGGACGGCGTAGCGGGTGGCACCGGCGTCGGGGTCGTCGGAGACGGACGCGTAGTCGAAGCGTCCGCGGAGGTCGGTGTAGCCGTCCTTGTGGAAGCGGACGGAGCCGTCGGGCATCTTCGCGAAGACCTTCACGTAGGCCTTGGGCAGCGGTTTGTCGGAGCCGGGCTCGGCGACGGCGACCTGGCCCCAGGACTCGAGGAAGCGCACGGCGAGTGCGTTGGCGAAGTGGGTCTGCGAGCGAACGAGGCCCTGGCCGCGCACTTCGACGAGCACGTTCTTCCGGTGGAACTGTGCCGGCAGTTCGAACGCGATCTCCGGCTTGTCGGCGGGCAGCGCCTGCACGGCCTGCAGGCTCGGTCGCACGAAGGCGGCGGTGGTGCCGCGGTCGCCGGCGAACGGCTGCGCGGAGAAGGCGAACTCGACGTCGAGTTCGTAGTAGCGGACCTCGCACTGGCCGAGGTTCTTGTAGGCGAGCTTCACGGTGTGGCCGTCGAGTGCGACCTCGAGCGCCGGCGCGGTCGCGGCGAGCTGGTCGGCGGTCGGCTCGCCGGTGGCGGGTGCCGTCCTGCCTTCGGCTTCGTCGAGCTGGGCGAGCACGTCGGCGAAACGCTTCTGCCAGTGCGGGACCGGGTGGTCCTTGTACTTCTCGGCGATCGCGCGGGCCTTGCCGGTGTCCGCCGTGAAGAAGCAGAGATAGGCCTGCAGGTAGTCGTACTGGATGCGCGTCGCGATCTGCGCCGGGTCGATCTTGGCGAAGGTCGCGAGCGCTTCTTCGACGCGGTCCTGCAGGAGCAGGTAGTAGGTGACGGCGGTCCAGTCGGTGCTGTCGAGCTTGCCGTGGTATCCGAGCAGCGTCATCAGCGAGGCGTACTGGCGGGCGAGGTCCTGGTTGCCGAGCACACGCTTGCCGCCGAGCACGTGGGCGCGCTGGTGGACCAGCGGATCGAGCTCGAGGTGCTGGTAGGCGCGGCGCTCGACGGGGTCGATCGTGACGAGCGGCGACTCGATGGCCATGCCGCAGGCGGCGAGGAAGCCGTCGGCGTGGCGGAGGTATTCGCGCGCGACGTCCTGGTCCTGGTGGAGGATGCCGAAGGACCAGAGCGTGTCGTCGTAGGCGTGGCGGGCGCGGAGCTTCGGCAGGATCGCGGCGAAGAACGCGCGGTCCTTCATGCGCCACGCGAGGCGCGACAGGTCGAGGCGCAGCACGTTGGCGGCGTCGAGGTGCGCGAACACTTCGTCGGCCGTGCCCTGCTGGGAGACGTGCTCCCACGAGGTGGTGTCGACCTTGCTCGGCGTGGCGACGACGTGCAGGGTGCGGGCGTCGGCGTGCGCGGCGAGCTTGCCCTTCTCGGCGGCGTGCACGGGGTAGTGCGCGAAGTCGCCGACGGCGGGGAAGTAGAAGGCGTATTCGACGGTGGCGGTGGCGTAGGGCTGCAGTTCGACCGGGACGCCGCGGGTCCAGAAGCCCTTCTGCACGGGGATGGCGCCGGCGGGGATCTGCAGGAGCAGCTCGGTGGTGCGCTTGCTGGAGGTCGGGTTGGTGACGACGACCTGGCAGCCGTAGGCGACGTCGACGAGGAACTCGTCGGTGACGAAGGCATCGCGGCGTTCGCCGTCGACGAAGCGGAAGCGGTCGTCGAGGCGGAAGAAGTTTTCGCCGAGCAGCAGCGGCGCGCCGTCGGCCGTCGCGTCGGTCTTCGTCGTCTCCTTGCGCACGAGCAGCAGCGGCGTCGCGGCGCGCAGCGTGCGGCGGTCGCCGTCGGCCTTCACTTCGTGCTTGCCCGCCTCGAACGGCAGGTCGAGCACCGCGAGCGCCATCAGCATCTCGAGTGCACTCCCCGTGGCCTCCATCACGGACGACGGGGCGAACGGTCTGCCGGCCGGTGCCGTCGCGTAGTCGAGCCAGAAGCGGTTCGCCGCGACGGCGTCCGGCGTCATCTGCTCGAGCCGGCGGTGCCAGTACGCGTGTTCGACGAAGAGCTTCGTCGGGTTCACCGCGCGGTAGAGCTGCTTCGCTTCGCCGCGCCGGCGGGCGTCGCCGCCGAGCCCAAGGGCCGAGTTCCACTGGTTGCTGTCGAACGCGCTCTCCGTCTTCGGCAGGCCGTCGTCGTCCGCGTCCGCCTTGCGCTTCGTGTCGGCGCCGCCCTTGTCGCCGCCGCCGCCGCCAGCCACCGGCGCGGCCGGTCTGTCTGCTTCGATTTGCCCGAAGCCGTTCAGGTCGAGGAGCCTGCCGACGCCCAACTCGTCGACGCCGCCCACACCGGCGTAGACCGCGATGGCGCCGCTCTGCAGGGCCGCATCGAACAGCCCGTCCAGATCCTGCGCGCTGCGCGGCCGCATCTCGACGGCCTCGCGCACGCTCGTCTCGATCGTGCGGCGATCGTCGCCGCCGAGTCTCTGCGCGAGCAGCACCTTCTCGATCAGGTTGAGCTGCGCGAACGACCACGGTTCGAGCCAGGAGCGCAGGTCGTCGCCGAGCAGCCACTGGTCGAGGAAGGTCTTGTGCAGCTTGCTCGCGAGCAGCGGCTTCACGGCTGCAGCGAAGAACTCGGCGTCCTTGTGGAAGAGGAAGAAGTTCAGTTCGTGGCACGCGAACCTGCCGTACAGCTCGCGCTTCTTCGCGGTGTCACAGGACGGCCAGCGGAGCAGGAACGAGAACTCCGCGAGTGCAGGGTCGCCGGTCGCGGCGAGGAACGCGCGGTGCACGTGGCCGAGCGTGTCGAACACGTCGCTCTGGCTCGCGGTCGCGTCGCCGAGATCGATCGTCGCGCCGGCATCGACGAATTCGATGGCCTTCTTCTGCCGCATCGGGGACGCCGGGTCGAACGACCGCGCCAGCGTGCGCGCGCGCGGCTCGAGCGGCGTTTCGTCGCGGACCAGCACGTCCTGCACGGCCTGCTCGCCGTCGAGAGCGAGGACGTGGATCAGCGACCCCGCGCCGAGGGACGCGAGCGGCACGCGCACGACGCCGCTGCGGTTGGGCACCAGGTTGGCGGCGAGCGACGAGGAGCGCGGCAGCCAGTCGAGGTTCGCGAAGGTGCCGGGGTGCAGTTGCAGGGCGAAGCGAGCACCTCGACCGCCATGGGCGGAGCCCCTGCCGCCGCTCTCGCCGAGCGCGCTGTTCCACGCGGTCGTCTCCGGCGCTTCGTTCTCGGTGGTCGAACGATCGAGGGCCCACGGATTCACGAGCAGGCTCGGCCGCTGGAGCATGTTGCCCGGGAACTTCGCGGCGAAGCGGCGCTCGAGCACGTAACGCCGTTCGTCGCCGAGGCCCCGCGCTTCGTGGTAGCCGACCCGCGGCGAGGGCGTCGACGTGGCGGCAGCGGGCGGCGCGGCGTCGCCGCGCAGCTGCGCGAACGGATCGAAGGTCGGCACGGCGCGCGTGGCGACGACGTGCACCCGTGTGTCGGCCGACGCATTCGCGACGCGAACGACGAGATCGGTTCCGTCGACCTCGATGCCGCGCAGGTGGATCGGCTGCGGGTTCGAGGCCGGAGTTGCTCCGCGTTCGTCGACGATCCAGCCGTCGCGGCGTTCGCCGGCGAGCATGCGCACCGGGATCGATGCCCCGAGGCGATGCAGGCGGAGGACGTAGTCGCCTGCGGGCAGGTCGCGCAGTTCGAGGAAGCCGTCGGTCACGGACAGCCGGCCGAACTCGTCGGCTTCGTTGCCGAGCAGCGACACCTCGTCGCGCGACGGCGCCTTCGCGGCGCCGAGCCACGGAACGCGCAGCACGTCGCCGACACGGCCGCACAGCGTCTCGGGCAGTTCGACGGAACGCGTGTCGAGTGTGAGCGCGGCATCCGGCGCACCGGCACACGCGACTCGGAACCCGATCACGCCGGGCAGCGGCCCGAGATCGATGCGGCCGCGCGCGTCGGTCTGCAGCGTCGGCTTCACCGCGACGCGGTAGTCGCGCAGGTGGATCTCGAACGTGCAGACCGTGCCCGGGCGCGGTTCGCCGTTCTTGCCGCGGACTTCGTAGACGAAGCCGCTCGGCGTGCGCAGCACCATGCCGCTCGTGGTCGCGGGCGTGGCGTCCATGCCGTTCACGGCGAACGTCACCGGGCTCGACGTGAGGGCGACGTCGGTGCCGGCGAGGTTCTTCACGATGCCGCGCAGGGACACGGACACGGCAGCGAGGCGCGGCGGCACGTGGAACGTGTGCTCCGTCTCCCGGTCGTCGCGGAGCGCCGGGTTCGGCACTTCGAGCGGCGACACCTTGCCGTCGAGGTCGGTGCCGGTGACGACGAGCGCCGCGTCGCGCAGGATGCCGAGCGATGCGGGCTGGCCGGCGACGAGCAGCGTCGGCCGGACGAGCAGCTTCGCGTCGGCGCCGGCGATCAGGGACTCACGGTCGACGAAGGCGCGGCATTCGAGCGACATCGTCTCGGGGACGTGGGCGAAGGTCGCGAGCGTCGACAGGTTGCCGTGTCGCAGCACGACGGCCTTGCGGCCCGACTCCGTGGTGAACGGCACCAGGACTTCGCCGCGTTCGTCGGGTGTGTACTCGCGGCCGCCGAACCACAGCACCGCGTCGCGCAGGGCCATGCCCGTGTCGTCGAGGATGCGGAACACGTGGCCCGCGGCACTCGTGCGTTCGGTATGGCGCAGGCGGCCCTTCTGCACGACGGCTCGCGCACTCGTGCCGTTGCCGACGAACTCGACGATCCAGGTGCCGGGGCCCTGCATCATGGGCAGGTCGAAGTGGCGGCGTACCCGGCGCACGGGGGCCTCGTCGAAGCGGTGCGTCTCTTCGTGGGTCGGCGCGACGCCGTCGAGGTCGATCGCGGGGTCGACGTCGCGCTGCTTCTCCTGGTGCCAGCGGTACGCGTCGATGGCGTAGACGCGGACGAGCAGCGTCGGCGTGTTCTTCACGAGCACGTCGAGGCCCACTGTCGCGTCCTCCGCGAAACGATCGGGCGCGTCGGCGGGGAACAGGATCTCGACCCGGCGCTCGATCTCCGCGACGGACTCCGCGGGCAGCATGGCCGTCCAGCGGGCGCCGTCGCCCTGGCCGAGCAGCAGCTTCGTCTCCGCGAACACGCGCTTCACGGTGTCGGCGTCGAGCACTTCCGCGAACGGGGCGACGTCGTTCTCCGTCGCGAAGAAGTGCTCGAGGCACGCGCGCACGACGGCCGCGTCGTCGTCGACCGGGGCGAGTCCCGTCTTCGCGAGGTCCGCTTCGACCAGCTCCGCGGCGCGGTCCGTTGCGCGGGCGGCGAACGTGCCGCGGCGCGGGAGCCGCAGGTACGCCAGGAACCGGTCGCGATCGGGGCTGCCCTGCGACAGTCCGTGCCGTAGCCAATGGACGTGCACGTGCGCCGCGAGCGAGCCGAACGACGGGCCGAGGCGGTCCGCGAAGGTGAGCAGCCGCTGGAGCTGGGCGCCGCGACGGCGTGGATCGTCCTGCCAGCCGGGTTCGGCAGGGGCCAGCCGCGTCAGCATCGCCTCGACGAACTTCGGTTCGCGCAGCAGCGCCGGCCGCAGGCGCGCGCACTCTTCGAGTTGCGCGAGGCGGAGTTCGCGATGCACCCGGTTCGAGCCGAAGCCGCCGCTCTGCGGATGGTCGAGGTCGCGCACGACGAGTGCCGGCAGGTTCGGGACGTCGGGCCGATCGAGGCGCTCGACGAGGCTGTGCAGCGTGTCGGCGTCGAGCGCGCCCTGCGCGAGGGCGGGCAGGGCGCCGTCGTCGAAGCCGTCGACGGTGCCGGGTCTCTCCTGCAGCGCGCGGCGCGTGAGGGTCGCCGGGTCCAGCAGGGCGGGATCGAGACGCGTCGGCAGATCGGCGGTCGCGCCGGGCACGACCGGAGTCTGGTCGAACGTGAGATCGAGCCGTTCGCGGAGGAAGGTGAACGTGCGCGCCGGGTCGTCCGCGAAGGACATCAGGGCGACTCGCGTCTCGATCTCCGTCGTACGAGCGTTCTTGCCGTAGGCACGGATCCA
Source organism: uncultured candidatus Brocadiaceae bacterium (assembly GCA_964538915.1). Lineage (GTDB taxonomy): Bacteria > Planctomycetota > UBA1135 > UBA1135 > UBA2386 > JAEUHQ01. Next base: position 7,373 of record CAZIFB010000057.1, on the reverse strand, counting down.
CGCGGGGAGCAGTTCGCGCACCGTCGCGAAGTCGCGGGCGCCGAGGCGTTCGAGGCAGCGCCACCAGTACCAGTCGTCGGTGCCGGGCACGAGGCTCGCCACGACCTTCGCGCGGTCGTCGGCGAGGGCGAAGGCCTCCGCCGTGGACAGCGGCGGGCCTTGCGCCGCGAGGGCCGCCATCGTGGCGGCGATTGCGAGCATCGTGGCGGTGGCGGAGCGACGGGTGGCGCGTTGCATCGGTGCGTTCACTTCGTGGGCGGCGCGACTTCTCGGATGACGGCGCCGCGTTGTTCGTCGAGGACGAGGACGGCGTAGCGGGTGGCGCCGGCGTCGGGGTCGTCGGAGACGGACGCGTAGTCGAAGCGTCCGCGGAGGTCGGTGTAGCCGTCCTTGTGGAAGCGGACGGAGCCGTCGGGCATCTTCGCGAAGACCTTCACGTAGGCCTTGGGCAGCGGTTTGTCGGAGCCGGGCTCGGCGACGGCGACCTGGCCCCAGGACTCGAGGAAGCGCACGGCGAGTGCGTTGGCGAAGTGGGTCTGCGAGCGAACGAGGCCCTGGCCGCGCACTTCGACGAGCACGTTCTTCCGGTGGAACTGTGCCGGCAGTTCGAACGCGATCTCCGGCTTGTCGGCGGGCAGCGCCTGCACGGCCTGCAGGCTCGGTCGCACGAAGGCGGCGGTGGTGCCGCGGTCGCCGGCGAACGGCTGCGCGGAGAAGGCGAACTCGACGTCGAGTTCGTAGTAGCGGACCTCGCACTGGCCGAGGTTCTTGTAGGCGAGCTTCACGGTGTGGCCGTCGAGTGCGACCTCGAGCGCCGGCGCGGTCGCGGCGAGCTGGTCGGCGGTCGGCTCGCCGGTGGCGGGTGCCGTCCTGCCTTCGGCTTCGTCGAGCTGGGCGAGCACGTCGGCGAAACGCTTCTGCCAGTGCGGGACCGGGTGGTCCTTGTACTTCTCGGCGATCGCGCGGGCCTTGCCGGTGTCCGCCGTGAAGAAGCAGAGATAGGCCTGCAGGTAGTCGTACTGGATGCGCGTCGCGATCTGCGCCGGGTCGATCTTGGCGAAGGTCGCGAGCGCTTCTTCGACGCGGTCCTGCAGGAGCAGGTAGTAGGTGACGGCGGTCCAGTCGGTGCTGTCGAGCTTGCCGTGGTATCCGAGCAGCGTCATCAGCGAGGCGTACTGGCGGGCGAGGTCCTGGTTGCCGAGCACACGCTTGCCGCCGAGCACGTGGGCGCGCTGGTGGACCAGCGGATCGAGCTCGAGGTGCTGGTAGGCGCGGCGCTCGACGGGGTCGATCGTGACGAGCGGCGACTCGATGGCCATGCCGCAGGCGGCGAGGAAGCCGTCGGCGTGGCGGAGGTATTCGCGCGCGACGTCCTGGTCCTGGTGGAGGATGCCGAAGGACCAGAGCGTGTCGTCGTAGGCGTGGCGGGCGCGGAGCTTCGGCAGGATCGCGGCGAAGAACGCGCGGTCCTTCATGCGCCACGCGAGGCGCGACAGGTCGAGGCGCAGCACGTTGGCGGCGTCGAGGTGCGCGAACACTTCGTCGGCCGTGCCCTGCTGGGAGACGTGCTCCCACGAGGTGGTGTCGACCTTGCTCGGCGTGGCGACGACGTGCAGGGTGCGGGCGTCGGCGTGCGCGGCGAGCTTGCCCTTCTCGGCGGCGTGCACGGGGTAGTGCGCGAAGTCGCCGACGGCGGGGAAGTAGAAGGCGTATTCGACGGTGGCGGTGGCGTAGGGCTGCAGTTCGACCGGGACGCCGCGGGTCCAGAAGCCCTTCTGCACGGGGATGGCGCCGGCGGGGATCTGCAGGAGCAGCTCGGTGGTGCGCTTGCTGGAGGTCGGGTTGGTGACGACGACCTGGCAGCCGTAGGCGACGTCGACGAGGAACTCGTCGGTGACGAAGGCATCGCGGCGTTCGCCGTCGACGAAGCGGAAGCGGTCGTCGAGGCGGAAGAAGTTTTCGCCGAGCAGCAGCGGCGCGCCGTCGGCCGTCGCGTCGGTCTTCGTCGTCTCCTTGCGCACGAGCAGCAGCGGCGTCGCGGCGCGCAGCGTGCGGCGGTCGCCGTCGGCCTTCACTTCGTGCTTGCCCGCCTCGAACGGCAGGTCGAGCACCGCGAGCGCCATCAGCATCTCGAGTGCACTCCCCGTGGCCTCCATCACGGACGACGGGGCGAACGGTCTGCCGGCCGGTGCCGTCGCGTAGTCGAGCCAGAAGCGGTTCGCCGCGACGGCGTCCGGCGTCATCTGCTCGAGCCGGCGGTGCCAGTACGCGTGTTCGACGAGGAGCCGCGTCGGTTCGACCATGCGGAACAGCCGCCGCACCTGCCTCCTTCGTTCGAGGCTCTCACCGCGGTCCTGCTGGCGTTCCGCCGACACGGTGGTCAGCGGGTCGGCGGGAGGCGCGCCGGCTTCGTCCTTGCCGGCTGCGCGCTTGGCCTCGGCTTCCTTGGGCGGCGGCCCTCCTGGGCCGCTGGTCGACGGGCCTCCGGGAGCGAGCGACGGTGCCGGGGCCGCCGGGGCCTTCAGCAGGCCGGCGACGACGTTCTTCTCCTTGTCGGCCAGCTCGTTGCCGCGCAGGGCGAGACCGAACAGCACTTCGGCGCGATCGACGGACGGCGGCCGCAGCTCGACGGCTTCGCGGATCGTGCGTGCAACCGCGGCGTGCTCGGCGCCGTCGAGCCGCTGCGCGAGCAGGATGCGTTCGATCAGGTTCAGCTGCGCGAAGCGCCACGGCTCCAGGTAGTCACGCAGGTCGTCCTCGAGCAGCCAGTGGTCGAGGAAGGTCTTGTCGAGCTTGTTCGAGAGCAGCGGCTTCACGACCGCTGCGAAGAACTCGGGATCCTTGCGCGACAGGAAGAAGGCCAGTTCGTGGCATGCGTGCTGGGAGTACAGCTCGCGCTTCTTCGCGACGTCGAACGTCGGCCACTGCAGCACGAACGCGAAGCGACTCAGCGATTCGTCGCGACTGATGGTCGACAGGAGTCGGTGCACCGCGGCGAGCGAGTCGTAGATCTCGACCTGCGCCGAGCGTGCGTCGGCAAGTGTCGCCTCGCCGCCGGCGGCGACGAACTCGATGCGCTTCTGTTCGGTGAAGTGCATCGTGCCGTCGAGCGCGGCCTGCAGCTGTCGCGCCCGGGGTTGGGCCGGCGTTTCGGGTCGGACCAGGCGATCCTCGACCGCCTGATCACCGTCGATCGCCAGGACCTGCACGACGTGGCCGGTGCCGAGGTCCGCGAGCTTCACCCGCACCGTGCCGTCCGCGCGCGGAACGAGGTTGGCGAGCATCGGTGCGGAATCGGGCATCCAGTCGAGGTTCACGTGCGCGCCCGCTGCACCCGTTCCGCCCGCGTCGAAGTCCCTGGCGGCGCCCGTCTGGCCTCCCGGCTTGTTCGCGTTCCCGCGACTGCCGAAGCGACCGCCGGCGCCACCGCCGGTGCCCACCGCTTCGTTCGTCGACTGCTGATCGAGCGCCCACGGATTCACGAGCAGGCTCGGCCGCCCCAACATGTTGCCGGGGAACTTGACGGCGAAGCGCCGCTCGAGCACGTAGCGGTACTCGTCGCCGAGCTGGCGCCCCGAGTGGTAGCTGCTGCCTGCGCGGTCGCTCGGGGTGACGCTGTCGGGGATGCGCGGCGAGAAGAGATCCGCGAAGGGGTCGAACGGCGACACGAAGCGCGTGGCGACGACGTGGACCCGCGTCGCGTCGGTGGCGTTCGCGAGGCGGACGACGAGCTCGTCGCCTTCGGCCTGGATGGCGCGCACCTGCAGCGGCCGATCCGGTGACGTCGACAGGATGCGATCGGTGCCGACCAGGAAGCGGCCGTCGTGCGCGCCCTTCGTGATGCGCACCGCGAGCCGCTGCCCTGTCTCGTGCTGACGCAGTTCGTAGTCGCCCGCTTCGAGTCCGCGCAGTTCCAGGAACCCGTCGGCGATCGCGAGACGGGAGAACTCGTCGCGCTCGGTACCCGTCAGCGAGAACTCGCTGCGCATCGGCTCGGTGGCCGAGCCCTGGTAGGGGATGCGGAGCGTCTCCCCGGCCATGCCGTGCAGCGATACCGGGAACGAGCACTGTGCGACCGGTGGCGTGAAGCCGCCGTAGAAGCCGTTCGGCAGCTGCACGTCGATGCGCGTGATGCCGGGCAGTGCGCCGAGCGAGATGCGCCCCGATGCGTCGGTCTGCAGCGACGTGTCGGCCGACTCGCGGAAGTCGCGGTGGGTGAATCGCAGGCCGCAGACCAGGCCGCCGCGCGGCTCGCCGTTCTTGCCGCGCACTTCGAGAACGTAGCCGCCCGGTGTCTGCACGAGGGCGACGCCGTTCGTCGCCGGCGTCGAGTCGATGCCGTTCACGGCGAACATCGCCGTCGCGGAAGAGAGGTCGATCTCCTTGCCGGCGAGGTCCTTCACGCGGCCGTGCAGAGAGATCTGCAGCGAGGCGAGGCGTTCGGGAACCGTGATCTCGTGCACGATCTCGCGCTCGTCCACGATCTTCGGATCACGCACTTCCTGCGTGGTCTGTTGTCCGTCGAGGTCGGTTGCGACGACGCGCAGCACCGGCTCGACCAGGAGCTGCAGCGGCACGGTGTCGTCGCCGAGCCGCAGCTCGGGACGGACGAGCACGTGCGCCTTGCGGCCTGCAACGAGCGACTCGCGCTCGACGTGCGCCGGTGCGGCGAGCGAATACGTCTCTGCCGCGTGCGCGAAGGTGACGAGGGAAGCGCGCGGCCCGGACCGCAGCACGACTTTGTGGATGCCCGGCTCCGTCGTGAACGGCAGCACGATCTCGCCGTTCGCGTCGGCGCCGTATTCGCGACCGCCGAACCACAGGTTGGCCGTCTTCTGCAACGCACCCGCTTCGTCGTAGACGCGGAACACGTGTCCTGCCGCGCCGGCGGTCTCGGCGTGGCGCAGCCAGCCCTTGTGCACGACCGCGCGACTGCTGGTGCCGTTGCCGACGAACTCGACCACGTACGTGCCGGGCTCCTTCAGCATCGGCAGGTCGAACGTGCGGCGTACGCGGCGCAGCTTCGGTTCGGAGTAGTCGAACGTCTGTTCGAAGTTCGCGACGACACCGTCGAGGTCGATCGAGGCGTCGACTTCGGTCTGCTTCTCCTGCAGGTATCGGTACGAGTCGATCGCGAACACCTTCACGAGCAGCGTCGGCACGTTCTTGGTGTCGACCTCGAGCGAGACCGGGTCGTTCGCTCCGAACTGCGTCCGCATCGTCGCGGGGAAGCGGATCTCGATGCGTCGCTCGATGCGATCGACGAGCGACGGGTCGCCGAGCATCGCGTACCACCGCTGCATGTCGCCTTCCCCGGCGAGCATCTTGGTCTCGGCGAACACGGCCTTCAGCCAGTCGGCGTCGAGGAACTCGGCGAACTGCTCGTAGCCTGCTTCGCGAGCGAAGAAGTGCTCCAGGCACGCGCGCACCAGGGACTCGTCGTCGCCGATCGCCGGGAAGCCCGTCGGGTAGTTCGTGCGCCCGTCGACGTGGTCCTGCGCGCGGCCGAACTGACGCAGGTGCTGTTCCGACGGGTGGCCGGTGCGGCGCGGCAGCCGGACGTAGGCGAGGAACCGGTCTCGGTCCGGCGCGCCCTGCTGCAGGTCGTGCGCGAGCCAGTGGAACAGCACGTGCGCCTTCAGCGAGTTGTGCGACGACGGCAGTCGCTGTGCGAACTCCCACAGGCGCCCGAGCTGCCCGCCGCGGGTGCCGGCGTCGAGCTGCCACAGCGTGTCGCCGCCCGGCTGCAGACGCGCGAGGTAGACGTCGACGAAGCTGCGCTGCTGCAGGAGCTGCGGCATCAGTCGGGCGCATTCGTCGAGTTGTGCGCGTCGCAGCATCGAGTGCACGGGCATCGAGCCGAACGCGCCGGCCTGGCGGTGCTGCAGGTCGCGGACGATCAGCGCAGGCAGGTCGTCGATGTCGACGCGGTCGAGGCGGCGCAGCAGGCTGCGCAGCGTGTCGGCGTCGAGGCTCGTCCGGGCGAGGCTCCACAGCGCGCGGTCGGTGAAACCGTCGACCGTTCCGGGCGAACGTGCGAACGCGCGCTGCGTCAGCACCTCCTGCGAGAGCAGTGCGGGATCGAGACGGGTCGGCAGGTCGGAGCGTTCGCCGGGGACGACTCGCTGCTGATCGAAGCGAAGGCCGAGGCGGTCGCGCACGAAGGCCCACGTCGCGCTCGGGTCGTCCGCGAAGGACAGCAGCGCCGCCCGGTTCTCGATCTCGACGACGCGGTCGTTGCGGCCTTGCGCCTGGATCCAAGCGGGCAGCACGCCTCGCACCGTGGCGAAGTCGCGGGCGTCGAGGCGCTCACGGCAGTGCCAGTAGTAGAACTCGTCGGTCCCTGGGATCAGCGTCGCCACGACCTTGGCCCGGTCGGAAGCCAGCGCATAGGTCTCCTCGAACCCGATCGGCGTGCCCTGGGCGGCGAGGGCGGCGGTGAGAGCGGCAGTCGTCAGCAGGAACGCAGGCAGCGAGCGGTGGACGTGGTGCATACGGATCGGGTGCGCCGGGATCGGCCAACGCGTCGTCGGTCGATCGGATCAGTCATTCTGGCGGCGGCACCGCCGATATGGCCACACGGCGTGGTTCGTAACGTGCCGCCGTCCGAACGGGGCGCGGGCGAACGCCGCCCCGGCGGTGGGGTTCCGAGTCGGCGAAGCGCGGTGTCTCGATTCCGGGAGCAGTGCCGTGCAGGGCCGATGGCGCGCCGCGTTCCGGGAGTCGGCCCGGGTCGCGACGATCTTCTCCCGCTTCTCCCGCTTCTCCCGCGGCGAGCCCGGCGCCTACAGCTGCTTGCCGATGCGATCGTCGAGAGCCTGCTGGTCCAGCGTGAAGCTCGCGAGCGCCGCCGCCGTGAGGATGCCGTCCCAGCTCGCGGTGCCGCTGCGCACGCGGTCCTTCCAGCTCGCGTGCACGGGGATCTTGCCCTCCTTCGCGATGCGGGCGGACTCGTCCGCGGAGAACTGGGGGAAGAGATCGCCGGCGCCATTCGCTGCGAGGGTCTTCAGGACGTCGGTCGCGGTCGCTTTCTTCGCGTCGAGTTTCGCCGCGGCGGCCGCGGCGGCCTCGAACTGCGGCGTGATCTCCCAGAAGCAGTTCAGCTTCTCGGCGCCCGCGTCGACACCCGCGGCGAACGTCACCTTCGGGTCGTTCGCGGTCTTGTCGGCGAGGGACGCGGGGGCGGGGTTCTTCTTCAGGAACTCCTTCGCCGCGGCCGTCGGCATCGTGAAGACGTCGAGGCCGAGCAGGTCTTCGCACTGCTGCCCGCTGCGCATCGACGCGCCGATCTGGCGCACGTCGACCTTCGCCTTGTCGCGCAGGCGGCGCAGGCCGCGCTGGCTCGCGAGCGTCGCCTTCTCGCCGGCGTTCAC
>CAZIFB010000056.1:2234-33290 GCA_964538915.1 uncultured candidatus Brocadiaceae bacterium | reverse complement strand
TGTCGAGGTAGGCCGGCCACTCGACGTTGCCGATGCGCACCTCGACGTGCTTCTTCAGGAACGCGAGCACCGTGTAGATGCCGGGCCGACCGCCGGCGAACACCATGACGTTCTCGGGCGCGATCCGCGAACCGTAGAAGCCGTTGTAGTGCGCTGCGATCGCCTCGCGGAGCTTCGGGTGCCCCCACGCCTTCGGGTAGAAGCGGTCCTCCCACGTCACGCCGACGCTCGCGGGCAGCTCCGGCCCGCCGGGCAGCTGCGTCGTCAACGGGAACCCCTGCGACCACGGGTGCGTGCCGGGCGAACCCATGAACTGCCCGAAGGCGTCGCGGAAGGCGTAGAGCGTCTCGTAGATGCCCATCGGCGGGCAGTCGTCGGACAGGAAGGATGCGCGGTGCATGGGAGTCGGGAGCCGGCGAGCAGGGAGAGGCGAGAGCCGGGCGTTGCGGCGACGACGATGGCCGGCGCGCGGGCCCGGGTCAACCGGACCGGCGGGCAACCCACGCTTCGGGCCATCGCGCCTTGCCCGCTTTCCGCCACTCTGCCTCGGTGGCCATGATGCGTTCCGTGAGCACTCCGGCGACGCGCTGCATGCGTACGTGCAGCCGAAGTGCCGCGAGCTGTGGGGCTACGCGCAGCGGCCGACCGACCTGCCCGAGTAGGTGGCGGCGCGTCACCGTCGGTTGAAGCGCGGGGCGCACGACGATCCTCCGCAAGCGGCAGTGAGCTCGCCGCCTCACGGACGTGCGGCAACCACCTTCCGCACGCTCGCCACGATGGCGTCGGCATCGAGGGGATCGCCACCGGCCCGATCGACCTGCCGCAGCACGACCGCGCCCGCTGCGTCGAGCACGAGTGCACCGCCCTGTTGCCACGCATCACCCTGCACACGCCCCTGGCGGAAGCCGGCGCGGAGCGCGCGCCACGCGTTCCCGAGGAGGCGCCAGTGCAGCGTCGCCCAGACCGAACGCCGCATTCCGGCGGCGGCGAACGTCGCGCGCGCCGGGTCGCTCAGCACGGGGTGCGGCCCCGCGTGGGTGCGCGCGAAGTCGGCGGCCATCGCGGGCGTGCCCGTGCCCACGAACACGAGGTTCGCTCCGGCCGCCGCGATCTCGTTCTCGTGCCGGCGCAACTGCGCCGCGCGCTCGCGACAGAAGAGTCAACCGAAGTGGCGCAGGAAGACCACGACGGTCGCGCGCGGGCCGAGCCATGCGCGCAGCGACGAGGGGCGTCCTTCGCTGTCGCGGAGCGGTGCATCGAGCAGGTCGTGCATCGACGCACCGTAGCACGCGTCAGTCGCCGACGGTGTAGCGACGTGCCGACGAGAAGCCGAGGTCCGGCACCAACGAGCACCCGCCGGGCACGAGCAGTACCCACTGCGTCCAGAACTGCAGCCCGAGCCACGACAGATCGCACGGGATGGGGATCGGGTGCGGACCGCCGCCGCCGAGGACGATGTCGAGTGCCGGCACGATCGTGCACGGACCGCACGGCGCGGACAGTTCCGACAGGCCGATCACGAGGCCGATCACCGGCGCGGACGCTCCGGTCAGCGTGAGCGCGAACGTGGAGTCGCCGAGAACGGGCGATCCGACGTGGTCGACGGCGCCCGTGCCCGCACCGCAGGCGCCGGCGAGGCCCGCGTAGCTGCCGCCGCCAACAGCCTCGTAGCGGCGCACGCGGATGACTCCGGCGTCCTCCCACACGACGAGCGCCGTGTCGTCGAGCGCACCGCTGCCACTCCACCACGCCGCGACGGCCGGGTCGTTCTGCGCGGCGGCGCTCGTTTCGACCGGGTACTCCGAGCTGCAGGCGCCGCACGTCGCCGGGTCGAGGCTCTTCACGCGCACGTGCGTCGGCGTGACGAGGTTCGACTGCCGCCACGCCAGCACGTACTTGTCGGTCGCGAAGTCGAGCGCGGGCGCCGAAGAGACTCCGATCGCACTCACCGGATCCGAAGTGGCCCCCGGAGTCAGCGTCCCGCTGCTGCACGGGCCCGCCCAGGTGACCGGCCGGACGTTGACGCGGTTCGTCAGATCGTTGCGCCACGCGAGTGCGAACGAGATCCCGTCGCGCGTGGCAACCGACGGCGTCTGCACGTCGAAGCTCGCGAGCGACACGACCGGAGTGCAGACACTGCCGACCGAGTCGACGACCCGACCGAGGATGTTGTCGAACGGCGGTGTCCCCCCGAAGAAGTCCGAGCCCCAGACGACCAGCCATCGGCCGCCGCTCCCGCCGTGCCGCGTGATCGCGAGTTGGCCGGCGCTCCCCGACGTCGAGTGCAGCGTGCTGAACCCGCTCGCGACAGTCGGCGCTCCGCTGCCCGGCGCGTGGATCAGCACCGACTTCGTGTCCGTCGTGCCCGATGCGGTCGCCATGTACGCGAGCACGGCGTTCTCGTTGAACCCGAAGGCGCCGGCGCGCGAATCGCCGCCGACCACGAAGTCGTCGGGCGACGCCGACAGGACGCCGAGCGCACTCGACACCGCGCCGGTCGCCGCGTCGACGGTGCGGACCTGCAGCGTGTAGAACGCGATCGACCCCGACAGCGTCCGGTGCACCGACGCGAGCACGAACTTGTTCGTCGCGTTGACGTTCGCCACTCGCGGCCGGTGGGTCGCACTGGCGCTCGTGTCGACGAGGATGTTGCTGCCCACCGGGGTCCCCGTGAACGACACGAGCTGCGCGCGCACCTCGCCCGTCGTCGCGCTGGTCGCGACGCGCCACGTGACGAGCCAGTTGAGCGTCGTCGCATCGAAGGCCACGTCCGGCGCATCGTCCGTTCCGACCGCGGCGTTGCCGACGAAGAACGCACTACCGAAGAGCGGATCGACGACGAGCGGGAACACGGCGCGGTCGACGAACTCACCGGGCAGCACGTACTCGACCTTCGTGCCGTCGACGCGGATCGCGCCGGCGCACTTCGCCCCGTGCGCGTCGATGCCGGTGACGGCGCCGACCGCGACCCCGCCGAGGCCCTGGGCTTCGTACCGCAGTCCGTCGGTCGCGGCGGCCACGAGCCGCAGCTCGGTCTCGAACGCGAGGCGTACGACGAGGTCGCCCGCACCGGCGGGCCGCGACGCGACGACGAAGCTCTGTTCGACACCGGCGGCCTTCGCTTCGTACACCTCGGTCACCGGACCGTGTTCGCGGCGCACGGAAGTGCCCTCGACGAGGGTGGCCGCCGATGCACCCTCGGACTCCCAGACGACGATCCCGCCGCGATGCATCGACACGGGGCGGACGCGCAGCGGGAACTCGCGGGGCGCGTTCGACCCGAGCAGCGGAACGAACTCGAGGCCGTCGCGATCGACGCACGCCGTGTAACCGGGACCGACGAGCCGCGCTCCGTCGACCGTGCGGTGCGCACCGACGGAGGCGAAGGCGGCGTGGAGATCCTGGGCCGGCGCAGCGCCGTTCGCGCCGAGCACGCAGAAGAGGAACAGGGACAGTGAGAATCGCAGGGTCACGGGGCGGTCTCCTGGGTCAGGACCACCGCCCGATCCCCGCTGCCCGGCCGCCGTGACGCACGATCGCCGGATTCCGCGCGCCGTCGTTCCGCCGCCGTTCCCCGCTCACTCCCCGATCGTGAAGCGCAGCGCGTTCGTGAACGCGAGGTCCGGGAGGATCGGGCAGTCGCTCGGCTTCAGGAGCACCCACTGCGTGTACAGGTCCCGGCCGACCAGGAGCGGGTCGCACGGCATCGACAGTGTGAACGGATTCGTCGCCGGCAGCAGGACGTCGAGCGTCGGCACGATCGTGCAAGAACCGCACGGCGCCGACAGGTTGCCGAAGCCGAGCACGAGGATCAGGGGCAGCGACACCGAGTTCGAGATCGAGAGCTGGAAGTTCGCGTTGCCGATCACGGCATCCCCGTCGTACGTCGCGAAGTCGTCGAACCCCGTGATGCTGCAGCCGCCGCCCATCGACGTCACCACGTCGGTGCCGTGCGCCTCGCAGCGACGACCGCGGATCGCGCCGTTCGACCACACGAGGAGCGCCTCGTCGCTCGAAGCACCGCCTTCGTAGCGTGCACCGATCGCCGGCGTCTCGGCGGCGGAGACCGTGGAGTCGACCGTCCATTCGCTTCCGCAAGACGCACACGTGGACGGCTCGAGCCCCTTCATCATGATGCGTGCCGTGGTGGACAGCGTGCGATGGCGCCACGAGAGCAGATACTTGTCCGCGGCGAACGCGAGCGCGGGCTGGTCGTGCACGCCCGCGGTCGTGATCGGCTCCACGATCGATCCGAGCGTCGCCGAAGGCGCGGCACAGGATCCCGACAGGACACCTGTGCGCATCCGTACCGTTGCCGTCGGGTTGTCCTGCCACGCCACCGAGAAGTGCACCCCGTCGTCGGTAGCAACGGTCGGGTTGTCCACGTCCGTCGCGCCGCCGACGATCGTGAACGGAACGCCGCAGAGTGCCGCCGAGGCGCTCACCGTCTGCGCGGCGACGCGCTGACCGACGATCCGCTGCATCGGACCGGTCGCCGCGAGGATGCTCTGGCCGAAGACGACCACCCACTCCGCGAGCGAACCGCAGTGCGCGGTCACCGCGGGGCCGCCGAGCCGGTTCGACGACGAGGCGATCGACTGCGTGGACACCACGACCGGATCGCCGAACGGCGGAACGTAGACGATCGAGGCCGAGATCTCGTTCGAACTGCCGGTCTCCGTGCGGAACGCGACGAGTGCCTCGTCGGAGATCCCGAAGACCGTGCGCGCATCGCCGCCGATCGACACGTGCGTGGGCGCCGGGAAGAACGCTCCGCCGGCGAGCTGCACCGATCCAGAGATCACGGCACTCGCCGCGTCGACCGCACGAACGTACAGGGTGTCGAACGTGAGCGTGCCGAACGGCGGCTGCGTGATCGTGCTGCGTGTCGCGTAGCCGACCAGGAAACGGTTCGCCTGGTTGATGTCGGCGACCGCCGGGCGGACGTCGGGGCTCGCATTGGCCGTGAGCAGGATCTGCCCACCCGTGAGCACGCCCGCTCCGCTGACTCGTTGCGCGCGCACCTCCGACACGCTCGCGCTCACGTCCACGCGCCACACGACCATGTAGACGTCGTTCGAGACGTCGTACGCGACGCTCGGGTTCGTGTCGGGGGTGGACGTGACGTTCCCCACCGTGAACGCACTGCCGATCAGGGGGTCGAGCACCAGCGGATACGCAGCGCCGTCGACGAACGCGGCGGGCAGGACCCACTCGACCGACGCACCGTCGCCCGCGACGCGGATCGCGCCGCGCGCCGTGGCGCCGTTCGCATCCACGCCCGTCACCGCGCCGAATGTCACGCCGCCCACGCCAGGCAGTTCGTAGCGCACGCCGTCGTCACTTGCCTGTGCGAGCGGCAGGTCGGTGGTGATCGCGCCGCGCACGACGAGATCACCGATTCCCGCGGGCTTCGTCGCGAACACGAACGACTGTTCGATGCCGTCGGCCCGCACGTCGTAGACCTCGGTCACCCCGTCGTGGACGTAGCTCACACGATCCCCCGCTGCCGCCGGCTCCGCAACGCCGCTCGCCGTAGCGACGACCCGTACGCCGCGGCGCACGTCCGCGAACGCGAACCGCACCGGGTACGGGCGTTCTGCCGCGCGCCCCAGCAGCGGCGCGAACTCGACCGCACCGGTGGTGAAGTGCGCCGACCAGTCGGGACCGCCGGCTCGCACGACGCCGCCGGTCGTGCTCACCCCAAAACTGCACTCCACCACCGATTCGGTCTGCGCCGCCACGGGAACGGCCAGGAGCCCGGCCAGGGCGACGATGCACGATTTGGTCACGAGGAACCTCCGGACCCGGTCAGGGCCCGAAAAGGAGCAGCGAGGCGCGGCGGCGCCGCGTTCGCAGATTCTCGGTTCACTCGCCGATCGTGAAGCGCAGCGCGTTCGTGAACGCGAGGTCGGGGAGGATCGGGCAGGTGCTCGGCTTCAGCAGGAGCCACTGGGTGAAGAGGTTCTGCCCGACGAGCAGCGGATCACACGGGATCGCCAACGTGAACGGGTTCGCCGCCGGGAACAGGATGTCGGGCGAGGGCACGATGGTGCAGGAACCGCACGGCGCAACGTTGTTCGAACCGCTGCCGCCGCAGCGGACGACGACGATGCCCGTCGGGGCCACCTGCAGCACCGGGTCGAACGAGTCGCCGCCGACGACGATCTCGCTCGGCGTGCCGGTGCTCGTGTCGTACGGCACGGTGACGCGGTTCGAGATCGTGCCGGCCACCGACACCGTGCGGAGCAACCAACGCTGGTCCGCGATCGTCGGGAACGGCCCGGTGAGGTTGCGGTGGCAACCGATCAGGAAGGTGTCGGCACCCTGCACGTTGGCGACGGAAGGTCGCACGTCCGCGTCGACGGCCGTGTCGACGACGAACGCGGAGCCGACCGGAGCCCCGTCGTCGTGAAGAAGCGGCCGTACATGTCGGCCATCGCCCCCGTCGTCGGCACCGTCCAGACCACGAAGTAGCGCTGCAGCGACGAGTCGTACGCGACCGCGGGCATGTCGTCGGCGCCGGTGGCGTTGCCCACGGAGAAGGGTTGCTCGGGCGCGGACTGCGCCGGCGAGACCGCGGCGAGCACGAGGGATGCGGTGAAGGCGAGGGTGTGGCAGCGCCTCATCGTTGACTGTGGCTCACTCGCCGATCGTGAAGCGCAGCGCGTTGGTGAACGCGAGGTCCGGCAGGATCGGGCAGTCGCTCGGCTTCAGCAGCACCCACTGCGTGTAGAGGCTCTGGCCCACCAGCAGCGGATCGCACGGCATCGACAGCGTGAACGGATTCGTCGCCGGCAGCAGGATGTCGAGCGTCGGCACGATCGTGCACGAGCCGCACGGCGCCGACAGGTTGCCGAAGCCCAACACGAGGATCAGCGGCAGCGACACCGAGTTCGCGATCGACAGCTGGAAGTTCGCGTTGCCGATCACCGCGTCGCCGTCGTACGTCGCGAAGTCGTCGAAGCCCGAGAGGCTGCAGCCGCCGCCCATCGCCGTCACGACGTCGGATCCGGTGGCTTCGCACCGACGTGCGCGGATCGTCCCGTCCGACCAGACGAGCAGGGCCTCGTCGTTCGTGGTGTCGCCGCCGCCGTATCGCGATCCCAGCGCCGGGGTGAACTGCTCGGTGCCCGGGAACGCGAGTTCGGCGCCGACCTCGATGCCGCAGGTCGCGCACGTCACCGGGTCGAGAGCCAGCATCCGCACCCGCGCGAGGCCGCCGGCCGTGGCACGATGCTCGACGGCCACGACGTACTTGTCCCGCGCGAACGCGATCGCCGGCCGGCCGACGACGCCCGCGGAGAACGGATCCACCGGTGTGCCGGGGGTCAGCGTCGCGGCGCCGCACGTGCCCGACCAGGTGATCGGGCAGATGCTCACGCGCCCGGAGAGCGACCACGCCACCGCGAACTCGGTACCGTCCCGCGTCGCGACCGCGAGTTCCGACGCCGCAGCCTGGGGCATGTCGACCGCCGCGCAGAAGTTGGCCGTCTGGTCGAGCGCCACTGCCTTCGCTGACGTACCGACTCCCACGGGACGCTCGCGGACCAGCATCCAGCGCCCCGCGGTCCCGCCGTCCTGGCTGAGGCCGAAGTCGATTCCCGACGAAACCAGGCTGCTGACGTAGCCGACCGTGCCGACGACCAGCGCACCGTTCGCACCGACCTCGACGGGCCGCGCCACGGTGTCGAACTGCAGACCGGACCCGGCCGAATACACGAGCAGGGCCTCGTCGTATTGCCCCGCCACGATCGAGGTCCGGCGATCGCCGCCGAGCCGTGCCTGACGAACGGTGAAGCCCGGCACCGTCATCGCGGCGAACGTCAGTGCCGAGGACATCGACGCGGTGCCCGCATCGACCGAGCGCAACTGGAGGTTGCCCGCTGTCGAGAACGACTTGCTGACGACGAGGAAGCGCCCGGTGTTGGCGACGTTCGCGACGCTCGGCGGCATCGTCGCGGCGGAGGAGGCGATCAGCAGCTGTCCGCCGATGACGGCCCCGGCGCTGCTCACGAACTGCCCGCGCACTTCGGCCAGCGTGCTGCTCACGACGACGCTCCACACCACCAGGTAGCGGCCCGTGGCGGCGTCGAACGCGACCTGCGGCTGCTCGTCCGTGCCAACCAGCCCGTCGCCCACGGCGAAGGCGCTGCCGATCAGCGGATCCAGAACGAGCGGATACGCGGCGCCGTCGACGAACGCGGCTGGCAGGACCCACTCGACGGACGCACCGTCGCTCGCGACGCGGATCGAGCCGCGCGCCGTGGCGCCGTTGGCGTCGACGCCCGTGACTGCGCCGAACGTCACGCCGCCCGTGCCGGGCAGTTCGTAGTGCACGCCGTCGTCGCTCGCCGCCCCGAGCGGCAGATCCGTCGTGATCGCGCCGCGCACGACGAGGTCGCCGTTTCCTTCGGGCTTCGTCGCGAACACGAACGACTGTTCGATCCCGTCCGCCCGCACGTCGTAGACCTCGGTCACCCCGTCGTGGGCATAGCTCACGCGATCTCCCGCGACCGCCGGCTCCGCGGAACCGTTCGCCGTGGCCACGACCCGGGCCCCGCGGCGCACTTCCGCGAACGCGAACCGCACCGGGTACGGCCGTTCGGCCGTGCGCCCGAGCAGCGGCGTGAACTCGACCGCACCGGCGGTGAAACGCGCCGAGTAGTCCGGGCCGGCGCCGCGGAGCCCGACCTCGGTGATCGTCACGCCGTGCGATCGCATCGCCCTCGCGAGGTCCACCGGATCCTGCGCCGCTGCGAATGCGGACACGAACGACAGGGCGGCGGCAGGGAGGATGGGCGAGGTGCGGTTCATGGCGACTCCAGGAGCAGCGAACCGGCGGCCCGCCCCGTTCGCGGAAAACCCGGCAGGTCGCGGAACCCTTCGCCCGGCGTCGACGGGATCACTCGCCGATCGTGAAACGCAGCGCGTCGGAGAACGCGAAGTCGGGGATGATCGGGCAACCGCCCGGCTTCAGGATCAGCCACTGGGTCCAGATGTCGACGCCGACCAGCGTCGGATCGGGCGGCAGGAAGAGGGACGCCGGGCTGCCGCCGCCGAGCAGGATGTCGAGGGCCGGCACGATCGTGCAGGGGCCGCACGGCACCGAGATCGCCGAGAGGCCGACGATCATCGCGATGGCAGGCGCCGTCGGCGCGGCGAGCACGAGCTGGAAGTTGGTGCTGCCGATCACGGCGTCGCCGTCGTAGGTCGCGAAGTCGCTGAACCCGGCGGTGCCGCATCGGCCGCCCACGTTCTCGACCGCGTCGTGCGAGGCCACGCGGCGGCCGCGGATGGTGCCGGTGGACCAGGTCACGAGCCCCTCGTTGCTGGCCGTGTCGCCGCCGCTCCAGCGCGAGCCGACGGCGGGCTGGTCCTGCGTCCCGCTGAACGCCTCGAGGGCGATGTTCGGACCGCACGTCCCGCAGACCGCCGGATCGACGTTCTTCACGAACACGCGCTGCCCGGTTCCGCTCACGACCTCGCTCCACGTCAGCAGGTAGTGGTCCTTCGCGAAGTCGATGCCCGGATACGACTGGGCACCCGTCGTCGTGACGGCGTTGACGATGTTCCCGAACGACAGCGTGCCGGGACACAGACCCGTCACGGTCCCGGGCCGCAGCCGCACGCGGCCGAGCACGTCGTCCTGCCATGCCACCACGAAGTCGTTGCCGTCCTTCGTCGCGACATCGACGTTCTTGACGTCGGCCCCGGTGATGCCGAGGGCGACGGTCGTCACGCTCGAGCAGAGCGTTCCCGCTTCGCTGACCGCGACGCAGCGCACGTCGCGATACACGCCGGGGGCCGTCGTCGTCTGCGTCCACGCGACGATCCACCGGCCCGCAGTTCCCGCGCTCTTCGTGACAGCCGCCGAACCGGGCGTCACGTTGGCGATCTGGAACGGCGTGCCGAGGATCGGCGCGCCGGTGCTCGGCACCGTCACGAGCACACCCTGGAAGCCGAACCAGGAACTCTGCGAGCTCACGACGAGACACTTGTCCCCCACCGTGCGCAGGTCGCCGCCGACGTCGAAACGGTACGTGCCACCGCTGCCACCGTCGATCAACGTCGAAGGCGACACGACTCCCGTGGTCGGATTCACCGTCGCGCAATAGACGGACGAGACCTGCAACACCGGTGTCCGCCACATCACGAGGAAGCGGTTCATCGCGTTGCACGACACCACCGCCGGCGCGTTGTCGGGGTTCGCGTTGGTCGTGATCGTGATCAACGAACCCGTCAGGGCGCCGGTGGAGGTCACGAGCTGCCCGCGCAGTTCGCCCTGGTTGGCGGCCACGACGAGGGTCCACGCCACGAGATAACGTCCGCTCGACACGTCGAACGCGACCGCGGGGCGGAGGTCGATGCCGGGCGCGTCCCCGACCTGGAACGCGGACCCGATCAGCGGATCGAGCACGAGCGGATAGGCAGCGGTCTCGACGAACGCCGCGGGGAGAGCCCATTCGACGTGGCGGCCGTCGCCGAGCACGCGGATCGAGCCCCGGGCAGTCGCGCCGTTCGCATCGATGCCGGTGACCGCGCCGAACGAGACGCCGCCGAGGCCCGGCAGCTCGTAGCGGATGCCGTCGTCGCTCGCCGCGACGAGCGGCAGTTCGGTCGTGATCGAACCCCGCACGACGAGGTCCCCGCTGCCGGCAGGGCGCGTCGCGAAGACGAAACTCTGCTCGATGCCATCGGCGCGCGCGTCGTAGACCTCGGTGAGGCCGCTGTCGCGCGCGAAGAGCACCCGGTTGCCGTCGACGACGGGCGCGACGCCAGCCGCACACGCGGCGCCGACCCCGTCGCCCCGCCGGACCGACTCGAGCGTGAACCGCACCGGCATCGCCTTCTCGGCGCGCCGCCCGAGCGCCGGAACGAACTCGACGCCGTGTTCGTCGAAGCGGGCCGAGTAGTCCGGACCGCCGGCGCGGACGACGCCGCCGACGACGCCGACGCCGAAGGCTCCCCGTGCCGGGTCACCCTCCTGGGCCGACAGGCCGACCGTGAGAGCCAGAGCAACGGGGACGAATCTGCTGCGGATCGAGTTCATGCGCTGTCCTTGAGTGCGCGAGGCACTCCCATCGCGAACAGCGAGCCGCCGCGCCGCCGCGTTCGGCGATTCCGCGGCACGAGGGCATTCACTCGCCGATCGTGAAGCGCAGCGCGTTGGTGAACGCGAGGTCCGGCAGGATCGGGCAGTCGCTCGGCTTCAGCAGCACCCACTGCGTGTAGAGGCTCTGGCCCACCAGCAGCGGATCGCACGGCATCGACAGCGTGAACGGATTCGTCGCCGGCAGCAGGATGTCGAGCGTCGGCACGATCGTGCACGAGCCGCACGGCGCCGACAGGTTGCCGAAGCCGAGCACGAGGATCAGCGGCAGCGAGACCGGATTGCCCACGACGAGCTGGAAGTCCGTCGCGCCGATCGTCGCGTTGCCGTTGTAGGTCGCAAAATCGGACAGCCCGGAGAGACTGCAGCCGCCGCCCATGCCGACGACGTTGTCGTCGCCGGACGCTTCGAAGCGCCGACCACGGATGGTGCCGTTCGACCACACCACGAGCGCCTCGTCGCTGGCCGGGTCGCCGCCGCTCCACCGCGTCCCCACCGCGGCCTGGTCCTGTGGCGCCACCGAGGACTCGAGCGCGTGCTCGGCGCCGCAGGTCCCGCACGTCACGGGGTCGAGCCCCTTGACGTAGGTGCGCAACCCGGTGCCCGCCACCGACTGCGTCCACACCAGCACGTACTTGCCCTTCGCGAAGTCGATGGAGCCGCCCGTCTGTGCGCCAGCAGCGCCGATCGGATCGACGGTGGTGCCGAGCGTCAGCGAACTCGGGCACAGGCCGGCCTGCTGCACGGGGCGCACGCGCACCTTGCCGGTCACGTCGTCCTGCCACGATACGACGAACTGGCTCCCGTCGGCCGTTGCGCAGTCGACGCCGCCGACGTCGTCGGCGGGACCGCCGTCGAACACCTTCACCACGCCGGAGCACAGCGTGCCGGCCTCGCTGACCGTCGCGCACTCGATGTCCTGGAACTGCCCGGGCACGGTGGATTCCGTGGACCAGGCGACGAGCCAGCGGCCCGCCGCCCCAGCAGTGTCCGAGACGGCGACCGAGCCGAAGGAGCCGCTCGTGATCGGGAACGGGGTGCCGAGAATCGGCGCGCCGGATGCCGGAATCTGCGCGATGCGGCCCATCAGCTTGTGCGTTCCGGCGTCGAAATCCCCGTACGCGAGCAGGCACTTGTCGCCGGCGATCCGCAGATCGCCGCCGACGCCGAACCAGTAAGGGGTGCTGGACCCGCCCGTCACGTTCGCCAACGCCGACACCTGCGCCACGCCCGAGGGATTCACGATCGCACAATTCACGAAGCTCACCTGGGTCAGCGGCGTGCGCCACATCACGAGGAAGCGGTTCATCGCGTTGCAGGCGACGACGACCGGTGCGCGGTCCGGATGCGCGAATGCGGAGATCGTGAACAGCGGACCGATCGGCACGCCGCTGCCGGCGACGAGCTGGCCGCGCAGCTCGCTGACGGACGCGCTCACGACGACGGTCCAAGCGACGAGGTAACGGCCGGTCGCTTCGTCGAACGCAACCGCCGGCCGCAGGTCGACGCCCGGCGCGTCGCCGACCGCGAACGCGCTGCCGATCAGCGGATCGAGCACGAGCGGATATGCGGCGCCGTCGACGAACGCGGCGGGCAGGACCCATTCGACGTGTGCGCCGTCGGAGGCGACGCGGATCGAGCCGCGGGCCGTGGCGCCGTTCGCATCGACGCCCGTCACCGCACCGAACGTCACGCCGCCCGCGCCGGGCAGCTCGTAGTGCACGCCGTCGTCACTCGCCGACGCCAGCGGCAGCTCGGTCGCGATCGCGCCACGCACGACGAGGTCGCCCGTTCCCGCCGGCTTCGACGCGAAGACGAAGCTCTGCTCGACGCCGTCGCGACGTGCGTCGTAGACCTCCGACAGGGTCCCGCTGCGCTCGTAGCGCACCGAGTCGGCGTGCACGGCCGGCGCCGCACCGGGGTCGAAGGCCACTTCGTGTGCGCCTCGCCGCACGGCTTCGAGGGTGAAGCGGATCGGGTACGGCCGGGCCGCCCCACGGCCGAGCACCGGCAGGTACTCGATGCCCCGATCGTCGAAGCGCGCCGAATAGCCCGGCCCCATCGCCCGCACGGCGTCCGTGGTCGACACACCGAACGCTGCGCTCGGCGACGACAGAACGTTCGGGTCCTGGGCGAAGACGACGGAGAGAACCGCGACACCGGCGGCGGCCGTGCGCATGGCGAGCAGGAGGTTCATGGGATTCGGTCGCTGCGGCAAACCGCAGGCTCCGGAAAGGGGCAGCGAAGCGCCGCCCCGCCCCGTTCGCGAATTCCCGGTCCAGCCTCGGATCCCGCGGCCCCGGCGATCACTCGCCGATCGAGAAGCGCAGCGCGTTGCTGAACGCGAAGTCGGGCAGGAGCGGGCAGGAGCTCGCCTTCAGGACCATCCACTGCGCATACAGGTTGCCGCCGATGAGCAGAGGATCACACGGGATCGGCAGCGTCGTCGGCGACACACCGGGCAACAGGATGTCGAGCGAAGGCACGATCGTGCACGAACCGCACGGCGCCGCGAGCGGCGAGAAGCCGACGATCAGTGCGAGCGCAGGAACGGTCGGGTTGGCGAGCACGAGCTTGAAAGCCGAGTTGCCGATCACGCACTCGCCGTCGTTCGTCGCGACGTTCTGGAGGCCGGCGCCAGCACAGCCGCCGCCGAGGTTCGTGACGACATCCGTCGACGTCGCCTCGTAGCGCCGCGCCCGGATGTTGCCGACCGCTTCACTCCATACGACCAGCGCCGCGTCGCTGGCCCAGTTGCCCCCGTCGATGCACGACGCCACGACCGGTTCCGACTGCGCGTCGGTGCCGAATTCGAGCGGCCATTCCTGACTGCACGCTGCGCACGAGTTCGGGTCGAGCCCCTTGGTGAACACGGCCGTCGGGACGCCCAGCGAGGAGTTGCGCCACGTCAGCGCGTACTTGTTCTTCGCCCACGCAATCGACGGCAGCGAGTTCGCACCGGAGGAGACGGGCGCGATGGTTGTGCCCATGGTCACCGCGCCGGTGGCGCAGGTCCCCGTGTAATCGATCGGCCGCACCCGGATGTCGCTGCCGAGTTCCCACGCGACCGCGAAGCGTTCCCCGGATCGGATCGCGACGGACGGGTGCTCGACCGCCGTCAGACCGGAAGCGATCTGCATCAGGGGCCCACACGCGGCAACCGAGATGTCGACGAAGTGCGCGCGCACCGTGGTGAAGGGCAGTACGGCGCCGGTGCTCTGACACCAGGAGACGAGCCATCGAGCGATGCCCGTGCCCGCGTGCGGGGACACGGCCACGTCCCCACAGAGGGTCGAGACCGTCGCCAGCGTCGTGAAGGCGCCGACCACCGGATCGGCGCCGGACGTGTCCACGCTCGCGAACGCGATCGAGTTGGAGCCCCCGGGCGGCGCACTGCGGCGCACGACCAGCAGCGCCCGTTCGGCCGCGAACAGGGAATCGTCGACGTCACCTCCGAGCACCATCTCCGTCGGCGTGCCGGTCGTGGCCGCGTCGTACGGCACGAGCACGCGATTCGACGGCACGGACGCAACGATGCTGCGGACGTACCAGTTGAAGTCGGGAAGGGTCGGAAACGGACCGGTGAAGTTGCGTCGGTACCCGACGACGAACCGACTGCCTTGGTTCATGTTGCACAGGGTCGGCGGCACGGACCGATCGGCGTTCGCTTCGATGACGAACGGAAATCCCTGCAGCAGTCCGTCGGGCCGCACCACCTGCCCTCGCAGTTCTGCCGTCGTCGCTCCGGTGGCGATGGCGTAGACCACGAGCCATGTGCCGACAGTCTCGTCGTACGCGGCCACGGGATTCTCGCAGGCGATGGCGCTGCTCACCTGGAACGCGTCGCCCACCGTCTGGGCGGCGATGGAGCCGCACACGAGTGCGGTGAATGCGAGGGAGAGCGGCGAAAACGAAGGGCGCGCGAGACGGAACATGGGATGCCTCCGAAGGGGCAGCGAGCCGCTGGTGCGCCCCGTTCGAGGATTCCCCGCAGCGCCGCCGCGGGCGCAGAATGGCGGCGGCGTCGCGGCTAGACTCCCGCCCTCGGCCACCGGCCAACGCCACACCATGAGTGCCCCCAACGATCCAAAGTACGGCTTCTCACGCCGCAGCTTCCTGAAGGGCTCAGCCGCCGCCGGCGCCACGACCGCTGGGCTCGCGGCCGCGACCGATGCCCTCGCGCGACCGAAGAAGCCGCAGTCGTTCGGGCCGGGCGAGCACGAGATCACGCTGCTGGTGAACGGCAAGGAGCGCGCGGTGAAGGTCGAGACGCGTACGACGCTGCTCGACGCGCTCCGCGACGGCCTCGACCTCACCGGCTGCAAGAAGATCTGCGACCGCGGGGCATGCGGCGGCTGCACGGTGCTCGTCGACGGTCAGCCGGTGAACAGCTGCCTGATGCTCGCGATGGACGCCGTCGGGACTGCCGTGCAGACGGTCGAGAGCCTGAGCGAGGGCGACAAGGTGCACCCGCTCGTGCAATCGTTCGTGCACTGCGACGCGATGCAGTGCGGCTTCTGCACGCCCGGCATGGTCATGAGTTCGCTCGCTTGCCTGCAGCACCGCGGCCAGCCCACGCGCGAACAGATGCAGCACGACCTGTCCGGCAACATCTGCCGCTGCGGCACCTACGGCCGGATCATGGAAGCGATCGATCGCACCGCGAAGGGAGGTGGCAAGTGAGCCGCGAACAGCCGCAGCCCGAAGGCATCCAGATCACCGTCGGCTACCGCGGCATCGGCGGCCAGCCCGATCGCCTCGAGACGCGCACCGTCAACCCGAAGGAGGGCGATGCGCCGCCGTGGGACGCGAACACGAAGCACATCTTCGTCGGCAGCGACCACGACCGTGTCGACGGGCTCGCGAAGGCAACCGGACGGGCGAAGTACTCGTACGACATGACGTTTCCCGGGATGCTGCACGGCATGGTCGTCCGCTCGACGATCGCCCGCGGCAAGCTGACTGCGCTCGACCTCGACGAAGCGAAGCAGATGCCCGGCATCGCCGCGGTGGTCGCGCTGAAGGATGTGGGCAAGCGCGTGCGCTTCGTCGGCGACGCGATCGCCGCGATCGCCGGCGTCGACCAGCATCGTGTCCGCGACGCCGCCGAGAAGATCAAGGCCGCCTACGAAGCGCAGGAGCACCTGGTCGACGCGCTGCAGGGCGCCGAAGCGCCGGTCGTGAGCGGCGGTGCGATCGAGGACCCGTGGCCGGAGCACGCCGACCTCGACAAGGCGCTGGCAGCCGCGAAGACGGCGCACGACGCGACGTACCGCTCCGAGGTCCAGACGCACAGCTCGCTGGAGACGCACGGCGGTGTCGCGAAGTGGACCGGCAACGACCTCGAGATGTGGTGCAGCACGCAGGCCACGTTCGGCGTGCGCGGCGAGCTCGCGGAAGCACTGAAAGAGCGCGGCGTGAAGGCCGCGTCGGTCACGGTGCACGCGGAGTTCGTCGGCGGCGGCTTCGGCAGCAAGTTCGGCGCGGGCATCGAAGGCCTCGCGTGCTGCCTGCTCGCGTGGGAAGCGAAGGCTCCGGTCAAGCTGATGCTCGATCGCTTCGAAGAGCACACGACCACCGGCAACCGGCCGTCCGCTCTCATCCAGATCCGCGCCGGCGTCGACGCCGAGGGCAAGCTCACCGCGTGGGACTGGCGCAGCTTCGGCGGATGCGGCTTCAACGGCCGCGAGCGCGGCAGCGGCGGCAACGCCGCGATGCCGGACTACTACACCCGCGGAGCCAAGGTCCGCCGCGACCACAAGGACCTGGCCGCCGACACCGACCCCGCGCGGCCGATGCGCGCGCCCGGCCACCCGCAGGGCTGGTTCGGCGCCGAGCTCTTCCTCGACGAACTCGCGGCGAAGGCCGGCCTCGACCCGCTCGAGTTCCGCGTGCGCAACGACGCCGAGACGATCCGCCAGGATCAATGGCGGCTCGGCGCCGAGAAGTTCGGCTGGGCCGCGCTGCGTGCGCGGAAGAACGAGCCGGGCGCACGCTTCGTGCGCGGTGTGGGCCTCGCGAGCGCCCGCTGGGGCCAGAACGGCAATCCCGGCCGGCCGCCGCACGGCATCACGTGCCGCATCCACCAGGACGGCACCGTCGAGTCGCGCAGCGGCGCGCAGGACATCGGCACGGGCCTGAAGACCGTGCTCACCCTGCTCACCGCCGAAGAACTCGGCATCGAACCGCGCCTCGTGAAGGCGACGGCGGGCCACACGAGCGACCCGTCGGGCCCCGCGGCCGGCGGCAGCACGACGACACCGAGCCTCGCGCCGGCCGTGCGCCACGCCGCGTTCCTCGCGAAGGCACAGCTGGCCGAACTCGTCGGCAAGCACCTCGGCGTCGGCCCGGCCGAAGTCGTGTGCGGCGGCGGCACGATCGGCACCGCGGCGAAGCCGATGCCGTGGGCCGAAGCGTGCAAGCTCATCGGGCCGAACCCGATCGAGGCACGCGGCCAGCGCTTCGCCAACTACGAGGAGCGCGACGCGGACAAGAAGGTGATCCCCGAGACGCGGCCGTTCTCGCCCACGCAGTGCGGCTGCCAGTTCGCCGAGGTCGAGGTCGACACGTGGACCGGACTCGTGCGCGTCGTGCGCATGCTCGGCGTGCAGGACTGCGGCCTCGTGATCGCGAAGAAGCTCGCCGAGAGCCAGGTGCTCGGCGCGATGATCCAGGGCCTCAGCTACGCGCTGCACGAACAGCGCATCATGGACGCGACCAGCGGCCGCATGCTGAACGGCGACTTCCTCCGCTACAAGATCGCCGGACCGCGCGACCTGCCCGAGCTGGAGGTCGTCATGCACTCGGTCGCCAACGGCCACGACAACGTGAGCGCGTCGGGCCTCGGCGAACCGCCGTCCGTCGCCGCCCCCGCTGCGGTCGCGAACGCGGTGTTCCACGCGATCGGTGTCCCGATCCGCCACCTGCCCATCACGCCCGACAAGGTGCTCGCCGCACTCGACGCGAAGAAGAAGGGATGAAGCCATGAAGCCGTTCACCTACGTCGTCCCGTCGTCGCTCGACGAAGCCGCGGAAGCCGGCCGGCAAGCGAACACGATCCTGAAGGGCGCCGGCATCGACCTCGTCGACCGGATGAAGGAGCGCCTGCAGACCCCGACGAACGTCGTGAGTCTCCTGCCCCTGAAGAACGAACTCGCCGGGCTCTCGGTCGGTGCCGACGGCGAACTGAAGATCGGCGCGCTGACGACCCTCACGCAGCTGGAGCAGTACGCGCCGCTCGCCGAGCGTGCGTTCGCGGCGCTGCGCGACTCCGCCGCGACGACCGCGACGCCGCAGGTGCGGCACCGTGCGACTGTCGCAGGCAACATCCTGCAGTTCACGCGCTGCTGGTACGTGCGCAGCGAGGCGTTCCGCTGCCTGCACGGCGGGCGCGGCCCGACGTGTCTCGCGATGACCGGCGACAACCGCTACCACTCGGTGCTCGGCTGGCTCGACTGCGTGCGGGTGCACCCGAGCAACCTGGCGCCGCCCTTGCTCGCACTCGACGCCGAGTACTCCACCGTGCTCGACGGCAAAGTGCGTCGGCGCCGGCTCGCGGACCTGTTCCCGGCGGAACCTCGCGCGCAGAACCCGGAGCACACGCTCGAGCAGGGCGAGATCGTCACCGCGCTGCACGTGAAGAAGCAGCCCGAGGGCGCCCGCTCCGCCTACTGCGAGAGCCGCGAGAAGGCGAGTTTCGACTGGGCGACGACGGCGTGTGCCGTGCGTGTCGTCATGGACGGCGGCACGATCACCGACGCGACGGTCGTTCTCGGCGCGGTGGCGCCGGTGCCGCTGCCGCGGCCCGCCGCCGGCAAGCTGCTGGTCGGCCAGAAGCCGGGCGCCGCGCTGTTCGCGAAGGTCGCGGAGACCGCGTTCGCCGGCGCGTCGCCGCTCGTGCACAACGGCTACAAACTCACCGTCGGCAAGGCCATCGTCCGACAGGCGCTCGAGGAGGCGACGAAGTGACCATGGAACGGATCACCACCCACCGCGATCTGCTGCCCAGGGACCTGTGCCCGTCGATGCTGCTGAAGCACCTCCTGACGCACGGCCTCGACGACCGTGTGTACGACGGCCGGGCCTCCGCCGGCGACGGCTTCTACTGGTGCAGCAAGACCTGCACGTGCGTCGGGCCCGACGACGAGATCGTGCACCCCGGCAACTGTGTGCCCGGGAGATCGTGCCACGACGGGCCACGGGCGTGAGGGTCACCCGGGCGCCGCACCGCGCACGCTGACCGCCATGGCGGCGCGAAAAATCGCGCGAACGATGCAGCACGGCCGCCCCGTCGTGTCCAGGAGCGGGTGAATGTTCCCCCGCACCGTCGAGCTGGCGTTCCGGCGCTTCCAGACGCACCGCGACCCGCGGTCGCTGGCGATCGTGTTCGATCGCACCGCGCCCGAGCTGCTCGCTCTCGGCCGTCACATCGCGAGCCCCGGCACCGATGCCGAGGACCTCGTGCAGGCGACGTTCGTCACGGCCATCGAGGATGCGGCGTCGCATCGGCCGGGCGAACGCGTGCTGCCGTGGCTCGTCGGCATCCTGGTGAACCACGCCCGCGCAGCGCGGCGCCGTTCGCGGCGCCCACTCGACGCGGCGCGGCTGCCGCAGCCGATCGCCGACGCCGCTGCCGACGTCGCCGCGAACGAAGTGACCGCCGAGCTGAAGGCTGCGATCGATCGCCTGCCCGAGGCCTACCGACCCGTGCTTCGCCTCTTGTGCGAACACGGGCTCGCTGCGCACGAGATCGCGCGCACCCTCGAGCGGCCGGCCGGCACGGTGCGAGCACAGGTCGCGCGCGGTATCGAACTGCTGCGGCGTGCACTGCCCGCGAGTCTCGCGGGCGGCGTCGCCGTGACGGTCGGAGCCGGGCGCGGTCTGGCAGCAGTGCGCAGCGAGGTGCTCGCGCACTGCGGGGGAACAGCGACCGGTTTCCTGTCCGCTGTCACCCTCGGAGGTCTGCTCGTGCTCCAACAGAAGGTCCTCGCCGCGTTCGCGGCCGTCGCTCTCCTCGCCCTCGGTGCGTTCCTCTGGCAGGCGGATCCGCCGATCACCGCCGACCCGCAGGCATCGGTCGAGCCGCCCGCGTCGCCCGCTTCGGCGACGGCGGACAGTGCGGTCCCTGCCGAAGCGCCGAAGCCGGAACGGGAGGCCGATGCCTCGTTGCGGGAACCGACGGTCGTCGACCCGGCGAAGGAGAACGAGCCCCTGCCCGCGGACACCGGCGGCCTGCGCGTGCGCGTCTTCGACGCCGACGGCACGCCGTGCGCGAGGATTGGAGTCGGCGTGCAACCGGTGTCCGCGCTGCAGGATCTCGGCCAGCCGTTCCGTCACGTTCCCACTGCCGAAGGCGGCCGCGTCGCGTGGACGGGCCTCGCGCCCGGCGAGTGGGCGATCGACGTCGACCGGATGGGCACGGTGCGCACCGCCACGGTGAAGGTCGGCCGCACGATCGAACAACGCGTCGACCTCCCGAAGGGAGTGCGAGTGCGCGGCACGGTGCGCGAACGCGGCGGCAACCCGGTTCCGGGAGCGCAGGTCGTCGTGCACGGCAATCGCGCCGGCACGGTCGTCGTCGCGACGACCGACCCGAACGGTGCGTTCGTCGTCGAGCACGTCACCGCGGGCGTCGAACTGCAGGCGAACATGCCGTGGCGCGCTCCGTCGCTCGCTCACGCCGTGCGCGGCGCACCGGGCTCGGAGACCACTCTCGATTTCGTGATCGGCGACGCCGCGCGGACGGTGACGGGCCGCGTGCTCGATCCCGACGCACAGCCGATCGCCGGTGTCTCGATCGCCCTGATGCCGGCTTCGGCGACCACCTTCGATCCGCGCAAGCTCGCCGAACCGCAGGTGCGCGCGACGTGGCTCCGCACCGGTGCCGACGGCACGTTCCGATGCGAAGAAGCGTCGGCGGCGCCGCAGCTCGTGTTCGCGACCGCGAATTCCCGCGGCTTGGCCCCCGCGTGGGCGGAGGTCGACCCGACGCGCGGCGACGCCTTCGTCGAACTGCGCCTCGCGCGCGGCGCGACGCTCGCGGGCCGGGTGACGAAGGACGGGCAGCCGGGGACCGGCCTGCAGGTCATCGCGTGGCAGGGCGAAGGCATGCGCATCGGCTACCTCGCGAACCTGTTCGGCATGCGCTACGCGCAGGTCGACGGCGACGGTGCGTTCTCCATCGCCGGCCTCGCCGCCGGGAACGCGTCCGTGCGCCTGCTGCAAGGCGCATCCGTACTGCGCGACGAGACCGTCGTCCTGCGCGACGGCGAGACCTCGTCGTGGAGTCCCGACCTCGGCGCCGCGGCCGGCCTCACGATCGCCGTCGGCGGTGCGCCGCGCGGCGAGACTCCGCTGGTCGCGATCGTCACGAAGAGCAGGCTCGTCGACGGGGAGATGCCGTCGATCGTGCCGATCCAGGCCACCGGCAAGGGCGAGCACGCCCCCGCACGCACCGAGGCAGTCGACGTGGTGCTCGCGTGCCTGCCCGGCGGTCCGAGCCTCGTGCAGATCGCCGCGGTGCGGAACGTGCCTCCGTCGCAGCGCACGGTGCAGTTCGACTTGTCGCCTGCGCAGGTGCCGTCGCGTTCCATCCGGGGCCGGCTCGTCGACGGTGCGAAGGCGCCGGTCGCCGCCGCGACCGTGGTCGCGATGAAGGCGACCGCCGACGGGCTGGTCGTTCGCGTCGAAACCACGACGGCGGCCGACGGTTCGTTCGCGCTCGGCCCGTTGCCGGCGGGCGAGTACACACTGCTCACGGGCTCGCTCCGCGACGCTCGCCCGATCGGCACCGCGGTGCTGACGCCCGACCGCGACGAACAGATCGGCGACCTCGCCCCGCCGCGCTGACCTTGCGCCGCGCGGCGCGTTCGTTCTCATGCCGGGCATGGCTCGCCCGCGACGCGTCTGGTGGCGACGACTGCTGCTCGCGGCGGGCGCGTTCGCCGCAGCGCTGGTGCTCGCCGAAGTCGCGCTGCGGATCGCCGCCTTCGCCACCGCCGACGACCAGCTCGCGCGATGGCGCGCCGAGACTGCGGCCGGTGCGAGCCTCGCGAAAGGACAGGTCGTGCCACTCGGCCGTCTCGTGCGGCCCGCCGCCGATCCGAACGTCGTCTACGAACTGCTGCCCGACCTCGACGTCGTGTTCCAGCGGCACCCGGTCCGCACGGCATCGCTCGGCTTCCGCGGCGGCGATCCCCCGCCGCACGGCGACCACGACGTCGTGATCGTCGGCATCGGCGACTCGGTGATGTTCGGCTCCGGCGTCGCGCACGAGGACACGTTCCTCGCGGTGCTAGGCGAACGCCTGCGCCGGCGATTGCCCGGCCGCGCGGTGGTGACGGTGAACGCCGCGGTACCCGGCTACGACACCGCGATGGAGGTCGCGACCCTGCGCACGAAGTGCCTGCCGCTGCGGCCGACGATCGTGATCTGCGACTTCGTCGAGAACGACTTCGACCTGCCCAACTTCCTCCTGCTGCCGCCCGATCCGCTGCGTGTCGATCGGCTGTTCCTCTACGACCTCGCGTACCGCGTGCTGCGCCGCGACAACCTGCCGAACGGCCCGCTCGAGCGCGCGCCGATGGCGACGAAACTGCGCTTCGAGTCGTCGCCCGATCGGGTGCCGGAGCGCTACCGCCACATGGTCGGCGTGGACGGCTACCGCCGGGCGCTGGAAGCGTTCGCGGCGTTGGCGAAGGAGCATGCCTTCCACCCCGTGGTGAGCTGCCACACGGCGATCGATCCGGACGCGCAGCGCATCTGCGACGAACTCGGCATCCCGGTGGTGACCGCCGCCGCGCGGCAGCGCGCGTGGCTCGCGGCGAACGGCGGACCGAAGCTCCGCGACTCGGCGCTCGTGCTGGCGCCCGACGACCTTCACCCGAGCCCGCTCGGCCATCGCCTGCTGGCGGAGGAACTCGACGCGTTCCTCGTCGCGCACCACTGGCTGCCCGAGTGACGCACTTCACAGGCTCGCGATGGCGAGCATCGCCGCGGCGATCGCGTCGCACTGCGCCTCGGTCGTGCAACTCGGCGGCATCGCATAGAGCACGTTCCCGAGCGGGCGCAGCAGCACACCGTGCGCGAGCGACACGTCGCGCCACCCAGCCGGCAGCGAATGCAGGTACCCGCCCCGCCCGTCGCCTCTGTCGAACGCGACGATGCCTCCCGTGCGGCGCAGTCCGTGCACCCGCGCCGCGGCGACGCCCGTGCAGCCGGCCCGCAGCGCCGCCTCGATGCGGCGCCCGATCGCGTCGAACCGTTCGTGGGTGCGTTCCGCGGCGAACACGTCGAGGGACGCGAGCGATGCCGCGCACGCGATCGGGTTGCCCGTGAACGTGTGGCCGTGGAAGAACGTGCGGCGGCGGTCGGGCGAACGAAACGCCGCGAACACTTCTTCGCGCACGAGGGTCGCGGCGATCGGCAGCGTGCCACCGGACAGGCCCTTGCTGATGCACAGGTGGTCCGGCACGACGCCGGCCCGTTCGCACGCGAACACGGCGCCCGTGCGGCCGAAGCCCGTCATCACCTCGTCGGCGATCAGCGGCACGCGCCGTTCGTCGCACGCGGCGCGAACGGCCCGCACGAACCAGGCGTCGTGCATGCGCATGCCCGCCGCGCCCTGCACCAGCGGTTCGATCACGACGCCGGCCGCGCGCGGGCCGAGGTCCGCGAGTGCCGCGGCGACCGCGTCCGCGGACGCCGGCACACGACGCACTTCGAACAGGAGCGGCCGGAACGGCGCGAAGAACGGGTCCGGGTCACCGACCGCCATCGCGCCGAAGGTGTCGCCGTGGTACCCCCCGTCGAGCGCGACGAACACGCGCCGCTGCGGTTCGCCGCGGTCCGCGTGCGCCTGCAGCGCCATCTTCAGCGCGACCTCGACCGCGGTGGAACCGTCGTCGGAGAAGAAGACGCGCGACAGACCGTGCGGCGCAAGTTCGACGAGACGTTCCGCGAGGCGCACCGCCGGCTCGTGTGTGCACCCGGCGAACTGGACCTGGTCGAGCCGCTTCGCCTGCTCCGCGATCGCTGCCGCGATCTCCGGCCGGCCGTGCCCGTGCAGGCAGCACCACCACGACGAGATCGCGTCGATCACCGTACGCCCGTCGCCGAGTTCGAGCAGGGCCCCGTGCGCGGCGCGCACGACGAGCGGCTCGGGGTCCGTCGCGTGCTGCGTGTAGGGATGCCACACGACGCGCGCATCGCGGGCAGCGAGATCGTCGCGCGGGTTCATGCTTCCGAGAGCCAAGGCAGCGGGTTCGCGGCGAGCCAGCCGGCGAGCGCGGCGTGCTCGAGCGGCTCGAACGGCGGCACTGCGTGCACGTGCCGCACGCCGGAGAGTTCGCGCAGCGTCGCCAGGTTGCTCGCGTGCGGCGGCCCCACCAGGAAGAGCGCCGCGGGCTCGAGTCTGCGCCGGCGCAGCGCTTCGAGCGACAACAGCGTGTGGTTCAGGGTGCCGAGTCCCGAACGCGCCACGAGCACGAGCCGCGCGCGCACCTCGGCGAGCACGTCGATCTGCGTCACGGCGCCGTGCAGGGGCACCAGGAGGCCGCCGGCCAGCTCCACCACCGTCGAGGCCGCACGTTCGCGAATGCCGGCCGAGACGGCGGCGGCATCGATCCGGACCCCCGCGGCCGCCGCGGCTTCGTGCGGGGACGCGGGCAGCGGCAACGACCACAGCGGCCGTTCGAACTGCACCCGCGCTCCGCCGACGAGGCGCTGCACGGTCGTCGTGTCGTCGTCGCTGCCGGTCTGCACGGGCTTCCAGTACGACGCCGCGCGCGCGCCGTGCCCAGCGTTCGCGAGGCCGAGCACGCAGAGCGCCGAGACCACGGTCTTGCCCACGTTGGTGTCGGTGCCGGCGACGACCCAGGGCCGTTCGCCGGGCCGCGGGGTCGCGGGCACGAGCGGCCGTGAGCCGGCGACATCGACGAGGAACGGACGCAGCGCCGAGGCGAGGCGGTCGACGTCGGCGTCGGTGCGTTCTGCATGGCACGTGAGGCGCAGCCGCGCGGTGCCGGCCGGCACGGTCGGCGGGCGCACGGCGCGCACGTCGAAGCCGGCTTCCGTCGCCGCCGCCGCGGCGGCGAGCGCGCGTTCCGTCTCGCCGAGCACGACGGGAACGATCGCGGCAGCGGGTGCCGGCAGACCCAGTGCGGCCGCCAGTCGTCGCGCCGCGGCGAGCGCGCGTTCGGCTGGAGCGCCATCCGCCCGCACGGCGGCCACACCCGCGAGGAACGCAGCGGGGACGGCCGGCGAACACGCGGTGGTGAAGACGAACGAACGCGCGCGGTTCGCGAGCAGTTCGACGAGCGCGCCGCTCTCCACCACCACCGCTCCCGCGGCACCGAGCGCCTTGCCGCCCGTGACGACGCGCGCGACGAGCCGCGGATGCGCCGCGAACACGGCCGCCGCGCCGGCGCGCTCGGGCCCGAGCAGCCCGACCGCGTGCGCTTCGTCGACGACGAGGTGCGCATCGTGCCGTTCGCACGCGGCGAGCAGCGCGTCGAGCGGCGCGAGATCGCCGTCCATGCTGAAGACGCTCTCGGTGACCACGATGCGCCGCCGCGCGGCGCGCGCGGCCTGCCCGCGCAGCTGCCGGTCGAGCGCCTCGACGTCGGCGTGCGCATGCCACGCGACGACCGCACGCGAAGCCCGTGCACCGTCGATGAGCGACGCGTGCGCGAACTCGTCGCAGACGACGAAATCGCCGCGTCCCGCGATCGCGCCGAGCAGGCCGACGTTCGCCTGGAAGCCGCTGGGGAAGAACAGCGCCGCCTCGGCGCGGAGCCACGCCGCGACCTTCGCTTCGAGTTCGCCATCGATCGCGCTGCCGCCGCCGAGCAGGCGCGCCGCCCGGCCGCCGGCGCCGAACCGCTGCAGCGCCTCGCGCGCCGCCGCGATCGACGCGGGCGCGCGGGCGAGACCCAGGTAGTCGTTGCTCGCGAAGTCGACGAGTCCTCGACGCTGTTCGGGCGGCCACGGCCGCCGAAGCCCCTTCGCCGCGAGCGCGCCGAGCTCGTGCGCGAACGCGCCTTCCAGGCTCACGCGGATCCGAGCGGCGACAGCCCGAGCTTGTCGAAGAGCGCGGCGTCCGAGCTCGGCGACGGGTTCGGTGTCGTGAGCAGTTCGTCGCCGACGAAGATCGAGTTCGCACCGGCGAGGAAGCACATCGCCTGCGCGGCTTCGTGCATTTCCTTGCGCCCGGCGGACAGCCGCACGACGGACTTCGGCATCAGGATGCGGGCGACGGCGACGGCCCGCACGATCTCGGTCCAGTCGATCGGCGGCAGGTTGCCCATCGGGGTGCCGGGGATCGGCACCAGCGCGTTGATCGGCACACTCGTCGGGGCTTCGGGCAGGTTCGCGAGCTGCCAGAGCAGCTCGGCACGCGCCGCACGCGTCTCGCCGAGGCCGACGATACCGCCGCAGCAGGTCTTGAGGCCGGCGCCGCGCACCGCGTCCAGCGTCGCGAGCCGGTCGTCGTACGTGCGGGTCGACACCACGGCGCCGTAGTGGCTGCGCCCGGTGTCGAGGTTGTGGTTGTAGTAGTCGAGACCGGCATCGGCGAGGCGCCGCGCCTGCTGCTCGTTCACCATCCCGAGCGTGACGCACGTTTCGAGCCCGAGCGACTTCACGCCCCGCACCATGCCGAGCACACGGTCGAACTCGGCGCCGTCGCGCACCTGCCGCCACGCCGCGCCCATGCAGAAGCGGTCGGCGCCGCCGGCCTTCGCCCGCTTCGCCGCATCGATCACCGACGCTTCGTCGAGCAGCGGCTCGCGCGGGACCTCGCCGGAGTGGTGCGCACTCTGCGAGCAGTAGCCGCAGTTCTCGGGGCAGCCGCCGGTCTTGATGCTGAGCAGCTGCGAGCACTGCAGCGAACGCGGCTCGTGGTGCAGCCGGTGCACCGACGCGGCCTCGTGCACGAGGTCGAGGAGAGGACGCTGGAAGAGTTCGTCGACGGCGGCGCGGGAAGGGCCGCTCACGGTGGTGTTCGTGGCGTGCATTCGGGGCGGAGATGCTAGTGCCGTCGCGCCCCGCCCGCGAACGTCGATCCGCGGCGATTCTCCCGCGTCATCCGTTCTTCACGACGGGCTCGAGCAGTTTCTTCAGCCGCAGCCACTGGAACTCCTGCGAGTGGCCGTTGACGCGCGGATCGAGGCCGTGCCGCGAACGCGGATAGATCATCAGCTCGAAGTTCTGCTTGCCCGCCTTCTCGAGCTCCCACAGGAGCTGCATGGTGTTCTGCAGGTGCACGTTGTCGTCCATCGAACCGTGCAGCAGCACGAGATGCCCGTGCAGGTTCTTCGCGGCCTTGATCACGGACGTCGCGTCGTACCCGGCCTTGTTCTCCTGCGGCGTGCGCATGTAGCGCTCGGTGTAGATCGTGTCGTATAGCCGCCAGTCGTGCACTCCGGCGCCGGCGAGGCCGAGCGCGAACTTCGTGCTGTGCGTCAGCGCGTAGGCCGACATGAAGCCGCCATAGCTCCAGCCCTGGATCGCGACGCGCGCGGGGTCGCCGCCGAACGATCCGCACACGAAGTCCACGGCGTCCTCGAGGTCCTTCAGCTCCTGCACGCCGAGCTGCCTGTAGCACGTACCGGTGTGCACCTGGCCGCGACCGCTCGCGGAGCGCACGTTCACCTGGAGGATCACGAAGCCCTGCTGCGCGAGGAACTGGTGGTACGTCGAGTGCATCCACGCGTCGCGCACCGTCGGTGCGTCGGGGCCCGAGTACGTCGGCAGGAACACCGGGTACTTCGCGCCCTCCTTCCACTCCGTCGGCGGTTGCACGCAGGCGTCCATCACGTAGCCGTCGCGCGCTGGGATCGTGATGCGCCGGCGGTCCGAGAACGCGTACTCGTCGGCGACTCCCTTCGACGCCTGGCCGAGTTCCTTCACGACCGCGCCGGTGCTGCCGTCGAGCACACGCACCGTCGTCGGCCGGTCCATCGCGGACCACCGGTCGAGCACGAACGCTCCGTCGGCGGAGAGGGAGAACGCGTGCGTGCCGACGCCCGGCGTGAGGCACACGAGCCCCGAGCCGTCGAACGCGATGCGGTAGAGGTGCCGACCCGTGGCACCGTCCTTCGTGCCCTCGAACCACACAAGCTTCTTCGCGGCGTCGACGCGTTCGATCGCGCGCACCTGCCAATCGCCACTCGTGATCGCGTTCTTCGGCTTGCCGCCCTTTTCGTACCACCAGACGTGCTGGTAGCCGCTGCGCTCCGACAGCCACAGGAACGTGCCGTCGTCGAGCCAGCGCGGGGGCTCGGGGCGGTTGACCCACGTCGGCGACTCCTCGCGGATCCACTTCGTCACCGCGCCCGTCGCGGGATCGATCGCGCACAGCTCGGCCCAGGTCTGGATGCGGTCCTGCACCGTGGCGAGCAGCGCCGTTCCGTCCGGAGTCCAGTCGACGCGCACGACGAGTGCGTCCTTCGGGAACGCGGCGAGGTCGACGGGCACGATGCGTTTGTCGCCGAGCCACGCAACCGACAGCTTCGCGTACGGGTTCGGATCGCCGGCCTTCGGGTAGTTCGTGACCTCGGTGGCGACGGTGCGTTCCTTGTCGAGAAAGCCCTCGGGCACGTGGTTCACGACGGTGAACTCGCGCACCTGCGACTCGTCGAGCGACAGGAACGCGAGCGCCTTGCCGTCCGGACTCCACCAGTGCGCCTGGAAGTCGCCGCGGCCGTACAGCTCCTCCTGGTAGACCCAGTCGAGCATGCCGTGGAAGAGTTCGGGACCGCCGTCCTTCGTCACGGCCCACACGGCCTTCGTCGCGACGTCGACGACGTGCAGGTTGTTGTTGCGCACGAACGACACCGAAGCGCCGCCGGGTGCGACGTGCAGTTCCTCCTTCTTGCCCGCCGCGTCGCCGTCGCTCGTCACCTGCACACCCTTCGCCGCGTCGTCGCCCTCCGCCGGCTTGCCGCCGGGCTCGCTGCGCCCGACCCACACGTCGCCACCGCGCAGGAAGGCCTTCGCCAGCGGATTCGCCGCGGGATCGGCGGGCTTCGCGTCGTCCTTCGGCTTGTCGTCCTTCGGCTTCTCCTTCGTCTCGCCGGTCGCCGGGTCGAACCAGACGAACAGCTTCCCGTCGCGGAACTCGACCCATTTGCCGTCGGCCACCCACCGTGCGGAGGGGATCGTGCCCTGCCACGAGATCGGCTTCTTCGTGTCCTCGTACGTGAGCCGCTTCTTCCCGCTCGGCGGCGGCTCCTGCGCGAGCAGCACACCGGCGAACGGCGATGCGAGGAGCAGGGTGAGGATCGAACCGGTGACGACTGGGCGCGACGGTCGCTTCATGGCGGCGGCATGCTACGTGGCTCGCCGCGCGGTCACGAACGGAGCGGACAGGTTTCCGCGCGGACGCGACGTTGCCCGCGGCGGCCGGGGGCCGCACGATGCGCGGATGACACGCATCCTCGCCGTGCGATCCCCGGAGAAGGCCGCTGCCGCCGGCGGCGGCTTCGACGCCGTCGTGCTGGTCGGCCACGCGCCGGCCGCAGCCGACCTGGCACTGCTCCGCCCGTTCCTGCGCGCCGCCGCGGCCGCCGACGCGAAGTTCGCGAGCGGCGTCAGCATGCTGCCCGCCGCCGGCATCGCCGGGAACCGCCTCGTCGTGTCCCCCACGGGTCCGCTCGGCCGCGACCACGACGACGTGCGGCGCCACGCCGAAGCCGCGGGCAAGGGCCTGCGCCGCGCCCGCGACGCCGGGGCCCGCGACGTGCTGCTGCTGCTCCAGGCGGCGCCCAACGACGCGCGCTACGTCGAAGCCGTCTCCGCCGCGATCCTCGGCGCGCTCGGCGCTCTCTGGGAACCGCTCGAAGCGCGCGAAGCGCTCGGCCCTGCGGCGACCGAGCCCGTGCGCCGCATCGGCGTGCACGTTCTCGGCGGCGAAGTGGATGCGCGCACGATCGCATGGGCCGAAGCGGCCGCCGCCGGACTGCGGCTCGCGCGCGACCTCGCCGGCACCGAACCGGAACGCATGGCGCCGCCGCGGTTCGCGCAGTTCGTGCAGCGTGCGTTCCGCGGGCTGCCGGTGAAGGTCACCGTGCAGAAGGACGTCAAGAAGCTCGGGAAGGACTACCCGCTGCTGATGGCCGTCGCGCGCGCGTCGCTGCCGGTGGCGCGCCACCGACCGTGCGTCGTGCGCCTCGAGTACACGCCGAAGGGCAGGATCGAGCGCACGCTGCTGTTCGCGGGGAAAGGCCTCACCTACGACACGGGCGGCGCGGACTTGAAGACCGGCGGCGTGATGGCCGGCATGAGCCGCGACAAGGGCGGCGCCGCCGCGGTCGCGGGCCTCGTGCTCGCCGCCGCGATGCTGAAGACGAAGGGGGTGCGCATCGTCGCGGAGCTCGGCGTCGTGCGGAACAGCATCGGCAGCGACGCCTTCGTCAGCGACGAGATCGTCACGAGCCACGCCGGCTGCCGCGTGCGCATCGGCAACACGGACGCCGAGGGCCGCCTCGTGCTCGCCGACCTGCTGTCGCACCTGCGCCTCGACGCGGCGAAGGCCGACGCGCCGCGCCTCTTCACCGTCGCGACACTCACCGGCCACGCGGGCCGCGCGGTCGGCCCCTACAACATCGCGCTCGACAACGGCCCCGCGCGCGGTCTCGGCACGGCGGAGTCGCTGGCCGCCGCCGGGGATCGCCACGGCGATCCGTTCGAGGTCTCGCGCCTGCGCCGCGAGGACTTCGACTTCGTGCAGCCGCGCTCGCGCGCGGACGACGTGCTGTCGTGCAACAACGCGCCGAGTTCGGCGACGGCGCGCGGCCACCAGTTCCCGATGGCATTCCTCTGCCTCGCCAGCGGCCTGCACAAACACGGCGGCGACAGCGCCGTGCCGCTGCCGTTCACGCACGTCGACGTCGGCGGCAGCGGCTGCGAAGGCGGCGACTGGCAGCACGGCCGACCGACGGGTC
>CAZIFB010000056.1:0-2134 GCA_964538915.1 uncultured candidatus Brocadiaceae bacterium | reverse complement strand
GTCCGCTCGTCGCGATGCTCACCGCGCTGTGCGGCGCGTGCCCGACGGCGTGAGCCCGGCGATCCGTCGCGCATGTTGAACGGAACGGCGACGAATCGCGTTCACGACGTTGACGCAACTGAGCTGGTGGGCAACTCGGCGACTTCGCGGCCGCCAACGTGCTGTCGCCGCGAATCACTTCAACCGCCACGCCCCGCTGTAATCGCAGGCCCCCGCGCCCGGCGGGGCTGGGGAAGCAGGAGGACGGCGGCAAGACTTGCCAGCCCCGCCGCGAGCCACAGCCGACTGGAAGGATCGAGGTGAACACCGGCCCCCAGGCAGTTGCACTGCGGGAAAAGCCCACGATTGGCGGCAACCATGAAGAGCAGCATCAGCACGAAACAGAACGCTGCGCCCCGCTCCCATCGGCGACCAAGAAGAAGAACTGCCGTCGTCGCTTCGAGGACGGCGGCGCCGTAGTGGAGCCAGGGGCCTACACTCGCCACCGCGCCCGAAAGCACCTTCGCGACCGCGAAGCCGATTAGGACCGAAGCCAACGCGGCACGAAGGATCAACCGTCCCCCCGAACCCTCCCCGCTGGGGGCCGTCGCCGTCACGGTTGCCAACTCTGAACCAAGCGAGTGAATGCGGCCGCTTCCTTCTCGTCCATCACGCCGTGTTCGCGAAGAACGCGCGCCACATCCAGGAACACTTCCTTCCCGACGGCCTGCAACCGCCCCTCGGCTTCGAGCAACCGGGGCATCTTGGACTTGCTGGCGGCCACCTGCTCCCCACCGGTTCCCATGGTCACGGTGAAAACGGCGTCCTTTCCGACCCTCGTGAAAGGCGACTCACCCGATTTCAGAACGACGGCCTGACCCGCCGCCTTGAGGGCCGCCAGTTCCTCGCGCGTTGTCGTGGCGACCTCCTTCCCGAGCTGATCCAGGAGGGGTCCCCGGGCTGAGGCTACTGCCTGAATCGCAGCAGTCGTCCTGTCCTCCAACGAAACATGCCTTGGGTTCAGGATGTCCATCGCACTCACTCGTTGCCAATCGAAGTGGTGGGGCGCCCCGATTGCGCGCCGCATCTGGCGAAGATCCGAATCCGAGAGAACGATCTTCTCTGCCTCCCGCTCGCCAGACTCCGACTTCGGCCCGCCGTTCGCCTCGGCACTGGATGGTGACTGCGGGTCGCGTACTGGCGCCGTTCCCCGGACCGGGGGAACCGAGTCCGCCAGGGTCGGCGAGTCTGTCGTGTAGTTGGGCGCTGAGCCCCCTGGGCGTCCGACTGGCGGCCCATCGTCCGCAGACGACGGCTTGCTCAGCAGCCACAGCCCCACGCCAAAGGCCACACCGACGAAAACTGTTGCCACCTTCTTAGCGTCCACGCAACACCCCTCGAACGCATTGCGCGTCGATCTAGTTGAAACAGTTACCGTTGCACAGCGTGCAATAGACATCCATCGTCACGGAGCAGGTGATGTTGTTCTTGTTGCACGTCGGCGAATACCCGACGATGCGAGAGTCTCCGAACGCACCACAGCCAAACACCGTAGTTGCATACCCGGTTTGCCCCCACTGGCCGCCGATGGGGCGGTCAAAAACGCAGCCAGGCAACGTCGGAATCACCGAAAACTGGAAATCGAGGTCGATATCGCAATGAGCGACTGTTCTGCACGACGGTGGGGGGTCACATTCGCAAGCCCCCGGGTGCCCCGCCAAGACAGTGACCGTGACGTTGATCTGACCACACGTCGCCCCTTTCCTGGTTGCGATCGTCGGTTGACATCCCGCGGAGCACTGCGCCCCCTCCTCGTCGTCGTTTACGCTCGTCAGCGCGGGAAGGCAGAAGCCACTGATGACACAGAGAGCGAATACCCCAATGTTCATGTGGACACCTCTACTTGCCCCCCCCGGGCCGTCAAGACGCGGTCACAGAAAGTCAGGATCAAGGCCCTCAACGGGTTGATGCACCAGCATCATGCGTGACGGACACGGCGAAACGAGGCCGACCGGTAATCAGCGATGAATTGACTGTCGGTGCGACTTCCTGACGCCGAAGGTGACAGCGCCGTGCCGCTGCCGTTCACGCACGTCGACATCGGCGGCAGCGGCTGCGAAGGCGGCGACTGGCAGCACGGCCGACCGACGGGTCG
>CAZIFB010000055.1:0-33608 GCA_964538915.1 uncultured candidatus Brocadiaceae bacterium | reverse complement strand
GCATGGTCGGCTTCATCACGCTGTTCGGCATCGCCGTGCGCAACGGCATCCTGCTCGTGCGGCACTACTTCGACCTGATGCACGAAGGCGTTCCGCTGCAGGAAGCCATCCTGCGCGGCTCGATGGAGCGGCTCGTGCCGATCCTGATGACGGCGCTGACGGCAGCCCTCGGACTCTTGCCCATCGTGATGGCTGCCGGCGAACCCGGCAGCGAGATCCTCGCCCCGCTCTCGGTCGTCGTGCTCGGCGGCCTCCTTTCTTCCACCTTCCTCAACCTGCTCGTCGTTCCAGCCGGGTTCTACCTGATGTTCAGGAACCACCCGGTCGGGCCGGCGGGCAATGACCCTGACGCCACGGA
This sequence comes from uncultured candidatus Brocadiaceae bacterium, assembly GCA_964538915.1. Classification (GTDB taxonomy): domain Bacteria; phylum Planctomycetota; class UBA1135; order UBA1135; family UBA2386; genus JAEUHQ01. Next base: position 33,250 of record CAZIFB010000055.1, on the reverse strand, counting down.
GTTGTCATGAAGCCGAAGTTGTTCCCCGTTCTCGTTCTCTCCGCCCTCTTCGCCGCGTGTGGCAAGGAGACCCATGTCCACACGCCCGGCGATGGCCATGGCAAGGAAGCCGGCCACACCGACGACCATGGCGGCGGTGGTCACGGGTCGATGGCGAGCCTCGGTTCGATCCAACTTGGCGGCGTGGCCGTCGAGGTCAAGCAGGAGGGCACAGTCGAGGCTGGCAAGGAGGCTGGCGTCGACCTCTCCTTTGCCAAAGGCGCGGCTGTCCCCGATACGGTGCGCGCTTGGGTTGGGGTCGAGTCGGCTGCTGGCTCCCTGAAGGCCAAGCTCGGCAAGGAGGGCGACGGCATGCACGGCCACCTGGAAGTGCCGAAGCCCCTGCCGGAAGGCAGCAAGTTCTGGTTCGAGGTCGAGGGTGCTACCGGCACCTCGAAGGCTTCGATCGCGTTCCGCAAGTAGAGCCCCACATGAGTTGGTGATTCTCCGATGAACAACGCAACTTCCTGGTTTCGCCTGACGATGCTGGCGCTGCTTCTCCTTGCTGGCTGTGCCGGAGCACCCTCGCCGACGTGCGCTCCCGAGTGTGTCGAGTGCAGGGATCTCGCGGTGCAGGAGCTGAAGGTCCACCGCACTGGCCGACACTTCCAGTCCGGATCACGGTTGCCACGGGTCCACGCCTGCAGTTGCTGCAAGGTCGAGGTCTCCATCTACGAGGTAGACGGCAAGCCGATGCTGCGGTGTCCGAAGTGTGCGCCGGAGGGCGTCGAGTGCGCCGCCTGCGAACTCGGCGACGGCACCAAGGCCCACACTCATGGGAACAAGTGACGCCGTCCCACCTGCACTCGGACGGGACGTGCCGTCTACGAGCCTGCTCGGTACTCCTGTCGTGAACCAACCGGGCGAATCTCGTCCGAGTGCCGCCGACGCAGGAGCGTCGTGCGGGCACGGAGGATGCGAGGACGGCCACGATGCAGCGTGGGGCGGTCGCTGGCTGCTGCCAATCGCGGCCGTGTTGGCCGTGACGGCAGAACTGTGGGCACTGGGCGTGGGTGTAGAGAGCACGATCGCTGTGGCCGGGTTGTCCATCGCGGCAATTCTGCTCGGCGGCATCCCGACACTCCGTGGCGGACTGCGCTCACTCGTGGCCCTGCGGCTCGACATCCAGTTCTTGATGACGATCGCGGTCGTCGGCGCGTTCGTGATCGGTGAGTTTCCCGAGGCCGCGTTGGTGGTCGTGCTGTTCGCGGTGGCGGAGCGCATCGAAGAGCGCACCGTCACCCGGGCGCAGAACACCATCCGCTCGTTGATGACGCTGTCGCCGCCTACGGCAACCGTCGCCGACGCGGTGGGAGTGTGGGTCGAGCGGCCGGTGGCCGAGGTTGCGGCCGGAGCCACCATGCTCGTCCGGCCGGGCGAGCGGTTCGCGCTGGACGGGGTCGTCGCCGACGGCGAATCCGCGGTCAACCAAGCGGCGATTACGGGCGAGAGCCTGCCGGTCGAGAAGCGACGAGGTGACAAGGTCTTCGCCGGCAGCATGAACGGGCAGGGTGCGTTGCGCGTGACGACGACCGGGGGTGTCGACCAGACGACCCTCGCGCACATTGTGCGCAGCGTGCAGGAAGCCCAAGCGCAGCGGGCTCCGCTGCAGCGGTTCATCGACTCGTTCGCCCGCATCTACACGCCCGTGGTGGTCGTGATCGCGACCCTCATCGCACTGCTGCCATGGATCGCGTTCGGCCAGCCCTTCGAGCCGTGGCTCTACCGCGCGCTGGTCCTGCTGGTGATCGCCTGCCCCTGTGCGCTGGTCGTGTCGACGCCGGTGGCGATCGCCAGCGGCCTCACGGCGGCTGCTCGCATGGGGATCGTCGTCAAGGGTGGCGTGTTTCTCGAACGCGGGGCGAAGCTCACCTGCATCGCACTCGACAAGACCGGAACGCTCACCACGGGCAGCCCATCCCTCACGGACGTGATCCCGCAGGATGGACGGGATCCTGAGCAAGTGCTTCGGCTCGCGGCGAGCATCGAGGCGTCCTCCGAACATCCCGTCGCCAGGGCTCTCGTGTCTGCCTGCAAGGACGAACTGCAGCCGGTGACCGGGTTCACCGCGCTTACAGGTCGTGGTGTCGCGGGCGTCGTGGGCGGCGTCGAGTATTGGGTCGGCAACCACCGTCTGGTCGAGACCACCGGCGTGTGTTCCCCGGCGATCGAACAACAGCTCCAGGCACTCGAACAGCAGGGCAAGACGTGCCTCGTGCTGATGTCGCGGGATTCGGTGTTGGCGATCTTCGCAGTCGCGGACCGCGTGCGGGAGACGAGTCCAGCCGCCGTTGCCGCGCTGAAGGGTCTGGGCGTCCATCTTGTCGTCCTGAGTGGCGACAACCAGCGCACCACGACCGCGGTCGCCGTGCAGGTCGGCATTGACGACGCGCGGGGTGAGTTGTTGCCCGAAGACAAACTGCAGGCGGTCACCACTCTGCGGGGCACGTATGGCTCCGTCGGCATGGTCGGGGACGGCATCAACGATGCTCCGTCATTGGCGCGTGCCGACGTCAGCTTCGCGATGGGAGCTGCGGGGTCGGATACCGCCTTGGAGACGGCGGGCGTGGCCTTGATGGCCGACGACCTACGCGGTCTGGCGGACTTCCTCAGGATCAGTCGCGCTGCGAGGCGCGTGCTGCGCCAGAACATCGCGGTGGCTCTCGCCACCAAGTTCGCCTTCTTTGCCCTGGCTCTCGTCGGGCACGCCACGCTGTGGGCTGCGGTGGTGGCGGACATGGGGGCCAGTCTGGTCGTGGTTGCGAACAGTCTGCGACTTCTCCGAGTGCCCACTCCTGGAACCTCGCACGAAACCGCCGGAATCACGACATGAGAGAACAAGTGAGCCGACACCGAGGTCGACGATGGGCCGCGGTGGTCTTGTCTACGGCACTGGCCGGCTGCGTGGCCTACGAGGCTGAGGATGTCACCCTGCAGGGGACAGCCGCCGCGTTGCCGCGGTATGTCGGTGCGTTGACGTTCGACCAAGCCGTCGCCTTGGCCATGGCGCACAACGGCGAGATCAAGGCGCGCGAAGCCGAGTGCCGCGCCGCCGGGTTGGACGTCATTCCGACGGAGCTGCAGGGTCAGCTGCAGCAAGACAACCTCGCGCTGATGATCGACCCCTTGGCGCTGCTCGGCCTGACGCAACGCGGCGCGAGTTCGTTCCTTGCCGAGTCGCGCGCCGCCGAGGCCGCCGCCGCGCTCGCGCAGACGCGCTGGCGCACCATGGCGGCCATCGCCGAAGTCTTCGCGCACCACCGCGCGCTCGATGGCCTACAGCAAGTGCCGCTCGTGGCTGTGGACGGCGAGGCGTTCGCAGCCGCTGGCCTTGCCTCACCCGTGGCGATCGATCAGGTGCGTGGTGCGGCCGTGGCCGCCGAGGCCGAACGCCACGCGATCGCCACGGTGAAGACGACGCAGGTCGCTGATCTTCGACGGATCCTCGGCCTGTCGCCCGCTTCGGAACTCGACTTGGTGCTGCCGCCCGCCGACTGGCCGCTGGTTCCTTCGGCCGACGAGGAGATGCTGCTCCGCCGCCCAGATCTGGCTCTTGCCCTGGCCCTTTACCGGACCTCTGACGCCGAGTTCCGCAAGGCAGTCGCCGATCAGTACCCGTCACTGATGATCGGGCCTGACGTGCCGCTGCGCGGTGGCGCGATCGATCCGATGGCGATCCTGCGGTGGCCTCTCGGCGCGGCTGGCCCGGCTGAGGCTGCGCGCGAGCGCCGCAACGCGGCCCGCAGTCGGCTGAGCGATGCGCTGGCACTTGCTGCCAACGAAGCGTCGTCGACAGTGGCCCAGTACGAAGCGGCGGCCGTTCGTGAACGCGCCGCGATCACCAGCGCGAGGGCTTCGGCACGCGCTTTCGCCGCAGCGACCGCGGCACTCCAGGTCGAGGTCGACGCCTTCGAACGAGTTTCGGAGAAAGCCCCTATGGCCGTTCGTGACGCAATGGAAGCGCGAGAGGCCGCGATTGCCTCGGCCCGGGCGAGAGTTCGCTCGGCAGTTGCTGCCGGTTGGCCGGCTGCGGAGGCCCACCGATGAGTGCGATGGACTTGTCCGCACTGCGCATGGCAGAGCAGCCACCCGCGATCCCGAAGCGGCCACTCGGCCCACGCTTGCTGGGTTGGGGCGCGCTCGGGCTGGTGCTCGCCGTCGCGGCGACCTTCGTCTGGCCGTTCCTCCGGCCGACTCGGATCGTGTCCACGGCCCAGATCGAGGCCGCTGCGTCGACTGGGACTTCTACCGTAGCGATGGCGGAGGCCGCGGGCTGGGTCGAGCCCGATCCGTTCCCGATCCTGGTCCGCCCTTTGGTTGGAGGCCGCGTCGAACAGATTCCGTTGCTGGAGGGAGCCGAGGTCCAGGTAGGCGTGACGGTGCTCGCGACGCTTGCCAGTGCAACGCTCCAGGCGCAGCGCGAGCGAACCGAGGTCACTCTTGCCGAACGCGAGCGCGAAGTCGTCGTGGCCGAGGAACGACTGCGGCTGGCTGAGGGGCAGTTCGCGCAGCGTGCCCAGGTCCGCACGGCGTTGGCCGCTGCCGAGGCTGGTGTGGCCGCCAAGGAAGCGCGGTCGGCGGCGGCGAAGGGCATGCAGGAGCGAACGGCTGCGGACGAGCGAAGTGCGGTAGCTGCACGCGACGCCCAGCGCCAGTTGGAAGGAGCCGGCGGCTCCTACGCCGTGGCGCGGCAACGCGCCGAGGCCGCGGCCGACGCGGCAACGGCCAACACCACGGCAGCGGCCAGAGAAGCGGTGTTGGCCGAACAGGAACTGGCGGCGGCGCGGCAGGCGCTGGTCATCGCCAAAGAGGTCGCGGGCAACCCGGTCGACCTCGCCGGTGCGCTCGCGATCGCCAAGGCAGAGGCCGAACGCGCTCGCGCCCAGCGCGACGTCGCACGCGCCGAGTTGCAGATCGCGTTGCGCGAGGTCGAGTGGCTGACGGTGCGGTCTCCGGCCACTGGCGTCGTCATGAAGGTGACCGCGATGCCGGGCGCTGTAGTCGGGCCGGAAGGCGAGCCGATCCTGAGCCTCTACGACCCGAAAAAGCTGCGCGCGCGCATCGATGTTCCGCTCGGTTCCGTCGGGTCAATCCGCGAGGGGCAGCGCGTGGAACTGCGCAGCGAAGTGTTGGGCAGCGCCATGGTCCAGGGCAAGGTGCAGCGAATCCAGCGCGAGTCCGATCTGCTGAAGAACACGCTGCAGGTGAAGGTCCAGATCATCGACCCGCCGGCCTTGTTGCGCCCGGAGACGCTGTGCCGAGCGAGGTTCCTTGCCGAGGAGACCACGGAGGCCGTGGGCGCGCAGGCTTCGTTTCGGGTGCCGAAGGCTGCCGTGCAAGACGGTCGCGTCTTCGTGTTCGACCCGACTGAGGGAACTGCTCGTGGCATCGCTGTCGAGGTAGTGCAAGAAGATGGTGCGGGTGTCGTACTGCGAGGCGAGCTGTCGGTGACACAGCGCGCGATCCTCGTTCCGGTCACCGACGGTGAGCGAGTCCAGGAGGAGCCGCGATGAGTCTGATCCAAGTCGAGAACGTGACGAAGACCTTCCATTCGACGTCGGAAGAGGTGACGCCGATCCAGAACCTGGATCTCGTCGTCGAGAAGGGTGAGTTCGTCGTTTTGATGGGACCTTCCGGCAGCGGCAAGACGACGTTGCTGCACATGCTGGCTGGCATCGACCGCCCGACGAAGGGTGTCGTGCGGGTGGCGGGGGAAGAAGTCTCCGCGATGACGCCCAGCCAGTTGGCTCGCTGGCGCACTCGGGCGGTCGGCTACGTGTTCCAGCAGTACAACCTGATCCCGGTGTTGACGGCGTTCGAGAACGTCGAGGTGCCGCTCCTGTTGCTGCGGCTGTCGCGGGCCGAACGCGAGAAGAAGATCAGCACGGCACTGGCCGCCGTCGGCTTGTCGGATCGAGCGCATCACTTGCCTCGCCAGCTCTCCGGCGGCCAGCAGCAGCGCGTCGCAATCGCTCGCGCAATCGTTGCTGATCCTGTGGTCGTGTTCGCCGACGAACCGACCGGCAACCTGGATCGCAACGCCGCCAAGATGACGATGGAACTGTTGCGGCGCTTGGTCGACGAGTTCGGCAAGACGTTCGTGATGGTCACGCACGACCCCGTGGCGGCGAAGGCCGCGGACCGCGTCGTGCACCTCGACAAGGGGCAGATTGTGACGGAGGCGAGCCATGCGTGAACTCTTCGCGTTCCTGCCCTACGCCGTGCGCACGGCCATGCGTGCCCGCATGCGGTCCATCCTGACGCTGCTCGGTGCGGCGTTGGCAATGGCGCTGTTCGCGTTCGTGCGCACCGTCGACAATGGCGTCAAGCAACTGGCGGCGCGCGCCGACCAGCCGGTCTTGGTGGTGTTCCAGGACAGCCGCTTTTGTCCGCTGACCTCCGAGCTGCCGCTGCGCTACGAGCGTTCGATCCAGGACGTGCCGGGGGTCGCGGCTGTGCTGCCGACCCTGGTGTTCATCAACTCCTGTCGCTCCAACCTCGACCTCGTGACCCTGCACGGCGTCGAGGCGAAGGACCTGGAGAACCTCTACGCCTTGGAGTTCCTCGCCGGCAGCGTCGGCCAGTGGAAGGGTCAGTCGGACGGTGCTTTGGTCGGCGAGCGACTCGCCGCACGGCGTGGCATCCAGGTCGGGCAGCGTGTGCGGCTCGGCGAGATCGACGTTCAGGTGTCCGGGATCGTGCGTAGCGAAACGGCGGGGGTGGCCAACCTCGCGTTCGTGCATCTCGACTTGCTCGGGCTGGCACGGAAGCGCCTCGGCACGGCTACGCAGTTCCTGGTGAAGGTGCAGGACGGCGCGGACCCCGATCAGATCGCGCAGGCGATCGACGCGAAGTTCCGCACCGACGAGTCGCGCACCGACACGAAGAGCATGCAAGCATTCGTCGCTGCGGCGATCGGCGAGATCGCGCAGGTCGTCGACTTCGCGCGGTGGCTCGGCTACCTCGCGGTTCTCGTGGTCGCGCTGGTGCTGGCGAACACGGTGTTCATCAGTGCGCAGGCGCGGTCGTCGGAGATGGGCGTGCTCGAGACCATCGGCTTGACCAAGCCAAGACTCATGGCCCTGATCGCTGTCGAAGGCACTGGCCTCGGGCTCGTCGGCGGCATGCTCGGCACCGGCGTGGTCCTGGCGCTCCTTTGGTTTCACCCCGTGACGCTCGGTGTCGAGGGCTACGGCATCGACCTCAGCCCCGGATTCGCGACGGTCGGGCACTCGCTGCTTGCGGCACTCGTGACAGGTACGCTCGCCTCGCTGCCGCCTGCGATCTCCGTTGCGCGGCGTCCGCTCTACCTTGGGGTGAAGGACGAATGATACTCCTCCCGTTCGGGTATGTGCTGCGCAACATCGTGCGCCGCCGTGCGCGTAGTGTCGTGACGATCGGCGGCATCGCCGCGACCACGATGCTGGTTATCGCGATGCAGTCTTTCGCCACCGGCATGACTGAGGCCGGGAAGGACAGTGCGCGCGACGACGTCGTGGTGCTGCTCGGGGCCTCTTCCGAGGCCGACATCGTGCGCTCGGTAATCCCGCGCGGCAGTGCCGAGGTGGCCGCAGCGTCGGTTCCGGGCGTTCTCACGGCCAACGGACAGCGCGCCGCCTCCGTCGAACTGCACATCGCTACACGCCGCGGCGATCAGATCGGGTTGCTGCGCGGTGTGACGCCAGCAGCGTACTTGGTCCACTCGCGCGTGACGGTCGTCGAGGGGCGCGAACCGCGGGAGCCGTTCGAGCTGATGGTCGGTGGACTGGCAGCCACTCGCATGGGGTTGGCAGCCGAGGCGATGCAGGTCGGCAAGTCCATCGAACTGGAACGGCGCGAGTTCAAGATCGTCGGCCGGTTTGCCGCGCCGGGCACGATCTACGAAGCGGAGATGTGGGGCCGCTTGTCCGACATCATGGTGGCGACGAAACGCGAGGACGTCTCGTGCGTCGTGCTCCGCCTCGCCGACAAGGCCAACCTCGCCGAGGTGAGGCTGTTCGCCGGGCGTCGCCTCGACCTGGAGATCGCGGCGATCCCGGAAACCGAGATGATGCAGGCCCTGGCCAGCAGTCTCGAACCGATCGCGGCGCTGGCTCGCTGGATGGCGGTGCTCGCCGTGATCGCCGGTGCGTTCGCCTGCGCGAACACGATGTTTGCTGCGGTGCTGGCGCGCACGAAGGAGCTGGCCACGCTGCGCTCGATCGGCTACTCGCCGCCGTCGCTGGCGGTCTCGATCGTGCTCGAAGGCGTGTTCGTGGCGTTCGCTGGCGGAGCCGTCGGAATCCTGCTTGCCCTGCTGGTCGGAGACGTCTCCCTGCGCTACCCGATGGGTGCGTTGCGCCTCGACCCAGACTTGCCGAGCCGCCTCGTCGGCTTGCTGTCCGCCCTTGCATCAGGTCTGCTCGGAGGCATCGTGCCTGCCGTGCGTGCTGTCCGAATCCCCCTTGTCGAGGCCATTGGAGGTCGCTCGTGAAACTCTCGTTTGCCCTGGTCTGCCTGTCGTTCGCCGTTGCGGTTGGTTGTGGTGGAGGCGGTGATGCGCCGAAGTCTGCCGCGCCGGCCCCCGTTGCTCCCGCACTCGCGAAGCTCGCGCTCGCGTCAAAGCCCGCAGGTGCGGTCTCCGTCCAGGGCGCGCGGAAAGCGGGTGCGGCCGATTCCCGCACGGTGACGGGCCGCATCGCCAACGTCGTTCCCGGATTCGCCGTGTTCACGCTGATGGATTCGTCGCTGCCGTACTGCGGCGAGAAGAACAAGGAGGACGGCTGCAAGACGCCGTGGGACTACTGCTGCGAGAGTGCGGATACGCGCAGTGCGAACAGCTTGCTGGTCGAGGTCCGCGACGAGAAGGGCAAGCCCATCGCCGGTTCGCTCGGCGACCTGCGCTTGCTGGATGCGGTCACCGTGGTCGGCAAGCTGACGAAGGACGAGCACGGCAACCATGTGCTGCTCGCCACGGGCTGGCATCGCGACGCGCGCCCCGAGCTGCCGGCGGACCTGCGCTGGCCGAACTGAGCGGCTCCCGCAGCGGAGCAGAGGTGGATCAGTCACGCGACACGCCGTCCCATGAAGAACATGCTCGGAGCCCCGCTCACTTCGCCCTGGACCACTACTCGGCTCAAGCGTAATGTCGGCCGGTGTCGAAACGACGCAGCAGCGAGAGCCGGCCAACCAGAATGAGATTCCTGCGAACACGCAACACGACGCTCACGCAGCTTCTCGCTGTGCTGGTGGCGGTTTGCCTGATCGTGAAGCCTCTCGTCGTGGCGCTGCATTTGGCTCACCACGAGCACACCGGCGCGCTGCTGGCGGGAGCTGGCGGCCATTGCCATGACGATGGTCATGAGCATGGTCACGAACATCCGGATCATCACGACGATGATGCGGCGGCCTTGCCACTGGAAGAGTTCCTGCGGGCAAGCGGAGACGATTCGGATCACCCCCCGCATCCGGCATCGGACCACGACGAGCGGATTGAGATTCGCGCAGCAACTGGTGGCCCGCAGCCTTCGTCGGTGTGTGGCCCTGCGGTGAGCCACTGGGATCCCGTGGTGGTCCCGCCGGTCGTGAGGACTCTGACTCGTTTTCGCCCAGCTACGGGTCCGCCGAGAACGGACCAACGCACCGAGCTGCTGGCTACGACCCTCCTGCTGATCTGAGTCGACGCGCGCCGCCTGAGCCCTGTGGCTCGGGATTCGGGGCCTTTTGGTCTCGCCGTGCCGCGTCGCGCGAGTGACGCGGTGTCCCGTTCGCGCGCCAACGTCACGTTCGTCGACTCTCATGCACCCGATCCCTTGGGCGGCTTTGTCCGCCTTCGTCGCGGCAGATTGCCAGACCTACACGCCTGCTCCGGTTGATCTCCGAGCCCACTCGCGGCTGTTCGCCGAGCGCATTCCCGACGCCACGCTCGCGCGGGCGTTCGCCGAGACGCTGCGCCCGCACCTCCACGAGGTCGACACTCTCTGCACTATCCCAACCCACTCGCCATGAAGACCATGATGGAACCGTACGCGCCAGTTGGCCAACGCAGCGGTCGTTCGGCCGCGAGCCTAGCCCTCGTCCTGATCTCGCTGACCGGGTGCCAAAGCACACGTCCCGACCCCGCCGCGGAGGATGACGTCACGCAAGCCGTGGCCCTTGGTGAGCCTCTGACCTTTCGCGTCGAAGGGGGGCCACTCGACGAGCCTGCAGCGGGCGACACGCTGTCGTTCCTCGACGCGACGCGGCGGGCCGTCCTGACCGACCCTGGACTCCAAGGGGCGTTGGCCAGGGTTCGCATGGCCATGGCTGACGCCGATCAGGCCCGTCTGTTGCCCAACCCTGTACTCAGCTTCATCCTCCGCTGGGGATCGGGGAAGCCGAACGTCGAGGTGACGCTGACCGAGAGCATCATCCAGGTCTTCCAGCGATCGAGTCGGTCAAGCGCGGCCGACAACCGACTGCGGCAAGCTGCAGCAGACGCCGTCGGCGACGCGCTCGATGTCGTCGCCGCCGTGCAGGAGTTGTATGCCTCGGTGCAAGCCGAGGACCGGCTGCTGCCAGTGCTGGAGAGTCGTCGCGACCTGCTGCGCCGGCTCACCGAGGTCGCCAGCAATCGCCTCGAAGCAGGCGAGGGCGTTCGTGGCGACGTGACCACGCTCGACGCGCAACGGGTCGAGATGGACGTCGAACTCGCCGAGGCCGGTCTCCGCCGACGAACGCAACGACTGCGGCTGGCGCACCTCATCGGCGAGCCGTCGGGCAGCGCCGCATGGCAGCTCGAACCGTGGACGCCACCGGCTGCTGTCGCCACCCCCGAGCAGGTTTGGGTTGATCTCGCCTTGCAACGCCGTCCGGAAGTCCAGTCGGTGGCGTGGCAGCTCGCAGCACTCGGCGATGACTACGCGCTCACGCGGCTCTTCCCTTGGGAAGGCAGCGACATCGGTGTCGATGCGCAGCGTCCTGATGGATGGGTAGCTGGTCCTTCGGTGTCGACGCCGCTCCCGATCTTCGACACGGGAGACGCTCGCAGGGCGCGTGTCACCGCCGAGCAGATCGAGGCTCGGCATGCGTTGACCACCGCGAGACGCCGCGTCGTCGAGGAAGTTCGCGTTGCCCACAAGGCGCTCGCCGGGAATCTGGTCAATCTGGCGCGTGTTCGCCAGGACTTGATCCCGCTGCGACAGCTACGCCGCGACCAAGCCGAGGAGGCATACCGCGCGGGCCTGACGGACGTGACGCCGCTGTACCTGGCGGAACGAGACCTCGGCGTGACGCAGAGTCAGGCAATCGAGATCGAACGCCAAGCCACGGTCTCCTTGGTTCGCCTGCAGCGTGCCGTCGGCGGTCCCGGCGTTGCCGCGGAGATCGCCAAGTGATGCGCGGCCACCTCTTTCCCATTCCAGCACAAGCAACGGCCACCGGCCGCAGATTCGGAGACTCCATGAAGACCGTCCTTGATTCCCAGTTGTCGCGCGCCGGGGCTCCACCACGCCTGCTGACGCGCATCTCCCTCTCCACCCTCGCATGGGTCTTGGTCGGGAGCCGCGTCCTTCTCGCCCAGCACGAGAAGGACCTTCCCGGGGCCGTCGAGCCGGCAACCGCCAAGTACGCGTTCGAATGGGGCGGGATCTATCCGCTACCGGCCGGCCCGACGGATCTCGTGATCCAGCCTGGGCCCGATGCCAGCATCGACATCGCCCTGATCCCGGTGACGGACAACTCGGATGCGGCCTTCGACGCAGCCGTCGCGGCAGCGGTGCGCGTCTTCGCTGGCGAAGCCAAGCCCGTGCAGCCGGGTGAAGAGATCGCTCCCGGTTCGCAGTTCTACCAACTCAAGGTCGAGGGAACTGCGGAGATGCGGTTCGTTGTGCGGGCCGCGACAGCAGGTCGCGTCGCCCTCTTCACCCAGCACTTCGCCGACGAGTTCCAGACGATCTTCTTCGCTGGCGGCAAGAAGATCTACCCGGAGGCGGCGCGCAACTTCCGCGACCGCTTCGGCCAGATAGTGATCCAACCCTCGGCAATCGAGGCTTTCGGCATCAAGCTCGGACCGGCCGGCCTGCACACGTTGGTGCCCGCCTTCACGGCTCCCGCGCGCGTTGCCTTCAACACCGAACGCATGGCCTACATCGGCTCCGCCGTGGTTGGGCGTGTGGCGGCCCTGCCGGTTCGCCAAGGAGACTTGGTCAAGACCGGAGACACGGTCCTCGTCGTCGACAGCCCCGAGTTGGGGCAGGCCCAGAGCGACTACCTCCAGAAGCGAACCTTGGCCGAGACGGCTGCGCCGATCGTGGAACTGGCCCGCAGCGCCCTCGATCGCGCCAAGGGTCTCCTCGACAAGTCCCAGGGCATCTCGCTCACCGAGGTGCAGAAGCGGCAAGCCGACCACCAGATGGCGGAGTCCGCGCTGCTCAACGCACGCGCCGCGCTGATCGGTTCGCTGAATCGGCTGCAGCTCCTGGGCATGAACGAGGCCGAGATCAAGGCACTGGCCGACACCGGTACCATCACGCCCCACTACACGGTGCGGGCACCGATGGGCGGCCGGGTGATCCGGCGGGACATCACGCTCGGCCAACTGGTGGGGCCGGATCGAGACGCGCTGCTTGTCGTTGCGGACGTGTCGACACTGTGGGTGCTCGTCGATGTGCCCGAACGTCACCTGAAGGATGCGGCCATGGGCTCACCCGCGCGCATCACCGTGGCGGCTCTGCCGGGAACGGCGTTCGCAGGCGATGTCTCGTTCCTGAGCGCCGACCTCGACGAAAGCACCCGCACCACCCAGGCCCGCGTCGAAGTCGACAACGCGGACGGACGGCTGCGACCCGGCATGTTCGCGCAGGCCGAGATCCTCGACGAGCAAGCCCTTGGAAAGGACGCCCAGAGCCCGGGCGTGCTGGCTGTGCCCGAATCGACGATCCAGAGGATCGAGGGCAAGCCCGTCGTGTTCGTGCCGTTCGCCGAGAAGCCGAACACCTATCTGAAGCGGCCCGTGACCATTGGCGTGGCCGTGGGCGGCATGGTGCCCGTGCTCCATGGCCTGCGTGAGGGCGAGGTCATCGTGTTGACCGGGACGTTCCTGCTCAAAGCCGAACTCGGCAAGTCGTCCGCAAAGCACGAGCACTGACACCGCGCCGGTCGGTCTTCACGTCGATTCCCCACCCTTGCATCCGGCTGATCGAGCGGCTCGTCCGCCCTTCACCACAACGAGTCACTCCCCATGCTCGAACGCATCCTGCATTTCTCCATCGGCAACCGCTGGATGATCGTGCTCGGCACGATCATCGTCGCGGCAGTCGGCGTGTGGTCTCTCGGTCGCCTGCCGATCGATGCCGTTCCCGACATCACCAACAATCAGGTCCAGGTCAACACGTTCTTCCCGGCGCTTTCGCCTGGAGAGATCGAGACGCAGGTGACCTTCCCGATCGAGACCTCGCTCGCGGGCATTCCGGGTCTGGAGTACACGCGATCGCTCTCTCGCAACGGCTTCTCGCAAGTCACGGCGGTGTTCGACGACGCCGTCGACATCTACTTTGCGCGGCAGCAGGTGCTCGAACGTCTGGGTGGGGCCCGAGAGAAGCTGCCCTTTGGCGCGGAGCCTCGCATGGGTGCGATCTCCACGGGTCTCGGCGAGATCTACATGTACACGGTCGAGTTCGAGCACCCGACCGGCGAACAAGCCCCCATTGCCGAGCAGGGCAAGCCCGGTTGGCAACGCGATGGCTCGTATTTGACGCCCGAGGGGCAGCGACTGACGAACGACATCGAGCGGGCCACCTACCTGCGCACGGTGCAGGATTGGATCGTCAGCCCGCAGCTCCGAGGAGTTCGCGGCGTCGCGGCGGTTGATTCGATCGGCGGATACGTCAAGCAGTTCCACGTCCAGCCCGACCCGATGAAGTTGGTCAGCTACGGCCTGACCTTCACCGACGTCATCGAGGCGCTGGAAGCCAACAACGCCAGCACGGGTGCCGGTTACATCGAGCACAAGGGCGAGGCGTACACGGTTCGCGCCTCCGGTCGCATCAAGACTATCGACGAGATCGCCAAGGTTGTCGTCGGCGAGATCGGCGGCACGCCCATCTACATGCGCGACATCGGGCACGTCGTGCTGGGCAAGGAGCTGCGGTCCGGCACGGGCAGTGAGGACGGCGGCGAAGTCGTCGTCGGCACAGCGATGATGCTGATCGGCTCCAACAGCCGGATCGTGTCCTCTGCCGTCGATGCCAAGATCACGGCGATCAACCAGAACCTGCCGCCCGACATCCACGCCAAGACGGTGCTCAATCGCACCAAGCTGGTCGACGCAACCATCGCCACGGTCACCAAGAATCTGGCCGAGGGGGCAATCCTGGTCATCGTGGTGCTCTTCCTGCTGCTCGGAAATATCCGGGCGGCGATCATCTGTGCGCTGGCCATCCCGCTGTCGATGCTGATGACGGCAACGGGCATGGTCTACTGGAAAGTCACCGGCAACCTGATGTCTCTGGGCGCGATAGACTTCGGGCTGATCGTCGACGGGGCGGTCATCATCGTCGAGAACTGCCTGCGGCGGCTTTCGGAGAAGCAGCACCGCGAGGGTCGCCTGCTCACGCTCGACGAGCGTCTCCACGAGGTGATGGTGGCCACCAAGGAAGTCCGACAAGCCTCGGTCTTCGGCGAAGCGATCATCATCATCGTGTACTTCCCAATCCTCGCCCTCACCGGCGTCGAGGGAAAGATGTTCAGCCCCATGGCCATCACCGTGATCCTCGCACTGGTCGCGGCGTTCATCCTGTCCATGACGCTGGTGCCAGCACTGGTGGCGATCCTGATCCGGGGCCGCGTCAAGGAGGGCGACAACTTCATCGTTCGCGGCGCGAAGGCCGTCTATGCCCCCACGCTCCGGTGGGCCGTGCGCCGACGCTGGGCCGTGGTCGCAGCCGCCGTCGTAGCCTTTGTCGGTTCCCTCGGCCTGTTCCTGCGCATGGGGCAAGAGTTCATCCCCGTGCTCGACGAGCGGGACATCGCCATGCACGGGCTGCGCATCCCGAGCACGGGCCTGACCCAGTCCATGGAGATCCAGTTCGAAGTCGAGCGCGCCGTGCGCTCGATTCCCGAAGTCGCGTTCGTCTACTCCAAGACGGGCACTGCCGAGATGGCGGCCGACCCGATGCCGCCGAGCACATCGGACACGTTCATCATCCTGAAGGCGCGTGAGCAGTGGCCCGACCCCCAGGTGGCCAAGAACGACGTCATCGCGCGGATCGAGAAGGCCGTGGAGCAGGTGCCGGGCAGTCGCTACGAGTTCCTGCAGCCGATCCAGATGCGGTTCAACGAGCTGATCGCCGGTGTCCGCAGCGACGTCGCCGTCAAGGTCTTTGGCGACGACTTCGAGCGGATGGGAGCAACCGCCGCCGAGATCTCCGAGATCATCCAGGAGATCGCCGGCGCAGAGGACGTGCAGGTCGAGGTCACGGAGGGACTGCCGGTGATGACTATCGACATCGATCGGGACGCGATCGCCCGCTATGGGATCAGCGTCGCGGAAGTGCAGGATGTCGTCTCCGCCGCGATCGGCGGCCGCGAGGCGGGGCAGGTCTTCGAGGGGGATCGCCGCTACGACTTGGTCGTGCGCCTGCCCGACGAGATCCGGCGCGACATCGCCGCGCTGGGCACCCTGCCCATCCCACTTCCACCGCGCAAGGACGACTCCGGCAAGGGCCGCGCGCGCGCCACCGCTTCGTTCGATCCGGTTGGGAACGGCGATTCGGACGCGCAGGTCGAGCGCCCGGCTTACATCCCGCTTGCGGCCCTGGCGAAGATCGAAGTGGCCGAGGGGCCGAACCAGATCAGCCGCGAGAACGGCAGGCGGCGCATCGTCGTCCAGGCGAACGTGCGCGGCCGCGATCTCGGCTCGTTCGTCGCGGAAGCGCAGCAGAAGGTGCAGGGCTTGGAACTCCCGCCCGGCGGCTACCTTCAGTGGGGCGGCCAGTTCGAGAACCTGATCGCCGCTCGCGAGCGCCTGATGGTCGTGGTGCCGATCTGCTTCCTGCTGATCTTCCTGCTGCTGTTCAGCACCTTCAACTCGGTCAAGTACGCGATGCTCGTGTTCAGCGGCATCCCGCTCGGCCTGACGGGCGGCGTACTGGCGTTGTGGCTGCGCGGCTTGCCGTTCTCGATCTCTGCGGCGGTCGGCTTCATCGCGCTGTCAGGCGTCGCGGTGCTCAACGGTCTGGTGATGGTCTCGTTCATCAACCAGCTCCGTCGCGAGGGACTGAATACTGCCGAGGCGGTGTTCCGCGGCTCGCTGACGCGCCTGCGGCCCGTGCTCATGACGGCCTTGGTGGCATCGCTGGGCTTCGTGCCGATGGCAATCGCCACCGGCACCGGCGCGGAGGTCCAGCGTCCGCTGGCAACCGTGGTCATCGGCGGCCTGATTTCGAGCACGCTCCTGACCCTGTTGGTGCTCCCGGCCCTCTACCGCATCTTCACCGGCCGCGAACCCGACGGCACGCCTGACCCTTTGCCGCAGCCCTGGGAGAGACCGGAAACCCTTCCCGCGGAAGCCGATCCCTCGGAAGTCAGGCCCGACCCCTTGCCAGGCAGTTGATGCGCCTCGCTCGCCTCGCGCAAACCGTCGAGTGTCGGTTTGGATATCCCATGCGGGACGCCAAAGCCATCATCCGTCACAGCCTGGACTTCGCCGTCGAACAGCGCCGGCGGAGTTGGTGGCACGTCGTATCGACCCTGGTGGTGCTGCTGTCGGTCGCCACCACGATCAGCACCGTCGATCGCGCCTGGCTTCAACTGCCACTCGCGATCGTGATGGGCCTGGTGCTCGTGCGGGTGTTCATCATCTACCACGACCACCGGCACGGCACGATCCTGAAGGGCTCGCGCCTCGCGCAACTGCTGCTGAACGGCTACGGCATGCTGGTGCTCAACCCGCCGAGCATCTGGTCGCGTTCGCACGAACACCACCATCGCAACGTCGGCAAGATCTTCGGTGCCAGCATCGGTTCGTATCCAGTGCTGACGCGAGAACGCTTCGACTGCGCCAGCCCAGGCGAACGGCGACGCTACCTGCTGCAGCGCCATCCGCTGACAATCGCCGCCGGCTACCTGACCATCTTCCTGTACGGGATGTGCATCCGCTCGTTGATCGCAGATCCACGCAAGCACTGGGACTCGGCGGTCGCGCTGGTGCTGCACGCGGCGATCGTCATAGCACTCGCCCTGCTCGCCCCGGCGCTGTTGCCGTTCCTGGTGATCGTGCCGATGACGGTAGCGTGCGGGCTCGGTGCGTACCTGTTCTACGCCCAGCACAACTATCCGGACGTTGTGCTGTTCGAGGGCAAGGACTGGAGCTACCTGTCGGCCGCCCTGGCGTCGTCGAGCTATCTGCACATGGGACCGGTGATGCGTTGGTTCACCGGCAACATCGGCTTCCATCACGTGCACCACGTCAACGCGAAGATCCCGTTCTACCGGCTACCAGAGGCCATGGCGGCGATCCCCGAACTGCAGCAACCGGCCGTGACCACGTTGAGTCCGCGCCAGGTCTGGCGCTGCCTGCGCCTGCGAGTGTGGGACCCCGAACTCGGTTGCATGACAGCGTGACTCTGGCCGGGCCGCTACGGCAGCGGCTGGCGGATCTCGTGCACCAATCGCAGCATGCCGTCGCCGAATGCGGCCTGTACCAGCAGCGTAATCAGGAATCGCCGGATCCCGCGAATGCACGCGATGGCGACGAACACGGCATCAGGAAACCAGCCCGCGGCCGACCTCTGGACATGCGCGCACGATGTTGGCCGACCAAGCACCGCCTGGTTTCGGCGAAGCCGGGGCTCACGCCTGGCTCACGTTCCGCGCCCATTCGAACTGCCAGCAAGCCTGCGCCGGCCGAGCTGTTCCGGTTGCGCCATGCGGATCGGGGGTGGCACAGCCGCACGGCACGCTGTCTCATGAGGAACATGCACCGATCGATTGCCCTCGGACTTCTGGCAGCCATCGCCGCCTGCGGAGAATCCGTGGAAGACCCTACCCGGTCCTGGTCCGTCCGGCTCGACGAAGCCACCGACGTGAGCGCGCCTGGTCGCATCACGCCGCTGCCGGGCGGCGGACTCGAGGTGCAAGCCGGCCCCAACGCGACGCTGTGGCGACGCGACGCTGGCGCTACCGGCACGTATCGCCTCTCGGCGCGGATCCCGCAGCGCAACACCGGCCCGCACGCCCATGGCGCTGGCCTCGTGTTCGGCGGTCGCGAGGTCGACGGGGAGAACCAGACCTACACGTACTTCCTGGTGACTGGCGACGGCACGTTCTTGGTCAAGACCCGCGATGCGACGTCTACCGCGATTCTGGTGCCGTGGAGCGAGCACGCGGCCGTGAACCGCGAGAACGCGGAGGCCACGGCCACCAACGACCTCGCCGTCGATGTCGGCCCGACAACGACGCGCTTCCTCGTCAACGACAAGGAAGTGCATCGCGCGCCGACTTCCACGCTGAAAACCGATGGGTTGTACGGTTGTCGCCTCGTGCACGACCTGCACGTCAAGTTCGAGAACGTGGCGGCGACGGCACAGCCGTAGTCGAACGGGACTCGATGGCGCATCGCCCGCGCGTAGCGGTCCATTAGGGCAACCTGAGGCTACTCGTTAGTCTGCATGCGACTGGTGCGCAGGCCACCGTGAGAGTCTGAGATGAATCTGCATGACTCCAGGACGCTTGCACATGACCCCAACTGAAGACGAGAAGCCTCCCCTCGGCGGGGATCGGCAGCCAGCAAACAAGCGTGGTTGGCTGAACCGCTCAACGGTTGGAGTGGCCTCGGCGAGCCTGTTCTCCAACATCTCGCACGAACTCGCCACCGCCGTGCTACCGGCGGTCCTTCTCGGGATGGGTGCCGGACCGGCTGCGATCGGCATCATCGAGGGCAGTGCTGACGGTGCGGCCACCCTGGCAAAGCTGTGGGGTGGTCACGCGGCCGACCGAATGCCCAGGCGGAAGCCACTCGCGTCCATCGGGTTTCTGGTGACGGCAGTGGGCGTTGCGGCGATCGGCTACTGCACGAGCTGGCTGCAGGTTCTCGCTTGCCGAGTGGCGGCTTGGATCGGCCGCGGCAGCCGGAGTGCGCCCCGCGACGCCTTGATGGCGGATGCTGCCGATCCGGCCGCTCTCGGCAGGGCCTTCGGTCTGGAGAGGGCTGGCGATTCGCTGGGAGCGGTAGTCGGGCCACTGCTCTCCATGGCCCTCATCGCCAATGGGGACGCTCCCCAGGACATCATGGTGTGGTCGCTCCTACCAGGGATGCTCGCCTTCTTGGCGATCGCAATCGTAGTTGTCGAGAAGCCCAGTCTCTACGGACGCAGGCACAGCGGCGGTCTGCTCGCCAGTCTGAAGCTGACCGGCGCGCCGTTTCGGCGCTACGTCGGAGTCGTGTTCGCGTTCGGCTGCGGCGACTTCTCGCGCACGCTCCTGATTCTGTACGCGACGCAGCACGCGACAGGAACTCTGTTCTCGCTCACTGCTGGGGCATTCGCGATCGGGCTCTACGTGGCGCACAATGCGGTCAGTGCGCTGGCGTCGCTTCCGCTCGGAGTGCTTGCGGATCGATGGGGCAGGCACAAGGTCTTGGCACTTGGCTATGCCGTTGCCGCGATGACGACGCTCGGATTTGCCCTGTTGCCCCCGATGCCCGCCATCCTCTTCCTCTTGTTCGTCGCCTCGGGCGTTTACATCGCCGCCGAGGAAGTGGCGGAGAAGGCTCACGCGGGGGAGCTGCTGCCAGTCGAGGTGAGAGGCACTGGCTTGGGGGTGCTTGCTGCGGCAAACGGCATCGGTGACTTCGTGTCGAGCGCGATGGTCGGCACCTTGTGGTCAGCGGTTCCCGACACGCCTGCGTTCGGATTCGCGGCTGCCGGGGTGCTGCAAGCGGCCGGCGCTCTTGCCGCACTGGGCCTCCAGAGTGTCCGCAAGGGCGGTCTGTAGCATGCGGTGCTCGATGGGGACCTACGTACGTTTCGCTGTCTTGCTGGCCAGTGCGTGGTCGCTCGCCGGGTGCGCCGCGTTGACGACGGTGCTCCCGAACGAACCGCCTTCGCCACACCCGCCACGCGCCGTCGCTGGCACGCCGTTCGTCGACTGCAAGGGCATCGTGCACTGCCACAGCCACCTGTCGCACGACTCTGAGGGCGCGATCGAGCAGATCGGCGCGGCATGCGCCGACGCACGGATCGACTTCGTCGTGATGACCGATCATCAGACCGATGCGTCGATCCGCGATGGCGTTCGCGGCATGGTCGGGGACACGCTGTTCCTGGTCGGAGCCGAGGTGCGCAGCCCACAGGGCACGTTGTTGTGCTTTCCGCTGACGAAGCCGCTGCGGCGCTTTCAGCACGCGGGGCTGCTGGCGCGAGAAGCGGCGGCCCAGGGGGCGCTGTCGTTCGTGTGCCACGGCGAGTTGTGGAAGGTCCCCTTCGACCTGCCGGGTCTGCACGGTGTGGAGGTCGTGAACCTACATGCTGGCGCATTGGCAGCGAACAAGCTCGGGACGCTTGCTACGGCGCTGTTCTTGCCGATGCGTTCGTTGTGCGAACGCATCTGTGTACGCGACGAAGCGGTACTCGGCGCGTGGGACCGCGCGCTGGCGGCTCGGCACCCGTTGCCGCCGGTCGGGGGCAATGACGCACATGCCAACATCCGCGTGTTCGGGCCGCTCGGCGGCACAATCGGCAACTACCGAGAGGTCTTCCTGACGCTGAGCACGCACGTGCTGGCGGAGCGGCTCGACGAGACCAGCGTGGTCGAAGCGTTCGCGGCTGGTCGAACCTATGTGTCGTTCGACGTATTCGGAGATGGCTCTGGCTTCGACTTTCGCCTCACGGATGCCCGCGGCTGCGTGCACCTCGGCGGGTCTACGGTAAGCGCGGCGGAGAAGCTGGAACTGCGCGTGACGACGCCAGCGACCGGTCGCATTCGCCTGCTGCACGACGGGGTCGAAGTCCACACGCGTACCGCTCGCACATTGGTCGTTCACGAGCCACCGCCAGGAGTCTGGCGCGTCGAAGTCGCCACCGAGTCCGGCGATCCGTGGCTCTTCTCCAGTTCCATCCGCGTGATCGAGGCGTCGAAGGCCGTAGGCTTGGGGAGGGGGAGGGGGGCCGAAACGGCAGGAGCGCGGATGTTCAGAACGTCCATCCCAGTCCGATCCAGAACCTGACCTCGTTCTGGCTCGGGTTGCGCTCGTTCTCGCGACCGAGGGCGTTGGAAATGTGGTGGTAGTTGACGCCGAGCAGCCCGCTGGTGCCTGGGTACAGCGGCAGCTCGAAGCCTGTTCCGAAACCGAAGGAGAAGTTCCAGACGGTTCCACCGGGCGGGATCTGGTCGTTGGCGAGCTGGAACCCGCCGTTTCCGTCGACGAACAAGGGCCAGTCGCGGATCGGGTAGAAGCGCAGTGTGCCTTCGATCTCGGCGCTCTGAACGTCACGCCCCGATGCCCACCAGTTGCTGAAGTTCGTTCCGAGGCCGAGTGCCGCCTGCTCATCGAGAAAGTGGCCCCAGTGCACGCCGACGCCGGAGTCTTCGACTTCACCATTGCCGTCCCAGAAGAACGACTTCTGCAGAACGGGTATCCCGTGGTACACGCGTGTCGTGATGAACTGGTCGCCGGGACGGTGCGACAGGCCCGGGCCCAGAGGTTCGCCGCGAACTGCCGTAGCGCATGCCCCGAGCAGCAGCGGCACCGAGATGTTGAGCGACGCAACGAGGCGCAGCTTCGGGGTGGTCATGAAGACGAGTTCTTGCGGCGGACTTTGCCGCGGAGTTGCGGCACCAGGAACAGCGCCTCGCGTGCGATCTTCCCGTCCATCTTCGACTTGCCGACGCGGCGGTCGACGAAGTGGGTCGGTATCTCACGCACCGAGTGCCCCGCGCGCACCATGCGAAACGTCATCTCGATCTGGAATGCGTAGCCCTGGGCGTGCACGGCAGCAAGGTTGAGAGTTCTGAGGGCATCGGTGTGGAAGCACCGAAAACCCGCGGTGTTGTCGCGGACCCCGGTGCCGAGGAGCATGCGTGTATACAGGTTTGCACCACGCGACAGCAGCCGTCGTCTGAAGTCCCATCCAAGGGTGCACCCACCCCGGGTGTAGCGGCTGCCGATGACGAGCGGTGCGTCCGCCGAGGCGAACACGAGACGCGGCAGGTCCCAAGGCGCATGGCTGAAGTCAGCGTCCATCTGGCAGACGCGCTCGTAGCCGTGTTCGATCGCGAAGCGGAAGCCCGCGATGTAGGCCGTGCCGAGGCCCTGCTTGCCCGTGCGGTGAAGCACCTGGATGCGCGCGTCATCGGCGGCAAGGCGATTGGCAAGCTGGCCGGTGCCGTCCGGTGAACCGTCGTCGATGACCAGAATGTCTGCGTCCACGTACTGGTGAATGGCACGGACGATGGGTTCGAGGTTGTCCTTCTCGTTGTAGGTCGGGATGACGACCAAGGTGCGCCAGGGTGCCTGATGTGGTCGCGTCGGAGTCGGGCCGTAGCCGGCGTTGCGACCACGTTCGGCCGCGGCGCGGGCGAGTGCCTCGTCCTGGCCATCGAGGACGACGAGGTGTTGGCTGTCGATCCCCGAGCGGACCAGAGCTTCGGCAACCGCAAAGTCGGCGGCGATCACCAGGGGCTCTGCAACTGAGTGGAGCGCCCGCGGTGAAACTGTGGTGGTAAGGCCGCCCTTGGAGAGCGGAGAGTGCTCGGAAGCCGTCACCGCCCGCCCTCCGCACCCTTGTAGCCGCGACAGACGTAGATGTGGGTCTCAACCAGATCGACACCCATGCAAGAAACTTGGAGTTGCTCAGCGAGTTCGATGCTGGCGAAGCGTTCGGCCGCCTTCTGCACCATCTCCTCCCGCCCCTTCGGACGCGGCAGTACGAAGACCGCGTCCTGGCCAATGCGGGCACTTGGGGGTGTCCAGTGGTCGTACTGAAGGGCGCGTTGGCCAAGCACATTCTGCGCGAGAGTTGGCTCGCCCGGATCCGACTTGTCGCAGGAGTGGTGACCGTCTGTCGCCCACAAGAGACGCAGGCTGCGTCCGAGTTGGGCCGAGTCGCGGTAGTCGGCGGCGAAGAAGAACACGTTGCTTTCGATGGAGTCCTGTTGGTCGAGCCGTTCTTCCCACCGCTCGGCGTGCGCTGCGATCTCGTCCCACCCAGTCCAAGACGAACCTCGACCAGGAGGGACGAGGCGCAACGCTGGAGCGAGCGGTGCAGACAAGGGAACCAGCAAGAGGGAGGCAGCCGCCCAACGCAGTGCTGGCTTGTGATGGAGAACCGTACTGTTGCGTTCACGCCACCACCAGACGACACCGAGGAGAAGTGTCACGTAGGCAGGCGCGGCCCAGTTGATCTTGACTTGGATCCACAGCGACTGAAACAGCAGATACCCCAAGAGTGGTGCGCCGAAGGCGAGCAAGTGCATGGCTCGCGCGTCAGCGCGGGCACGGCGAAGCAGGAACGCGATCGCGAGGGGAAGTGCGAGCGATACTACAGGGTGCAGTACCCCGACCTGCCCACCGATGAACTGTGCGAACCAGTGCAGGCCGAACTCACCTTTGTCGAGCCGTTCCGTTGTCTGGAATCGGAACGACACGTAGTCATGTTGGACGTTCCACCAGATCACGGGCCCGAACACGAGTCCTGCGACGACCAAGGCCAGCCAAGGGCCAGGGCGAAAGACCTGTCGCCGGAGTGGGGCATCCAGGAGCAGGAGCAGGCAGCCGCCGATGCCGAGGAAGGCGGCGGAGTACTTGCTCAACAGCGCTAGTCCAGCGCCGATGCCAGCGAGTAGCCACCAGCGCATCGCTCCGCCGCGGGCCCGCCAAAGCGACCAAGTCGTCAGCGTCCAAGCTGCGACCAGTGGCGCGTCAGGGTTGGCCAGGAAGTGCGTCATCACGACGATCGGCGACACCATTGCCAGCACGATCCACGCTGACTGACCGACTCGATCGACGCCGAAGTCTCTCAGCATGAGGACTCCCAGGCGAGTCGAAGCGAGTCCGCACAGCCAAGTGCCGGAACGCAGGCCGACGCTGCCGTCACCGAACACCTTGGTGCCCACCCAGATCAACCACGCGACCATCGGAGGGTGGTCGAAGTAAGACAAGTCTGGGTGTTGGGCGTATGTCCAGTAGTACGCTTCCTGTGAAAACACCGGGAGAGTTGCGCACAACCACGCACTGACCATGGCCATGATCACGAAGGCTGTCCGCGGAGAAGTGACAGGGTTCATGGAATGGAAGTTCCGTCTGGTCCGAGTAAACCCACCTGATTCATCGAATCCGCGAACCAGTTGAGCCGGAAAGCCTCCGTCGAACGTACAGGGCTGTATCTAACGCAGTCCGTAACGATCAACGAAGGCTTGCCAGTGGGTGAAGAGACTACTCGTGTCCGGTTCGGCTTCAACGGCTCGATTCGCGTCGCGGCCAGAGGCGAGAAGCTGAGCGGTAACGCTGGGGCCATGCTGCTCCGAGAGGTCGACGACAGGATCGGCGTGACCAAGCAGCTCGGGCGTCGGCTGCACGATCCGCGCAACCCTCTGATGGTGCAGTACACGATGACCGAGCTGCTGCGCACGCGGCTGCAGATGATCGCGCTCGGCTTCCGTGACCAGGGCGATGCCGACCTGCTGCGTCGCGATCCCGTCTTGCGCGTGGCCGTCAGCGAGTCGGCGGGGATGTCGCCGCTCGGCGACGCGACCCTGGCTTCGCAGCCGACGATGTCCCGGCTGATCGACACGCTCGCCATGCCGAGCAACCTCCACCAGATCAACTCGGGCCTGCTGGAAGGAGCGATTCGCTGCGGGCGTGACGGTCGCGGCCTCGCGAAGGAGCGTGTGACCATCGACATCGACTCGTTCCCGATCGAAGTCCACGGTCACCAAGCAGGATCCGAGTGGAACGGCCACTACGGCATCCGCTGCTACCACCCGCTGATCGCGATGCTCGACACCGGCCACTGGATCGGCGTCGAACTTCGAGCTGGCAACGAGCACACCGCGGTCGGGCTGCAGCCCTTCCTCGATCCACTGCTCGACGGCGTGGAGGCCGCAACAGGCCACAAGCCGCGCGTACGTGGCGACGCCGGCTTCCCGAGCGGGGCGACCCTCGATTCCCTCGAAGCCAGGGGCAACGAGTACGTCTTCCGCATCAGGAACAACTCGGCTCTGGACGCGATCGCGGAGCCGCTGTTGAAGCGGCCTGAGGGCCGCCGGCCGAAGCAGCCCAGGGAGTGGGTGCACGACCTCGAGTACCAAGCCAAGTCGTGGGCCAAACCGCGCCGCATCGTCGTGGTCGTGCAGGAGCGCAAGGACGATCTCTTCCTGCACCACTTCGTGCTGATCACCAACGCCGACAAGGCATCCTGGACCGCTGAGCAGCTCGTCGCCGACTACCGACAACGCGGCACCATGGAAGGCCGCATCGCCGAGCTGCAGTCCGTGCTGATGCCCGCTTTGTCGTGCACGATGCGCGGCGAGGACCGGGCCGCGCGCGACGCGAACGAAGTGCAGTTCCGCAACGCGGCGACCCTCGTGCTCTTCGCGCTCGCCTACAACCTCGCGCACTCGGCGCGCCTCGTGTTCGTCAGGGCGACCAAGAACGCGTGCGCGCTCGATCGCTTCCGCAAGAAGGTGCTGGCCGTACCGGCGCTCGTCGTCATCTCGGCACGCCGCGCCACCATCGCCCTGAATGCCGGGCTCGCGGATCTCTGGACCCGATTCCTCAGCGCGCTTGCCGTGCCGAAGGCCGCGTAGCCTTGCCGAGGCTGATTCGGCGAGCGACGCGCGCTTCACGGGAGGTGCTGGGTAGAGGTGCGCCCGCATCGTGGAAGCTGGCCTACTCGACCATCGATTCAGCAGCCGTAGCTATCGGCAGCCCGCGATGAATCATCTGGGGTAAATGGTCTGTGGGGCAAAGTGCCTTCGCGCGAGGTATGGGCTCCTTGGCCATTGCGAACCGGGGAGCGGCACGACGGGCTCTGACGGTCTGGCTGGGCGATCAGGTCGCCTTCGTCAGGTCAGAAGATGGCCGCGAGTCACGTAAGCGATGGCCTGGACTCGGAACAGCAACACCAAGAGCGCCGGTCTCATGCTGCGATGGATAGCCACGGCGTCCGACGCGTTGCTTAAGGCAAGCTTATTCGCGTGCCGCGGGCCGCTCCATCGCCTTGTGCCGCGCGAAGCTCGCCACCGTGCAAGCCAATCCCGGCGCGCGGAAACGACCGGAGAGCTGAAAACTCTCGGCATCATGCTGCCGTAAGCAACCGAGGCAGCGCGGAGGCTATTGACGGGCATCTCCAGACGACGGCGCATTCCGCGCCGCACAACCCCGAGACTCCGATGCTCAAAGCTCTCTTCGCGACCACCTTGGTCGCGTTCTTCCCCGCCTCAACTCCCAAGCAGCCGTTGCCGACCTGCTGGCCGCCGCTCGCGTTCGAAGCCCTGCACTTCAACCTCGAGTACAGCGACGCCGACCAAGACGCCGAGATGGTCCTCAAGCTCGATGCCGGCGTGGGCCTGAAGCGGCTCGTCGTGCTCGACCCATGCGGCCACCAGATGATGCGCTTCGCCGAACGCGATCTCGGCAGCAAGAAAATCACTCTGGAAACGCCGGAGCCATCGTTGGCTGCGGTCACGCAGGCGTATCCCGCGGGCACCTACCAGTTTCTGGGTCTGTCCGTCGAGAATCAGTTCGTCTACGGCACGGTGACTTTGTCGCATCAGTTGCCTGCACCGGCAGTGATCGCCAACCCGCAGAATGGTGCCGTCAACGTGCCACGCACGGGAGTCGTCGCGAGCTGGGCTGCGTCCGCCGGTGCCACGAGCTACCGAATCGAGCTCGATCAGGATGCTCTCGGTCTCGTGCTCAATGCCGACATTCCCGTCGGAGTCACGTCGTTTGCAATTCCGGACAACTGGATCCAGCCCGGTGAAGAGTGCGAACTCTCGATAGCGGCGGTCCGTGCGGACGGCAATCTGATTGTCTCGCAGGTCGTGTTCACCGCTGCGCCGTAGCAAGCACGGTGTGGTGCGCCGCTCCGAACAATACCGCGGCAGTTACGTGCTATCGGCGCTCGCCACAGTGCTTTCGCTGGCACCTGGGAACCCCACCGATGCCTCGATGCGGCCTTCCGCGATCGAGAACGTCAGCGACACCTGTGCACGTCTGCACAGTTCTCGCACCAGTGCCAAGCCGAGCCCGAAACGATGGCTTCCCTGGTGCGAACGGACGGGTGATTGCTGCCACCACGGTTCCCCGAAGCGCTTGAGATCTTCCTCGCGTAAACCCGGATTCGCGTTGTCGATGTGTAGGGTGACGACAGAACCCAGCGACGCGTGAATCCGCACGGAACCACCCTGCGGCGAATGTGCGATTGCGTTGGCCAAGAGGTTGCGCACCACGATCGATACCATCGTTGCATCGGCGCGCACCATGTATGTCGGTGGGGCTGATTGCTCCAGAGTGACTGCTTGTGCATCTGCAGCACCGCGATGTGCCTCGATACAGGTGTTTACAACGGTGGCGAGGTCGACGCAGGTGACCGCCAACGCGATTGCACCAGCCTCGGTGCGAGCCAGCCCCAAGACACTCACCGCCATGTTGTCCATGCGATGCGCAATGTCTCGGGTGGCGGCCAGCGCTTTCGTTGTCAGGGTGGAGTCGGTGTGCCACTCCTGCGCGACATCGACGAGAGCCCGTAGTTCAGCAACCGGCGTGAGCAGCTCGTGCGCCAGATTTGCAGTCGTGCGCTTCTCTCGTGCCATGGACTCCCTAACGTGTTGCAGCAGCACATTTATGCCTGCGACGATGGGAGTCAGCTCTTGCGGGTCGACAACGGAGCCTACCTGAGCGGGCGGTGCGGCTGCATCCACTGCCGCCACGTCACGTCCCAAGTCTCGCAACGGGGATAGGCCGCGTGTCACCGTGAATGCGACCACAAACATGGTAAGTCCGAGTAGACCAGTTCCCAAAGCGAGCAGATGCCAACGCATGTCGGCCAGCGCCTCGTCGACATCGTTGCGTGGCCTAGCGACTACGATCTCGGCGCTGACGGATACTGAGCCGGAATCTTG
The DNA here is from genome assembly GCA_964538915.1 of uncultured candidatus Brocadiaceae bacterium. Classification (GTDB taxonomy): domain Bacteria; phylum Planctomycetota; class UBA1135; order UBA1135; family UBA2386; genus JAEUHQ01. Next base: position 5,131 of record CAZIFB010000055.1, on the reverse strand, counting down.
GCTGCCGGTGTCGCTTCGGTCGGATCTGACGACGTAGGTCGCTCCACAAGAGCGCCCGGCCTTCCCATCAGGCAACGTCACATTCTGGAACAGTGGATGGTGCAGCGGTCCGACCTGGCGATTGAGTTTCCAGCCGTGGTCGCGCAACGAGATCGATTGTTCCAGCTCGACGCTTCCCACCCAGATGGTGAAGTAGCTGGCCTCAGGCCCGGGAAAGTACTCAGGTACGAGTTCATCCGCGAAGTCCAGACTGACGCCATCAACAGTTCGCCGGAGCAAAGTAGCCAATGTCCCCGAGCTGGCAGCAAGTGCGCGATCGAACTGCGTTTCGAGCACGCTAGACGCCTGCCGGTACCACGCAGTCGTCGTGACGACGAGCAGGGCCGCGACTCCGAGCGAGGACCAAGCGAGGATGCTACTTCGAATCGACTTCACTTCGCTGCCCCAAGCACGTAGCCGTTGCCTCGTCTGGTCTCGATCGCCTCCATACAATCCAGCGCACGCAGCTTCTTTCGCACATTGCAGACCAGCGCTTCGACCGTGTTGCTGTTCGGCAGAGAGTGTTCGTTGTACATGTGATCCTCGATCTCCATGCGCGAAACGACCTCGCCGCGGCGCATTGCCAGGTAGTGGAGGAGGTCGTATTCGCGCCGCGTCAGATCGACAAGCTCCAAGCCGTGCCGGACCTCGCGAGCGGCGGTGTCGAAGGACAGCGGTCCGACCTGCAGCAAGGGGCTCTTGGTGCTGTAGCGACGCCGGCCCAGTGCTTCCACGCGGGCGATCAGCTCGGCCATGTCGAATGGCTTCGTGAGATAGTCGTCGGCACCGGCGCGCAATCCTTCGACGCGGTCAGGCACGGTACCACGAACGGTCAGCAGCAGCACGTGTACGGCGTGGCCCTCGGCGCGCAAACGCTTCAGAACCTCGACACCGTCGATCTCGGGTAGCAGGCGGTCGAGCACCACAGCGTCGTAGTCGTTGCGGCTCGCGTAGATCCAGCCCTGGCGACCGTCGCCTACGGCATCCACGACGTGCCCCGTGCGTTCGAGTGCCGTCGTGATCGAGAAGCGAAGGATGGCGGAGTCTTCGACGACCAAGAGGCGCATGCGGGAAGGATACCTCGACGTTGAGCCTGACAGGGGAAGAGTTGGACTGCCAACTCTGCGCATGGATACCGCGGCCGTCCCTGGCCACCCCTGGCCGACCCGTGGCTACACCCTGCACATCAACTCCGTGTATGCGCAACCGGGGCAGGTCAGCCATAGCGCGGCGGCCGGTCGCGATGGCGTCTGGCAACTCTTGCCTTCGTCGGCACGGCGGTCACTAACGCGCGCGAGGAAGGCTCTGGCCGCCGCCGAGATTCTGCGCAGCCTGGGCTTCCCGGCCGCGTGACCGAGCGGCGCGGTGTGATACGCACGGCGCGGATCGCCGCCGCCGGTTTGGGCAGTGGCTCGGCGTTGAGTGCTCGCGTCCTAATTCGGGGAAGGGGCTGTGCTTCCCTGGATGCCCCGTCAGGCGCTGGCGACTTGCCCCGCGCGCGGCCTCTGGGCGGGCTATGGCCGGGGCAGGCGGGATCGCTGACTACTTCTTCTGCGCTGGCTGCCCGCCCGCTGCCATACCTTCCAGCACCTTGTCGACGTTCGTCGTCGCAGGATCGTAGTGGACGGTGATCTCGGCGTTGCCCGCCGTGATCTCGGCCCCCTTCACACCCGGCAGCTTCTCCAGCGTGGCACGCACGCCGGCGACACAGCCGCCTCAAGTGGGCCTTTTGTCGAGGACCAACATGGCGTCCTTCGTCTCGATCGACACTGGCTGGGTCGCGCAACCCGCGAGTGCGAACGCGGCCAGCAACGGCAGGGACGCGAGCCTCATGGCTTCACCTTCGCGCCGGCCTTACCGGCGGCGACGAGCTTCGCGGCCATGTCGGCTGGTTTGATCTTGGCGGCGTCGTAGTGGACGGTGAAGTCCTTGTCGCCGGACTTGATGTCGATCCGGCTGATGCCGTCGACCTTACCCAGGGCACCGCGCACGGCGGTGATGCAGCCCCCTCAAATGTCCTCGCCCAACTCCAGCTTGACCTGCGACACGGTCGCGGCAGCACCCGGCGTCGGGTTGTTCGGAGCGGTTGGCTCCGGCTTACTGCAGGCGACCAGGAAAAGCGCACAGGCGCTCGCGACGAACAGTCGGTTCATGATCTCGTTTCCTCGGTGACACCCCGCGAAACGTCCGCGGTGGGCGATGATCGTAGGCAGCACTCGGTGCCGCACCAGGGTGCGGCGGCCGTAGTTGCTGGCGGCGCTTGGCAGGGGCGGACTGTCGCACCGATCTCACTCTGCCGACCCTATGCTGGGACGCCCCGAAACCCATGAGGATGACCATGCAACTCGCACTCCAGATGCTCTGCTACCTCTGCTTCGTCTTGTGCTTGCCGGCGCAGCAGCCCGACTGGAAGCCCGTGGGGGCTGTGCTCGGCGAGGCAGGCTCGGTTCTGCCCGACGGCACGTTCCGCATCGACGTGCCGCGCAAGGAGCCGGTCCTGCGCAACGAGTTCGGCTTCGTGGTCCCGCCGTCCATGGTGCTGACCTACGCAGCGTTCACGGGCACGCCCGAGCGCGCGTTCGTGGTGGGCGACACCTGCATGCTGCCCGAGGAGGTCAATCCGGTGCTCGACGAGCTGCGGAAAGGCAACTTGGAGGTCGTCGCGATCCACAACCACATGCTGGGTGGCAGCCCGAACTTCATCTTCCTGCACTTCCAGGGGTCGGGTGCGGCACTGGAAATGGCCAAGGCGATCCGGGCCGCGTGGGATCAGATGGGCAAGCAACCCCCGGCAGCAGCTCCGGCGGCAGCGACCCCGCCTGCGCCCGACTGGAAGGCGGTGTCCGACACGGTTGGCCTTGCCGGCACGATGCAGAAGGACGGCATGTTCAAGATCTCGCTGCCCCGCCCGCAGTTGGGGACCGGCATCGATGGGCAGCGGCTTCCCGCGGGCGTCGGGCTCGCCTGCTGGGTCGGCTTCGCGCCCTGCGAGTGCGGGCGGACGATGGTCATGGGCGACACCTGCCTGCTCCGGAGCGAGTTGCAGCAGGCGATCGATGCCTACCGCAAGCACGGCATTCGCATCGTCGCGATCCACAACCACATGCTCGGAACCAGTCCCGAGCTGATCTTCTGCCACTTCTCGGCGGAAGGGGATGCGATGGAACTGGCGCGGGCCATCAAGGTGGTGTGGTCACCGCTGCTAACGAAGTAGGCGCGCCTTGTCGATGCGGTCCGCGTTCGAGCGCCCTGAGGTCGTGGCCTCCTACGAGGACTGGTTTCGGACCGCCTACGGCCGCATGGTCGAACAGATCGAGGTCGACCTGATCCTCGGACAGCTCGCGCCCATCGCGGGCGGCGCGACAGTGCTCGACATCGGCTGCGGCACGGGTTGGTTCGGCGCGCGGATGGTGGAACACGGGTTCACGGTTACGGGTGTTGACCCGTCGTGCCCGATGCTCGCGCGGGCCAAGTCGCGCTTCCGCGTGGCTTGCGGCGACGCGACGAAGCTGCCGTTCGGCGACGGCGCGTTCGACGCCGCCTACCTGATCGCGGTCCTGGACTTCGTGCCTGATCCCGTGGCGGTGCTTCGGGAAGCCCGGCGTGTCGTCCGATCGCGCGTCACGGTGACGGCGCTCGCCAGCGGCTCCTGGCTCGGCATGTGCCGTCGGGCCGCTGCGCGCCGCGGGCACCCGATCTACTCGCAGGCCCGACCCTACTCGCGGCACGACGTCCTGGCGATTGCCCGCGCCGCTGGCTGCGAACCCGAACGTGTTCGGGGGGCGCTCTTCTTGCCTGCCGCGATCGCTGCCCGCGCCCCGCTCCTCGAACGAGCCCTCCATGGTCGGTGCACGCTGGGTGCGGGGATTATCGCGTTCTCGCTGCCCGCTGCTTCGGGCGGCTACTCCTGATCGAAGTGCGGCTTCGCGTCCTGCGCGTGACGTTGAGTCAGGGGCGAGGGTGACACTCACGAGGCCCGTGCCGCCAGGACTTCGCATGGCCGCTTGCCTGCCACCTTCAAGGCCACCAGCCAACGCACGGTTGGGATCTCCAGAATCCTGCACGCGGCAGGTGTCACCAAGACATCAGGACATGCGGGAGCCTGCACCCAGGTTCTGCGTTGCGGTCAGCCGCAGTCAGACACTTCGAGAGTTCTAGAACTAGTGACCTAGAGAAACGACGATGCTACTACTTCCGGATGCCGAAGCTCTCGCCGCCACTGCTGCCCGTCAGTGTCCTCGAATCGGTTGCCCCGATCCTGCGGACGGTTGCGCATCCCGTGCGACTCCAGATCCTCGACCTGATTCGCGATGGCCAATCAACGCCTTCTCAGCTCGCGGAGGCCATCGGGCTCCCGTTGGCGCAGATCAGCCAGCATCTGCAGGGCCTGCGGCAGCTCGGGGTGCTCGCCCAAGGTAGCGATGGCCGTAGCCGGCCCTACCGGGTCGCGCGACCCAGCGTCCTCGGCATCCTCGACTGCATTCGAGAGCACATGAAGGACCAGAACTGAGGGCTCTTGCCACCCTCTACCTGCTCGTCCCCGATTCCAACCAGGAACTCCCCATGTCGATCATCGCTCCCCAACGCCGCACTCTCGCGCCAGCATCTCTCGGATGCGCGCTTGCTCTGACGCTTCTCGGTTCCACCTCTCTTCGCGCGCAAGTCGTGGAAGTCAACCTCACGGCGGCACCCGGTACGACACAGGTTGCTCCCGGCGTCAGCGTGAATGCTTGGCTCTACAACGGCTTCATGCCTGGACCGACTCTGCGTGTGACGGAGGGCCAGACCCTGCGTGTCCGGTTCCAGAACAACCTCCCCGAGTCGACGGCGATCCACTGGCATGGCCAACCGATCCAGCTCGGCATGGATGGAGTGCCTGATATCTCGCGCCCCGCGATCGCGGCCGGCCAAGAGTTCATCTACGACCTGCACAACCTGATCCCCGGTACGTACTGGTTCCACCCGCACGGCCACGAGATGCAGCTCGACGTCGGCTTGGCCAGCGTGCTGATCGTCGATCCGGCGAACCCTGGCAGCGATCCTGCCTTCGATGTCGAGCAGACGATCGTTCTCGACGACTGGACCAATCCGC
>CAZIFB010000054.1:0-34338 GCA_964538915.1 uncultured candidatus Brocadiaceae bacterium | reverse complement strand
CCGTGCTCCAACCCGCCGCCTGATCAACGGCGGGCGGGGCGACTTCACTCGGCGGTGGCGAGCGATCCACTCAAAGCATCAGTTCTGGTCACCAGGCGTAAAAGCCCTGACCACTCTTCTTGCCCAGCTTGCCCTCGGCGACCATGCGCCGCATCAGTCCCGGCGCCTCGAATCCGGGATGATCGAGTTCCTTGCGCAGATAGTCCGCGATCGCAAGCCGGACATCGAGGCCAACGAGATCGGTGAGCCTCAACGGCCCCATAGGGTGGCCGTATCCGAGCACCATTGCCTTGTCGATGTCCTCGGCGGTCGCGACGCCGGAGTCCAACATGCGAATCGCTTCGAGGCCCAGGCATACGCCGAGTCGCGAACTGGCGAATCCAGGGCTGTCCTTCACGAGGATCGGCTCCTTGCCAAGCGCCCTGCCAAACGCGAGGACGGAGTCGATCGTTTGCTGCGAGGACGCCCCGGTACGCACTACCTCGAGCAGCGCCATGAGCGGCACTGGGTTGAAGAAGTGCATGCCGATGCAGCGCGCCTGGCCCGCCACTCCCGAGAAGACCTTCGCGAGGGAGAGCGACGACGTATTGGTCGCGAGAACACAGGCCGGCGACGTTGCAGCACCGAGCTCGCGGAACAGTTCGTTCTTCAGCTCGAGCTTCTCGGGCACAGCTTCGATCACGAGCTGTGCATCCTGGGCTGCGGCTCGACGATCGGTCGTCGTTGTGATGCGCGTGAGTACGGCGTCGCGCTGCTGCGGTGTCGTCTTGCCCTTGTCGACACCCTTTTGCAGGAAGTCGCGAACGCGCATGAGCCCCTTCTGGACCAGGTCGTCGGCGACGTCCTGCAGCACGACGCTCGAACCTGCCTGAGCGCACACTTGCGCGATACCCGCCCCCATCGTCCCGGCGCCGATCACCGCGACCCTATGGAAGACATCCGAAAGACCAGTGCCTGTCATGCTCATGCCTTCTTCTGCTTTTGAAGGAACGCATCCATGCGCGCCTTCTTGTCTTCGCTGTCGAACAACACGGCCTGCACGGAACTCTCGAACCCCACGGCGTTCTCGTGCCCCGGCCGCGACAGCGCATTGAGTGAACGTTTGGCTCCTCTCACGGCGAGCCGCCCGTTCTGGGCGATCTCGTCGGCGACCGCAAGTGCCTTGGTCACGACGTCGGCATCGGGCACAACGACGTTCGCGAGCCCGATGCGCAGCGCCTCCTGCGCATCGACCATGCGCCCCGTGTAGACGATCTCGCGCGCAATCCCGAGACCGACGAGGCGCGGCAAACGGTAAGTGCCACCGGCCGCGGGGATGATGCCGAGTTTGACCTCGGGCTGCCCCATCTTCGCCGACTCGCCGAGGACACGCAGGTCACAGGCAATGGCTAGTTCGCACCCGCCACCGAGTGCAAACCCCCTGACCGCCGCAATTACGGGCGCCGGGAACTCTTCGATGCGATTGAAGATCCCGGAGTTGATCGCCTTGAGCGCATCGCGGGACGTGCGTTCGCGAAGTTGCGCGATGTCGGCGCCGGCCGCAAAAGCCTTGTCCCCGGCCCCCGTGACCACGAGTGCGGCAACCGACTCGTCGTGCCAGAACGTGTCGAGTACCCGGTGCAGACCGTCGACCATCTGCTGGTCGATCGCGTTGCGCCGCTCTGGGGCGTTCAAGGTGACCAGCACCGCGTCGCCGCGGCGCTCGTGCAGGACACGAAGGGTCTCGCTCATGGGGCGCAGGATCTTGCCGCCGCGACGAGAACGAAGAAACGACTTCTCCACGGCGAGCCCGAGGCCTCCAACACCGGCCTACCGCAACGACCTCGGACTGATGCAACGGGTGGATCAGCCCCCCGGAATACTCCAGCCATGGTGGCTCGTCGGAGGAGCCCCCACCGCATCGAGTACCCGATCCACGCAATGCACCAGCTTCATGCCGGGGAGGGGTCCCTGCGCAAGTCCCAGTTCTGACGGCAAAAGGCGCGAACGGGCACGTCCCAGGCTCGCCCAGCGCCAGCCGGAGAAGTGCTGCCGCCGGTCTCCAAGAGGCCGGTCGCTCGCGGCGGCCAAAAGCACGCTGGGGCACGCGGCGAACGCGAGTGCTTTGCTCGGCAACCGCGGCAAACCTGGTCGCCGCGCCGCGCCTCGTTGCCTCGGCGGCCCGGCCGCCCACCAATCGAGCCGCGGTGATCGCGAGCCGCGCGGCGGTCGGGGACGACGGGTCAAGAACCGACGACGAGACGGGCGGCCTGCGTCAGGCCGAACACGACGTTCGCGCCGAGCGACAAGTCGACCATCAGGCCCTGCAGGTAGAGCGGCACGTTCACGAGCGTCGGGTCGAACGGCATCGCGAACGGCATCGAGACCACCGACGGGGCCCCGGCCCAGACGCCACCGAAGAACGAGATGTAGGCGCCGGTGGTGTCGACGATGACCTCGCCGGAAGCGCCCGCCCCGCTCATGCCGAACCCGGGCACGGGCACGCCACAGGGAAAGCCCGTCGCGCCGAACGCCAGGATGAAGATGCCGAGACTGCTGCCGCCCAGTTGCGTGCCGAGCGGGTTCGTCATCTGCCACTCCATGTCCATGCCGACCGCGGGGCGCCCGTTCACCGCAAGGCTGCCGATCGGATTGAAGCCACCGCAGCCACCCATGGTGGTCACCCCGAGTTGCACGCCGAGCTGGCCGTTCAGATCGACCGCAGCGGCATAGAGGTCGGGCGTCGCGTTGCGCGAGTCGGTCCATGCGAGAACCTGCGTACCGCTCGCCGTCGCTGCGTGCGCCAGGCGCAGCTTGTCACTCGCCACGGTGCACGCGGTGACCGGCGGGAACGCCGCCCCACCACCGTTGGTGAGCCCGAAGACCCGGACGCTCTTCTGGAGGAGGCCGAGGTCCTCCATCAGCACGCTGACCGCGATGCCGTCGTTCGTCGGGCCGGAGTGCAGCCGCGCCGCGACCGGCGCGAACTTCACCACCGCGTCGATCGGCAGCAGCGTCACTCCGCTCGCGCCCCACTGCGGGGTCCCCGCCGCGTCCAGCTTCTGCGCGAAGATGCCCCAGCTGGACTGCGCGAGATTGCGTTCGTTCCAGGCCACGAGGATCTCCTGCGTCGACGGCACCCACACGGCGGCCGGATCGAACGTGCTGCCCGCGGACGTGGTCACGTTCACGCCGTTGTGCGCGAACACTTCCGTACCCGCCGACGTCACGTGCTGCACCCGCGCGAAGAACTGCGAACCCGCGGCGTAGTGCCACGACACGATCGCGCCGCCCGCGCCGTCCGACTGCAGCTTCGGATCGTGGGCGATGGGCAACGAAGCCAGGTCGAAGATCGCGATGCGCGTACCGCCGTTCCAGAGCGGCTGGCCGAGCGCGTCGAACTTCTGCATGTGGATGTGCTTCGCCGCAGTGAACGCCGAGGCCCGGACCCAGCTCAGCACGACATCGCCTGTCGCGGGCGCCCCCGGCGCGACGCGTGCGAACGCGGGGGTCTGGCCGGCATCACCCGGCGTCGCGATGCCGTCGCCGGGGAAGCGCGGGTTGCCGCCCGGATCGAGGCGCTGCATCTGCACCGTGCGCGTGACGGTGTTCGTCCACACGAACACGAAGTCGCCGTCGTGCGCCTCGCAAACGTGCGGGTTCGCCTCGAAGTCCGCGTTGTTCGAGAGCGTGACGCCGTTCGCTCCCCACAGGAACACGCCCGACGTGGTGAGACGGTACGCGTAGCAGTCCAGGTCACCGCCGGCGCGCGTGTCGGTGAACGTCAGCACGCAGCCACCCGTGCTGTCGCAGATCAGGTCCCAGTCGATCAGCGAAGTCGACTGCGGGTTGGCGCTGACGAGCAGACCGTTGTGCGGGAACTGCTCGACACCGGCGGGATCGAGGTACTGCACGTAGACCGCGTAGGCGCCCGATCGATTGTCGAACCAGCCGAGCCAGGTGCCACCCTCGGCCGAAGTCGCGATCTTGGAGACCACCTGCTCGCCGCCGGCATCACCGACGCCGAGGTTGGTGCCACTGGACGTCGGCCACTGCGCAAGGGCAGTGACACTCAGTGAGAAGATGGCGAGCGGGGGGAGAAGGGACGCGAATCGGGTCATCGCCGCACGATAGGCGGACGAAGGGACCTGTCGATGCCACCCGGGACTTCGCGCGCTTTCGCCGTGGAAGCCTGCCAAGCGGCCCCCGCCCACGTACGTCCCGCCGGATCCCCGAACTGATGCCTTGCGTGGATCACACGCTGGATGAAGGGGCAGCACCCGGTACCGACCACCAAAGATTGGGTGGCTGGTGGCGTGATCCACGCAAGGCATCAGCCCCGGAGGATGGCACGAACGGCGCGGTATTCCTCGAGGCGCGCCAGGTCCCTCTCCGTCGGATTCGGGATCCGCGACAGGTCCATGTTCTCCGCGTTGTCGGCGAGCTTCACGGCGCGTGCAACCGGATCGGCCGCGGCGCGGTGCGCTGCGGCGATGCGCGTCTCGCCCGGGCGTTTCGTCAGCGCCTCCACCGCCGCAAGGACCGCCGGCGCGAACCCGGCTGCGGCGAGGTCCGCGAGCGACACGTTCGTGTCCTCGACGACATCGTGCAGCACCGCCGCGATCCGTTCGTGTTCCCCGTGCACCCGCAGCATCACGCGCAGGGGGTGCAGGATGTACGGCTCGCCCGCCTTGTCCTTCTGACCGGCGTGCGCCGCCGCCGCGATCTCGATCGCTCGCTCCAGGGTCGCCATGGTCGTTGCATCCTACGCCGCGGGCGACGCCGCGTCGGTCTCGCGCCGCAACGCCGAACGCGCGATGCGCCCGACGACGGCGATGGCGAGCAGGGTCGCGACGATGGCGAGCCACGTCTGCCAGGCGCCGCCTCCCGCGCGCCAATCGAGTTCGGACAACTGCGCGCCAACGACTGCGGCGCCGACGGCGCGCGGCGTCGTGCCGAGCACGGTCGCGAGGAAGAACGCCGGCCCTCGAACCCCGAACGCGGCGAGCAGGATGTTGGTCGCCGCGAACGGCACGAGCGGCGACAGGCGCAACAACGCGATCACCCACACGGTGCGCAAGAAGCTGCGGTGCAACAAAGCCCGTTGCACCACCATGGCACGCGGCGACCGCGCGAACGCTTGCACGGCGCGACCGCCGACGAAGGGCTGCCACATCACGAAGGCGAGCACGGCACCCGACACGACCACCGTCCACGCACCGAACGAACCGAGCCCGGCGCCGAACAGGAAGCCCGCGACCAAGGACGTCGCGTGCGTCGGCAAGAGGCACGCGGCGGCGGCGATCGCCCCGGTGGCGCAGAACACGGCGAGCGAGCCGACGTCCCTGCCGAAGAGGGGCAGCCACTGCGACGAGGTCGCGGCGAGCACGACCGTTCCGACGAGCGGCACCGTCATCGCAACGAGCAGCAGCGGGCCGGTCGGACCGAGCGCGACGAAGCCGCGCCCCATGCGGGCGACGAGGCCTCGAGGCGGGGCGGCGGGCTCGTCGGTCATCGGGGCGGCAAGGCTGCGGGAAGACTCTCCGGCGAGCAAGCATGGCGATCGAAGTCTTGGCAACGCTCGAAGGCCGGCCAGTGAAGACGCGCCCGCCTCATTTCGCCGACGCTTCCCGAGCGAGCAGCGCAGTCTTCCGCTCGACGCCCCATCGGTAGCCCTTCGCACCGCCGTCCGCACCGACGACGCGATGGCACGGAACCGCGACGGCGAGCGGGTTGTCGCCGCAGGCTCGTGCGACGGCGCGCGGGCCGCTGCGCGGCCGCAGCGCAGCGGCTATCTCCCCGTAGGTCGCCGTGGCCCCGCGCGGAATCGCGGTGATCGCGCGCCACACCCGCTGCTGGAACGAAGTGCCGCGGACGTCGAGCGGCAGATCGAGGTCCGTTCGCTCGCCATCGACGAACTCGACGACGGTGCGCACGACCGCCGCGAACGCTTCGTCGGCCGGCCGCACATCGGCGCGTGGGAAGCGGTCGCGCAATTCGCGCTCGACGCCGTCGTCATCGTCGCCGAGATGGATCGCACACAGCCCGCGATCCGTCGACGCCACGAGCACCACGCCGAGACGGCAGCGCTCGGTGGCGAAGGCGATCCGTTCGCCGCGCCCTGTGCGATGGCGTCGCGGCGGCATCCCGAGCTGCGCGGTCGCGTAGAAGCCCGAAGTCGACCCGTAGCCGGCCGTGTGCAGCGCGCGCGTGACGGTCCGTTCGCGGCCGAGTGCCGCGCGCGCCCGCTCTGCACGAACTGCCGCGCCGTACGCGCGCGGCGACAAACCGGTGGACGCGCGGAAGGTGCGCTGCAGATGGAACGGACTCATGCGCGCCGCCGCGGCGAGTTCGGCGAGGCGGGGCAACGTGTCACCGTTCGCGATCGCGTCGTCGATGCGTTTGCACACACGCGCAACCAGTGCGCTGCGGCGGCGCGACGGCGCCGGGCCATCGGGGCGACAGCGTTTGCAGGCGCGAAAGCCCGCTGCACGCGCCCCACCCACCTCGGCGAAGAAGCGCACGTTCTCGCGACGCGGCCGCCGTGCGCCGCACGAGGGCCGGCAGTAGATGCCGGTCGTGCGTACCGCGAACACAAACGTGCCGTCGGCGCGTTCGTCGCGCGCCACGACGGCGCTCCAGCACAAGTCGTCGTTCATCGCGGCGACGCTAGCGACGCCGTTCGACGGAGCTTCCCGCTTCTTGCGCTCGAACTGCGTCGCTTGCCGCGCGGCACTGCGGGATCGGGGCATCGCCCGATCCTACGGCACCACGAAGTCCTCGAGCGTCGCGGCCGCGGCGGAACGCGACAGCGCGTAGAGCACGAGCGGCCCCATCTCGCGGCGCGCGAGGTGCAGCGGGCTGCCTTCGGGCAGGCGCGGATGCGGATCGTCGCGGCACGGCAGCACGTAGACCGCGACCGGTTCGCCGCCGGAACTCGCGAGCAGCGCCATGCAGCCCCCGATGGGTTCCTTGCCGCAGTAGCAGCCGAGCAGCTTCATCGAGCCAGGGGCGACACCGAGCCGCGCCGCGAACCGCTCTTCGCACATCTTCGCGAGGTCGATGTCGGGCATGCAGCACGACGTGCCGGCGAACCCTTCGCCGAGCGCGTGCTCGTACGCCGCGACCCACATCGCGCCGAGCTCCGCGCCGCCGTGGCCCTCGGGGCCGCGCCGCGGCCGCTGCAGGAAGATCGCCACCACGGCGAGCGCGGCTGCGAGCGCCGCGAGCCACGGCCAGACTCTCGTCCGCCCCCGCGGCGCCGCTCCATCGATCGCGACCCGCGCGGCAGCCGCGAACGCGGTCACCGGCGGCGGCGCGAACGCGGCGCGCAGGCGTGCGTCGAGGTCACGGTCGAGGTCGTCGCGTTCGTCGGCGGTCATGGCGACTCCGGCAGCGGTTCGGGGACGGGAGGTGCTTTCGAATCGAGCGCGGCGCGCAGCGCGAGTCGGGCCCGGCGCACGTGACTCGCGACGGTGTTCGGCGGCAGATCGAGCATCGACCCGATCTCGGCGAAACTGTGCTCGGCGATCACGTGCAGGAGGAGGCAGGCGCGCGCCGCTTCGGGCAGTCCGGCGAGTGCACGCGCGAGGTCGTCGGACAGGTGGTCGGCAGCGCGAAACGGCCAGGGCGCAGCCGCGAACGGCCGCGCGACGGGCTCCGTCACGTCGTCGGTCCACGGCGTCTCGCGCCGGCGGCGGCGCCAGTTCGCGCCGAGGTTCCGCGCGATCTGCGCGAGCCAGGGGCGCATCTCGGTGCCCGGCACGAAGCCGGCTCGGCGCTGCCACGCAACACGAGCAGTCTCCTGGACGAGATCCTGGGCATCCTCGCGACCGACCCATGCGGCCGCGAGCAACCACAGCGTTCGCCCATGGTCGGCGAACGCCTTCTCGAACTCGTCGGGCGAGATCGTCGCGGCGGGCATCGCCCGGGCAACGTAGCCGTCAGCGGCTGCAGCAGGAACCGGAGCCGCAGGCCGACGGGCTGCAGCAGGACGGGCCGCAGCAGTCGCACGCGCCGTGGCAGACGACGGCGCAGCAGCCGGGCGGACAGTCGCAGCCGGTCGACTTCGTGGGCGCCTGCGGCGCCGAGGCGGTGAAGGCGAATCCGAGGAGGAACGGAAGGAACGGTTGGAAGAGGCTGTTCATGGTCAAGGCGCCGTTCGGGCGCACCCTCTCATGTCCGGCCCGTTCGCGATTCGTGCAGCTTCCCGGAAAAAGGCGAGTCCCCGCCGGCAGGCGGCGGCGAGGCCCCGGCGCCACGGATTTCTCGAATAGCATGCGCCGCCTCCGGTGACTCCGTGACCGTGCAGACCGCCAGCCCCCTTGCAGCGACCGCCGCCGGAGCGGCCCCCGGGGTCGACGGCCATCGCACCGCCATCTGGCGCTACCTACGCATGCTGGGCGCATCGGCGGGCGAAGCCGACGACCTGTGCCAGGAGACGATGCTGGTCGGGTGCGCGCGCACGTTCGCCGACGAGGCGGAAGCGCGTTCGTTCCTGCGCGGGGTCGCGAAGAACCAATGGCTGCGATCGCGTCGTTGGTGGCAACGCCGCCGCGAACGGGAGATCGCCACCGCCGTCGACGAGCTGTGGAGCGAGAGTGTCGCACACGACGACGGCGCGGAGCTGATCGAACGACTGCGCGGCTGCCTGTCGTCGCTGCAGACGCGGACGCGGCGCGCGCTCGACCTGCACTACCGCGACGGACTCGACTGGCGCGCGGTCGCCGCGCAACTCGGCATGAAGGCGAACGGCATGAAGACCCTCGTGCAGCGCGCGCGACAGGCGCTGCGCACGTGCATCGAACGGAGGAACGGATGACGACGGCGATTCTCGCGGCGAAGGAACGGCAGCTCGACTGGCTGCTCGACGAAGTGCTCGGCCCGGCCCACGCCGCCGCACCGGCGCGCCACCGCTGGCTCGTCGCGGCGCTGATCGCGCTGGCGGTCGGCACGGCGTTCGGCGTCGCGTGGCTGCGGGAGCAGCCCGACACACGCTCCGCGCAGGAGCCCGAGGACACGATCCCGTGGATCGAGGTGCACGGCGGCGCGTCGGGCATCCCGACCTTGCCGGCCGACGCGAAGGCGCTGCGCTGTTTCGACTTCGACGACGACGCGATCGAGCGGCTCGTCGCGCGCTGCCCCGACGTCGAGCACCTCGACCTCGGCCACATGGACACGAACGACAAGGGCTACGCGGTGTCCTTGAAGATCACCGACGCCGGCGTCGCGCACCTCGGCAGCCTGCGCAAGCTGCGTTCGCTGGCCCTCGGCGGGTGCCACGAAACGAAGGGCGAAGGGCTGCGCGCCCTCGAAGCCGTTCCCCTGCTCGAGTCGCTCGACGTCACCTACTCCGGCATCGAGTCGCCGGCGGTCGAACGGCTGTCGCGCCTCGGCAGCCTGCGCGAACTGACCCTGTCGCACTGCATGAACTTCCGCGGGAGTGCACTCGCCGAGGTCGCGAAGATCGCGGGTTTGCGCACTCTTCGGCTGCAGGCGTGCACGACGGTGTCCGCGAAGGACGCGCTGCACCTCGTCAACGCGAAGGGGCTGCGCCATCTCGACCTGCGCGACTGCCAGGGGCGCTTCCGAGGGCAGCGGATGTCCGTCGGACTCGGTGCCGACACCCAGGAAGCGCCGGTCGAAGACGGCGTCGGCATCACCGACGACGTCGTCGCGGCACTGTCGGTTTTGCCGCTCGAGACGCTGCTGCTCGGCGGCTCGGAGTCGCTGACGGATGCGATCGGCGAATCCATCGCGAAGATGCCGACGCTGCGCAGGCTCGACATCTCGGACCTGCCGAGAGTGACGCGTGCCCTGCTGGCGCGCATTCCCGCCGGGCTCGACGAGCTCTGGCTCGGTCACAACGAGCAGCTCTCGCCACGCGACTTCGACGAAGTGCCACCCATTCCGCGACTGCGGACACTCGGGTTGTCGGGCCTGCACCTGGACAAGGCGACGACCCAGCGACTGTTGACCGGATCCCACGTCCGAACACTGCAGCTCGGCAGCCACGGCGTGCTGAGCAAGGGGGACCGGCGCGCTCCGACCGCGGATCCGAAGGTCGACGCGGCCGTGCTCGGCACTCTTTCACACCTCGAATCACTCGAGCTGACGAGCCTTTCGAGGCTCGAACCCGGCTTCCTCGCGACCGCAGCCCGCCTGCCGCACCTGCGCGCCGTGGACCTGACGGGCCCCTGGTCGAAGCCCCTCGTCGACCGCAGCGACGCAGTGCGCGAACTCGCGGCGAGCCGCTCGGTGACAGCGCTGAAGCTGATGTGGTGCCGCCTCGACGCGGATGCGCTGCGGGCGCTGGCGCCGGTACCGCTGCGAGAACTCGACCTCTTCGGGACGACTCTCACCGACGCCGAGGTCGTCGACGCCGCGGCAGCGTGGCCCGGCTGCGTGGTCAAGATGCCGCGCGGCCAGCGCTACGTCGTGCCGGCTACACGGTGAGCACGATCTTGCCGAGCGCTTCGCGCGCTTCGAGCAGGCGGTGCGCCTCGCCGACTTCTGCCATCGGCAGCGTGCGATCGAGCACCGGCTTCAGCCGCCCTTGATCGAAGAGCCGCAGGACCTGCCGCAGATCGCCCTTGCTGCCCATCGTCGAACCGAGGATCGACAGGCTCTTGAAGAACACCGCGTGCAGCGAGACCTGCACGTTGCCGCCGGTCGTCGCACCGCACGTCACGAGGCGGCCGCCGCGTGCGAGGCACTTGAGCGAACCGTCGAACGTCGCCGCGCCGACGTGTTCGAACACGACGGGGACCCCGGCCTTGCCCGTGATCGTGCGCACCTCCGCGACGAAGTCCTTCGCCTTGTAGTCGACGACGTGGTGCGCCCCGAGCGCCTTCACCTTCGCACACTTCTCGGCGCCGCCCGCCGTCGCGATCACCTGCGCACCGAGCACGTTCGCGATCTGCACTGCCGCGCTGCCGACGCCCGACAGCCCCGCGTGCACGAGCACCGTTTCGCCGGCACGCAGCTCGGCGCGGCGGACGAGCATGTTCCACGCGGTCTGGAAGACGAGGCAGATCGCGGCGCCTTCGGGCGCGGCCAGCGCGCGTGGCTTCGGCGCGACGTTCGCGGCGGGGACACAGACGAACTCGGCGCACGTGCCGTCGCAGCTCTCGCCGAGGATGTGGTAACTCCGGCACAGCTGGTCGAGCCCGCTCTGGCACGCTTCGCACACGCCGCACGACACGCCGGGCAGCACGACGACCGGGTCGCCTTCCTTGCAGCCGACCGCGCCCGGGCCGAGCGCGTCGACGACCCCGCACGCATCACTGCTCGGGATCAGCGGCAGCGGGAACGTGTGGCCCGGCACGCCGCGGCGCACCCACGTGTCGAGGTGGTTCGTGCCGATCGCCTGCACGCGAACACGCACCTGACCCGGACCGGGTGCGGGGATCGGCCGCTCCTCGAGCCGCAACCGATCGAACCCGCCGTGCTCGCGCACGACGACGCAGCGCATGTTCGCCATCGCGCCCGATGATGCAGGCGCCGCGGAGGCGCCTCAAGCGGGACGCCGCTCACTTCTCGAGCGTCGCGTGCAGGAACCAGGAGTGTTTCTCGAAGGTCGACACGGTCTCGGTCATCAGGTCGGCTGTGTCGTCGTCGCCGACCTCCACCGCCTCCTTGCGCACCGCGCGCGGTGCTTCGAGCCACGAGTCGATGCGGTCGGCGAGCAGGCGCACGTGCTCCATGTCCCTCGTCACGTCCTGCGGGTAGTCCGAGAGGCGCGACTTCTTCGCGATGTGACGCGCCGTGCCGACGGCGAGACCGCCGAGGGTCAGGATGCGCTCGGCGATCTCGTCGTTCTTCGCGGCGAGATCGGTCGCGAACGAGTCGAAGAGCGGGTGCAGCGCCGCGAACTGCGGCCCCTTGATGTTCCAGTGCGCGACCTTGATCTGCAGGTAGAGGTCGAGACCGTCGGTCAGCACGGAGCGCAGCGATTCGCACAGCGCCTTGCGCACCTTGATCGGGAGATGGCTCGGGGAATTCATCATGGTCGTGGGGTCTGTCGGGGTTCGGGAAGGTGTCAGGCCGGCACCCGGCTCCAGCGGAGAGCCACGGCGGCAGCGTGCACGGTCGCTGCGATGCGAACGGCGTCGTTGACCTGCGCGGCGCTGAGTCCGCCCGCGATCACGACGCGTTCGTGCGCCTGCACGCACGTAGCGCACCCGTTCACCGCACTGACCGCCAGTGCAAACAGCTCGAAGTCGACCTTGTCGCTGGCCGGCTGGGCGAGTCGTTGCATGCGGAGACGCGGGGGCAGTTGTTCGTACTCCGGCTTCTCCACCATGTGGCGGAAGCGGTAGTAGACGTTGTTCATCGCCATGAGCGCCGCCGCGGCCTGCGCATCGGCGGCCGTCGCGGCGGACATCTGCTCGCCCGCGTCGACGACGATCGCGTTCGCGAGCGCGAGGTCACCCACTGCGTATGCGACCGCCAGCGCCGTGCCGAAGCGTTGCGCCGGCGACAAGGTCGACTGCTGCAGCACCGAAGTCAGGTTGAGGCGGATGTCCTTCGCGGTGTCCGGCATGCCGGCCGCGAGCCGCTGCAGGGCCTCCATCACACGACCTCCAGGGTCTTCTCGCCCTTCTTCCAGTTGCACGGGCACAGTTCGCCCGTCTGCAGCGCATCGAGCGTGCGCAGCACCTCGTCGACGTTGCGGCCGACGTCGAGGTCGTGCACCGAAGCGAAGCGGATCACTCCCTGCGGGTCGACGATGTACGTCGCACGCAGCGGGATGCCTTCCTGCGGGTGCAGGATGCCGAGCGCCTCACACAGCTCGCGCTTCTTGTCGGCGAGCATCGGGAACGGCAGGTCCTTCAGGTCCTTGTGATTCTGGCGCCACGCGAGGTGCACGAACTCGCTGTCGCACGAGAGGCCCAGCACCTGCGCGTCGCGGTCGGCGAAGTCGCCGTTGCGGCGGCCGAACTCGGCGATCTCGGTCGGGCAGACGAACGTGAAGTCGAGCGGCCACGCGAACACGACGAGCCACTTGCCGGCGTACGTGTCGTTGGCGACGTCCTGGAAGTGCTTGCCGGCCTCGAGCGACACGGCGGCCGGGAGGCGGAACGGCGGGAACTTGCTGCCTACGGTCATCATGGGGTCTGCTCTCTTCTGGTTGGATCGGATACTGGTTTGGACTTTGTCTAATTTCACGGTGCGCGCCGGCTCCACGATGCCATCGGCGCTGAGTCAGCGGCGGCGCCCCTTCCGGCGCCCGCGCACGACCACCATGTAGTCGCGAACGTCGACGCCTTCGAGTTCGTCGACCTTGCCCACGCGCAACGCGGTCCACGGGATGTCCTCGATGACTCCCGTCTCGTCGTCGACGAAGTGGTGGTGCGGCTCGACCTTCGGGTCGTAGACGATGCAGCCCTCGGCGAGCACGAGCTGACGCAGCAGTCCCTTCTCGGTGAAGAGCTGCAGCGTGTTGTAGACGGTCGCGCGCGACACCATCGGGAAGTCGGGCGTCACCGCCTTCCACACCTCGTCGGCCGACGGGTGGTCCTCGGTGGCCAGCACGTAGCGTGCGATCGCCACGCGCTGCGCCGACGCACGGATGTCGTGCTGCTCGAGGCGGGCGATCAGGTCGTTGTCGTTCGGTGCGGCCACGGTTTTAGACTACGTCCAAATCTCGGCAGAGTCAAGCGGAGCCTGTAGCACACGGCGGACGACAGCCCCGAACCATCGATCTGACGGGATGGACGGCCCCGGCGCAAATCGCCGCGGCGCCCGATCTCCGCTACTCGGGCGCCCGGCCGGCATCCGGGTCGGCGCGCAGCTCCTGGCGGAACCGACCGAGAACGGTCGCGAACACGCCCCCGAAGCGTGTGCAGTCGGGACAGACGCGCACGTGCGCCTCGATCGCGCCGCGCTCGCCGGCCGCCAGTCCGCCATCCAGGAACTCGGACAGCTTCGCGAGCACTTCGGAGCAACGCATACCACCGGGTGGATCGACCGGGCTCATCGGACTCCTCCGTCCGGCAACCGACGCCGGACTTCGGCGACGAGACGGAGTCGCGCACGATGCAGACGACTCTTCATCGCCTCCAGCGACAGGTCGAGGACCATCGCGGTCTCGTCGCCCGACAGCTGTTCGAGTTCTCGCAGCACGATCACTTCACGGTCCGCCTCGTCCAGCGCCGCCAGCGCTGCGCGGAGGATCGATCGCTCCTCGAGCGCGATCGCGAAGCGCTCCGGAGTCGCATCGGCATCGGCGAAGCCGGCCGCCGCACCGAGCGATTCCAGAGACTCGGCCGCAGTGGGAGTCTCCACCTTGCGCCGCCGCTGACGGTGCAGTGCATGGCGCGCGATGGTGAACAACCACGGCCGCACGGACTGGACGGTCGCGGCGCGGGCACCGCGCCAAGCCTGCAGGAACGTGTCCTGCATCGCGTCCTCGGCGTCGTTGTCGTTGCGACTCAGCATCCGCGCGTAGCGATGGAGGCCGACCCTGTGCCTCGCTACGAACGCTCCGAACGCCTGCTCGTCACCGCGCACCGATCGCGCGAGCAGTTCGTGGTCCGTGGGTTCGGGGTCGTTCGACATGCCTTCGGGCGGCGCTCGATCACACCCTGCCCGCCAGCGGACAGGTCCGCAGTCCGAGCAGTGTATAGAGCGGGCAACTGCCGACGAGGCCGGTGAACAGGGGCACGAGGCCGAGCCAGCCCCACGGCGTCTTCGGGCCGACGAAGACGAGGCTCACGAGGACGGCGCCCAGCACGAGCCGGACCAGACGATCGATCGGGTGTTCGTTCTTCGGAAGGAAGTTCATCGACATGCCTTCGTGGCGCGACGATGGCCGCGCGCACGCAGCAAGGAGTCGCGCAGCACCTGCGAGGATTCGCGGCGCGGCAGGGCTCTCGTTCGCAGCTCGTCGGTGGCTCGAGTGCGCAGCGGCTCAGGCGAGCCGAGACGCGACGTGCACGACGCGCTGCGCGATCCCGAGCACCGTCGCCTGGCTCTTCGCGTCGACCAGGGTGCCGTCCGGCGCGAACGCCGACGCCGCATTGCCGAGCGCGAACTGCTCGGTGACGACGAGCAGTCCGAGGTTCATCAGCACCTGCCGCAGGTGGACCAGCGCCCGCATGCCGCCGAGTGCGCCGGGCGAACTCGATAGCAGTCCGGCAACCTTGCCCTTCCACACCGACACGCCGGGCTCCCTGGCGTACGGCCGCGACAGCCAGTCGATCGCGTTCTTCAGCACCGCCGGCAGCGACGCGTTGTACTCCGGCGTCACGAACAGCACGGCGTCGTGCTGCTTCACGATCTCGCGCAGGCGCACCGCGGCCTCGGGCAGACCGCTCGCCGTCTCGAGGTCGCCGTCGTAGAGCGGCATCGCGTGGTCGCGAAGGTCGACGACCGCGGCCTCGATGCCGTTCTTCGCCGCGAGAGCACCGGCGGCACGCGCGAGCTTCTTCGAGAACGCGTCGGTGCGCGTCGACCCGGGGATCACGAGCAGTCGGGCGGCCACGCGTCAGGCCTTGCCGAAGTGCTTGTCGAACATCGCGACGAGCTCGTTGCGCACCTGTTCGGCGGAGCGGCCCTCGATGCGGTGGCGCGGCAGGAAGTCGACGACCTGACCGTCCTTCACGAGTGCCATCGACGGACTCGACGGCGGGATGTTCGCGAAGCGCGAACGCGCCTTCGCGGTCGCCTCCTTGTCCTGACCCGCGAACACCGTCGCGAGGCGCTGGGGCTTCGTGCCGTGCTGCAGCGCCATGCGCACGCCGGGGCGCGCCATGCCCGCGGCGCAGCCGCAGACGGAGTTGACGACGAGCAGGCCGGTCTTCGACTTGTCGTCCATCCACGCATCGACCGCGGCCGGCGTCATCAGCTCGGCGAAACCGATCGAGGTGAGTTCTTCGCGCATCGGGCGCACGAGTTCGGGGTCGTACATGACGGGGTTCCTTGGTGAGGGCCGCGCAATCTACTCCTCGCGTCCCGCAGCGGCGAGACACAGCTCCTTCACACGGCGCAGATCGAGCTTGCCGGTGCCGAGCAGCGGCAGCGCGTCGACCAGGACGAACTGGTCCGCGCGCGGCACGAACAGCGGGGGCAACCCGCGCCCGCCCAGTTGGCGCAGGACTTCGGGGATGGCGTCGCCGGCGACGGTCGTCAGCACCATCAGGCGTTCGCCCTTCCTGGCATCGGGCACACCGCAGACCGCGAACGCCCGTTCGTCGCGTCCACTGCACTCCTGCAGGTGCTCCTCGACGGTGCCGTGCGGCACCATCTCGCCGCCGATCTTCGAGAAGCGCGAGAGGCGGTCGGTGAGGAACAGGAAGCCTTCGGCGTCGACGCGACCGACGTCGCCCGTCACGTAGCAGCCGTCGTGCATCGCGGCAGCCGTGAGATCGGGGCGGCCGAGATAGCCGCGCATCACGTTGGCACCGCGCACGAGCACGAGCCCTGCCTCGCCGACCGCGAGCGGCGCCCTGGTCTCCGGGTCGACGATGCGCACCACGACGCCGGGAAGCGGCCGCCCGACCGAGCCGCGACGCGAACCCGCCTGGTAGAAGCCCGCCGCGCGGTAGCCCGGCGTACTCGTCGCGACGACGGGCGCACACTCCGTGCAGCCGTAGCCCTGGATGGGCCGGATGCCGAAGCGATCCGCGAAGGCGTCCGCCAGCGTGTCGGTCAGCTTCTCCGCGCCGGTCAGCACGACGCGCAGCGACCCGAGTTGGCCCGGCTCGCACCGGCGCAGGTAGAGCTGCAGGAACGTCGGCGTCGCGAGCAGGATCGATGCGCGGTGCGTCGCCGTGAGCTCCCCCACCGCCGCGGCGTCGAGCGGGTTCGGGTGGAACACGATGCCCGCACCCTGCTGCACCGCGTACCACAGCGCCATGTTCCCGAACGAGTGGAACAGCGGCAGCACGCCGACGAGCCGGTCGCGGTGGTCGAGCGGGATCAACTGCGCGACCGCGTCGCAGTTCGCCTGCACGTTGGCGTGCGTCAGCTCGACGCCCTTCGGTTCGCCCGTGCTGCCGCTGCTGAAGATCACCGTCGCGACGCCGTCGCGCGTGACGGGCTTCGTCGCACCGCACGCACGCTCGAGCATGCGCACCGGCAACAAGAGCGCCCGCAGGGCCGCGGCCAGCCGTTCGCCGCGCGAAACGCCCGCCATCACGTCCTCGAGCAGGAGCACGGTCACACCTTCGGGCAGCTGCAGCGGCAGGCGCTCGAGGAACGCGCGCGACGTCAGCACCGTGCGCAGACCCGCCTGGCGCGCGCACGACGCGAGCGACGCGGGACCGACCGTGTAGTTGAGCGGAACCGCGGTGCGCCCCGAGAGGCTCGCTGCGAACGCGGCCAGCGCGCCGCCGATCGACGGCGGCAGCAGGATGCCGACGGCGTCCTGCCCCGACCACGGTCCGCGAAGCCGTCGCGCGAGCACCACGCCCGCGGCGAGTGCACCGAGCCTCGAGAGCCGCCGGCCCGAAGTGTCGGCGAGGCAACCGCGCCACGGCGCGATGCGCACGCTGCGTACGAACGCGCGGTGCAGCGGCTGCAGTTCGTCGGCGCGCAACTGCCACGCGGCCTCGCCGAGTTCGTCGACGCGGCGGCGTACCTCGGCGGGCGGAGTGCCGGTCGCGAGCGGGTCGCCGAACGACACCGTCACCGGGCACGGCACACGCGACGGGAGCCACTGCACACGCCCTTGCCGCGCGCTGAGCAGACCGCCGTACACGCGATCGAGATGCACCGGGACGATCGGGACCGCGCGCCCCTTCACGATGCGCTCCATGCCGCGGCGGAACGGCAGCGTACTGCCCATGCGGCTGATCTCGCCTTCCGCGAAGAGGCACACGAGTTCGCCGCGATCGAGCGAGTCCCCGGCTTCGCGCAGCGCTTTCAGGAGCACGCGCGGTCCGCCGGTCGCGGCGATCGGGATCGCGCGCAGCGCCGCGAGGAACGGGCGCAGGTACGGACGTTCGTACCAGTGCTTCTCGACGACGAAGCGGATCGGCCGGTCGGTCGCGGCCAGCAGGAAGAGGCCGTCGAGGAACGACACGTGGTTCGGCACGAGCAGCGCGCCGCCGGTCTCGGGCACGTTGCGGGCACCGACGATGCGCACGCGATAGAAGGTGTGGGCGAGCAGCAGCACGAACGAACGCAGCAGCGCCTCGGGCAGGAGCCACACCGCCCACACCGTCGCGGCCGCGGTCGCGATCGCGGCGAAGAGCAGGATCTGCGTCGAGTTCGCGCCGAGTTCGGCCAGGCCCGTGCACACGAAGGCCCCGGCCAGGATGCCGACGCACGAGAGGCCGTTCACCAGTGCGATCACGGCGCCGCGCCGCGTTGCCGGCGCACGCCACTGCACGAGCGAGTTGATCGGCACCACGACGAAGCCGCTCGCGATGCCGAGCGCGGCCATCAGCACGAGGGTGCCGATGCGGCCCGGCTCGATCAGTCCCATCACCGCCGACCCGGCCGCGAGGCCGAGCGCACCGAGCGGGATCTGGCCCGTGTCGACCTTCCCGCGCGCGACGTGACCCGCGAGCATCGCGCCGGCGCCGGTTCCGATCGCGAACACCGCGAGCGGCAGGCCCGCCAGGCCGTCGTCGTACTGAAGGACCTGCTTGCCGTAGACGAGCACGTCCTGGCCGAGCAGGCTCGCGATGGCCCAGAACACACAGGTGCCGAGCATCGCGAGCCACAGCACGCGGTCGCCGCGGATCGCGCGCCACGCTTGCCGCAGCACGACACCGAACGGTTCAGCGGCGCCGCTGGGCGGAACCGCGGGCAGGAAGAGCGCCGCGACGAGGCCCGCGAGCGCGAAGCCCGTGAGCAGCAGACCCGCGAGCCAGCGTTCCGCACCCACCGCCTGCAGCAGCGGTCCGGCGCACGCGGTGCCCAGGATGATCGCGAGGAAGCTCGCCCCTTCGAGGCGCCCGTTCGCGGCGGCGAGGCGATCGTGCGGCAGCAGTTCCGGGAGGATGCCGTACTTCGCCGGTGCGAACAGGGCACTCTGTGCGCCCATGCCCACCAGCACGGCGAAGGGCAGCCACCCGTCCGGCTGCACGGCCATCGCCAGCGTGCCGAGCGCCATCAGCACGACCTCCGCGAGCTTCGTCCACAGCACGAGCCGGCGCTTGCTGACCCGATCCCCGAACGACATCGCGGGCAGCGACACGAGTGCCAGCGGCAAGGTCAGCGCGACCATGCCGATCGTCGCGACCCGCTGCTTGCCCGCTTCGTCGCCGGCGGGGAGTGCGGCCCACGCGAGCAGCACGACGAGCATCTTGAACGCGTTGTCGTTGAACGCGCCGAAGAACTGCGCGACAAGCAGGCCGCCGATGCGCGGCGGACGGTCCGAAGGTGAAGACGAGGACGGGTTCGTCATGCGCGCAGTATCGCCAGGATCGCCGATTCCCGTGCGCAACTTGTTCTGCACGGCTCGATAAGCTGTGCTTCATGATCGATCTCCATCGTGTCGCCGGCTTCTGGCTCGTCGCCACCCAGGGCGGCTACTCCCGCGCGGCCCGCGCCGCCGAGTACCCGATCACCCAGCCAGCCCTGCACCAGCAGGTGAAGAAGCTCGAGGCAGAGGTCGGCGTGCAACTGCTCGAACGGGTCGGCAAGGACCAGATGCGGCCGACACCCGCCGGAGCACACCTGCTCGCGTTCGTGCAGCCGTTCTTCCGCGACCTGCCCGCGGTCGTGCGCAGCCTGCAGACCGGCGAGTTCGACGGCGCGCTGTCGATCCAGGCCGAGTCGCTGCTGATCCGGCGGCTGTTGCCCGGCTGGCTGCTGGCACTGCGACGGCGCCTGCCGCGCGTGCGGCTCCACCTGCAGGAACTGCTGCGCGTCGACGTGGCGCCGCTGCGCACCGGGCACGCCGACGTGCTCGTCACCTACCTGCCCGACCCGCCCGACGACATCGCGACGCGCCACGTCGCCGATCTCCACCCGTGCCTCGTCGTGCCGCGCGAACGCGCGGGCTCCGGCCGCCGCCCGCCGCCGTTCGCGAGCCTGCACGACGTGCCGTTCCTCGCCTACCCGGCGGGCAGCCGCCCACACGACCTGCAGATGCAGGCGCTCGGACTGCACGGGGTCGTGCCCGCGCAGACGATCGTGCTCGACACCGCCGACGCCATCCTCGGCTTCGTCGAGTCGGGCCTCGGCTGGTCGCTCGTGCCGAGCCTCGAACGCGACGGCCCCGCCGGCCGTCGCCTCGCCGCGTTCCCGTGGGGCCGCCCGCGCACGACGTTCCCCGTGGTCGCCGCGTGGCGGAAGAACGCGCCGCCGAACCCGATGCTCGACGCGCTGCTCGCCTGCGCACCGGCGCCCGGCGGTTAGCAGCTCGGATCCGCTAGCATCCGGCGCAATGGACGAGCCGTCGGGCGAGCTCTGCCGGGGGTCGGCGTGACCACCAAGAACGGGTTGGCCGCTGCCGCGGCCATCGCGCTGATCGCGAGCGCGATCGCGTTGGCCTGCCTGCTGCAAGGCGGCGACCCCGCGCCCCCTGCGCGACGCATCGACGGGCCGAAGAGCGACCCGACGCAACCGGCGTCCGGCGACACGAGCGACCGCGCCGGCAGGACGACGCCGACCGACCGCACCGATGCCGCCGCTGCCGCGCCATCGATGCGGCCGATTCCCGCCGACGCGCCGTGGACGACGATCCGCGCGATCGACCGCGCGACGAAGGCTCCGGTCGTCGGCGCCACCGTGCACTGGGTCGACGACACTTCCGCCGATGCGCTGGAACGGGCGCAGCAGCCGACCACGGCGGATCGAACGATCCTGCGCGCGAACACGCGAGCGTACGCAGAACGGTTCGGCTGGAGCACGACGACCGACGGCGACGGCAAGGCGCGCGTCACGCGCAACGGCTGGCTCACCGTCGTCGCCGAGAAAGGCAGCGTGCACGGCGAGGTGTATCTCGAACCTTCCCTGCTCGCCCCGCACGACGGCTTCGTCGTCGAACTCGTGCCCGACCGCCGCATCGTCGTGCAGGTCGTGGACGACCGGGGCGACCCCGCGCCCGACGTGGTCGTCGGGCTCTACGCCAGCCGCGTCGGCGGACGCACCAACGGACCGGGCCAGTGGGCGGTGAAGGCGCGGACCCGCTCACCGGACGGAGTCGCGATCCTCGAACACGTGCAGGACCTCGAGCCGAACGACGAGATCGGCGACGAACCGTCCGGCAACTGGCGCGTGTTCGCGATGCCGCTCGCACCGGGCGAGGTCGGCACCGAGGTGTCGCTCGCCGACCCACCGCGCGAACCCGTCGTGCTGCGCCTGCCGACCTGCGGCAGCGTCGTGGTGACGACGCCCGCGTCGGACATCCCCCCGCACACGCTCGGCGCGGCGTCGCTGAGCGACAACGCAACGAGCATCGCCGTGGGGCCGGGGTCCCTGCGGGCCGACGGCTCGGTCCTGTTCCCCCGCGTGCCGATCGGACGCGAGTACTTCGCGCAATCGGGGACGAAGGCGATCCGCGACAAGGTCCTCGCCGGCCCGACCGCGCGCGACCAGCAGGTCACCGTCCACCTCGATCCGGCGACGGACAAGATCCTGCTCGCGGCCCGCCTGCTCGACGCCGACGGCCAGCCCTTGGGCCCGGCATCCGTCGGCATGTTGGTGCAGGGATCCGGCTTCGAGGGCAACGCGTGGCTGCACACAGACACCGGCGGTCGCCTGCTCGCGTCCTGGGAGAAGATCGGCGAACGCGATCGCATCGAACGGATCGCGTTCTTCCGCACCGAGCCCGTGGCGGGTCACGGCGAGATCGAGCCGGTGGACCTGCACCTCGGCTTCAACGACCTCGGCGACGTGCGGCTGACCGGAGACCAGGTCGTGTGCTCCGGTCGTTTCGTCGACGCGGGCGGACCGGTGGAGCGCGACGTCGCGTTCGAGGTCGAGCACTTCGCGCCCGGGCGCGAACAGGAGGACGCCGAGTGGCGCGAGACGACGACGCTCTCGATCCACCGCGAGCGCAGCGGCCGCTTCCTGGTCCTCGGAACGCCGCCACCCGGCGAACTGCGACTCGCCTTCGACCCGTCGCAGGCCTTGGCGCACGATGCGGTGCCGTTCCGCGCGGGTACGCGCGACCTCGAGATCACGATCGAAGCTGCACACTCGTTGTCGGCATCGGTGCTCGTGCCCAGGGACGCACCGGCGTGGTCCATCGTCGCGGAGCTGATCCCACAGGACGCGGCCGCGGCCTCCGTTCCGGACGGCAGCGCGAGCGACGAGCGAGCGAACAACGAGCGCGCGCAGCGGCACGCGAACGCCGACGGCCGTGGCGAACGACGCAACCTGCACTGGCCCACCGTGCGGCGCGGCACCTACACGCTCGAGGTGCGGAGTTGGTTCGACAGCCAGCCGACGGTCCGTATCCCGAACGTCGTCGTGCCGCCTGCGGCCGACGGCGACCGCCGCATCGAGGACATCGACCTGCGCGGCGCACTGCGTGTGCTGGCCGTCCGCGTGCTCGCTGCGAACGGCGAACCCGATCCGAACGCGTACGGCACCGTGTTCGCGGCGGGCCAGGCTGCGACAGAACGATGGCGCGGCTTCCGCTTCCAGGACGCGGTGTTCCGGCTGCTGGTACCCAAGCGACCGCTGGATCTGCTGTTCGTCAGCCGGGACCTGCCGCCCCAGGCGTTCCGCGTCGACGGCGACCGGCTCGACGTGCGGCTCCCGCCGTGGCCGACGGTGCAACTCGTGATCGCCGACATGCCCCCGTTGCCCGACGATCTCTCGGTGATCGCCCGCCTCTCCCCCGTCGACCGGCGCGAGATCGCGGTGCACGAGCAATGGGACACGGACCAGACCGTCGTGCTCAACGACCTTCCGTCGGCGTTCGTACGCGCGGTCGCCGGCCGCCTGGAACTGCCGATCGGCGAAGGCCCCCACGAACTGTCGCTCGGACTGCAGCACAGGAACGGACGCATCGAATTCGGGCTGCTCGAGCAGGAAACGAGGATCACGGCGAACGCGACGCCGCCGACAATTCGCATCTCCGCCGAACGATGGGAGGCGGCGATCCGTTCGATCCAGGAGGCGGCCGCCAACGACGCCGGCAAGCGCTGACGCCCCTTCCAAGGCCACGGAAGGCTCGCGCGAGAACCGAACAGCGGGCAAAGTCGGAGACCCGCGACCGTGAACGTGAAACCCGCTCCCATCTGCAAGGTCTGGATCGAAGCCGGCTGCATCTCGTGCAAGCTGTGCCAGGACATCGCGCCGAACGTCTTCCTCGTCGAGGACGACCAGGACTGCATCGTGCGCCCCGACGCCGCGCAGTTCTTCGCCGGCAAGCGCGAGGACATCGAGCAGGCGATGCGCGACTGCCCGGTCGAGGTCATCAAGATCGAACACGCGGGCTGAACCCGCAGCGATCAGCGCGGCCCGCGCTGCTCCGGCGCGGGTGGTTCGGGCCCGAGCACGAAACCGGCGGAGGCGAGCAGCCGCTGGTCGCGATACACGAACACCGCGTCGGCGAACTGCCCGCGGTCGCCGGGCACCGGCGCGGGCCGACCCGTCGCGGCGGTCACGCGCTGCGGCGCCCCGAGGCGCACGAGCAATTCGGCAACGGGCTGGCCCGGGTAGCTGCCGGTCGCCGGAACCGGCCGCCGATCGACGGCGCCGCGGCTCATGGTCTCGTCGACGTGCACCACGATTCCCATGTGCATCGCGATCGTGATGCGGCCGCCCGCGGAGTCGTCCCAGATCCAGCGCACGAGCTCCGCCGTGCCCGCCCCGAGTCGCGGCGGCCCGAGCAACTCGACCGCGGCACCGAAGGGGCGGCCGAGCAGGTCGGCCGCACGCACAGGCTTGTTGTGGGGATCCTGTAACGCCGCGAGGCCGGCCAGCCCGGCGAGCGCGAAGAGAGCAGGGAGCGCGGGGACACGATGCATGCGCCCCGCAGAGCACATCGCATGCCGCGCCCCGCGCGGGCGCGTCACATGCGCTGCGACGCGGCGAGGTCGAAGCGATCGAGGTTCGTCACCTTCGTCCACGCGGCGACGAAGTCGGTGACGAACTTCTGCTTGCCGTCGTCCGAGGCGTAGACCTCGGCGATCGCCCGCAGCTGCGAGTTCGAACCGAAGATCAGGTCGACCGCGGTCGCGGTCCACCGGGTCTTGCCGCTCTTGCGATCGGCGCCCTCGTAGCCGTCACCGGCCTTCTTCCACGCCGTGCCGTTGTCGAGCAGGTTGACGAAGAAGTCGTTCGTCAGCGTCTCGGGCTTCGCGGTGAACACGCCGTGCTTGCCGCCGCCGGAGTTGGCGCCGAGCACACGGAGGCCGCCGACCACCACCGTCATCTCCGGCGCGCTCAGCGTGAGCTGCTGCGCACGGTCGACGAGCAGTTCGGGCGAAGGCGTCGTCACACCGGCGCCGACCCAGTTGCGGAAGCCGTCCGCCTTCGGTTCGAGCACGGCGAACGACTCTACGTCGGTCGACTCCTGCGACGCGTCGGTGCGACCCGGCGCGAACGGCACCTTCACCGAGTGGCCGGCGCGCTTCGCCGCCTCTTCGACACCGGCATTGCCGGCGAGCACGATCAGGTCGGCGAGAGAGATCTTCTTGCCGCCCTTCTGCGCGTCGTTGAACTCCTTCCGCACGCGTTCGAGGGTCGCGAGGACCTTGCCGAGTTCGGCGGGCTGGTTGACCGCCCAGTCCTTCTGCGGCGCGAGCCGGATGCGCGCACCGTTGGCGCCGCCGCGCAGGTCGGAGCCGCGGAACGACGCCGCCGACGCCCACGCGGTCGTGACGAGCTGAGACACCGAAAGGCCCGACGCGAGCACCTTGCCCTTCAGATCGGCGACGTCCTTGTCGTCGACCAGCGCGTGATCGACGGCCGGCACGGCGTCCTGCCACGCCTGCGTCTCGGGGACTGCCGGACCGAGCAGCCGCGCGCGCGGCCCCATGTCGCGGTGCGTCAGCTTGAACCAGGCGCGCGCGAACGCGGCCTCGAACTCCTTCGGGTTCGCGTGGAAGCGCTCCGAGATCTTGCGGTACGCGGGGTCCGTGATGAGCGCGATGTCCGTCGTCAGCATGATCGGCTGGTGCTTCTTCGCCGGATCGTGCGCGTCCGGCACGTTGCGACCGGCGTCGCCCTTCGGCTTCCACTGCTGCGCGCCGGCAGGGCTCTTCGTCAGCTCCCACTCGTAGCGGAACAGGTTGTTGAAGTAGCCCTGCGACCACTTCACCGGTGTCGAGGTCCACGCGCCTTCGAGGCCGCTGGTGATCGTGTCGCCGCCCTTGCCGCTGGCGAACGCGTTCTTCCAGCCGAGGCCCTGCTCTTCGATGCTGGCGCCCTCGGGCTCCGGCCCGACGTGCTTCGTCGGATCGGCCGCACCGTGCGTCTTGCCGAGCGTGTGCCCGCCGGCGATCAGCGCGACGGTCTCCTCGTCGTTCATCGCCATGCGACCGAACGTGATGCGGATGTCGTGCGCGGCGGCCATCGGGTCCGGCTTGCCGTTGGGCCCCTCCGGGTTGACGTAGATCAGGCCCATCTGCGACGCGGCGAGCGGGTTCGAGAGTTCGCGCTCCTTGTTGAAGCGCTGGTCCGCGAGCCACTTGCCCTCGGGCCCCCAGAACACGTCCTCCTGCGGCTCCCACACGTCCTCGCGGCCGCCGGCGAAGCCGAGGGTCTCGAAGCCCATCGTCTCGAGCGCGACGTTGCCGGTGAGGATCATCAGGTCGGCCCACGAGATCTTCTGGCCGTACTTCTGCTTGATCGGCCACAGGAGACGGCGCGCCTTGTCGAGGTTCGCGTTGTCGGGCCAGCTGTTGAGCGGCGCGAAGCGGATCGTGCCGTCGGCCGAGCCGCCACGTCCGTCGGAGATGCGGTACGTGCCGGCGCTGTGCCACGCGAGGCGGATGAACAGCGGCCCGTAGTTGCCGTAGTCGGCGGGCCACCAGTCCTGCGACGTGGTCAGCATCGCTGCGATGTCCTTCTTCACCGCCGCGAGATCGAGCTTCTTGAACTCGGCCGCGTAGTCGAAGCCCTTGCCCAGCGGATTGCCCGCCGGCGGGTTCTGGTGCAGCACCCGCAGATCGAGCTGATTCGGCCACCATTCCTTGTTCTTCATGACTCCCTCCACCGTGTCCTGGGTCGTGGGTTTGCCGCTCGCCGTCGCATCGTGCATCACCGGGCACTTCGCCGCCGAGTCCGCAGAGGAGCCGCCGGCGGGTTCCGACGAGCCCGGAGCTGCGCACGCAGCGGCGAACGCGAGGAGGCACGCGGAATGGAGCGCCGCGGGGCGATGGATTCGGAACGCGGCGCGTTCGCGGACTGCAGCGCTCGCGGCGCGCGTCGGATCGATGGCAACGAAGGACACGGAACACCTCCTGGTCATGGTCATGGGTCGTCGGCTCGAAGGACTCGAAGACGGGTCGATCGGGCGCCGATGCTAGCCCGGATTTAGACATCGTCAAGCTTTGGATCTCTTCGATCTTCGGCCACGGTCCCTTCGACGTAGACGAACCTCGCCACCACGCTCGTGAGCTGGCAGGATCAGGCGATGGAGTTCCTCTGGTTCGCGTTGATCGGCATGTGTGCGGGCTGGCTCGCCGGCCAGCTCACCAAGGGCACGAGCTTCGGCCTCGTCGGCAACCTGATCGTCGGCGTGATCGGCGCGCTGCTCGGCGGCTTCGTGTTCCAGCTCGTCGGACTCGCGGCCACGGGCCTGCTCGGCCAGCTCATCGTCGCGACCGTCGGCGCGATCCTGCTGCTGGTGCTGCTGCATCGCCTCCCGCGCCGTGCGTCGTGACCGGAGGTCGCGCCCGGTCGTCGCGGCTCCCCCGGCGGTCGACTCAGCGGAAGCGCGCGGTCGTGTGCATCGCCTTGCCCGCCGCCGGCACGACCAGGGGCACGGCCACGATGCGGCCGCGATGGTCGCGCAGCCGGAGTTCGTAGGTCCCGGCGACCAGGCGGCGCTGCCATGACATCGGTTCGGCGCCCGGCGTGAGCGGCGTTCGATCGATGCACGCGCCGCTGCCGTCGATCAGCTCCGTCTCGAGCCGATCCACCATCGGTTCACGGCGTTCGTCGCGCACGTCCACCCGCACTTCCGTGCCCGCGCTCAACGGCAACGCGACGCAGGTCTCGACGTCGGGGGAAACGCGAACCGTCACCCGCCGCTGCGCCACGCCGCGCGCGTACGCGACCAGTTCGTAGTCGCCGGGCCCGACGTCGGGAAACCGCAGGATGCCGTTCGTCGGCTCGCGGGTCGCGATGCCGCAATTCGCGTCGCCGAGCGCGATCACGAGGCCGGTCAGGTCGACGCCGCCGTCGGGCTGCAGCGTGACGACGAGGTTCTGGCCGCGCACGAGGCGCAGATCGCCGAAGTCCGTCGTCGCACCCACGGTGAGCGTGCGACGGGGTGCGCCGAGGCGCGACCAGCCGTCTGCATGCACGAACAGGAACCACTCGCCGGGCGGACAGCCGGGGGTGAGGAATCGCCCGTCGGCACCGGTGCGCACCACGTGGCCGCCGGTGATGTCGGGTGATGCCGACAGGACCGTGACCTCCGCGCCGGCCACCGCATCGCCGTTCGGGTCCACGACGCGTCCCGTCACGAAGGCCGACGGCTCGCGCGACGCTTCGACCTCGAGCAGCACCTCGCCCCCGTGGGGATCGACGTCGTCGCGCGTGGCCACCACGAAGGACCCGCTGGTCGGCGAGAACACGTCGAGGTGCAGCAGCGCGGCGGGGCAGTTGGTGAACTCGAACGCTCCGTCTCCGCCGCTCGTCGCGTCGGCGAACCACTGCTGCATCGAGGCGGGCATGCAGCGGGCACTGACGCGCGCTCCGGCGACCGCTCCGCCGTTCGCGGTGACCCGACCGCGCAGCGTGGTCGCACGCAGCAGCGTCGCATCCCATCGCAGCTCCGCGCCGGCAACGCCGATGAACTCCGCCCGGGCCTCCCCCGCGCCCTCTGCCTTCGCCGCGACGGTGAACGCACCGATGGGCACGCTGTCGAGAAGGAACACACCGTCGCCGTCGGCCGCGGTGAGCGCCGACTTCAGTCCGAACGAGCCGACCCGCACTTCCGCGCGAGCCACCGGCGCGCCGCGTTCGTCCCGCACGGTGCCGATGAGCCGCGCGCCCTTCGCCATCACCGCATCGCAGTGCACGAGCCCGTTCTCGACGACGAACACGCGCCCCTCCCACGTCGCCATGCCTGGAGCGAAGACGAGGACCGGCGTGTCCCCCGCCGCGACGCCCTCGACGAGCCAAGCACCGAGGGCATCGCACTTCGCACGGCGGCTCTCCAGCGGCGGTGCGTCGTTCCCGCGCGGCCGCATCAGCTCGAACGCGATCTCGCGCGCACCCACGACCACCGTCGCCGCGACCGGTGCTCCGGTCTCGTCGGTGACACTGCCCGCAATCGCTCCGCCCCGCGCCGCGAACCGCAGCTCCACGTCGACGGTCTTGCCCGCGGCGGGGTTTCCGATCCATTGCGGCGTCGGCGCACGCTGCGGCAGGAAGGCCGACAGCGAGAACGTGCGATCGGCCGGCGCATCGTCGAGAGCGAACGTGCCGTCGGCGTCGGCCGTCGCCACGACGTGGCCCGCGTGCGCCGAGGGGCGGTACAGGAGGTACACCTCCGCACCCGCCGCAGGGCTCCCGTCGACGTCGAGCACACGTCCCCGGACGTGTGCACCGGCGGCGATCTCGAGCCGCGCCTCGGCGCACTCGCCCGCACGGATCGTGCACCGCCGACTCGTCCCGCGGTCGCACTCGACGAACACGTCCCCGGCGCCGAGGTGTTCGAATCGGGCCCGACCGTCGCGATCGGTTCGCGCATCGACCACGCTGGCTTCGACGTTGCACGCGGCGAATGAACCGACGCGCACCGCGACGCCCGCCGCCGCGCGGCGATCCGACCAGACCACCTGCACGGCGAGCGCACCCGTCGGCGCAGCAGGCAGCTCGGCCGTGCGCGCGGCTTCCGGCAGCGAATCCACCGGGATCGGCGCCGCGACCGCGGGAACGGCGGGCGCCGCGACCGGGACGGGTTCCGGACCAGCCGCCGACGTCACCGACTTCGGCGACGCGTCGTGCAACGACCACCACACGGCTGCGGCGAGCACGAGCACGCCCGCGGCGACGACGACGTTCTTCGCTTGCATGAGGAACACTCCGCGCCAGAGGTGCACGAACATCGCACCGACACCGGGTTCGCCGAGACGCAGCCCGTGCGCGAACACGAACGCCGACGCACCGTCGCGCAGCAGACGTTCGCGCAGCCGCTGCATCCCGCGCTTGATGCGAGTCCGAACCGTCTCCACCGGCACGCCGTCGCGCAGAGCGATCGCCGCAGGCTCGAGGCCGTCGAAGAACCGCGCGATCAGCGTCGCTCGCACCGGCTCTTCGAGTTCGAGCAATGCCGCGACGACGCGCCGTCGTTCGTGTTCGTGCGCGACGACGTCGTCGGGCGACGACGAGGGAGGCGGCGGTTCCTGCTGCAGTTCGCGACGCCTTCGCCGCGTCGCTCCGAGCAGGAGCTTGCCGGCGAGGTTCCTCACGATGCTCGCGAGCCAGGCGCGCGGCGCCGACGCGTCGCGGGCCGGACGCTGCAGGGCCGCGAGCCACGCCGCCTGCGCCAAGTCGTCCGCCGCGTGGGCGTCGTACACGAGCCGCCGCGCGAGGGCCCGCACGTAGCCGGCGTGCGCCAGGTAGAAGTCGGGATCGCGGGGATCGGTCACGCGACGACAGGATCCCCGCGGGCGGGCGTTCCGGTTCAGGAAAACGCGCGGCCCGCCCGGCGATCGGTCGAACGCACACCGGACGAGGCTCTATCCAGGCGGCAACTCGGCGTCGATGCGCAGCGAGCGAAGGTGCACCTCGCCTCGCCCGAACCGCATCGGATCGAAGCGCAGCCGCAGCAGCATCTCTCCACGGACGATGCGCGGGGCCACGAACCGGTACGTCCGCATCGTTCCATCCGCGACGACATCGACGCCCGCGATGGCCGCTTCCGAGATCGTGGTCTGGCCGTCGACCTGCCACCTCGTCACGGCGATCTCGCGCTCCACCGGTTGGTCCAGGTGCACAGCCATCTCGACGGTCACGACCTGCGCCTCCGCCGGCGAGCACGCGATCGTGTCGTTCTGCAGCCACGGGTCGGGACCGTCGACGCGATACCGGCCCGGCGCCAAGAACCGACAACTGGCGAAGTGGCTCCAGCGCGCCGCGTCCTCGGGACGGTCGAATCGCCACTCGCAGAGCACTTCGAACGGGAGCTCGAGTTTGCGAGCGAGCTCCAGCAGATCCTCGCGCTGCCACGGGTAGGCGACGCCGCCGCGGTCGGCCAGCATCGCATCGACGCGTGCGGGGAACGGCGCATGGTCGTCGACGAACGAGAACACGCCGTTGTGGCGCCGGGAGCGATACCCGCATGCACACTGCAGTTCGTCGAGTCGCTTCTCGAGCACGGCCCCACACCGGACGCAGCACGCTTCGATGGCCTCGCCCCAGGCGATCGTCGGAGTGGGCGCCCCCATGACGTGCAGAGGGCGCTGCTCCCCCAACAGTCGCGCCACGATCTCCTCGTCGCCGGGAATGCGCGGCGTCGGGTCGAGGTGCACCGGCTTCTTCGCCGTCAGCACGATCCCGGCTCCAGGCGCGGCCGGCCGGTCTTCGGCGACGAGCGCCAGCAGCACCTGCCGCAGTCTGCCGCGGTCCACGGCTGCGTCGGTGGCGAACTCCCGCAGGTCGGGCACGACCTGCCGTTCGACCGTGATCGCCAACGGCTCGAACAACGGTCGCAGGTCCGCGTCCGCGAACAGACTGCGCTCTCCGTGATGGGACGCCCGACGCTCCGCCAGGTCGTGGTCGCGACGCGTCGCGTCCGAATGCCACTCCTCCGTCGCCAGGACGACGGCGCCGCGCGCGACGCGCTGCAGCTCGAGAATCGCGGCCACCGGATCGGCCAGGTGCTCGACGACCTCGGCGCACGTCACGACGTCGAAGCTGCCGCTCGCGAACGGCAATGCCGCGGCGTCGACCGAGGCCCCCGGCACCGCGAAGATCTCGGCAGCGCGACGCACGTTCTCTTCCGACAGGTCGACCGAGAACACCGTCATCCCGAAGACCTCGCGCGCCAGGTACGCGAAGTAGCCCTCGCATCCGCCCACGTCGAGCAGTGTGCGACCGCCGGCCGCGCGTACGCGCCGCAGCAACTGGAACAACCGGACGATGCGCCGTGCGTGGTGCGGCTCACAGTGCGGCGAGCCGATACCGTAGATCGGCTCGTGCGCGAAGTAGACGATCGGCGGCTCGCCGTCGAACCTGCCCCGATGCCGCGTGTCGAGCCAGGCCTTCGTCAGCCGTGTGTATGGGTCCATGCGCCCGGTCCTTGCCGCAGCTTGTTCGACCCGCGGGCGCTGCGGCGCGCGGTCACCCCCGAAGGTCGGGCGTCGTGACCGTGACGTTGAAGTACTTCGCTGCCGGATGGTGGACGACGATCGCCGACGTGCTCTGTTCGGGGACGAGCTGGAACTCTTCGCTGAGCGACACGCCGATGCGCGACGCCTCGAGTAGATGCACGAGCTTCTGCTGGTCCTCGAGGTTCGGGCACGCGGGGTAGCCGAACGAGTAGCGGCTGCCCTGGTACTTCTGCTTGAAGAGGTTCTCGATCTCGGGCGCGTCGTTGTGCGCGATCCCGAGTTGCTGGCGCATGCGCTTGTGCCAGTACTCCGCCAGCGCCTCCGCCCCTTCGACCGACAGGCCGTGGAAGTGCAGGTACTCGTCGTAGCGGTTCTCCTTGAAGAGCCGCTCGCTCTCCTGCGTCGCAACCGCACCCATCGTGACGAGCGAGAACCCGACCACGTCGATCCGCCCGCTGTCCCGGCGCGCGACGAAGTCCGCGAGGCAGAGGCGACGGCCGCCCGGCTGGCGCGGGAAGTCGAAGCGACACAGCTCGCGCGAACGATCGCTCGGATCGAGCACGATCAGCGTGTTGCGTTCGCTGACGGCCGGCCACCAGCCGTACACGACGCGCGGTTGCAGCGTCTTCTTCTCGCGCGCGAGGCGGACCTGTTCCTTGAAACGGGGCTCGACGAACTCGGCGACGAAGCGCGCGTAATCCTCTTCGGTGCGTTTGCCCTGCCGGTACTGCCACTGCAGCCGGTAGAGCGCCTTCTTGTTCACGTACTGCAGTACCGTGCCCAGGTCGAGTTCGGCCGGTCCCACCACGGCGGCGCCCCAGAACGGCGGCTTCGGGATCTCGGCAACGGGCTCGACACCGCTGTCCGCGTACTCGGCGAACGCGTGCTGCAGCAACTGCTCTTTGTCCGCCCTCGTCATGCGCCGGTGGCTCGTGATGCGCTTCTGCGGTTCGGCCGTCTGCGTCACGGTCTTCGCCTTCGCGCGACCGGTGAGCTCGTCCATGATGTGCAGCCCGGAGAACGCGTCGGCGCCGTAGTACACGGGGCCGCTCGTGTACGCCCCGCGAAGGTCGTCCTCGACATAGTGGCGGTTGAGGGCCGCGCCGCCGCAGATCACGGGCGTGGCGATTCCGCGCTGGCTCATCAGCTCGAGGTTCTCCTTCATCACGACGGTCGACTTGACCAGTAGCCCGCTCATGCCGATCGCGTCGGCCTTGTTCTCGCGGGCCGCCTCGAGGATCTGCTCGACCGGCACCTTGATGCCGAGGTTGACGACGCGGTAGCCGTTGTTGCTGACGACGATGTCGACGAGGTTCTTGCCGATGTCGTGCACGTCGCCGCGCACCGTGGCGAGCACCATCGTGCCCTTCGTGTCGCCCGCGACCTTCTCCATGAACGGCTGGAGGTACGCGACCGCGGTCTTCATCGCCTCGGCACTCTGCAGCACGAACGGGAGCTGCATCTCGCCGCTGCCGAACAGTTCGCCGACGACCTTCATGCCGTCGAGCAGGATTTCGTTCACGATCTCGAGCGGCTTGTACTTCAGCATCGCCTCGTCGAGGTGCTTGCCGATGCCGATCTTGTTGCCGTCGATGATCCGCTTCTTCAGACGCTCTTCGACGGGCATCGCCATCTCGTCACCGGCGGCGCTCGTGTCGACGCGCTTCTTGCCCGCGAAGCGGGAGAGGAAGGCGAAGAGCGGGTCGTAACCGTCGCGACGGCGGTCGTGGATCAGGTCCAACGTGACCTGCTTGTCCTCCTCGTCGAGCTTGTGCAGAGGGATGATCTTGCTCGCGTGAACGATCGCGGCGCTGAGCCCGTGCCTCCTCGCCTCGGCGAGATAGACGGAATTGAGGATCTGCCGCGGATACGGGTCGAGGCCGAAGCTGATGTTCGACAGGCCGAGGATCGTGCGCACACCGGGAAGGTGCTTCGTGATCAGCTCGATGCCCTTCAGGGTCT
This sequence comes from uncultured candidatus Brocadiaceae bacterium, assembly GCA_964538915.1. GTDB lineage: Bacteria > Planctomycetota > UBA1135 > UBA1135 > UBA2386 > JAEUHQ01. The sequence goes on along the minus strand of CAZIFB010000054.1, from coordinate 1,030 downwards.
GCACGCCGGCGTCGCGCGACGCTTCGTCGCCCGAGCCGATCGTGAACGTCAACGGGTCGAAGATCAGGTCGCCCGGGTTCATCCCGTGGCGGTTGACGACGATGTCGAAGATGCGCTTCGCGACCGCGAGCTTGCGATCGGCTGTCTTCGCCATGCCCTCTTCGTCGATCGTCAGCGCCACGAACATCGCGCCGTAGCGTTTCGCGACGCGACACAGATTGTCGGCCTTCTCCTCGCCGTCCTCGAGGTTGATCGAGTTGACGATCGAGCGGCCCGGCACGACCTGCAGCGCCTTCTCGACGACGTCGATCTGCGTGCTGTCGATCATCACGGGCGCGGTGACCTGCTGCACCATCGGTTGCAGCAGCTTCAGCATGTCACCGGCTTCGTCGCGACCGACGTACGCCGTGCACACGTCGAGCACGTGCGATCCCTCGTGCACCTGCTCCTTGCCCATCTGGAGCATTCCCTCGACGTCTCCGGCGAGCATCAGCTCCTTGAACCTCTTGCTGCCGTTCGCATTCGTTCGCTCGCCGACGATCAGCGGACCGGAGTCCTGGTCGAGTGGCACCGAGTGGAACAACGACGCGAGCTGCGGCTGGTAGTCCTTCGGTCGCTCCGCCGGGCGCAGCCTGCCGACTGCCGCGGCCATCGCCTCGACGTGCTCCGGCGTCGTGCCGCAGCAGCCGCCGACGACGCTGATCCCGAACTCCTCGATGAAGCGAGTCTGGAAGCGCGCGAGCTCCGCCGGGGTCAGGTCGTAGACGGCCTTGCCGCCGACGTTGCGCGGCAGCCCGGCGTTCGGCATGACCATCACCTGCCGCGTCGTCGTGCGGCCGAGGTGGCGCACCGATTCCTGCATCAGGTCGGGGCCGGTCGCGCAATTGAGCCCGATCACGTCCACGGGCAGGGCCTCGAGCGTCGTGACCGCCGCGGCGATGTCGCTGCCGACGAGCATCGTGCCGGTCGTCTCGATCGTGACGGTGCAGAAGATCGGCACTTCGCGGCCGAGTTCCGCCATCGCGTCGCG